>NZ_KV757652.1 GCF_001712795.1 Nostoc sp. KVJ20
GGCGGACGTGCGGTTTCGCGTTAAATTGACACCAGTGGCATCTTGCCCGTCCCTTGTATTTCAGGGCACTCGTGTCGCCCACCCTACAAGAATCATCCCTTGATTCAGCAACGCCGTATTTTGAATATTATTTCCTAGTCCCCAGTCCCCAGTCCCTTTGGAGTCTAAAAAAATAAGTATCTAGATTTGACTATAATTACTGAAAACATCCATCTTTTCGCCAGAAGTGATTGAATCATAATCTAAGTCAGCAAAACCCGAACGTTAAATCAGTAAATAGTTATTCAGGCGTATGGTAGGGGATCTAAATCAGTTACCAGTTTCCAGTGTTGACTGATACAGCAGTTTGCAAATAAGTAAGGTACAAAATGCAGGACTCAAAATCAGATATAAAGAGTTTCTACCTCCTGCCTCCTGCCCTCTGCCTCCTGCCTTCCTTGATAACTGATAACTGTTAAAGGGGTTGCGCTGATTGTCGGTCAAGTTGAGAATAAATAGGCGAAGCACACGGGGAAACTAACGTGAGTCAAGAATTTGATTACGATTTAGTAATTATCGGCGCTGGTGTAGGCGGACATGGCGCAGCCTTACACGCCGTGAGTTGCGGTCTGAAAACAGCGATTATTGAAGCTGCTGATATGGGAGGAACCTGTGTTAATCGGGGCTGTATTCCTTCTAAAGCGTTGCTGGCGGCATCTGGACGTGTGCGGGAGTTACGTGATGCCCACCACCTCAAGTCGTTGGGAATTCAAGTTGGAAGCGTGGAATTTGATCGCCAAGCGATCGCTAACCATGCTGGTAATCTCGTCTCGAAAATTCAAGGCGACTTAACCAACAGCCTCAAACGTCTAGGAGTCGATATCATCAGGGGTTGGGGAAAAATTGCTGGGGCACAAAAAGTCTCTGTCACCGGAGACGGTGGTGAAAAAACCATCACAGCCAAAGACATCATTCTTTCCCCCGGTTCAATTCCTTTTGTGCCTCCAGGAATTGAAGTAGACGGCAAAACCGTCTTTACCAGCGATCAAGGTGTCAAGTTAGAGTCGTTACCAGATTGGGTGGCGATTATTGGTAGTGGTTACATCGGCTTAGAATTTTCTGATATTTACTCAGCTTTGGGTTGTGAAATCACCTTGATTGAAGCCCTAGATCAGTTAATGCCAGGATTTGACCGCGATATTGCCAAACTTGCTGAACGGGTGCTGATTACTCCTCGCGATATTGAAACGAAAGTGGGGATATACGCCAAAAAAGTCACTCCTGGTTCACCTGTGGTAATTGAGTTAGCAGATTTCAAAACCAAAGAAGATGTAGATGTCATCGAAGTAGATGCTTGCTTGGTGGCTACGGGACGCATCCCAGCGACCAAAAATCTAGGTTTAGAGTCTGTGGGTGTAGAAGTTGATCGGCGGAACTTTATCCCCGTTGACGATCGCATGGCCGTTCTATCATCTGGCGAAGTAGTGCCGCATCTGTGGGCAATTGGCGACGCGAATGGGAAGATGATGTTAGCACACGCGGCTTCTGCTCAAGGCATCATTGCGGTAGAAAATATAGTTGGGAGGGAAAGAATAGTAGACTATCGCAGCATCCCCGCAGCAGCATTTACCCACCCAGAAGTCAGCTATGTGGGCTTAACAGAAACCGCAGCTAAGGAGTTGGGACAAACCGAAGGATTTGAAATTGCCACAAGTCGGAGTTACTTCAAAGGGAATTCCAAAGCGTTGGCAGAAAATGAAGCCGACGGTATTGCCAAGGTGATATATCGCAAAGATACCGGAGAAGTCTTAGGAGTCCACATTTTTGGACTGCACGCCTCAGACTTAATTCATGAAGCATCAGCTGCGATCGCAAACCGTCAAACTGTCCAAAGCCTCGCACATCTAGTTCACGCCCACCCGACACTCTCAGAAGTCCTGGACGAAGCTTATAAACGAGCCATTTAGTCATTTGTCCTTTGTCATTTGTCCTTTGCTAATAAACAAGGACAAATGACCACTGACTAATGATCAATGACCAATGACCAATGACTAATGACTAATGACTAATTATGCAAATTCGCCGCCGTTCACCTAACCCAGCTATTGATGTATCTATATTGCGTTATCAGGCTGTCGTGCCTGATGCCGCGCCAAAGCACATTTTGGAGGAAATTGTCTGGCAGAAAGAAGTAGAGTATGACCAAATGCGGGAAAAGGTTCCTTTGCAGCAATTGCTGAAGCAAGTACTTACTGCGCCGCCAACCCGTGATTTTGTCGCCGCCTTGCGCCAAGGTAAGACTAATCCAGCATTGATTGCCGAAGTCAAAAAAGCTTCACCTAGCAAAGGCGTTTTACGAGAAGATTTTGACCCAGTTGCGATCGCCCAATCTTATCAGCAAGGTGGTGCTAGTTGTCTTTCTGTGCTAACGGATGTCAAGTTCTTTCAAGGTAGTTTTGATAACTTAGCAAAGGTTCGGGCAGCCGTAGATTTGCCCATACTGTGCAAAGAATTTATCGTTTATGCTTACCAGATATACTTGGCGCGAGTTCAGGGTGCAGATGCCATTTTGTTGATTGCAGCTATTCTCAGCGATCAAGATTTGAAATACTTCCTCAAAATTGCTAACAATCTAAAAATGGCAGCCTTGATTGAAGTCCATAGTTTGGCAGAACTTGACCGTGTGTTAGCCTTAGATGGGGTTTCCTTGATAGGAATCAATAATCGCAATTTGGAAGATTTCTCTGTTGACCTGCAAACCACTTGCCAACTTTTGGCTGCAAGAGGTAGCCAATTGCAAGAGAAAAACATCCTTGTTGTCAGCGAATCAGGACTACACAACCCAGAAGATTTGAGTTTGGTGCTTACAGCAGGTGCATCTGCTGTACTCATTGGAGAATCTTTGGTAAAACAACCAGATCCCGGCGCTGCGATCGCCCGTATATTACCGAGGAATTTCTGAAAAATTACACCTCTCCTGCGCTAAATAAGGGGCGCAGGGCAACTAACTGTACACAATAGTTCAGCAATTGGGCACACTATGCGTAGACACGCAGCACTTTGCCATCAAGTATCATCAATATCTTTGTCAAATCTTCATTGCTAATCAAATCCAAGCCATAAGCAACTAGTTATTTATTATGTAACAATTCATTAATAAGAGACAAACTCTCATTAATACAAAATCCCAAATATGAAATCAAAATTTAACTTCATGGAGCAAATTCCTCTACCTTCGCCTATTCACTACGAACTTATACTTCAACTTTTAGAAAGACAAACTATGTTAGCAGTCAATGATAATCCAGATTTAAGGCATCAGGTGAATCAGCTAATTATTACTCTCCGTAAAGCTGCTGTGCAGCAAAAGCGACTAGAAGAAATTTGCGAGTTTTCCTCTGTAACTATTGATCACCGTTGGTCGATTAACCACCATAACGATAGCAAAGTCGTTGCCCCCGATTGAAGCTGATAACTTAATATCTCAACTTCAAATTTGGCATCTTTCGTTAAGTTATATTACCATTATCAGAAAATGTCTCTGTATATTGAAGGGGTAAGTACTCAAAATTTCCACCAAATTTACTTGACCCAAAGGCACGGTTTGGGGTGTGATTTAAAATCCTCTATATAGACTCTATTTACAGAAATTTCTCTACTTTGTAAAAATATATATAAATACTAAATTAGTATTTGAAATCGGCAGTCTTAACGCTTAAAGTTTAGTTGATATAGATTTTACTTTATTGAGCTAGTTCACTCAATTTATACATAGTTATTGTTTCTCTAACTACTAACTTAGCCTTTGAAAATTTATACAATAATTATCTTAGTGCTGTAGAAAAAATATCATCCTTAGAAGATTTTAGCTCTGGAAAAATTCATCTTGATTTAGAAGAAATTGTAGATCAGTTAAAATATTGATGAGATTCTCTCTCGAATTTAACGAAAGATGAAATATAACAGCATTAACGAACTACTCAGAAATAATCAGGCTTGGGTTGCCGAAAAACTAGCTATAGATCCAACTTACTTTGAAGAATTATCTAATGGACAAACACCACCTTTTCTATACATTGGGTGTTCTGATAGTCGTCTGGCATTAACAAGATTTACCCGTACAGAACCAGGAGAATTATTTGTACATCGTAATATTGCCAATCAAGTTTCTCTAACGGATATAAACTTTTTAGCCGTTTTAGAATACGCAGTTTTACATCTTAATGTAGAACACATTATCGTTTGTGGTCACTACGATTGCGGAGGAATTAAGGCGGCTTTAGAAGGTAGAACCATCGGAATCCTTGATAACTGGGTAAATCCGATTCGGGAACTGTATTTACAGAAACAAGAAGAAATTGATACCTTGCCAACAAGAGAAGAACGTCTCAATCGTTTGGCGGAAATAAATGTTGTGGCGCAAGTGAAAAATCTTTACCAAACTTCTATCATGCGTCAGGTACTCCATGAGCGAAAAGCGCCTATGGTGCATGGTTGGGTACTAGATATAAGCACTGGGTTGATCAAAGATTTGAATGTCTCAACTGTGCAATGGCAATTACACATCTGCCCCTTGCTTTTGGAGTTTAGACTTTATGCTATGTTAAAAAATGAGAGCTAATTCGGTATTTACCGCCAGATAAAACCTGAAACAATACGCTTGAGATTATTATAGATTTTTGTTTAATAAAACTTACAAATACAAAGCAGGTAATTTATTTTCCTTCTTTCCATCCTCTGTATGGAAATGTACTCATTGAGGCCCTGACTCAATTTATCACTGGATGCAGAGCCTCCAACCTACCCTGCAAAGAATTATTTCTTAGCAATTATCCACACTGCATGAATAATTCCAGGAATGTAACCAAAAAGCGTCAAAAGTATATTAATCCAAAAGTCTACGCCAAAGCCTACTTGTAAAAAAACTCCCAAAGGCGGCACGAAAATGGCACACAAAATCCGAACTAAATCCATTTAAACCTCCTATTAATCTCACAAAAGACAGCTTGTTGGTGAAGTTATTCATCACTTTTCAAGCATGTTTGTACCTCTCAAAGATAACATTCTCTCTGTTAATCTAGGTCATGATTTAGATGCGGTAAACCGTACTTAACATTAGCCACCGCTGATTTTGGCTTTGTAACCTAGCTTGGTCAAAATATCGAAAATTTTCTGCTTGTGTTCGCCCTGAATTTCAATTTCGTTATCTTTAACTGTCCCACCTGTGCCGCACTGGGTTTTCAACTGCTTCACCAAATCTGCCAAAGTTTCTGGTTTGACTTGAAAACCACTAATTACTGTGACGGTTTTCCCTTTGCGTCCTTTGCGGGAAGCTTGTACTTTCAGATTTTGTTGTTGTGGGGGTAGTTCTGGAATTGGTCTTTCTGTGGCCGCGGAGTTATCGTTGCCAAATTCGCGGTAGACAAAGCCTTTGTCGGAAGATTTGGGATTGGAAGAAGACATAAAATGAATGTTAAGAAAAATTTCAAAGGCAGTGGAAACTTCTACGCAACCATTCTGCTGGGATATCAATTTCTAGGCTAACATCACAAATCCATTGCAAGGGATTGGGCATGGGGTATGGGGTATGGGGCATTGGGCATTGGGCATTGGGCATTGGGCATTGGGCATTGGTTCTTCTCCCCCTGCTTCTTCCCCAGTCCCCAGTCCCCAATCCCCAATCCCCAGTCCCCAGATATACCCCAGACTTTCTATAATAATTAAGTCATTCCCGTCATCAAAAACAGCCTGTGACTACCACTCCCCTATCTCCAAGTTCAACTGCTCAAGTTCCCGACATGCTAGGTCGCTTTGGGCGCTTTGGCGGTAAGTATGTACCTGAAACGCTCATGCCTGCCCTTGCTGAATTAGAAACAGCTTATGAGCAATACCGCAATGACCCTGGTTTTCAAGCAGAACTACAGCAGTTATTACGAGACTATGTGGGACGTGCAACACCATTGTATTTTGCTGAACGCTTGACTGCTCATTATGCCCGACCCGATCGCACTGGGCCGCAAATTTACTTAAAACGCGAAGATTTAAATCATACTGGCGCTCACAAAATCAATAATGCCCTTGGTCAGGTATTGTTGGCGAAACGCATGGGTAAGCAAAGGATTATTGCCGAAACGGGCGCTGGACAACACGGAGTTGCTACAGCTACAGTTTGCGCTCGTTTTGGGCTGGAATGTGTAATTTACATGGGCGTTCATGATATGGAACGCCAATCTTTAAATGTCTTCAGAATGCGGCTGATGGGAGCAGAAGTACGCCCGGTGGAAGCGGGAACTGGAACCCTAAAAGATGCAACTTCTGAAGCAATCCGCGATTGGGTGACAAATGTGGAAACCACTCACTACATCCTCGGTTCGGTAGCAGGGCCCCATCCTTACCCGATGATGGTACGTGATTTCCATGCAGTCATCGGCCAAGAAACTCGCGCCCAAGCAATGGAAAAATGGGGTGTATTGCCTGATATTCTCTTGGCTTGTGTGGGTGGTGGTTCCAATGCTATGGGACTATTCTACGAGTTTATGAATGAGTCTTCTATACGGTTCATTGGGGTTGAGGCAGCCGGGGAAGGTGTCAATACCGAAAAACACGCCGCAACCTTGACAAAAGGACGAGTTGGTGTATTGCACGGAGCAATGAGCTACCTGCTGCAAGATGAAGATGGGCAAATCATTGAGGCACACTCAATTAGTGCAGGTTTAGATTATCCCGGTGTGGGCCCAGAACATAGCTATTTAAAGGATACTGGTCGCGCTGAATACTATAGTGTGACGGATGCAGAGGCTTTGGCGGCATTTCAGCGATTATCGAAATTGGAGGGAATTATCCCGGCATTGGAAACAGCCCATGCGATCGCCTACCTCGAAACCCTTTGTCCCCAATTAACCGACAGTCCTCGGATTGTAATTAACTGCTCTGGACGTGGTGATAAGGATGTACAAACAGTAGCCAAGTTATTAAATCCTGCATAAATATACTTACAATTCTTGGGAGGAAGCAATGATGGATCAACAATTCCAACACGCGATGCTACCGCAACCTACTCACGACGAGTTGGCACGCCAAAACTTTGTCCAAAGTATGAAAATGCATATTTTCAGGAATATATCTCCTGGTAATAAGGTAGTTTATGAAAAACTAGGCAAACCGAAGTTTGAACAAGAACATCAGCGTCCTCCCCAGAATCGTTATGAAATTCGGGAAGCAATGCAGCACGAACCCTACTATCGCTGGACTAGTGCCCTTAAGCGCATCAGCCAGGAAATGTTATGGGATGCTGTAAATGCCAATGTTGACAGACAGCTACCAGAGTTAATCGAGCGTTCCAAGGACAAGGGTAATGAACTCGGTACTTTAACCCTCGACCCAAATTTTCAAATACCTACTCATCAAAAAGCTGTAGACATTCACTGTATGCCCGGAGGATATCACAGTGAATTCACTGATGATGATGTCGCAGCCGGCGCAACCTACGATCGCGGCGCTTACGTTTATGGTCTAGGTTGGTTGGGGCCGCTCAACGATGATATGGGGCTATCGATAGTCCAAAACTACCTCCTAGCAGAGTATCCTGACTTTCGACCCCGAAAAATTCTCGATATGGGATGTTCTGTTGGCAATAGCACATTACCATACATAGATGGTTTCCCAGATGCAGAAGTCCACGCCATAGATGTAGGCGCATCTATGTTGCGTTACGCTCATGCAAGAGCCGAATCCTTGGGAAAACGGGTACATTTCTCTCAACAAAATGCCGAACATACTAACTTTCCGGATGAATCATTTGACTTAGTGGTTTCTCACATTTTGCTGCATGAAATTCCCCCGCCATCTGTGCGTAAAGTTATGCAAGAATCTTATCGTCTACTGGCTCCTGGCGGCATGATGATCCATGTGGAAGCACCCCTATATCGTCACATGGATATTTATACACAGTTTATTTATGATTGGGAAACCGCTAACAACAACGAACCCTTCTGGAGTGCTGTACGCGATTTGGATTTGGTGTCGCTAGCTACTGAGGCTGGTTTTACAGCAGATAAGGTATTTGAGAAATTTGTCCCTAATGGGGCATGGAAGGCAAAAGTAAGTAACTCAGGCAGCCAAGGCACTTGGTTTGTAGTTGCTGCAACTAAGTAAGAATTCGTAATTCGTAATGACGCTCCTGCGTCGCTAACGCTGCGCTAACGTAATTCGTAATTGAGGAAGTCAGATTTTCTCTGAGTTTCCTTCTTTTCTATGTGTGGTCTGATTTTTGGAGAATTGGTATTAGGATGACAAAAATAGCTAAGGGTAAACGGCCTGTTTACTTAGAAAATCCGCAAACTGATAAATTGTTAGCGATCGTCATGGCTTTAACTGGCGAGGTGTCGGTGCTGCATGAGCGGCTAGACACCATTGAACGGTTGCTAGAGGTTAAAGGTATTTTATCGGCTACTGAGATTGAAGCTTACGAGCCGGATGCCAAAGTAACTAAGGAACGGGAACAGTGGCGTGCAGAATATATTGCGCGGGTGTTGCGTGTGGTACAGGAAGAGTTAGAAACCCTCAACCAAAGCTAGGCACTCAGAGGTTTTAGTGGAGAAAGTTATGCCATTGGTACAGAAAAAATCCTACTAGTGGTAGATGTGAATTTTTCATGAACATTACAAAGTTTTCGTAAAGTCGTGAATGTAACCGTTTTTTGGTAGCTTTTGAACGAAAAACGCCAGAAACAGGAGTATATAGACCTATAAGCAATTTGTCACATTGGCAGTAGTTTGGTTAGATTGTCTGGAACTTTACTTTCAGCAAATGATTAAAACAACAATCTACGCCGTTGCTTTAGGCACTATTGCTCTTAGTAGTGGAGCGATCGCTACTCCTGTAACAAATCAAACTTTTACGCCGCTATCTTCGCAACTATCAAATAATACTGTTAAAATTGCAGCATTGAGCTATGACACTGCCGCGATAGAACAGTCAGTTTTCAACCAAATTAATAGCTACAGAGTTTCCCAAGGGCGACTAGCGCTGACTCGGAATTCTTCCATCGATAATCAAGCCAGGATTCACAGTCAGAACATGGCTAATGGTAAAGTGGGCTTTGGACATACAGGATTTTCACAACGTGTTGTAGCAACCGGTATTCCTTACAGAGCAGCTGGTGAAAATGTCGCTTACAACCAGGGATATGCTGATCCTGCTACGAAAGCTGTACAAGGTTGGCTCAAAAGTTCAGGGCATCTTGCCAATATCAGAAATCAGAATTATAGCTTGACGGGGATTGGTGTTGCTGTCACCAGTTCCGGCAAAGTTTACTTCACACAAATATTTATGACACCAAGATAGATCCCAAAAGTGTAGCAAAATTTCGGTTTTTCCTTGTTAGCTAATCTTTTGTCAAATATTGAGTAATGTAGCTTCAATGACATTTGTCTTTTGAATACTACATTATTTTTTTAGTAATGCATGAAAATCTGAAATTGTCAGCAAAAGTCAGCATGGTTTTCATGAAGTTGACCTATTGAAGTATTGACAATTAGAAATGATTATTTGTGTTCCTTGTAAAGGAAATAGCCAAATTGCCGAAATTCATCAATCCTTAATAGTATCGTGGTATATATCATCGGAACAATGAGGTAGAGTATAAGTCTTATATCTCTACACATTACGCAATTCTCCATGTTCCGACAAACTGCTTTTGGCATCGCTTTAAGTGCGCTTGTCCTTGCTAGTGGATTAACGACTGTTCCGATACCAAATCACACTTCTACGAATACATCCACCCGTAATAAGCTGTTGTCACTTTTTTCCAGTCAGGCTGCAATATCGACTCCTACTTTTAAAACTACGGAGCTAGAAAAATCAGTATTTGACCAAATTAATCGATATCGGGCTTCTAAAGGACTGCCAAAGTTGACCCTAAATGCTAGTATCACTCGACAGGCAAGAATTCATAGTCAAAATATGGCTAAAGGTAAAACCCCATTTAGCCATCAAGGCTTTGAAGGACGAGTCAAAGCTATCACTCTTCGCTACAACAGTGCAGCGGAAAATGTTGCTTTCAATCGGGGATATAGCAACCCCGTAGAGGAAGCTGTTACTGGCTGGATCAATAGCCCCGGACACCTAAAAAATCTGAAAGGAAATTACAACCTTACTGGAATTGGCGTTGCTACTAATAATCAAGGCGAAGTCTACCTTACACAACTTTTCTTTCGGGCTAAGTAGATTTAATTTTTAATTTGTTTGCACAATAATAATGTATTGTCTGACAATACTTTTGTCTGTTGGACACTGCTATTATTTTTGGACAATACATGACATTATCAGATTTTCAGGTGAGCGATCGCGACCTTAGCGACGCAGCCCTTGAACAGTATTTAGAATCGACGGCGATCGCAGTTGATACAGAAACGATGGGATTATTGCCGTTGCGCGATCGCTTGTGTCTCGTCCAACTGTGCAACCTTGAGGGGAAAGTGACTGCAATCCGCATAGCCAAAGGACAAGCAGACGCTCCAAACTTAAAAAAACTCTTAGAAGCGGCGAATGTCGTAAAAGTATTTCACTTTGCTCGTTTTGACCTTGCCACTTTGCGAGCCAATCTGCGGATTCAGGTTAAACCTGTTTTTTGCACCAAAATTGCCAGTAAGTTAGCCCGTACTTATACAAATCGCCACGGACTTAAAGATGTGGTGCAAGAATTAGAACAAGTGGAACTGGATAAAAGCTCTCAAAGTTCTGATTGGGGTAACGCCGCTAGTTTATCTGAAGCTCAACTAAGTTATGCTGCCAATGATGTGCGCTACTTACTTAGTGTGCAGCAGAAGCTAATAGAAATGCTCAAACGAGAAGAACGTTGGGAAATTGCTCAAGAATGTTTTCAATTTCTACCAACTATAGTTTCCTTAGATTTGTTGCAATTTAAGGATTTGTTTGAACACTGATGAAATAGATAATGAGGAGTAGGGACAAGAAATTGTGACTGCTCGTCGCTATAGACTACTGAACTGTCAAGTTTCAATTGATAGGTAAGTAAGCTCGTAGTAAGGACTTTAGTCCTTATTTTATTTTCTAAGCACTAAAGTCCTTACTACAAAACTTTAATTATTCACACCTACTTACTCAGGTGCTTTTTACCTAAGATCCAACGTTGGAATCATTAGTGTCTCTAGGAGTTTTAGATTCACTAACACCTTCTTTGAGGTTACTGGTTCCCTCTTGAATACCTTCCTTCAAGTTACTAGCTCCCTCTTGAATGCCTTCTTTCAAGTTACTAGCTCCTTCTTGAATGCCTTCTTTAAGGTTACTAGCTCCCTTCTTAATGGCTTCCGTGGCGCTAGTACCTCCCTTTTGCAGATTTTCTTGGTGATTTTGTAGCCGAGCTACAACATTGTAGTCATCTGCCCCTGGGGGAGTTTTTGATTCAATAATGCCTTCTGTTGGCCCACCGATCGCCTTCCATCCGCCAAGACCACCTCTGAGTTGGGAGACGTGCTCAAATCCATTAGAACGCAGTTGTTGTGCGGCTTGAGCAGTTTCTTCTTCATTCGCACCGTAAACGTAAATGTCACGGCTTTTATCCAAAGAAGGTATTGCACGTTCTACCAATTCATCTACTGGCATGGGCATCGCTCCCATAATATGACCTTGGTTGAAGGTGTTGCGATCGCGCACATCCAGGATTGTAAAAGCTGGTTCGCCCCATTCCAAGCGAGACTTCAAGACATGAGCATCAGATTGTGCTTCTATTGGCTGCTGTGGGGGAATAATGCCACCTACTAAATTATTAACCATAACTGCTCCTTGCTGACGATGTTAATAGCAATTTAACGAACTCAATGTATTTAATTGCTCTTTCGCTGGTATGAATATCCTCGAAATCTCTCCTCAGACAGACTGGGTAATTTCAATAATTTCTGCCAATTAATCAATTGCAAATACAACCATTTAAGACTATGGGAATACCAGATTTTCTATTAATATAATTAAATAGAGTTAAATTTTCTGTTTCTCATGTTGTAGTAATTGAGACAATTTTAATTTTACTAAGTTCTTAAAAAAATCATAAAAAATATTATTGAAGAAGAATTCAGAAGTCAGAATTCAGTACTCAGAATAAAGACGCGACGCTCGTTCGCCTTTGGCGTCTCCCATTGGGAGAAGACTCGCTAACGCTACGAAGCACCGCCAGTCATACAGAAAATATTGCTGAATTCTGACTCCTGACTCCTGAATTCTGACTCCTGAATTCTGTTCGATTAAAAAGTAAAAAATCAGCTATTAATATAGGAATTTCGTACCTTTTCAATATCAGCGATCGCTAATAATAATGTCTCCTCAATTTCCTGCCGTACTCTTGGACTTACATAAGCGGCGCTATTGAGACAATCTACCAGCAACTTATTGACATCGTAATATTGCTGAAGTAATTCTTTTTGCTGTTCGTTGAACTGCCAGTAATAACCAATATTGCGATATTTAATCAGTATATTTCTTAATTGTTCACCCCAGATTTTACCCTTAGCTTGCCACCAATCCCTAAATTTATCTAGATTGCTGTCTATAGGTGGCAGTTGTTTTTTAAGTTTTTGCAGCACTTGCTTCAATTTAATATCAACAACAAGATTAATAGCTTCATCAAAGGCAATGGCAAAGGCATGAACATGATCAAGGACATCGTTAAGACTATGCTCAAAAGCAAAATTAAGTTCGTCAACACAGGCAACAGTACTAAACAGAAATTCATCAAGAGCAAGCTCAGGGTCAAAAGCTATGTTACCAACAAGTGCGTACTCAAGATCATAACCAGAAGTATAAACAAAGGTGCGAGGTCTATTGCAAGAGCTTTGTTCAACGCAAACGAGGTAAAAAGCACGAACGGCTGCTGCTTTGTAGTTAGTAGAGATTGAACTAGATTTTTGACGCAGCCAGGTTAAAAAATATTGTAATCTCTCGTCGCTAGCCATTAATAAATCAATTTTTTGTTTCATTATCTGTAGTATTTCATCAGAATTAGACAACATACTAACAGCTAGTAAAAATACTTCTTGCCAGCGTTTTTCGGTCATGTGACTAACCAGATTGTTCCAAGCTTCGACTTGGGAAATCTCAACAACTTTTCTAGCTGTAAAATATTTTTGGAGCGTCAAATGAGAAAAAGAGTAAATTTCTTGTGCCCTTTGCACTAATAACCCATTTTGTACTTCAATTGCCTTCAAAACTGCTTCTCGATCTAACTGCAATTGAGTTCCTTCTAATGTATCAAGACAGTTAGCAATAAGTTGGAGAATTTTTTCCTTTTCAAAAAAGTAATTTTCTTGCTCAAAAGTTATAGATGCAAGTTTACAAAGGAGCTTTTTTTTACTTAATGGAGTCAAATTACAACCAATGCGATCGCGTTTAATACCTCTAATTTCATCCCATCTGACCAGCAAAATGTTCAGCGCTTGCTCATATAACTTGGCTGGGTTTAAGGAAAATCCATCTCTTACTTGAAAAACTAGGCAAATCCAATGCAACAGTATTGGAGTGACCGCTAATTCTCGGATATGCTGATTTTCTGGTAGATGTAGCTGATTAATAAATAAATTTCCTATGGCTTCCCCATCTTCCCTAGAATTAAGAGCAACTGCAACAAACCAATTTTTGACAAAAACTTCTACTTGCTCTTGGTCAAAGTCTGCTACCTCAACTTCAGTAAATCCCTGAAATCTATATTTATGGGCAGCAATCCGACTGCTAATAACAAACTTATTTTTGTAAAAACTCTGGGTAAATCTACGAATTTCTACTGTGACTTTATCTGCCTTTTCTACTGGTACTTCATCTAATCCATCTAGCAAAATCAGTAGTTTGCCCTCACTCAGCAGAATTTTAGTTGATTCTTTTTCAATACCGCAACTCAGAAATTCTTCACTGATGTAGTTCAATATATTGAATTGGCTGTCACTTTTAGCATCTTCAGCAAATTCTTTCACCCTAATAAAAGTTGCGATGCGGTTTGGCTGAAACTTGCCTTTGTTACACTCAATTGCGAGATATTGTAAAAATGTGGTTTTACCTGATCCTGGTTTACCGAGCACTATTAGTTTTGAGTGTTGTAATACCGCCTCTAAGCCTGGTAATCGTCTCTGACGCTTATATCCTCCAAGTTGATTAAAGTTCGATTCAGATTTGAAGTCTTTTAACAGGTCAGAAACTTCTCGCCATTCCAGGCTAGTTATCTTCTCTAAGACATTAATATTGGTGTAAATATCCATCAGTTGGACTGTCTGGGAAATATCCAACATTTGCATGGTATTGCACTGGTCTTCAATTTTGTCTTGGCGCTTTTGACACACTTCCCGCACCAATGTATCGAGGTCAGCACCTTGGAATTGCGCTTTAGGAGTTGCATCAAATGCTACATCTTCAGGTAAGCCAGCTACTTTTTGCCAAGATAATCCTAGCTGTTGGCAAATTTGGACAAAACAAGAGCGAGAAACCGACTCACCTGCAAAAAATTTGGAAACTGGTTGACGTGTAATTCCTAAAGCTGTTGCTAATTTATGCTGACTCCAAGTTTTGTCTGTTAAAGCTGTTTTTGCTGCCCTTATACCTTCTGGTGATGCTCTCAGTCCTTGGCTTATCATAGTCTCAGGCTGAAACTTGTAGTATAGTATATGCTTAAGAGGGTAACTACATGTAAATGCACCAGGGTAGATTTTCGTAGACCTTCTTCAAGAACTGACTTTTCACGGTATCTGGAAAACCTCACTTCTATTTCTCTCTTCCTTTAAGGAGAGAGACTTTGAATTTCCCCCTTCCCGCATCGGGAAGGGGGTTAGGGGGTTAGGTTAATCGTTACCTTTTCCACATAACGTGAAAAGTCAGCTTCAAGAAGACATAGTCGTTGGCTAAAATACGGTTGGGTTAAATAGGAGTTTAGAATCTAGATTGGCTTATGGCTTCGTTTGTGAGCCTTTTATAGATATCTAATTCATCAGAGAATGCAGTTGCTCTTCCAAAGTTATAGCAATTGCAGTGGTGTTTAGTGTTTCTTTGGACTATTTGCGGTTATGGAGATTGTCTTCAAGGACACTTATTTTAAGTATGAAAGTTTAAAAATATACAATACAAATTCAAAATTATACAAAAATCATACAAGACTTATACATTTTATAAGCATTACGATGGCTGAAGTTTTTATAAACTTCATGGAAAATTAATTGTACACAAGTACTACAGTAGCGATCGTACTCAGCAGAGACGCGCGTGAATACACTCTCAACAGAAACACGTAAAGCAAAACTGACGCAACAGCGAATCGCCCAATCAATAATAGGCAGCATTATGGTTACAGTTCCCACTACTACTCCTAAAATTCTGATCGTCGATGACGATTTCGGTGTGCGAAATCTCGTCTATCGTTTTTTAAGTCGGAAATATCAAATAGAGTCCGCAGCAGATGGTAAGACTGCCTTATCGTTGTTTGAGCAATTTAATCCAGCTTTAGTAATTCTGGATTGGAATTTGCCGGATGTTACTGGTTATAACCTTTGCCAAGAAATGCAGAGTCGTACTAATGTTTTAGTGCTGATACTGACTAGTAGAACTGACGAGGCTGATAAAATTAGAATCTTAAGCGCCGGTGCTGATGATTTTATGACTAAACCATTTAGTCTTGCAGAAGTTGAAGTGAGAGTAGAAGCTCTTTTAAGACGGATACGCTACATCAACCCCTCCCCAACACAACGGATTGTTTTCAAGCAGTTAGCAATTAATCCAGAGGGTCGAGAGGTAACACTTAACGATAAACCTCTCGCCTTAACAGCCCTGGAATTTAATATCTTACATTTTTTAGCAAGTCATCCTAATCAAGCTTGGAGTCGCCCACAGCTAATCCAAAAAATTTGGGGTTGCGACTACATAGGAGATGGACGGGTAGTTGATGTGCATATTGGTCAGTTGCGTAAGAAGATGGAAGTCGATACCAGCGTACCGGAGTTTATTAAAACTGTGCGGGGTTATGGTTATAAGTTTGAAGCGCCCGATGAGATTACTGATTCCTAAATTTCCCGATTTCAGGAGGACTTACTAACAAGGAATGACTCATCTGAGTCAGTATTAGTTTTAGTGTTTACCTAAATACTTTTACTGAGGCTTGACCCTATCAATTGCGTTAAGTTGGAACGTTGATACAAACTGATTTGGTAATTTCGTGTCTGCTCAAGCCTCAGATGCTAACTTTCCAGAAATTCCTAATTATCAGGTGAAAGAGTCAGATTTGGTGGGTGATAGAGAATGGTTTTTAGAGTTAACCCGTCAACTGCATAAAACTAGAGCGATCGCTGTTGGGGGTATACTCAGGCAATATATGCGCGAATTAGAGGAGAAAAACCAAGACCTTCTAGATGAAAGTGAAGAGATGGATGAGGTGGATGGGGAAAGTTTGTTTTTCCGATGGGAGCGCAAGTTGCAAAGATTTAATATAGAGTGACATCAGCGATGTAAGAATAGCTTCGATGATCGAGTTATAAAATCTAAAAATAAAAGGGGAAAAATAACAATGACTGATCCAAAGCCTATTCGCACAGTTGATCGGGGAAGAATATTCGCTGATATTCAGTGGTCAGAATAAAATCTCAATGGAAAGCTCAACAAGAGGAATTTTCCCAACGCGGTAAAGTTATTTTTGACCAAGTTAAACCAGAGTTAATCAATATTTAACTAGCCAGAGACAAAGCTTCTGCAAGCGCTTTTGGTAATTCAATCAATACAAAATAATTGCTAGGATATAAATAGTCTTCACCTGATTCATCAATAACTCTAATCATTCGGTGCTTAACAGCATCAGAATCAGGAACAGTCTGGTAAATTTTCCGAATTTCTAAAGAAGCAGGATAATCTTTGTTGCTAATGCAAACAACATATTGAGTTTGTGTGTTCGCTGACTGCATAACGACTCCTATAGAAAGCGTTTTATTTTGATTTCTTTCTTACCAATTCCGTGGGCTTCATACCAGTGTAACTCAGCTTCATAAATACTTCCGTCGTCTAAGCTAATGGTTGCAAAGCCTTTAAGTTTCCGCCACCGTCCTGAAGCATAAGTTTTACGCAAGCGTTCGAGTTCACGAATGGAGTTACCAACAGCAATTATTTCAATATTGGTGATGTCTCCGATAATTTGAAAATTCAAGTAAGCATTACTCCCAGTAAATATTGCAACAAATAACTTTTAACCACAACTTACCGCAAATCTTTGACTAACCAACTCAGTCGCTAAATGTATCGCTGCTTTCATACTCGTAGCATCAGCAATTCCCTTACCCGCAATATCAAACGCTGTTCCATGATCCGGTGAAGTCCGAACGAAAGGAAGACCTATAGAAGTATTAACTGCCCGATCAAATGCCATCAGCTTCACAGGAATTAAGCCTTGATCGTGGTAAAGTGCCAGGTAGGCATCAGCCGGATTTTGTACTAAAGAATTTCCATACCAAGCTTGACCAGGTTTAACCCACATCGTATCTGGCGGTATCGGCCCATCTAGCTGCAATTGTGGACGATTTTGCCGCTCTTGCTCCAACCAGGGAATTAGCCAATCCTGTTCTTCATGCCCAAGTTGTCCCTGTTCGCCACTGTGGGGATTTAAACCTGCGATCGCAATTCTCCCATTTTCTATCCCAAAATCTTTCTCTAAACACTCCACCAGCAAATCTAGCTTCTGTGTTAACAACTGCGGTGTCAATGTATCAGCTACTTGACTTAAGGGAATATGTGTGGTAGCTAACAAAGTGCGGAGTATCCAACCAGTATGGGGCGATCGCGCCACAAATAACATCCCAAAGCGGTCAACACCTGATTTTTGCGCTAAAAGTTCCGTTTGCCCTGGATAATTATACCCTGCGGCTTTCCAAGCAGATTTAGCGATCGGCCCCGTGACAATACCATCAAATTTACCAGCGAGTGTTTGTGCGATCGCGTATTCCATATAGGCAAAACTAGCCGCACCACTCGCCGCATTACCTATTCCTGAGATAATTTCACCTTTTATTTCCCCATCCAACTGGACATCGCTGATTGACAACTCATCTGGATTTGCCAAAGGTGTTAAATTCTCTGTTAAATTCAGTTTGCGATAAGTCTGTACCAGCAAATCCCCGTTACCAACCACTGTAACGTCATATTTTTTACTAATTTCCGTATCTGCTAAAGCTTTCAAAATCACTTCTGGCCCAATTCCCGCAGGATCTCCCAACGTCAACGCCAAGCGCGGACGATTCTCTTTAGCAAAATTTATTAAATTACCTTGATTATTTTGATACATAAAATTTATTCATAATAATTATCATCAAGTTTTCTCACATTTCCCTATTTCCACCACTCCACAGTAGGGATTGCCCCCCAAACCAGTAGGGATTACTTGCTAAACTAGTTTAAAATTATTTACACAGGTCTAATCCTAGAGTAACAATTCAAGAGCTTCTGTTAGACCTAGTTTACACACCACTTTGCATAAGGAGAATCACACCAATGGGCGGCGAAATTTTAAATGCAGCTCTATTGTCTTTCAGTTTAATCTTCGTAGGCTGGGCACTAGGCGCATTGTTACTGAAAATTCAGGGCGGAGAAGAATAATTAGTGCTGAGTTAGGAGTTAGGAGTTAGGAGTTATTTTATTCTCCCCACTCCCCATTCTCCATTCCCTATTCCCCACTCCCCATTCCCTTTTTCATCAAAATGAGAAAAAAGCTTGTCCATTAACCGGACAGCTATTTTCTCATGAGTCTATCCAAATCAATTGATTTTCTGAGAAAAGATGTAAAGTTTTGTTTGCATAGGTTATTCTGATAACATTCTTTTCATAAAACATTAAAATTTATTACACCCCTCATGACATTATTAATCGTCGGTGCCACTGGCACCTTAGGAAGACAAGTGGCTCGTCGGGCAATCGATGAGGGATATAAAGTACGCTGTCTTGTTCGCAGCAGTAAAAAAGCAGCTTTTCTCAAAGAATGGGGTGCAGAACTCGTACCCGGAAATTTGCGTTACCCCGATACCCTAGCGGAAGCTTTAGTTGGCGTAACCCAAGTTATTGATGCGTCAACATCCCGTCCTACAGATTCACTGAGTATTAAACAAGTGGATTGGGACGGCAAAGTAGCATTGATTCAAGCAGCAAAAGCAGCGGGTGTAGAGCGTTTTGTCTTCTTTTCGATTTTAGATGCTGATAAATACCCAGAAGTGCCGCTAATGGAAATTAAGCGGTGTACAGAACTCTTCCTCGCTGAGTCAGGTTTAAATTACACTATCTTGCGGCTAGCTGGGTTTATGCAAGGGTTAATCGGTCAATACGGGATTCCCATTTTAGAAGCACAGCCAGTTTGGGTAACAGGTAATTCTTCTCCCATCGCCTATATGGACACTCAGGACATTGCTAAGTTTGCTATCCGAGCATTGAGTGTACCAGAAACAGAAAACCAGGCTTTTCCTGTAGTCGGTACTCGTGCATGGAGTGCAGAAGAAATCATCAACTTGTGCGAACGCTTATCTGGCAAAGATGCCAGAGTAACGCGGATGCCAATAAACTTACTGCGTGCTGTGCGGGGCTTAATGCGGTTCTTTCAGTGGGGATGGAACGTAGCAGACAGGCTAGCGTTTACTGAAGTATTGGCTAGTGGTAAACAGTTAAATGCTTCAATGGATGAAGTCTATACAGTCTTTGGTTTAGATCCACAACAAACCACAACCCTAGAAAGCTATCTACAAGAGTACTTCAGCCGAATTATGAAGAAGCTCAAAGAGGTAGACTACCAGAAAAATAAAAATAAAAAGCAGAAACCTAAAAAAACTCCTTTTAAACAGTCTTCAAAAGCCAATAGCCAATAATCATTGCAAAATAGACATTTAGTCGTAAAACTCTAAACTCTAGATTAATGACTAAATGACCAAAAATGTGTAAGGATTACCGAAAATTTAGGTAAAAGCCCCGTCCTTCTAGGACGGCTTTAATTCTCTAAATTTGTCTTGAAAGTTTCCGGTGATTGGTATACTAAAACAATATCACAGGTAGAATAACCGCTAGCACAAATGGATAACCAACCCCAATACGACTGGCTAGAAAATAATAATGGTTAGTGGGCGGCGAAAACCACGATAAACATAGCTGGGGTAGCCAAGGCGCACCCATACCAGAAAAGTCAAAAACTTGTTAATTAAGCGTACCGTGGGGCACACGGGAACAGGGGGAGAAATCCTCTAAAGCTTGGGGAGATAAGCCCTCTGGGGCTGTCTAAGTTAGGCTCGAAACTTGGTTCAATTGAATGGGTTTTTGGTTTAAGTAATGCCGAAAGGCTAGGCAGTTTAAAGGTGTATCAATGAACCAAGAATCCCTATGCTTTTAGTCTGGGGAGTGTCAAATAATACAGAGCATCGCCTAAACTTGGATATTTGAGTGTGCCGAAAGCAGGCATTATCTACAATGACGTTAAACCGATAGCGGGCCGTGTCGCTATCGAGTTGAAAGACAAGCTAACCGCAGCCGGTTGGAATGTATGTATCACATCGAGTATCGGTGGAATACTGGGCTACTCTACACCTGAGAGTTCTGTATGCCACACCCCCATTGACGGTCTGACACCCCCTGGTTTTGACTCAGATATGGAGTTTGCAGTGGTGTTAGGGGGAGACGGCACTGTTTTAGCAGCGTCTCGTCAAGTAGCCCCCTGTGGTATTCCACTGCTAACAGTGAATACCGGCCACATGGGATTTTTAACAGAAACTTTCCTGAATCAATTACCCCAAGCACTAGAACAGGCGATGGCGGGTGAGTATGAAATTGAAGAACGAGCTATGCTCACCGTCAAAGTGTTTCGGGGAGATTCAGTGCTATGGGAAGCTCTCTGCTTAAATGAAATGGTACTGCATCGGGAACCCTTGACCTCTATGTGCCATTTTGAAATTGCCATAGGGCGTCATGCGCCAGTAGATATTGCGGCGGATGGTGTGATTGTTTCTACACCTACTGGTTCTACAGCTTACTCATTGAGTGCTGGTGGCCCAGTCGTGACTCCTGGCGTACCTGTTTTACAGCTGGTACCCATTTGTCCCCATTCTCTAGCTTCGAGAGCATTGGTATTTCCGGATACCGATTCGGTCAACATCTACCCAGTCAATATTCCTCGACTGGTGATGGTAGTAGATGGCAATGGGGGGTGTTATATCCTACCAGAAGATCGAGTATATATGGAGCGATCGCAATATAGTGCCAGATTTATTCGCCTGCAACCACCTGAGTTTTTCCGAATTTTGCGAGAAAAATTAGGTTGGGGTCTGCCACATATCGCTAAACCAACTTCGGTAGAATTGCCGTAGTTATTGGGGATTGGGCATTGGGGATTGGGCATTGGGTATTGGGTATTGGGTATCGGGCATTGTGGATTAAACTTATCCGTAAATTACGTTTTAACCCTCTGATTTATAAGGCTTAAAGGTTAATTCGCGGATATGTCTATTGGGAATTGGTGATTGTTACTTTCTTCTTATTACCCATGCCCCATGCCCAATACCCTTGAAGTTAGTTATTAAGATTGCATCGGAGAATTAGATAGCTGACACCTGAACGTGCTAAAAAATTCTTAGCAGCGTGTCAAATCAGGATTGCTCCGTCACTAAAAACTCGTAATTGCACTTTATGACTGATGTAAAGATTTTCTCTGGAATATCTTTACGAATCCCAAATCCAATATCCCAAATTGTTATGACAGTTGCTTCAAGTCCCTGTGTTTTGGTGATTGAAACCGATGAGAGCCTAGCAAATCAGCTTGCTTGCGATTTGCAAGAAGCCGGCTATGAATCAATTTTGGCTCATGATGCGACCAGTGGCTTACAACACTGTCGCGATCGCCAACCTGCTTTAATTGTCTTAGACCGGATGCTAGCAGGAGAATCAGGACTCTCATTGTGTAAAAATATGAGAAGCACTGGTATGCGATCGCCTGTATTGATTTTAATGGCAAGGGATACAGTCGATGATCGTGTAGCCTGTTTAGAAGCTGGAGCGGATGATTACATCCTCAAGCCTTACCGTTCAGAAGACTTTTTGAAGTTAATTCGCCTCTACTTAAAACCCGATGTGGATACCACGGAGCAATTGCGCTTTGGGGATTTGATTTTAGACATAGCAACTCGCCGTGCTATACATAGCGGACGGGCAATTGACTTAACAATGAAGGAATTTGAACTATTAAAATTCTTAATGGAACATCCTCGTGAGGTGTTAACCCGCGAACAAATTTTAGAAAATGTTTGGGGTTACGACTTTCTGGGTGAGTCGAATGTAATTGAAGTGTACATCCGCTACTTGCGCCTAAAAATTGAAGATGAAGGTCAAAAGCGGCTCATTCAGACAGTGCGCGGTGTCGGCTACGTTTTAAGAGAATCCTAGTACAGGCGGAAGTTTCCCTACCTTTAACAACGGGTTTAAGCCTCTTGTCTGTTAATTGAGGTTAAAAACGGCTGTGTATTAGGGGACGAATCAAAGCCGTGGGTTTTCCAGCTTAAATTCTGTAAAATTGAAATCTAAATTACAAAATCGAACAAATATATGAGTCGTCGGCTAAGTTTGCTCTCGATATTGCTGAGTATTTTTCTGATGGGCTGTTCTATGCCAACAACAGCTAAACCTCCCAGCCTCACCTCTGGTTCTCAAACTCCAGCACCAGAGAATTTAGGTCAAACACTACCAATTTCTGCTAAAGCCATTGTTCCGAATGGTACAACAATTAAATTAGAGGTGGCGCAGACCCCAGAACAGCAAGCGATGGGCTTGATGTATCGACCAGCTTTGCCAGATGACCGAGGGATGCTGTTTGGATTCCCTTCAGCACAGCCAGTAAGTTTTTGGATGAAGAATGTACCAGTGCCTTTGGATATGGTATTTTTACAGAACGGTGTCGTTAAATATATTCAAGCTTCTGCACCTCCTTGTGCAAATCAGCCTTGTCCTACCTATGGCCCAAACACACCAATAGATAAGGTAATTGAACTTCGCTCTGGAAGAGCTGCCGAATTGAACTTGAAAGTGGGCGATACTGTCAAAATCGAATTTTGAGACTTTAGTGCTTTGCGACCATAAAGACTTAAGTAGTTACTCTGTTAAGAACCTGCATGGTCTAAGTATATGTTTTTTTTGTAAAAAATATCACTATATGTGGTAAAACAGTCACTTGTAACGCTAATATTTGAAAACTGTGGTAATGATGTAAAATTCTACTGTCTCCAACCTGAAATTGCGGTCTTGAGGTTTGGTTGCAAAAATATTCCCTTGGGCGTAAGTGTAAATAGTCGCCAATAAGAGAGTATAGGCTATGGAATCTTTGTTACTACACGTGTGATTAAATAAAGCACAAAAGTCAACGAGATGGAGCCAATTTAACTAAGCAAAAATACTGCTTGAAAATCGAGCAGATGGTTTGTAGGAAAATTTCTATTTCTTAGACCTTTTATGAGAAGCCTTTCTCTAAGGCAAATCAAAAAAGCTGTGCTGGGGTGGGTGTATAGCCGATAACGGCACAGTGACAGATTAAATACTGGCTACTGTCTACCAAGCAATGGTGAACTGATATATGACAATACATTCTGCACAAGGAGGTGAGATACAAATGTCACCATCGAAATATTCTCGACTGATGCATTTTTTACAAGAAGATTTGGCGATTTCCACAGCCTCACTGGCGGTGGTGCTTCGACACCGTGAGCAAGACCCAGGCCCTTTAGCAATGATTCTTTGGCAGTATGGGTTGATTACTTTAGAGCAGTTAGAAAAAATTTATGATTGGCTGGAAACGGCATAGGTCATACCAATTTTGGATTTTGGGTTTTGGATTTAAAGTCTTTACCAAAAGACCCTTAACGGATTCTCAAACCAACACTATTTATACCAATTTGGTATCATACTAAGTTGACAAAGTTAGTTTCTTTGGTGTCAAAGACGCTGCGCTACTGTTTCGGGAGCAAATAATACTATCTAGGACAACTTGGTATGATTTAGGAGAATTGAGCCATGTCACATCAACTCTACGTTGTGCAAAAGTTGATATCTGAATCTATTGACTCTGGCGGTTTCTACTCATTTATATACAAATTAAAAGAGCGAGTTGATAATTTAACTCGCTCTTTTAATTTGTCCTTTGTCCTTTGCTAATGACCAATGACCAATGACTATTGTGTAAACACTCTAACTGCTGCTGCTACACCAGAACCAGGGGTAAAGTCTTCGTAGCCAAGTTCTGAGAGGGTAACTTCTAAGGATGCTATACAACTGAGGATATCGCGATCGCTCACAAAACCCAAGTGACCAATGCGGAAAATTTTGTTGCTCAAATGGTCTTGACCACCTGCTAGGGCAATATCAAAGCGTTTTTTCATCACTGACCGAATCTTATCCGGTTCAATTCCCTGTGGTGCTACAGCCGTAATCGCTGGACTAGCAGAACTATCTGCTGCAAACAGGGGTAAATTTAACCCTTGAATGGCGGCGCGGGTAGCATTTTTCAGCCGTTCGTGTCGAGCAAATATTGACTCCAAGCCTTCATCTTTCATGATTCGCAACGTGGTGTGTAACGCTACAATCAAGTTCACAGGCGGAGTAAATGGAGTTGTATTTTTGGCTGTGGCTTTACGATATTTGCCTAAGTCCAAATAATATTTTGGTAGCTTCGCAGTTTTGTAAGCTTCCCAAGCCTTGGGACTGACAGAAACAAAACCCAATCCCGGCGGAATCATATAACCTTTTTGGGAACCGGAGGCGACTATATCCAAGCCCCAAGCATCCACGGGTAGATTAAACGCACCCAAGCTAGTCACCGCATCAACGATAATTAAAGCTTCACCATGTTCTTTAACGTGGCGGTTGATGGTTTCTAGGTCATTCAAGACACCCGTCGAGGTTTCGCTGTGGGTAATGATTACGGCTTTGATTTGCTTTTGGGTATCTGCTTGGAGTTTTTCAGCAAATACTGCGGGGTCTAAGGGTTTTCCCCATTCCACCTTAACTTCTTCTACATTCAAACCGTAGGCTTGACCAACTTCTACCCAGCGTTCACCAAATTTACCATTAGAGCCAACTAAAATGCGATCGCCTGGAGAGAGAAAATTAATTATTCCGGCTTCTACAGCACCCGTACCACTGACATTTAGCGTCAACACATCACTTTGAGTTTGGTGCAGCCACTTCAGGTTTTCCGTCACCTCTGCCAATATGTTGCTAAATTCACTGGTACGATGCCCAATCGGATGCTTGGCTAATGCCAGTAAGGCAGCTTCTGGCACCGGTGTTGGGCCTGGAATCATCAGCATCAGCTTATCGTTCATGTGTGTATCCTAAAAGTCAAATAAAAGTCAAAATTGTGGGAATTTGGTTTATTCTGGCAGCAAATTCTAGATATTTATCTAAAAATTACACTGAGATCGTTACCAGACTTGTTGTATATTTTCCAAATCTATAGGAAAAGTATCATGAGAGTTACTGATCGGTCAGCTTGAACTTTGCAATTTATACCGAGACTTCAACTCAGATAAAACCTTTGTTCCAGGCAATCTTACCACACACCTAGACGCCAGGTTAAGACGTTTGCTCATAGGGGAGGGACTATTTTCGCTAAGGATGAAACGTCTATCTAGATGAGGCACAGGTATGATCAATTCTTAAATCTTACCCATGATTCGCTTCGGCTGTTTTGATAAAAACACGCTAAATCGTTTTGAATATCGCGGGAATCGTCGGTGAAAAAGCAATGTTTTGTTTCCACGAAGGAAGTAATCGTCTACACTATGCGGAAAACTTGGATGTCACCGTTTGCTAAGAGATAGAAGATACCCAACCCAAACTTTTTAATGTACTTGGGTCGAAAATTTGTTCTTGGGTTGCCATTGTTTAAAGAATACCTCCATCTATAAAGGAGGCGATGATTTACTACAGTCCAAATCACTTAGATTCTAATATCCAAGCCTTTTCTGGCTTACTCAATGGCGATTTATTTGCCACAGAAGTTGAGATATTCATGCTACTAATTGCTGTACTTTATGATGTTGAATTTATTGGGAAGTGATGCCTACGGTGGGGTACGCCTACGTTATTAACTATCAGTTTTTATACTACACTTACAAAATTGCTACAATCGTGACTAGTCTTTTTAATTACTATTCATGGTGAGTCGTTTTTAACTAGTGTTCAGTTCATAAACTGTCACTCACCAGATCCCCGGTATTCTTGCAAAAGAGATATTCTTAGTTAGTGCAAGGAGTGATACCATTTCACCACATGTTTGTCACAAGTTATCCCCGTAATGCTCCCTCCTCAGGGAATGTTGCAGATTTCAAATGTTGCATCAAACGAGTGAGTTGGTATAAGCTTTTACGGGAAAGCGCTTGAGTGAGCAAAACTCTCAAGCGCTTTTTCGTGTATAAATAAAACAAGAGTCAGAATTCAGAATTCAGAATTCAGAATACTCTACCTATAAAGGAGACTCTAGGAGTTTTCTCAACTCCTTGCTAATTGTTGCCGAGACTTTGAGCAAATAACTGATAGCCTGTAATTTTTCACGCTTGTCTGAGGGCAAGAAGTTTTTGTTCTAAGTCTTTGAGTGTCACGGATGCAAATCCTCTAATGTTTTTTCAGGCTACATTTACAATTTTATCGATTGCTAAGTACAACATTTCATTAATTCATAGCAAATTTTCTGCCCCCTACCCTGCGGAAAAGCGTAGCCTACGGGGAAGCAAGCTACGCGTAGCGTCTCGTAGAGAAGTGCATCTATGTTTAAATTTCACCCCTCAATTCGCCACGAGTTTACGCAAAACTCTACTTAGCCAACTACAAAATTCACCAACTTTCCCGGAACCACAATTACCTTTTTAATCTCTTTGCCTTCGATATAACGCTGGGCAATTTCTGACTCACGGGCGTATTTCTCCAACGCTGCTTTATCTGCTTGTGCTGGTACTTGAATCGAGCCACGAGTTTTACCCATAACTTGAATTACTAAAGTGATTTCATCAGCTACCAAAGCCGCAGGGTCAAATAATGGCCAAGTTTGAGTGTGAACTGAATCACTTTCACCCAATAAATGCCACAATTCATCAGCAATGTGTGGTGCAAATGGTGCTAGTAAAACCACCAAAGTCCGAATACCTTCTGCATAAATTGGTGAATTTTTGCCGTCAGCATCAGTTAAGGCGTTACTCAGCTTCATCAATTCTGAAATCGCTGTGTTGAATTGATATTCATCTTCCACATCTTCCGTTACTGCTTGAATAGCCGTATGAATTGCCCGCCGCAATTCCTTTTCTGCCTTAGTTAAATCAGAGAGTTCAGCTTTTTTACGGGATACCCCAGCCGCAACATAATCTGTCACCAAACGCCAAACTCGATTTAAAAAGCGGGATTGTCCTTCCACATCGGCTTCATCCCATTCCAGGTCTTTTTCTGGCGGCGCTTTGAACAAGATGAACATCCGCGCTGTGTCTACACCATATTTGGAAATTACATCTTCTGGCGCTACACCATTGCCCTTTGATTTAGACATGGTGGCATAGAGACGTTGTAACGGTTCACCAGTCTGGGGGTCACGGGGGTCGGCTGAATTTACTAGATTAGAAGGAATCCATTTATCTTTACCACCCTTTTTGGGATTTAGGTAAGTTAAACCCTGCACCATACCTTGAGTTAACAGCCGTTGGAAGGGTTCGTCAAAATTTAATAAACCTCTGTCTCGTAACACCTTAGTAAAGAACCGCGAATACAACAAATGTAAAATCGCGTGTTCAATTCCACCCACATACTGGTCAACTGGCATCCAGTCGTTAATTTTACTGGAATCAAAAACCTGTTCTTCATTCTTCGCGTCAGGAAACCGTAAGAAATACCACGAGGAATCAATAAAGGTATCCATCGTGTCAGTTTCCCGCTTCGCCGGAGTGCCACAAGTCGGACAAGGCACATTTACCCAGCTTTCCAACTGAGTCAAAGGTGAACCGCCACGTCCAGTAAATTCCACCTCTTCTGGCAACTCTACTGGCAAATCTTTATCGGGAACTGGCACTATCCCACAGTTGGGACAGTGAATTACAGGTATGGGTGCGCCCCAATAACGCTGCCGCGAAATTAACCAATCCCGCAAGCGATATTGCACCCGCACTTTACCAAAACCTTGTTGTTCGGCGTATTCAATTATTGCTTGTTTAGCCTCTATAGAAGCCATACCAGTAAAAGCCCCAGAATTAATTAAAATTCCTGGTTCAGTGTATGCCTGGTTATATTCAATTTGGATGAGTTGCGTGACTTCATCATTTTCTGATGTTGGAGTTAAATCAAAACCTGCCACATCATCTGGGGAAACAATGACAAAATCAATCGGCAAATCATAATTTTTGGCAAACTTAAAATCCCGAACATCATGTGCCGGTACACCCATCACTGCCCCAGTACCATACTCGTACAGTACATAGTCAGCAATCCAAATAGGCACTTCCTCGCCTGTAAATGGATTAATTGCCTTACCACCTGTGGGGATACCTCGCTTAGGTTTGTCTTCAGCGGTACGTTCCAACTCACTTTGATTGGAAACTTCTTTAATAAAAACTTCTACCGCCGCTTGTTGTTCTTTTGTAGTGACACCTTTTGTTAAAGGATGTTCTGGTGCTAACACCAAGTAACTGACACCATAAACGGTATCTGGGCGTGTGGTGTAAACACCGATTTTTTCATCTATCCCAACGATAGGAAATTCTAAATAAGCGCCTGTAGATTTACCAATCCAGTTTGCCTGCATCGACTTGACGCGTTCCGGCCAACCTGTCAATTTATGCAAATCATTGAGCAATTCTTCGGCGTAGTCAGTAATTTTGAAAAACCACTGGCGTAATAATTTGCGCTCAACTATTGCCCCACTGCGCCAGGAACGTCCTTCGTTATCAACTTGCTCGTTTGCCAGTACAGTTTGATCAATAGGGTCCCAGTTTACTGCTGCTTCTTTTTGGTAAGCTAACCCTGCTTGCAAAAACTGCAAAAAAATCCATTGTGTCCACTTGTAATAGTCTGGTGAACAGGTAGCAAGTTCACATTCCCAATCAATGGATAAACCAAGACGCTGCAATTGCTGCCGCATCTGGGCCATATTCTGATAAGTCCACTTTGCTGGCGGTACACCACGGTCAATGGCGGCGTTTTCTGCTGGCAAGCCAAAGGCATCCCAACCCATTGGGTGTATTACCCTATACCCTTGCATTCGCTTGAGGCGGGCAATCACGTCGGTAATCGTATAATTACGGACGTGACCCATGTGTAGGCTGCCCGATGGATAAGGGAACATGGATAAAGCGTAAAATTTTGGCTTGTTGCTAGCTGTGGGTGTCTGATCTAAGCCAAGTTCTACCCATGTCTTTTGCCATTTTTCCTCAATTGCTGCTGGGTTATATCGAGAATCCACCAAAAATGCTCCTACTGGGTCTGTCTAGGTTAACCTGCTAGGTTAACCTATATTGTAGGTCAAGTACTCAAAGATTTATATAATTGAGCATCAGCCTGATTATGCCCAAACTGTTAGCTTTTCGGGTATGGAAAAAGTCATTTAATGAAAGTTTAAATGGTTGAATCAAATATAGAATTTTCTGATTTGGTGAGGGTTTTTGTCTATGGCACGCTCAAACCAGGTGAAGCTAACTATAAAAGATATTGTGCTGGTAAAGTGGTTGATGTCAAATTAGCTTTTGCACAAGGTAAATTGTTTGCTCTACCAATGGGATACCCGGCGATGACGCTAGGAGATAGCCAAGTTCACGGATATTTACTTTTTTTTCCCAACCTAAAGATTTTAAATGAATTAGATGTGCTGGAAAGTTACCAGCCAACTAGACAACCATCAGCAAACCTCTATAATCGACAAATGATTGAGGTTTACGATTCACAGTCGCTCTCTCTGGGTTGGGCTTGGGTTTATTTAATGACTCTAGACCGAGTTGAGCAATTAAGAGGCTGCCTCCAACCTGAGGGTTGGTGGAGTGGCTCAGGTTTAACTGCAAAATACAGTCATGAACTGTGAACTGTTAACTTTGTGATTAGTTTATGTCCTGTCTAGAGTCCTGGCGTTGTGGCTGTACCCGATAAACCGGATTTTCTGGAGAAGCTACTGCTGCTTTAGGAATTTCAATTACCGGGTTATTTAGTCCCACCATCAGCGGCGAAGGGGGAACTATAGACGCTGACGATGTTTGTATCGGTTCTGTTTGTGGTCTTTGTGCCAGTTGTGGTACTCTCGAAGCGCCAGGTACTAAGCTAGATACTGCGCCGATCACACAAGCAGCAACGGCTGCACCCCCCAGCATCCAGTTGAGACGAGAGCGGCGGTGCAAACGTGTCAAAACTTTCTGAACTGTTGCTTCTGGGGACTCTTGGGCTGCTGGTACTGGGAGCGTCCGCAAGCCTTGGCGCAGCTTTAACAGTCGGGCATACAAGCATTGAACCGAGGCATCATTTGCCAGCCATTCTTCTACTTGCTTGCGTTCGGTAGCTGTGACTTCACCATCGAGGTAAGCACTCAATAACTCGAAGCGATCGCGCTTCACCATATCCATAAGACCCGTTGATTCATTGGTATGCTTGTCCATTCCATCTGGCAAATCTTGAGGAAGTTGCAAAGGTGAACGGTCGTAAAACTGAGAATCAGTAGTCATCTTAACATTATTACCAATTCATACACGGGTAAACTGGGCGGGAAATTCGGGAAAATTAGCCAATTTTCCTCCTTAGGGCAGAGGCAATCTACGTCTTTCTGGTAATTCTTAATCTATGCTTAAATTCTGCCATTGGGCAGAGGCAAAATACTGTAAATTAGGAGTCTAGATAATTCTGCAAGTGAGCTTGCAGCCTCGTTCTAGCTCTGGCTATTCTTGACTTTACAGTTCCTAAGGAAACTCCAGTGATTTCGGCAATTTCTTCATAAGCCATGCCTTCGATTTCTCTCAGGACGATGGTAGTACGAAAAACTTCTGGTAAATCCGCGATCGCTTCCCGCAGTTGCTCGTAAAATTCTCTAGTTGTCAGTTCTTCTTCAGGGCCGGGAGTATCACCAGCGATTTCCCAATCCATCTCGCCGTCCTCTAAGGAGCGGGGAGCATCGAGCGACAAAGGACTCATAACCCGCTTGCGTTTCCGTAACTCGTCGTAAAACAAGTTGGTGGCAATGCGGCTTAACCAGCCCCGAAATTTAGCAGGTTCTTGTAATCGGTTAATATTCCGATACACTCGAATCCAAACTTCTTGAGCCAAATCGGCTCTGTCAGCCCAATCTGGAGCCAGATGGTAGAGAACTCGATCAACTTGACTTTGATAGCGGCGTAATAATTCTGCAAACGCAACACGATCTGGTCGCAGTCCCGCTTGACAGCGCAAAATTAAATCGTGGTTAGGGAGTTTGTCAACTTGCACTGATGCTTCTGGATACTTTGCATCAACCGTTGACCAGGATACAGTAATCGACTGACTCATAGATCGTACTGGCTCTAAATCATCCCTATCTATTAGACCTGCTAATGAGACATAAGTTCCATGCCAAGGTGACGGATTTATTACTGGAACACTGAAGCATACAATTTTGGATACATTTATAGCAATAAGGAAGGCCACTTTTTCCTTATACTGCTCACATGGTTGCCTTTTCACCCATCAACTAACAAAGGCACTATATATGCACATTTTAGTACTTTTCGCAACTGGGTATATACGCTTGATTAAAATAATTAAATCTGGTTATAAGGATTAAGATAAAAATTTTGTAATTCTAACTTCTTGATACCTTTAAAATTCAGGTAATAATTTCTGGAAGTTAGGTTGCTGTGGTTGTTAAGATAGTGATTTATTTTTTTGATTTTGTTACCAGAATAGTTGCTGATTGTTCTGGTTGTGGGCCGTAGGCAGCACTAGAGTTATCTTGCTCTGGTACGCGAACTTGAAAAAAGAAATTGAGGGAAAATGTAATTGTGACTGCTAGCAATAGTTTTTCAAACATGGTTTTTCTTCCACCTACACCATTGATGATTGATTGCTACATTTCAAGAGTTCCACCAAAAAGTCCAAGTATTGGCTTACAATCCCCAGAACTTTTGAGTAATCAGGTTTCTCACTTGAAGTTTTGCCGCTGGGACAATTCGCATAGTCTTAGTTTGCCCAGAGGTGTTGGCAGATTTATAGCAGAAATGATAAGTATTGATAAATTTTTGATAATAGGATGATGAACACATTCAATTGCTCGGCTAAATATGTCAGGGATAAACAATAGGCGATGGCAATGCTAAGAAATGAATCTGTAGGGCGGATGGTAATGTTGCTCTGTTTTGGCACAGCATTTCTATCTTTAGGTGTCCATTGGCGCATTACTACGGCGGGACAGCAGTTTGAGAAGACTGCATCTACTTCGATGCGGCGAGATTCTACCCTAAGCAATCCCAAGGGAAGCCGGCCAGAGGGAGTCTACAAGAATCTTTCTCAAGTGAGTTTAGGAGAAATTGCTATGGGCGCATCTTCTATGCCACCTGGTGAAGTGACCCAAGGCTCAACTGCCCAGAAGAGGGAATTTACACCAAAGCCCTCTGCTCTTAAGCCTCAAACTAAGTCAAAAACAATTAAGAAGAATGTAGCGAAAGCAACGACTCGGAGGGCTTCTACACTCAGGTCTTCTGCTGGTAAGTCTCAAACTAAATCGAAAATAATTAAGAAACCTGTAGCGAAAGCAACTAATCAAAAGGCATCTACATTTAAGCCTTCTACTATTAAGCCTCAAAATCAGCCCCAAACCATTAAGAAAAATATCGCGAAAGCAACCGATCTACCAACTAAGACGCAGGTGGTAGCACAAACAGCAAGACAAAATCCAGTTGCGGATAGCTGGCCAAAAGCTCTATGGTCTAAGGCTTCAGCCCAACAAGTAGCATCTAATAGTCTGGCAGATGCGAAGAAGCAAGTGGTGGTTGATTTAAGCGATCGCCGCACCTACGTATATGCAGGAGATGAGGTGATAGCCAGCTACCCAATTGCTATAGGTAAGAAAGGTTGGGAAACGCCCACAGGTTCTTTCCAGATAATCCACATGCGACACTATCCAATTTGGCGTCACCCAATTACGGGCAAAGTCTTTGAAGCTGGTACGGATAGTCCTTTGGGAGACAGATGGATTGGTTTTTGGACAGATGGACGGAATGAAATTGGCTTTCATGGCACGCCGGAAATTGACCTGGTAGGAACGGCTGTATCCCACGGCTGCTTAAGGATGCGTAATTCTGATGTCCGATTGTTGTATGACCAAGTGAGTTTAGGTACAGCAGTGGTAGTACGAGATTAATTTATTTGTTCAAAAAAGAGGAGGCGGAGCCTCCCTGAATGGTTTCCCAGCCTGGAGGCTGGGAACTAGGCAACGCAAAACTTTGTACTTATCTTAGTGGCAATGACCAATGACCAATGACTAATGACTAATGACTCTTAAAATTATAATTTTTGCTCAAAATTAGGTGCGTATGTTTGGAGTAAAGCACTAACTTGGCGTACAACCTCATTGCCAGTGTTTTTGCCCAAGGCTTGCCGTTCTGGGAAGAAATTGGGTCGATCTAGGTAACGGTTGATCGCCTCACTTACTTGCTGAGAAATGAAGTCTTGCAGTTGTGCCTGAGCCGTTTGGCGCTGGAAGTTAGCACCCTCTTCTGTAGTAGCATACAGAGGTGGTAGGCGATTGAGAGCGTAAGCGGCAATATCCCCGACATCCAGAGAACTTTCGCTGGTAGCTTCAATTTCTGCGACTCGTGCGATCGCTTCCGTCAGTACCAATTCTTCCATAACGTTAATGAATTGTTTGCGAGGTACCGCCACTACCTCACCAGTCAATAGCGCACCCATCAGCCGATCCAGCGCCATATACTCTTCAATTGAGAGTTCCGAGGCGTTGTCACAGATTCTACCGACTTCTGCTTCCATTGCTGGCGTCAAATAACCATCCTGGAGAGCTTGTTCTACAATTTTTTCGATACTCATAACGCTTATCATCATTTATGTTAGCCAAGCAAGGTAGGGACGGTATCAATCCAATTTGTTTTGCCTAATTCTCAGCAAAAAATACACAAATTATTCACAGACGTGATCAACTCCGCCTCTACTAGTTAAAGACCTTAGTTCGCCAAGGTGTTGGATCAACAGATTGTCCGTTGACATACAAACCCCAGTGTAAATGTGGCCCCGTAGAAGCACCTGTTGAACCTACTGCGCCAATTAATTGACCAGCTTTGACAAAATCACCTTCTTTAACGTTAATACGACTAAGGTGCATGAAAATACTGGTTATTCCTTGACCGTGGTCAATGCCAACTACGTTACCATGAACCCGAAACCCTTGGGATACCCTACCTACCAAAGCAACTCGCCCAGCGGCTGGGGCAATTACGGATGAACCGGCAGCACCAGCGTAGTCAAGACCACGATGATAGTAGTCATTTGCAAATGTACCATTATAGTAGCGACGTACACCATAGGTTGTACTCATTCGCCCTGCATTTGGCCTTAAGAATACTCCATTCCAATACTTTTCTGGTGTTTGTAGTGCCTTAAAAGCTGCCACACGCTGAAGTTCATGCTCTGTAGCCTTCACTCCAGCTTTGCCAGGTGGCAAAGTAATGCGTTGTACGGGGAACTTGCGATTAAGCACATTCACTGCCAAGTTTTGCACTTGACCGTCCCCTGCAACCCGAAGTGTTCTAGTTCCAGCTTTTTCTAGTGGAGTTGTGGGAATAAAAGCCCGATACTGATTAGGTGCAATTTCAAAAGCTGGGTATGTATTATTACCACTAGCTACTGTTGGATTTGTACCATTTTCTGGATTATCTAGATTGATCTCCACCGAGAGTGTATCCCCTAATTTAGGATTAGTTGGAGTCACTTTTACTTCTAAAGCATCTACAGGCAATGCCAAAGCGATTGGGAGAACAGCAAATATTCCCTTTAACACATTTATTGGATGACGATTGGCTGTCAAAGTTTTGACATCAAAGCCAAGCAACTTTTTGTTTGAACTACTAGCGCTATTCTCAATAATCATAGAACTACAAAAAACCCCTTGCTTGTGTTGGAAAATAGACTAGCTTATTATTGCCAGTGTTTCCTATTTGAAGCCGATGTTGTTGTAAACCATAAATGTTAGGAGTTAGGAAATTCTCTAAGTACTTATGGATTGCAAGGGCGAATGATTTTATCTGTAATTATTAGTGAATTGGTATTAACTCTAATAATTAATGTGTATGACATTGATAATGAGCATAAAATTTAACTATGGTTGATGGCAAAAACGCTCTTGTGACTTGCTATATGTTTCACTTGTTAGGCAATAAAGGAAACTCGTTGTGATCATACTCATTACATAATATACTTGAAGGAAATCTTGGAATCAACTGGACACTTTTTCAACTGGACACTAATATCACACTGTTAGATTGAAATCGGTATGGGGAAATTACTTAAACTAGGTAAGTAAGTCCGCGAGTATAAACTTTGCATGATGGAATACGCTGATCAATTTTAGGCTGATAGTATTACTTTTGACTTGAGTTTACCATCTTCCAGGTCAACGATGCGATCGGCAATATCTAGGATGCGGTTGTCATGAGTAACCATCAAGATGGTGCAGCCTTGCTCTTTTGCCAGTTTTTGCATGAGATTGACTACATCTCGTCCTGATTGACTGTCAAGGGCGGCGGTGGGTTCATCCGCGAGGATTATTTGAGGATGACTGACTAGGGCACGAGCGATCGCTACTCTTTGTTTTTGTCCCCCAGACAGTTTATCAGGATAGTAATGCAAATGATTTCCTAATCCTACCTGTTCTAACATCTGGGCTGACCTAGCTCGCATCTTTTTTAACCCAAGATGTTTGTGCAATTCCAAAGCCATTTTGACGTTTTGGAGTGCCGTTAAACTACCATGCAAGTTATGTGCTTGGAAAATATAACCATTACGGCGTCGCGCTTGCACTAGTTGTTCAGCACTCGCACCATAAAGTTCTCGTCCTAACACCTGCAAACTACCAGATTGGGCAGAACGCAACCCACCCACTAAGGTCAGCAAAGTAGTCTTGCCAGAACCAGAAGGACCAGTCATGATAATAATTTCACCAGCATTAATCTCTAAGTTGATGTTAAATAGAATTTGCTTGCGGAGTGAACCATGACCAAAATAGTGGTCGAGATTTTTAATAGAGATGACGGGTTGACTAGTCATAAATAGCTTGATTACTCGTGATGACCGTCATTTGTCCTTTTCAAATGACCAGTGACCAATGACAAATGACAATTTTTAGAACATATCAGCAGGATCGGCGGCTTGGAGTTTGCGGGTGGCGATCGCACCAGAAATTGTACACATAATGATAGTCAACACTAATACCTGCAATGCCCGAATTCCAGTCATGTACATGGGTAAATTTGTGGCACTGCGAGTCAGTTGGTAAAGTGCTAAAGATACTCCCAATCCAGGGAAGAAGCCGAGTGCTGCCAAGATCAACGATTCTTCAAGCACCACACCTAGGAGGTAGTAATTGCGATATCCCATAGCTTTGAAGGTGGCGTATTCTCGGACATGGGCATTAACGTCGGTGGAAAGGACTTGATAGACGATGATCACGCCCACGACAAAGCCCATCGATACACCCAGGCTGAAAATAAACCCAATGGGTGAATTTGTTCTCCAGAAGTTATTTTCAAATTCAATAAATTCGGCGTGGGTTAAGACTCTGACATCATCTCTCAGGTAGGCTTTGAGCATTGCTGCTACTTTTTTCGGTTCATGGCCTGGTTTAAGAACAATCAAACCTAGACTGACACTGCTGGACTGTCGCCCAGAAAATAGCCGCAAAAAATTCTGATCACTGGTAATCAGGTTGCCATCAGAACCAAAGGAAGCCCCGACTTGGAATAAGCCACTAATGGTAATTGTGCGCCGTTCTATTTCTGTAGTCAGGGTTTTACCTTGGTCAATTTGAGCGATCGCTTTTTGATAATCTCCTCTTGCACCACGATCAAACAAAACGGTATCTGGCATTTTGATCGTTTGCAATTGCTGGTTAACATCTGTTAAGTCAAAAGCTGGCTTGTCTGGGTTAAAGCCGATAACTAACACCCCTGTCTCACGATGTGTTTGGGGATTTTTCCAGATTGCATTATTGAAATACATTGGTTCGGCTGACTTCACCCCTGGTATATCCATTGCTTGGTAAAGTCGCCGACGAGAAAATGTAGACAAGCTTGGCAAGTTACGGGCTTGGGGACTTGTTAAAACAATGTCTGCTTGCAAACTGCGATGTAATCTGGTGTTACTGTCATACAATGCAGTTTGAAAGCCTAACTGCATGAACATCAGAAGATCCGCAAAGGCAATACCTGACAATGCCACGAAGAGACGGCTTTTTTCATGATTCAGTTGCAGCCATCCTAGAGGAGTTCGCCGTAGCAGTTGTTTGAGCAATCTCATAATTAGGGACTGGGGATTGGGGATTAGGGACTTGGGATTAGGGACGGGGGATTAGGGACTGGGGATTGGGGGGACTTCAGAACTCCACTCATCTACTTCAGAATCTCCCAGTCCCCAGTACCCACTACCCAGTCCCCAATCCCCTTTTCACAATTCAATTACTGCCTTAACTTGCATATTGGTTAAGGTGGCAGCTTTTCGGCTGGAAGCTTCATCTAGTCGGATATGAACTTCTACTACTCTGTTGTCGATATTGCTGACGGGATCTGTGTTGATGACATTCTGTCGTCGCACTTGCAAGCCTTTGCGATCTACGATTCCCTGTAATTCAATCGGGAGGTAATCACCAAATACTCGCACTTGCTGCCCTGAATGCACTTTGCTGATATCGCTTTCGTAGACTTCGGCTATGACATACATCTGGCTGGTTTGGCCGATATCTGCAATGCCATCATTTGATACTAATTCTCCAGGATGGGTATGGATCTCAAATACCTGGCCATTTTGGGGCGATCGCACTACAGCCTGTTCAAGATTGACTTTTGCCAGATTCATAGCTGCTATGGCACGATTGACTTCTGCTTTGGCTGCTTCTACATCCACTCCGCGTACTTCAGCGATTTCATCAAGTGTTGCTGTGGCTTGTTTAACTTGTTGCTGACTAGTTGATTGGGTACGATTTAATAGTGCCTGGGCTTCTTGTAGGCTTTTTTGGGCGGTTTCCAAGTTTAAACGCTTGCTATCCCGTTGAGAAGCGGAAATTGCGCCTTGTTGATATAGTCGCTGATAGCGCTCGTCTTCGGCTTGGGCGTTACGCACTTCGGCTTGGAATCGCTCAATTGTCGCGGCTTGGGCATTAAGATCACCTTGGCGTTCGGCTTCTAAACGAGCGATCGCAGCTTTTTGGGCAGCAATTTCACCACGTTTAGCACCTGCTTGGGTGCGGTTTAGGTTTGCCTGGGCTACTTTTACCTGTTCCTGCGCTTCTTTTAATGATGCTTGGAGGCGATCGCGGCTGTTCAAAATTGCGATCGCTTGTCCTGCTTTTACCCTATCCCCTTCTTTCACCAACAACTTTTCTACTCGACTTCCCTCCGCAGACACCGCAGCAGAGAGTTTAATTACCTTTCCCTGTGGTTCGAGTCGCCCTAAAGCTGTTACTGTTTTTAACTGTGGTAATTGTGTTGCTGGTACTTGTGCCTCTGGATTTGCATAATTTTGCCAGCGTTTTACTATATAAAAACTTATTCCGCCAACCAATAAAGATGCAATTATGCTTATAACAATAGATGGACGCAGAATAGACTTAGGGAACGTTCTGTACCCTAGCTTTGAGTTTCGCACCATAGATTACCTCTTAACTAGTGGCGCAGAAAAAAGAACAAATTAGGCTTTTATCGAAGAAGGCAGGAGGCAGAGGGCAGGAGGCAGGAGGAAAACTGCCCGACGCTCGCGGACTCGCTACCGCTACGCTATCTGTAACAGCCCGCGACCCTCTGGAGCAAGGGTTTAAGACAAGAACTCCAAAAATTCTAGTTTTGTGGCTCTTTTTCAGGAGGGGTTTGAATCCTATAAGTGAAAAAACCTCCTGCCGACGCTCGCGGACTCGCTACCGCTGCGCTATCCTGCCTCCTACCTCCTTCAACCGTAATTGTTTGCTAATTACTACTTTTTTAGTCAGTTATTGTTGATTTATCACTTAACAGTCCATAACAAAATTGTAAATTGTTGACATTTTAGTTAGATCAGGTATTTATCTGGATAGGAAAATCTACTGATTGATAAATTTGTTTTACTGTGAAACTACCTTTGGTTTATGAAAGTATTCAGGTATAGTAAACGGTTTCAAAATTACGAGTTGTAACAGCGCCAACAATCAGAATCAAATTAAGCCAATAAAATAAGTATTTTTTGTCAAAATTATGAATCATGCCAACTTTTGATGATTAATTGTATATAAACACCAAAATGCAGGTATAATAATTAATCTACAAAACATAAGTAGACACTAAATTATGTCTACTTAAAACTTAGAGTTATTTCCACTCAAAAATTATGATATTTTTATCCGATACTTTGAAAAGTTAAGGGATATTTAAAATCTATTATTTAGATGCAATACGGAGTAGTAAACTTAATCTAAAATCGTCCGTTAGAAATTTATTCTAAGACCTAGTACCGCACGGCGCAAATAAGCCACCCATCTTAAACGTCTGAAACCTTTGCAAACAATTAATTACGAATTACGTTAGCGCAGCGTTAGCGACGCAGGAGCGTCATTACGAATTACGAATTCCGCCTTGCGGTACTAGTAGCCTAACTGGCTGCAACAACAGCACGGTCATTTACTAATTTGCCATCTTCCATGTAGACGATGCGATCGGCAATATCTAGAATGCGGTTGTCATGAGTAACCAAGAGAATGGTACAGTCTTGTTCTTTAGCTAGTTTTTGCATGAGGTTGACCACATCTCGTCCCGATTTACTGTCAAGGGCGGCTGTGGGTTCATCCGCTAAGACAATTTTAGGACGACCAACCAACGCACGAGCGATCGCAACTCTTTGTTTTTGTCCCCCAGATAAATCATCAGGATAATAATTGAGGCGATGCCCTAATCCTACCTCCTCTAACATTTGGGCTGACCGGGTTTTCATTTCTGTCGGTGAAATATTATTATGCACTTCCAAGCCCATTCTGACGTTCTGGAGTACTGTCAGGCTACCGTGCAAGTTGTGCGCTTGGAATATATAACCGTTATTGCGTCGCACTTGGGTAAGTTGTCCTGTACTAGCGCCACAAAGTTCTTGTCCCAATATCTGCAAACTACCAGATTGGGCAGAACGCAAGCCGCCTGCTAAGGTGAGAAGTGTCGTTTTACCAGAACCAGAAGGCCCAGTCATAATAATAATTTCGCCGGCGTTAATATCCAGATTGATATCAAAAAGAACTTGCTTACGGAGTTGACCATTACCAAAATAGTGGTCGAGATTTTTAACAGAGATTACAGGAAGCATACTAAATTTTAGATTTTAGATTTTAGATTGCGAATTGTGTAAGTATCTTGATGCCCAATGCCCAATTCCCAATTCCCAATTTTTAAAACATATCTGCGGGGTCAGCAGATTGTAATTTCCGAGTAGCGATCGCACCAGAAATAATACACATAATCATTGTTAGCATTAGCACTGTGGTGGCTCGTGCTACGGTCATATAAAGTGGTAAATTGGTTGCATTGCGAGTTAAAGCATAAAGTCCTAAAGGTGCGATCGCTCCCGGAATAAAGCCCAAGATTGCCAAAATTATCGCCTCTTCAAACACCACGCCTAATAAATAGAGATTGTTATAGCCCATTGCTTTGAAAGTGGCGTATTCTTTGATATGGGAATTCACATCTGTAGAAAGTACTTGATAGACGATAATCACGCCTACCATAAATCCCATTGCTACACCCAGGCTGAAGATAAACCCAATGGCTGTATTTTTTTTCCAATAATCTGTTTCAAATTCGATAAATTCTGCTTTGGTTAAAACTTTAACATCATCATCTAAATGAGATTCTAAAGCTGCTTTCACCTGTTTTGCGTCATAACCTGGTTCTAGTTGAACCAAACCTATACTGACGCTACTTGCTTCTCGTTTAGGAAATAGTCGCAAGAAATTCTGGTCGCTGGTAATCAGGTTGCCATCAGCCGCAAAGGAAGCGCCGATTGAAAATAAGCCGCTAATGGTAATTGTTCGGCGGTCAATTTCAGTTGTCACAGGTTTCCCTTGATCAACTTGAGCGATCGCTTCTTGATAATCTCCTCTAGAGGCGCGATCGAACAGCAGGGTGTCTGGTAACTTCACCCGATCTATCTGGCTGTTCACATCCGGTAAGTCAAAGGCTGGCTTTTCAGGATTGATCCCGATCACTAGCACAGATGTCTTTTGGCGTGTTTTAGGATTCTTCCAATCGACAATGTTGACATACATTGGTTCTGCGGATTTCACCCCTTGTATATCCATTGCCTGATACAGTCGCCGCCGCGTAAAGGTGGAGGCATTTAACACGTTACGGGCTTGAGGACTAACTAGAAAAATATCAGCCTGGATACTATTGTGCAGTTTAGTATTACTTTCAAATAAGGCGGTCTGAAACCCTAGCTGCATGAACATAAGAACATCAGCGAAAGCAATGCCTCCCAATGCCACCAATAGACGGCTTTTTTCATGACTCAGTTGCAACCATCCCAGGGGGGTTCGCTGCCGCAGTTGTTGAATAAATCCAATCACAGTTCAATTACCGCCTTTACTTGTAGGTTGGTAAACTTTGCAGCTTTGACGCTAGATACTTCATCTAGTCGCACATGTACTTCCACTACTCTGGCGTCAATATTGCTAGAGGGGTCACTGTTGACGAGATTTTGCCGCTGTACCTGCATCCCCATCCAATCGACAGTTCCCTGCAATTCTCCAGGGAGGGAATCGCTGATTACCTTGACCCGTTGCCCCGATCGCACTTTGTTAATATCACTTTGGTAAACTTCTGCAACTGCATACATCTGGTCGGTTCGACCTAATTCTACAATCCCGTCATTAGAAACGGTTTCTCCAGCCCTTGTATTAATCTTCAAAATTTGTCCCGCTTCCGGTGCGCGGACATAAGCCTGATCGAGTTGCGCTCTAATTTTTGCCACAGTCGCTTGAGCGCTGTCTACCTCTGCTTGGGCGTTAGCAATATCTGTCGGACGGATTTCAGCTGTTTGGTTAAGGGTGGCTTTGGCTTCGTTAATCTGCTGTTGCAAGCTAGCGAGGGTTTGGTTGCGGTTCGCTTTGGCTTCTTTAATTTGCTGTTCTAAAGTAGCGACAGTTCTTGTCTTATTGGCTTGGTTTTCAATTACCTGCTGAGTAGAAGTTTCTGCACTCAAGCGTTTTTGATCGGCTTGCTGACTAGAAATTGCCCCTGCTTTGTATAAAGCTTCGTAGCGTTGCACATCTACTTGAGCGTTCCGCTTTTCAGCTGCAACACGATCCACCGTTGCTTGTAAACTCTCTCGTTGTCCTTGCAAGTCTGCTTCTAGGCGATCAATTGTGGCTTGCTGAGTTTTGACATTTCCCTCTAATTCGACTTGCAGACGGCTGACAGCAGCTTGTTTTGCACCAATTTCTCCCTGTTTTGCTCCCGCTTTTACCTGGTCAAGGTTAGATTTGGCAACTTGAACTTGTTTTTGGGCTTCAACTAAACTTGCTTGTAAGCGATCGCGACTATCCATAATGGCAATTACCTGTCCAGCCTGGACGCGAGCGCCTTCTTTTACTAATAACTTCTGAACCAGACTCCCCTCAGTAGAAGAAGTTGCAGACAGTTTTATAACTTCTCCATTTGGTTCTAAACGTCCCAATGCTGTGACTGTTTTTACCACTGGCTGAATAGCTACTGGCGCTATTTGCTTCTCATTAGCGGTAGCCTGAAACTTTAGTACCGTGTAAACACTAGCTCCACCTATTAATAGAGATGTAATTATTGCTAATGTAGTTGGCGATCGCAAAAGATTTTGGGGAGACTTTAAATCCTCTCGTTTCCAGTTCTGCACCATAGTGTTCACTTTTCCCCATTAGCAACTTGTACTAAACTGTTCAGTTCAATTCATGCTAAACTAAACGGATTAGTTTAGTCAATAGCACAAAGGTAGAATTCTCAATTTAATCAGCTTGCCTTGAGTTATAAACCAGAATGCTTGTCAGGACTGGGATTAATGACGTAGGGTAAATTGCCGCATCTATTAAAATTGTTTATAAGAGAGGAAGATTAATAAATGGTACGCATTAAATCTGACGAAGTTGATCGCGATAATTCCGTTGATAAAGTGGAGCAAATTCTGCAAGGGGCAATGCAAGAGTTTCTCCAAAATGGTTATGCTGGTACAAGTATGGATCGAGTAGCAGTAGCAGCAGGTGTTTCTAAAGCGACAGTCTACAGCCACTTTCAAGATAAAGAAGGACTTTTTAAAGTACTGTTAGAGCAACTGGCGAGCAAAAAGAATAACTCCATTTTTGGCACAGAACCGATTGCCGGAGAACCAGCAGCCGTACTGCATCACATAGGAACCAAAGCATTAGATTTGATGAATAGCGACCAAGAACATACTGCATTTATGCGAGTATTAATAGGGGAATCTGGTCGTTTTCCTGAGTTAGCTCAAATATGTGTTCGGGCGATGATTAAGCCAGTGGCGGAAACTCTCACTCAATACTTGGCTGCTCCTGAGCTAAATATACCTGACCCAGAGGCAACAGCAAGAATTCTCTTAGGAGCGTTAGTGCATTTTCATATTACTCAGGATGTGATGCATGGGAGAGACATTATACCAATGGAAAGTGATCGCTTGATTGATGCCTTGACACACTTAATCACTAAACGCGCCGATTGATTGGTTAGATCCCGGCGCGTGGCGCTTGTTTGGTCAGAAGGTCAACCCAATTCGCAATTGTAAATTCGCAATGGGCTAACGCCCCGCTTTGCTAACGCAACTAAATCAGTGGGAGCTTGTACCCACCACTGATTTAAGACCACTAACCTACGTATGGTGGGGGCTTGTACCCACTTTTAGGCAATTAATCAATTCGTTTTTTCGCCCTAATCAAATTGCGAATTGCAAATTGCGAATTGCGAATTGTTTGGTAAATACCCCGACTATTATGGACGGTCTTTAACTTAGCACTGAGCAATCTTCATTATTTTTTCTATAGAAGTTACAGTACTGTCTCCGGCTTTTTTGGTTTCTTCCAAGCTGCCACAAATACATCCTCCAGCGATCGCAAGATAACTAGGCAGGAATAACTTGAACAATTAGTGCGCGTTTATCCAAGGACTGGATTTTACCTACTTGACTGAGATCATTGGCAATTCGGTCTAGCAGTTCTCCTGCTTGGTCACGATATTGATGTTCTCGGCCTCGTAAACGGATGGCAAACTTGACTGAATCGCCTTTACTCAACCACTGAACTGCTTTCTCAATACGTAAATTGTAATCAGCGACACCCACGTTTAGACCGAATCTAACTTCCTTTACCGTGGGTCTAGCACTCTGGCTCTGACGTTTTTTCTTTTGATACTGAAGCTTCCCATAGTTGAGAATCTTCGCGATCGGAGCGTCTTTACCTTGGGAGACTACAACTAAGTCAAGCTCTAAGCTTTCGGCTAGCTGTAGCGCCTCATTGGTGTCAATCAGACCACGATTGTTATTCTCATGGTCAATCAAGAAGACACTAGGTGACTTGATTTGTGAATTAATCAGTTGCTTTTGGATTGCGATAATGAATTTCTCCTATTTGTTCAATACTTTGCTTTACAAGCAGGTAATGCCAATTTAACACAACACTGAATCAGAGCAACTTTAACAACACAATAGACGGCAATCTGTTAAGATTAACTACTGCGGCACTCGCTCTCAGTCTTGGCGCTACTGCCCATCCAGCCTTTCAATAATTTTTTATTCGTCCGCCTAAGACTGACGCCATCATTGGCGACAGGCCGATGCTATTTTTGGAGTCTTATGTCTTTTTCTCATCTCGGCTTGTCCAATGAAATTATCCGTGCCGTTACCGAACGAGGATACACGGAACCCACCCCAATTCAGATGCAGGCGATTCCCGCTGTATTGTCGGGTAGCGATTTGTTAGCTGGGGCACAAACTGGCACTGGCAAGACCGCTAGTTTTACCCTACCGCTTTTGCATCGTTTGTCGTCCAACAAGAGCAAAGGTACGTCTAATGGATACCCACCAATTCGGGCGCTGATTCTCACCCCGACTCGCGAACTCGCGGCACAAGTGGAAGAAAGCGTGCGCGAGTACGGCAAGTACTTAAATCTCAACTCGATGGTGATGTTTGGCGGAGTCGGTATTAATCTGCAAAAACAGCGTTTGAGGGGTCGAGTGGATATTCTGGTCGCTACTCCAGGGCGACTACTAGACCACGTACAGCAGGGGACGCTGAACCTATCGCATATTGAGGTTTTGGTTCTGGATGAAGCAGATCGGATGCTGGACATGGGCTTTATTCATGATATCCGCCGCATCCTTTCACTTCTGCCCAAACAGCGACAAAATTTGCTATTTTTCGCTACTTTCTCAGACAAAATTAAGGCATTAGCCGCCGGACTGCTCAATAACCCGAAGATGATTGAGGTAGCACGCCGCAACGTTACCGCTGAAACGATCGCCCAAAAAGTTTATCAGGTAGACCGTGACAAGAAACGTCAATTACTTGCTCACTTGATTCGGAGAGATAATTGGTATCAAGTGCTAGTGTTCACTCGTACTAAATATGGTGCTGACCGTTTAGTGAAGCAGTTGGGTGAAGACCGGATTCAAGCATTGGCAATCCACGGTAACAAGAGTCAGCCTGTGCGTACCAATGCTCTGGCAAAGTTCAAGAATGGCACATTACAAGTATTGGTGGCGACGGACATTGCTGCTAGGGGTCTTGATATCAGCGAACTGCCCCATGTAGTTAACTTCGATTTGCCCAATGTACCAGAAGATTATGTTCATCGCATTGGGCGCACCGGTCGCGCTGGCGCATCAGGTGAAGCGGTATCGCTGGTGTGCGTTGATGAACAGCATTTATTGACAGATATCGAAAAACTGATTGAACAGCGCTTGCCAAAGGAAGTAGTTGCTGGCTTTGCGCCCAACCCCGATGCTAACCCCGAACCAATCCCAAATGTACGCCAACACAGAGGCAAGCCTGGAGGTGATAAGCGTCCGGCTCGTACTCCTAAACCGTTACCACAGACATCAGCTAAACGTAAGGCAGCGCCGCCCGCGACAAATGGTGATAAGCCTGGTGCTCGTTCCTCCGCATCGCGCCGTTCTGCGAAACGCGATCGCTGATCTTCGTTCTTAACCCTCTTTTGTCAGTTTGGGATAACCCAATCGCTGAAAGCCTTTCGGGGCTTTATTTTCCACTTTAAAGCTAGAAATTTTAGTTAGTGTTAGAAAATAAAAGCTCAAAGCTTGATTAAATCAAAATTTCAGAATCTCGCTGAGATTATTGTTTTTCGAGAGTGACAAAACAGGGTTAAGGATTACTCTTTCAACAACGCCCCATGCTCAATTACAAAATTCCCAAAAAATGGTTAATTTGGGTTACAGTGACTTTGATATCTGCCTTGTTGCTGGCGATCGCATCTTCTGCCTCAAGTATTTACTTATATGGCAACAGTACTAATAATATCAAGGCAGATGCAGCAATTGTTTTAGGAGCGGCAGTTTGGGGACAAGAACCATCTCCTGTTTTCAGAGAGCGAATCAAGCACGCCATTAACTTATATAAAAATGGATCTGTTAAAACGATCATTTTTACTGGTGGAGTGGGCGAAAGTAATGAACTAGCTGAAGCTATAGTTGGAAAAAATTATGCAATCGCGCAACAGGTAAAAGCTGCTGACATTTTCACTGAAACTGAATCTCGCACAACTCACCAGAACCTCAAAAATGCTTTGGAAGTAGCGAATACTCACCAATTAACCAAGTTTCTTATTGTTAGCGATCCATTGCATATGAAGCGAGCCGTATTGATGGCACGAGGCTTAGGAATGGATGCACATTCGTCTCCCACACCGACTACCCGCTATCGCAGTTTTCAGAGTCAGATAGAGTTTTTAAGCCGAGAAACTTATTTTTACTTTGTCTACTTAGTGTTTAAAATCTAGCTATAAGTTATTACTCAGTAGCCTTAAAGCAAGAACTTTTGACTGCGGAAACCGAAACTACAACAAGTCTGTGATCGAAAATAACCGTTGTCGGTCTATTTGCTGAAGCTTGATTTTTTCAGCGTAGAAAGCCTGATAATACGATTGATAGCGCTCTGGTTCAGCTTCGGGATCGGTTTGCTGCCATAATTCCAAAAAGTGGCGATAACGTTTTTCAAGCATCACCAAATCCATGCAAGCGATCGCAGCTTGAACCACTTGCGGAGTCCGAAGTATTTCTTTTTGGTTTTTTTCATCCACATGAAATAAATGGGAAATTAACTCCATCTCGCTGCCAAATTCTAAGAATCGGTCTTGCAGGCGGGAAATTAAATCTGGTAGAGACGCAAAATTTCTCGTTTCTCCATCACCCGATGAAATTTCTAAAATCTGTTGCCATAAAAATCGGTGGTGGGAAAGACTAAATTGCAAATCTCGCTCCTCTAGTTCGGCAATAATCGCTTGACGCTGTTCAGGACAATGTAAGTAGATTCGCAATAACAAGGCTTCTGCGTGTTCTAAAAGGCTGCGTTCTGTGGGGAGTGGGGAAGGTGGGGCCCCCTCTGGGGATAAGGGGTAATGGGGAGTGGGGAATAGGGATTTGCTACTTCCCCATGCTTTCTTCGCTGACACAGGCTTAGAGTATGTAGCCGCAGCCGGAGCAATTTGAGTTAGCAGATTTTCGACTCGTAGGGGTATAAGTCTGGTATCTCCCAAACTGAGTATTTCTGCACAGTAGGAAACGTAATAGTTGCGTGTATCGCTGTTAGCTATATTTTTAAGTAATTTGACTAATTGCTGAGTTACTTGCTGAAAATCAGTAGCTTGTTTTAAGTTGCGGTCTTGAATAATTTGCTGAATCTGCCAGTCTAGCCAAAGTGGCGCATTTGTTAGCAGTTCTCCATAATCTTCTGGGGTGTGACTATGCAAATATTCATCAGCATCTTTACCATCGGGTAAATTGAGAATTTTTAGCTGAACTTCGCCTTTGTATGCTAATTCAGCAATTTCACCGATCGCCCGTTCTGCGGCATTAGTTCCGGCTTTATCAGCATCAAAGTTGAGTACTAATTGTTTTGATTCGGTGTAGCGTAATATTAACCGGACTTGTTCTAAGCTTAAAGCTGTACCGAGTGAGGCGACGGCATTATTAATACCGGCAGCGTGGAGAGCGATCGCATCAAAATATCCCTCCACCACCACCGCTTGATCAAGTTGGGAAATCCCACCTTTGGCTTGATCGAGGGCAAATAAGGTTTTACCTTTACTAAAAAGTTCGGTTTCTGGGGAATTGAGATATTTAGGTTGTTCATCCGTGAGAGTTCTCCCACCAAAGGCAATCACACGCCCTTGAACATCACGAATGGGAATCATGAGGCGATCGCGAAATACATCATAATAACCACCGCCTTCCTTGCGTGGCTTAATCAATCCCGCTTTTTCTAATATTTGCGCTGGGTAATGTTTGTCTTCCACTAGATAGCGATGAAGGGTTTCCCAACCTGCGGGGGCGTAACCTAAACCAAATTGCTGTATAGTTTCTTCTTTGAGTTGGCGGTTAGATTGTAAATATTTAAGTGCCTTTTGCCCTTGTGATTGTCTGAGTGCGTGTTGATAAAACTGTGCGGACGAAGCCAGAACTTCATACAACTGCTCACGCAAAGATAGCTGACGCTGTAATTCTTGGCGTTGTTCGGGTTCGAGAGTTTGCACAGGGACTTGGTAACGCCGTGCTAAATCCAGCACCACGTCAGCAAAAGAACGCTTTCCCAACTCCATCACAAACTTAATGGCATTTCCCCCAGCTTGACAGCCGAAGCAATAATACATTTGCTTGGTCTGACTGACAGTGAAACTGGGAGATTTCTCATCGTGGAAAGGGCACAAACCGACAAAATCTTTTCCACGTTTGCGTAAAACTACGTATTCCGAGACGACATCTACAATATCAGCCCGTAATTTCACTTCCTCAATTGTGTCTGGGTGCAAGCGGGGGATTTGCATGGCTTTGTCATTAGTCATTGGTCATTGGTCATTGGTCATGAACTTTGGAGAAATACCAAAGGACAAATGACTTTAGACTTCTGATAGCTATTATATTCTTGTTGCTAGACCAAAAATGATTTGTAGAATTGCTTACACTAAAATCTATCAGAGGAAATACTGAAAATGGGACGTATTTTTATATCAGCGGCTCATGGAGGCAAAGAAGCGGGAGGAATCGATCCAGGTGCGATCGCAGGTGGTACAACTGAAGCGAAAGAAATGATTTTGCTGCGGGATTTGATTGTCACGGAACTGAGGGCGCGGAGTTTGGAAATTTTGGCGGTTCCTGATGACTTGAGCGCCGCCCAAACTATCACCTGGATCAATTCTCGTGGCCGCCGGGGTGATGTCGCCCTAGAAATTGAATCTGACGCAGCTAGCAGCCCTTCTGTGCGGGGGGCTAGCGTCTTTTATATTGCTAATAATAGCGATCGCAAAAGCAATGCTGAACAGTTACTAGTGGGGTTATTACGCCGTGTACCGCAATTACCGAATCGGGGAGTCAAGGCAGATACAAATAGCGGCTTGGGTAGTTTAGCATTCTGTCGCCAGACAACCCTTCCAGCTTTGGTGATGCAAGTGGGGTTTCTCAGCAATCCAGAGGATCGGGCTTTGCTGCAAACTCGTCGCCGCGATTTTGCTTTAGGAATTGCCGATGGATTAGTCACTTGGAGTCGTGTAATTGACCCGACTCCTGGAACTCCAGCCGATGCAAATTATCCGCCGATTAATATCAATATTAATGGGCAAAATTACTCGGAGCAAGGAGTTTTAGTTAATGGTAATGCTTACATCCCCATTGATTTAGTAGACCGCCTACGGATTGACCTTTCAAAAGCAGCTAATGTCAATCGAATTACCTATCGCAAAGTAGTTTATGTTAAAGCGATTGAACTGCGAGATTTTAATGTTGCAGTTAGTTGGGATGCCGCAACACGTACTGTTAGCTTGCGATCAAATTTAATAGTTTGCTCCGGTCAATTTGACCGGGTAATGTCAAACGGGAATACTTCAGAAGTACAGTTACAATTATTTCTGAGAAACAATAATGAAAATGCTTTAGTAAAATTTCCTGACATCCCAAAACTTTATCGGGAAGAAGCAGGGATAGAGGGAGTTAATTATGATATTGCCTTTTGCCAAATGTGTGTAGAAACTGGATTTTTACGGTTTGGTAGCGATATTAGACCTGAGCAAAATAACTTTGCAGGCTTAGGTGCAATTGGTGGTGGCTCGGAGGCTGCATCTTTTGCAAGTGCCAGAATTGGAGTCAGGGCGCACATCCAACATTTGAAAGCTTACGCCAGTTTAGAACCTTTGGTACAGGAAGTAGTAGATCCTAGGTTTCGCTTTGTCACACGCGGGATTGCGCCATTAATTGATCAGCTATCAGGGCGCTGGTCAGCAGATTTGGATTATGGTGCAAGGATTTCAGCAATGGTCAAACGATTATATGAATCAGCAGGACTTCTGTGAGTCTAAGGTTCTGCATGATGCGATCGCAAACTTGGTCTGCTTCAGCATCAAGATGCCGTAAAGTTGTTGTAAACTTGATAGCAATTAAGAAGACAGACCGTGATCGTCCCATCAAGCATTAGAGCTTTCGTAGCAAGTCATAACAGTAATTTAGAGTTTACCAGCCTCGCAAAACTATCAAGTGGAAACTTGCTTGCAGAAGTGGATCTTCACCGGGCTGTAGCAAGTTTAAAGCTAAGGCAAGATAAAAAAGCATCAATGGGTCAATTTTTGACTCCCGCTTCAGTAGCCCAATTGATGGTTGAGATGTTTAATAGGCTAGATTTGCCTGAAATATCCTTGCTTGATGCTGGAGCAGGAATCGGTTCATTACTAGCCGCTTTTGTGGAAAAAGTATGCCAGCATCGACAACAAACCTCAAGTTTGCGCGTTGTAGCTTATGAAATTGACCCTTTTCTAATTAGATATTTGCATCAGACTCTAGAGCTATGTGAGAGGGAATGTCAACGTGTGGGTATTTCCTTCAATTACGAAATTCGTGAGACTGATTTTATCGAAGATGCAGTCAGGCTACTTCAGATGGGTTTATTGAATAGTGCAAACGCAACAGAATTTACCCATGCTATTCTCAACCCGCCTTATTTGAAAATCAATGCTCATTCCAAGGTGCGCGAATTGCTGCGTTCGATCGGTTTGGAGACTAGCAATCTTTATACTGGTTTTATGGCAGCTACAGCGCAACTTTTAAAACCAAGTGGGGAGTTTGTAGCGATTACCCCGCGCAGTTTTTGTAATGGGCCCTATTTTCGTGACTTCCGCAAGATGTTTTTAGAAATGATGGCTTTACAACAAATACATCTTTTTGAGTCGCGGCAAGAAGCATTTAGTGATGATGATGTTTTACAGGAAACTATCATCATCAAAGCTACAAAACAAAGGCAAAAGTTTAGCAGCGTAATCATAAATACCAGCTTTGGTGCTAATGATGACTTGCTTATGTCACACTCTGTACCATATTTAGACTTGGTTCACCTCGATGATTTAGAGCAGTTTATTCATATTATTCCAGATAACATTAGCCAGCAAATTGTTCAGAGAATAGAACTTTTTACCTGTACCTTGAAAGATTTAGGGCTAACAGTTTCAACTGGACGAGTAGTAGATTTTAGAGCTAAAGATTACCTAAGAGAAAATATAGAAAACGATACCGTTCCTTTAATATATCCAGTGAATTTATCGAATGGATATGTAGAGTACCCAAAAATAACTAAAAAGCCCCAAGCAATAGTTCATATAGAAGAAACAGCGAATCTTTTGATACCAAATGAGCATTATGTTCTATCCAAAAGATTCTCATCGAAAGAAGAGAAAAAGCGTGTTGTTGCGGTGGTTTATGATGCAAACCAATTTAATTATGAATATGTCGGCTTTGAAAATCACTTGAATTACTTTCACAAAGATGGACGTGGAGTTAGCCTTTTCTTGGCTCGTGGGCTTGCTGTTTATCTCAATTCAACCCTAGTTGATGCTTTCTTTCGGTTGTTCAATGGACATACTCAGGTCAATGCAACAGATTTGCGAAAATTAAAGTACCCTAGTTTGTCACAGCTATTGTTGTTAGGGACGGGGTTTAAAGAAGAATTTCCTTCTTTACAGGAAATTGATGAACTTATAGAAAATCAGCTATTGAGTATGTCAAATCTGTCAGAGAATAATCCAATTGCAACTAAATCTCGAATTGATGAAGCGTTGCAAATCTTGACACAATTGGGCTTTCCACGAGCACAGCTTAATGAACGGTCAGCTTTAACCCTCCTGGCATTGCTTGATTTAAAACCGATAGACTCTTGGCAATTAGCAACTTCTCCTTTGATTGGAATTACGACGATGATGGGCTTTATGGCTCAACATTATGGCAAAACCTATAAGCCGAACACACGGGAAACAGTTCGCCGCCAGACAGTGCATCAATTTCTGGATGCAGGTTTGATAGTTGCTAATCCAGATGATTTAAGCCGCCCTATCAACAGTCCCAAAACTGTATATCAGATTGAAAATAGTGCGTTAGAACTATTAAGAACTTACGGTACTGACGAATGGGAAAAGAACATTCGCACTTACCTTGCTTCAGTTGAAACTCTGAAAAAGCAATATGCTCAAGAGCGTGAAATGTCCCGTATTCCGATAGTAATTAACGGAGAAATCAAAACTTTATCACCAGGTGGTCAGAATATTCTGATTGAAAAAATTATTAATGATTTTGCCCCTCGTTTTACTCCTAGTGGAAAGCTGATCTATATTGGCGATACAGATGAAAAATTCGCCCACTTTGATGCAGCAGCATTGGCAGATTTAGGCGTTAATATCGATTCCCACGGCAAAATGCCAGATGTGATTATTCACTTTACAACAAATAACTGGTTGGTGCTGATTGAAGCTGTAACCTCACATGGGCCAATTAATCCTAAACGAAAGAAGGAACTTGAAGTTCTATTTAGAACTGCCGAAATACCTCTGGTGATGGTAACAACATTTCTCAGTCGTAAGGCAATGGTGGCATATCTGGCAGAGATTGCTTGGGAAACAGATGTTTGGGTTGCTGAAGATTCTACTCACCTGATTCATTTCAATGGTGAATATCTATTGCAGGCTTACCAAATAGAAAATAAGCAAACTTCCTGAATCTACAGCAAAATTCAGGTGTCTGTGTAATACTAATTCAATTAATGATTGCAACACATCCTTGGGTAAAGACGCGATGAATCGCGTCTCTACAAGATGGTCTATTTGGTCGCATTCTTTTTTCAAATTGGTATTACATATCTTGCTTGTATTCTTCTAACAATTGCGGAATGTGATCATACCCATCTACACCGATAATCGCAATAATTTTCGGGCGATGTTGCTGTAAGAACTTGTGGAAAGCTTCTGTCCCTATCTGTCCTTGCAAAATTGTCAGTAACCCTGCTGGTTGTCGCCACTCACTAGAAGCAATTTGCTCTAAAAGATACATTCCCAAACAGCCTGTGTAAACAGTCTTTTCGGAATTTTGCAGATGATAATAAGCTTCTGCCAAATAAGCTAAGTTCCGCCCCTGTAGATACAAATCACCGGAAACTTGCGCTGTTTTAAAGCCATCTTCGAGATATTTAATTGCGGTTTGGTGTTGTCCAATTACTAGATAGGCAATTCCTAAACTGCTGACACATAAGGCTTTACTTTGAAGATCGCCTAATTTTTCTGATAATTTTAAACCTTGTTCCAAATAATTAATTGCGGCTTCATAAGTTTCTGGTTCTAAGTTTTCCAATTCTTGAGCTTGCATGACTTCGCTGTAACCTAAATTTACCAGCGCGTTTGCTTCTCCTGTGCGATCGCCTGCTTGCCGACTCAGTATTAATCCTCGTTGACTGTAGTTAATTGCCTCAGCATAATTTTGCTGTTGCACGTATGTGCGGCTGAGGTGATTGAGATTGGCAATTTCACAAGCGCGATCGCCTGCATTCCTAGCGATCTCTAGCGCTTGCTGATGAAAGTCAATAGAGCGCTGGTATTGTCCCAAAGCACGCTGTGAATAGCCTAAAAGGGTCAAAATTCTCGCCTTTTCTTGGGTTCCTTCGCCTTTTCGCAGCGGTTCATCTAAATAATCGAGTGCATCTCGCAAATAAGTGCCAGTAAAAGAGGCAAAAATCCCGCCGTAAAAGGGAAAATATGGACGCTGGGCAAAGGTTCGTAAAATCTGGAGCATGATTTGAGAACAGGCATCGCCGTATACTTTTCCAATGCTGCCAAAACCACTTGCTAACTGACTCCAAATCACTGCAAAGGTCAAGAAAGTAGAAATGGACAACTTTGGCCCCGCTTTCACATCGTAAGCTTGTTGGTCAAACCAGTTAATTAGTCCCCGTTGCAAGTACTGTAAAATCAATGCCATTTCCACCCAATCTCTGAGGGTGATGCCTCGTTGTCGCTCGGTAAACTCTATTACCGATTCTTCCCTAGCCAAGGTGCGAAGCAGTGCTTGGGGTAACTCACTATTAAGTTGTTTCGCCCAACTTGCCCAAGGGCCACGTTCTCCCGGTACGCCGCCAAATCCCAGAGATTCTTTTTGCTCGTACATCCAACTGAGCAAGTTGTCTTGCAATCGCTGCCAAGAAGCTAAACCACGGGTAATCCCTTCAGAAAATTGTTCTAAATCAGAATCTACCTGAGCAAATTGCTGTAATGATTTTGATAACTGCTGTAGCTGTTGCAAATTTAGGGGATACTTCTGATTGGGGTCAGTAACCCGGATAAATACCGCCAAACGCTCATCAGCGGGGGCTGTGGTAATTTCTGAAACTGCCGAGGCGATCGCTTCTGTGGCTTTGTTTTGCTCTTGCCAGCGTTGCCATTGACTTTGAATAGTCTTAATGGCTCTCAAACTTCGAGTAGCCTTGGCTTTCTTGAGTTCGTCTTTTTGGCTATCTACTTGACTTTGCAGGGAATTCAGGCGATCGCTCAAAGCTAGCTCAAAAACTTCCCCTGTCCCGGAAGTGATTCCTTTAAGCAGCATTTGATACACCTGTTCTACAGAGCTTATTTTGCCCTTGAGGGTGGTTTCGACAATTTCATCGATTAAGGCAAGATAGCGATCGCTTAATGGCAGAGAGTCTGGCACTTTGGCTATTAGGAGAATGTCACGTCAATTCTAATTCTAATCTTGGCAGCAAAAGTTGGGGAATTGGGCATTGGCCCAGAACTAAAGTTTTCATTCATACTTCTTTCTTCCTGTCCCCTGCCTCCTGCCTTTCTTTGTAAAAGCCTAAATTATCTGGGATTTATCCAGCAGTAACGCACGTTATGACAACTCAAACACTAGGACTCGAACAAAATCTCTATGACTATTTACTATCAATATCTCTCCGAGAACCGGAAATTTTAACCCAACTGAGACAGGAAACAGCCCAATATCCCATAGGTAGAATGCAAATTGCTCCCGAACAGGGGCAGTTTTTGGCGTTACTGGTGCAACTGTTGGGAGCGAAGAAAACTTTGGAAGTTGGGGTATTTACAGGTTATAGTTCCCTGGTGGTGGCATTGGCGTTACCGAGCGACGGTAAGGTGGTAGCCTGTGATATCAGTGAGGAATTTACAACGATCGCTCGGCGTTATTGGCAGCAAGCAGGAGTGGCGGATAAAATTCAACTGCACATTGCCCCAGCTTTGGAGACTTTGGATCGGCTACTCGCAACAGGAGAAGCGGCAACTTTTGATTTTGCCTTCATTGATGCAGATAAGAGCAATTATGATGGCTATTATGAGCGATCGCTGCAATTAGTGCGGTCGGGTGGACTGATTGCGATCGATAATGTCCTCTGGTCAGGCAGGGTTGCCGACCCGCAAGTGCAAGATAATAGAACTAAAAGAATTCGTACCTTTAATCAAAAACTGCATCAAGATCAGCGAGTTAGTCTGAGTTTAGTAGCGATCGCAGATGGCTTAACTCTGGCATTGAAGAAGTAATGTCTTTACGCCATATCCTGGTCTTTGCAAATCGCTACAGATATTTCAGATGCACTAACCCTTCCCTCAGCGACCGATTTCGACATCTTCGAGGATGCCGAGTGCGTCAGGGACGAGGACAGCTGCGGAGTAGTAGGCTGTAACAAGGTAGGAGATAATAGCCTTTTCGCTGATGCCCATGAATCGGACGGACAAGCTGGGTTGGTATTCATCGGGGATACCAGTTTGGTGTAGGCCAATCACGCCCTGATCTTTCTCACCAGTGCGGAGTATAAGGATAGAACTGGTCTGATTCTTGGTAATCGGAATCTTGTTACAGGGAAAAATCGGTACATTGCGCCACGTGATTATCTTGCTCCCATCCATATCGATGGTGTCTGGATAGATACCTTGACGGTTGCACTGGCGACCGAAGGCTGCAATGGTGCGGGGATGAGCCAGGAAGAACCTCGACTTCCGCCGACGAGTGACTAGTTCATCAAGGTCATCGGGAGTTGGGGGGCCGCTACGGGTGTAGATGCGCTGTTTGAGGTCGGCGTTGTGTAACAATCCAAACTCGCGGTTGTTGATCAACTCGTATTCTTGACGTTCCCGCAATGCCTCAATCGTCAACCGCAATTGTTCTTCCGTCTGGTTGTATGGTTGATTGTACAGATCCGCAACACGAGTATTCACTCGCAACATAGTCTGAGCAATGCTTAACTGATATTCGCGGGGTGAGAGTTCGTAGTCAACAAATGTTCCTGGTAATGTCGTCTCTGTACTATGACTGGTTGACAACGCGATCGCAGCTTCCCCATACTTGTTTTGTGGAAGTTCTGCGCGAGTTCTAAACTGATCAACTTGGGCTTGCAACGCTTGCGACGACTGGTTGAGCAGTTCCCGAAATGCCTGTTGTGGTAGCACTAATAGGGTGCATCGGGTCACAGCTTTGACTGTGAACTTCCAATTGCTTTCTGAATCCACCAACACGCGATCGCCAAAATAATCACCGTCAGCTAGCGTATCCAACAAAGGCTGCTCGTCATACTTGCCAATACCAATCTTGTTCGCTTTGCCATGTGCGAGCAAAAAAAGCTGATTGGCTGGCTGACCTGACTGGACTATGATATCACCAGGTGCGAACTCCTGCTGAACAAACCGACTTGCTAACGCCCTCAGCACCTCGATATCGTCAAATCCTCGCAGCAAGGGCAACTCACCAAGTTCCTGGGGAATCACCTGCACCTCGGCTCCAGTGTTGGAGAAACTCAATCGCCCATCACCTACTGTATAGGTCAACCGACGGTTCAGCCGATAAGTTCCACCCTTCGTCTGCACCCACGGCAACATCTTCAATAACCACCGCGAGGAAATTTCCTGCGTCTGCGGTGCAGATTTGGTGGTGGTGGACAAATTACGCGCAGCATTTTTACTCAAACTCAGTTGAGGTTGTCCACTCTCAACATTTAAATTTGATTCAATAAAATCCGTCATCAGCCGATCCTCTAGTTAACAATTTTGGATTTTAGATTTTAGATTTTAGATTTGTTCCACGTAGCTTGCTTGTTGCGGAGCGAGTATAAATCACAGACGTGTTGAAATTTTGAATTTTGAATCTTTCAATCCCTTCGGGTGAAGCTCCTAACGTCGCTAACGCTGCGCTAACAGCAGTCGCTCATGGGGGAAACCCCCATCGCCCTTGGCGTCTCCCCTTGGGAGAAGACCGCGCTGCTTCACCAAAATCCAAAATTTAAAATCTAAAATCTAAAATTCAATCCCTCAGCGCCCAATTTCAACATCTTCAAGGATGCCAAGTGCGTCAGGAGTGAGGACGGCTGCGGAGTAGTAGGCGGTGACGAGGTAGGAGATGATCGCCTTTTCGCTGATGCCCATAAATCGAACAGACAAACTGGGTTGGTATTCATCGGGGATACCAGTTTGATGTAAGCCGATTACTCCTTGTTTTTCTACACCAGTGCGGAGCAAAAGGATAGAACTAGTGCGGTTATTGGTGATGGGGATCTTGTTGGAAGGAAAGATGGGTACGCCGCGCCAAGATGTGACCTGAACGCCGTTCACATCTACACTTTGTGGATAAAGACCAAGGCGGTTGGCCTCACGACCAAAGGCAGCGATCGTCCGGGGGTGAGCCAGGAAGAATCCCGGCTCCTTCCATACCGTCGCCAACAGTTCGTCCAAGTCATCGGGAGTAGGTGCGCCGCTACTGCTGTAGATCCGCTGTTTGAGGTCGGCGTTGTGCAGCAACCCGAATTCGCGGTTGTTGAGTAACTCGTGTTCTTGACGTTCCCGTAATGCCTCGATAGTCAGCCGCAGTTGTTCTTCTGTCTGGTTGTACGGTTCGTTGTACAGATCGGCTACCCGCGTACTGACTCGCAACACCGTTTGAGCAATGCTCAACTCATATTCTCTGGGTGTGAGTTCGTAATCGGCGAAGGTTCCGGGCAACTCAGCCTCTTGGGGATGATCGGCTGCCAGTTCAATGGCCGCTTCACCTTGGGCAGTTTGTGGCTGGTTCAGGCGGGTGCGGAACTGTTCAACATGGGTTCCTAATTCCTCAGACTGAGCGATCGCCCTTTCAAACGCCGCTTGGGGTAGCGACAACACGATGGTTCTGGTAATCGCCTTGAGGGTGTACTGCCAAGTATCCTCGGACTGCACCACAGTTTCATCGCCGAAATGGTCGCCGTCGGCTAGCACATCGTACACAATCTGCTCGCCATACTTGCCAACACCAATTTTGTTGACCTTACCACGAGCAATCAGAATTATGCGATTGGCCGGCTGACCAATCGGGACGATCACCTCGTCTGGGGCGAACTCCTCCTGCACAAACTGGTTCGCCAACCCGGTCAACACCTCGACGTTGTTAAACCCTCGCAGCAAGGGCAACTCAGTAAGTTCCAGGGGAATCACCTGCACCGTTGCTCCGGTGTTGGTGAAACTCACCCGTCCATCACCCACGGAATAACTCAACCGACGGTTGACTCGATAAGCGCCACCTTTTGTCTGCACCCACGGTAACAACTTCAACAACCACCTCGATGTAATTTCCTGAGTCTGCGGTGCAGATTTGGTCGTTGTCGCCAAATTACGCGCCGCTGCTGTACTCAAGGTTAACTGAGGCTGCTGATCTTCCAAATTGGGATCGTTAGAATACGTCACAACTTAATCCTCCACTTTAATTAGTTACTAAAAAAAACCGATCTCATGCGATCGCATACTGAACCTGGAATTAACTCACCGACAAAAAAATCACCTTAAATCCTCACCAAAAACTTGGGTCTGTTCGCGTTGGCGTAGCCTCTCGTAGAGAAGCGTCTCGTAGAGAAGCCCCGTCTTTTGAGGACGGCTTTTTATCATCAGTGACACGACTTTGAATGAGTAATGAGTAATGAGTGGATGAGAAATGGGTATTTACTCATTACTTATTACTTGTTACTTATTACTCCAGAATCACCAACCCTTCTTTCTCGGTGAGTATGTCACCGATCCAATACGCCTAGCTGAAGTACCCAGCCCTCTAGGCCCGCTAAGTAGCCGCCCTGCTAAGGAATTACGCAATTCAAATTCCTTATAGCGGTCTACCGTTATATGCCACTTGAGAACGCCGCACATCCACTGCTCTAGTTTCTTGACGTATCCAAGCAGTTTCTCGCGGGTACTTGCATCCAGGTCGAAATCATCAAAAAGGGCTGGTAGTTCGGTGGCAACGATGTGTTGAAACTGGAGCGCCCTAGCGGTCATCAGATTATTGACAACCTCAACAGCCTGTGATTTACCGCAGTTGAGGAAATTCTGAACGACCAGCACGCAGTTATGGATTTCACCCTCGAATTCGATTTCTTTCTGATAGGAGAAGATATCGTTGGTAAAACAGGCGAAGTCGGCGGCGGAATTATCGAGCGATCGCATCGTTCGGGTGCGGTAAATCTCTTGCGGGATCTCGCTCCCCTGAGCTAGTCGCGACAGGCTCATGGTCAGATCCGAGCCAAAGGTCTTACGGCGCATCTCAATATAATCTATCGGGTCGGGAATCCGATTTTGGATCTGGTTGGCGAGTTCCCACACCCAGCTGTCAGTCATATCCTGAATCGCTCGGCGGAACTGAGTCCGCGCGTTTGCGGACATGGGACCAGCTGTACGAGACCAAATATCTGCCAAGCCGGCTTCCACTGGATTGGTCGGAACCTCGCTGGGGGTGGAGTCATCCAGAGGCATAAACGCTGACAGTCGGGCATTGAACACTTTCGCACCAGCCATGTTGCGGTTATTCCCGTAGAGTGCCGGGAAGTAATCGTCGGCGTATGTTCCCCAAACAAGCCAGCACGCTGTCAAATTCAGTTCGGGGCCAGATCCATTCGGATGGATTAACGCACCACAAAGGGCTACGTCAGCAACATCAAACTTGTGATCATCCCAGATGACGGCATCAGGAATCCCAGGTAGTGATTCCAGCATCCCCATTTCACGCGCCCATTCCTTGGAATGCTTCCGCGCAGCATCCAGATGGGGATTCAAGCTTGTAGTAAAGGGCATGTAAAACTTCGGCAGTGTTACTGGCCCGACGGACTGGTATGGAACGTGAGTAAAGCTCTTGAACCTTCCCAAACCCAAGGCGGCGTATAGCGATTCAATCCGTGCAGCCGATGTGCCTAGCCCTGTGGGGCCTCCCAAAAGTGTAGATGTCGAAGAATTGTCTCCTCCCTTGTTCATGTAACGGCTCGATCGCATGTGCCACTCGTGACCGCCCGATTGCCAGTCCTGGAGTCCTTTGATGTAAAGGAGAACGTTCATACGAGCCACTGGGTCTAGTCCGTACTCCTCAAAGAGGGGGGGCAACTCGGTGACGGCAGTGTTATCAAACTGGTATAACCGCGAGGTTAGCAGTTCGTTGGTAAGGTTAGCCGCCTCTTGGGTACTCACATTCAAGAACTGCTCCAAGACCAGCACGCAGTTGGCGTTCTCACCTTCATCTTCCACTTCTCTCTGGTAGGAGAATAGGTCATTGCGAAGATGCACTCCATCGGCAAATGTGTCTTTGAGGATACGCATTGGCCGAGTCGAGGCGATTTGGGCTGGAATCTCTATAAACACGGCATGTTCGACGAGATCCGCTGACCACGGAGCGCCACCAACTTTGCGGCGCATCTCGATGTATTCGATGGGGTTAGCAACCCGATCCTGGTTGATATTGGCGAGTTCCCACAGAGACTCTTCTAAGAGGTTCTTGGTACTCTCAAAGAATCGAAGTCGCCAGTCTACAGATTTAGTAAAGGCAGTGCGAGACCACAGATCAGCCAAGCCGCGCTCTACTGGGTTGGTCGGAACCGAAGGGGTATCAGTGGGATGCACTGGCATAAACGCTGGCAATCGGTCAAGATACTCCTTTGCCCCAGCCATGTCTTGAGTGCGCTTATAGATTTCCAGAAAGTGATCGTCGAAGAAGAACACCCAAACATACCAGTCGGTTACTAGATCAAGCTCCGCTCCCGGCGCATCTGGATGGGTATAGGAGCAAAGCAAGGCGTAGTCGTGGGAGTCAAATGTATGTTCATCCCAGATAACCGAGCTTTGCGCTTCCTCTTCTGAGCCAAGTATCCCCATCTCGTAGGCCCACGCTTTGGAATGGACTCGTGCCGCTTCCAGATTTGGGTTCAGCCGTGCGGGCCAAGGCGTGTAAAATTCTGGCAGTTCAAAGGGTTGCATGATCTGCGCTAAACCTCCTCTGGGGTCTTCTTGCTATCTTTGTTTCGTGGCTGATTTGAGTACCGTTGCAGTTCATGAATATCCTCGCCAATCGGATTAAGTCTCCACATTGGTTTGCTTGTGATGGCTTGTGTTAAGGCGAGAATACAAGATACTGCTAATTCAAATAACGAGCTATGTACGTTTTATTTGAAGTTCCCTACGCCAAAGATAAGGCATTTCAAAAAGCTGTTTAAGTCATTACTTGTTTCAATGCTGACAGATTAATTTTTAGTGATTTATTATGGTGTTCTCATAACTTTTCATAGTTTCAAAAAAAAAGCAATCCGTAGACGAAAGCACTTAAACAGATAGTTAAATCAAAAATTGAAGGATAAGAAGACAGTTAAGACAGTTAAGCAGATAGTTAAATCAAAAATTGAAGAATAAAAAGACAGTTAAGACAGTTAAGCAGATATTTAAAACATTTAAGACAGTTGTTAAAGAATAATTACTAATTATTAATCTTTTGCAAGTAATGTTGATTAACTGGTGTCAATTAACGAAACTCCATTGAAGAAGAATTCAGGAGTCAGAATTCAGGAGTCAGAATGGGCTAAACCTTAGCTATCCGCTAACAGGAGTCAAAATTCAGGAGCAGAGCCGGAGACGTTTCTGTTAGCTCCGGCCAGAATCTAATCAGTCGGGGATTCAGATCGGCGCAGGAATTGTTGCACCACTAAATCTACGATTTGGTGGGGGTATTCAGACGCTCCTGACACTCGATAGCGCAGCGTTAGCGACGTAGAGCGTCTGACTCGCTATCTATCTATCTATCAGTGGAGGATTCAGACGCGACGCTTGAATACTCACTAACGCTTCGCTATCCGCCACTCGTACAAAATTCATTCTGAATTCTGACTCCTGACTCCTGACTCCTGAATTCTGTTTCGATAAATAATGGGAAGAATTTATTATGCTAAAACTATGCTTGAAGCTAAGGTCTTCGTCACTCGTCGTCTACCCATTGAATTAGAGAAACTGCGATCGCTCGTCACTGTGGAAGTTTGGCCAGAACGCCAACCCCCTCCCTACGAAATTTTACGAGAAAAAGTCCAAGAAATAGATGGATTGCTCTGTCTGCTGACTGACCAAATTGATCGGCAACTGATCGAGTCTGGGAAACTCAAAGTCATCAGTCAAATGGCGGTGGGTTACGATAACATTGACATTGCCGCCGCTACGGCACGGCAAATTCCCGTTGGTCATACTCCTGGGGTGTTAACCGATGCTACCGCAGATTTTGCTTGGGCATTACTCATGGCAGCAGCACGGCGAGTAGTGGAGGCAGATCGCTTTACTCGTGCAGGGTTGTGGCAGACTTGGGAACCAGACTTATTATTGGGGCCAAATGTTACGGGTGCTACTTTGGGGATTGTTGGTTTTGGGCGCATTGGCCAAGCAATTGCTCGTCGTGCCAAAGGGTTTGAAATGAAGATTTTGTATACGAGTAGGCAGCGATGCAACCCAGAATTAGAACAATCTTTGGGTGTGGAGTTTGCTACGTTGGAACGCTTGCTGCAAGAGTCTGATTTTGTAACACTGCACACACCATCTACTGATGATACGTATCATCTTATTTGCGATCGCCAATTTGAGTTGATGAAGCGATCGGCTATTTTGATTAATACAGCGCGGGGAACTATTGTAGATCCAGATTCTCTGTATCGTGCCCTTGCAAGTGGTCAAATTGCTGCTGCGGCTGTGGATGTCACCGAACCAGAACCGATTCCCAGCGATAGTCTGCTGTTAACTTTAGATAATCTAATTATTGCGCCTCATATTGGCAGTGCCAGTCTTCAAACGCGATCAAAAATGGCAACAATGGCGATCGCTAACTTAATTGCTGGACTGAGGGGCGATCATCTAGCTTATTGTGTTAACCCCGAAATTTATCAATGAAGGCAGGGGGCAGGGGGCAGGAGGCAGGGGGCAGGGGGCAGGAGGCAGGAGGCAGGAAGAAGATTCTGATAAGTGTAGGTTGTTTATTTGGGCATGAGTGGGCACTCTCAAACAGAGTTCTAAATGTGGTTCAAATAACGAAATTTTGTTCTTGGGTGGGAAATCAGAAATGTGATGCCTCAATAGTGAGGTTTATGAGTCTAATCAATAAATAATCGGTGCAGTCAACCTGCACCGATTACCAAGTTTCATTTGAATTAAACATCCCATTGTTTCACGCCAATGCTGAAGCTTGGGGTTTGGCAAAAATCATTCTTCCTGCTGTAGTTTGCAAAGCACTTGTGACTACTACTCGCAGTTCACCACCCACATAATTGCTGCCTTCTTCAACAACAACCATTGTGCCGTCGTCTAGATAGCCAATGCCTTGACTGGGTTCTTTGCCTTCCTTGAGAATTTTCAAATCCAGATTGTCGCCAGGTAAATAACTGGGACGGACGGCGTTCACTAAATCATTTACATTCAAAACAGGTACTTTCTGAACGCTGGCGACTTTAGACAAGTTGTAGTCGTTGGTTAGTAGCGTACCGCTGATTTCTTGGGCGAAGCGCACTAACTTCGCGTCTACTGTGGGAATATCTTCGTAGTCAACTGCATTAATCAGAATGCGATCGGGATAATCTTCCTTAATGCGGTTGAGAATTTCTAGCCCCCGCCTTCCCCGCACTCGTTTTTGGTCTTTGCTAGCATCTGCTACTTGTTGGAGTTCTTGCAAGACAAACTGGGGTACAAGAATTTGCCCTTCTAAAAACCCTGTTTCTAGTAAGGCTTCAATACGACCATCAATAATGCAGCTAGTGTCTAAAACTTTGGTATTTGCGGGTTTTAGTGTTCCTTCCACTACCATCGATTCGACGGTGTTGGGATTAATGAACCGCAATAAGCCTCGTCCGTGAGTATCTGCCAAATTCATGCCAGTGACGGAAAGTATAATACTGCCGACAACTGCCACCAGTGGCTTAATAAATCCAAAATCTGCCGGGATGGGTAGCAAAAATAGTGGGGCTAGCATGAGGTTAGCTAGCAATAGCCCAATCACTAAGCCGATCGCACGAGTTAAGATCACTTCTAGAGGCATTTCCTTGACTTGTGATTCTAGGCGACGATATGTCGTCTGGAAACTCAGCCCGATCGCACCACCAATAATGGCGGCAAAGACGGCAACAACTAAGCGTAAAGCTTCTAGATTCGTTACTTGATCTAGCGCCCCATTGGGTAGTAGTTCAATGCTGTAGAACCCTATTCCCGACGCTGCTAGGATAAATGAGAAAATGATAATTGCGTCAAGCATGATTGTCTTGTTTTCCTGAAAATGTGTTCACCGATAAAGTTAAGTATTTTTTATTTCATCGGTAAGATAAACTCATCAATATTGACTTACACTAAGGGTTTAGTAGGACAATATCTGCAATTATTATAACCAAAGGCTTTTATCTTAATATTTTTCATTGTTTCTTTGTAAAATAACAAAATTTTGTAAATAAACTACTCATTTTGTAAGAATTCAGAATCCAGAATCCAGAAGTCAGAATTAAGAAGACTTATGATACCCAAACTTAATGATTTTAATAAAATCAAGAAGTTATTGCACGCTTGATTTTACAATTATTCTGGCTCCTGACTCCTGACTCCTGAATTCTTACCTCATTTTTATTATCTCCAATTCGCAGTTGGGCTAACTTAAAACTTTTCTCAAAATGAGTCAAAAATTTGGTATTTCGGGAATTGCAAGTTCTGCTTATGTGCATATTCCCTTTTGTAGACGGCGGTGTTTTTATTGTGATTTCCCGGTGTCTGTTGTTGGCGATCGCTTGCGGGGCGAAACATCTGGTACTATCTCCCAATATGTTGAGGTGTTATGTCAAGAAATTGCTATGACACCAGCATTTGGTCAACCCTTAAAGACAATTTTCTTCGGTGGTGGTACTCCTTCGCTGCTATCAACTGAGCAGTTACAACGGATAGTAACAGAGTTAGAGAACCATTTTGGCATTGCGTCTGGGGTAGAAATTTCTATGGAAATTGACCCAGCCACCTTTGATTTAGCACATATAGCAGGATATCGCAGTGCAGGTGTGAACCGGGTAAGTTTGGGTGTACAAGCCTTTCAATCAGAATTATTGCAAAGGGCGGGGCGATCGCACTCAGTTGAAGATATTTTTGCAGCTGTGGAACTAATTCATCAAGTCGAGATTCCCGAATTTAGCTTAGACTTAATCTCCGGGTTGCCGCATCAGTCTTTAGATCAATGGCAAGATTCTCTCACCAAAGCGGTAGCGCTTCTACCTACTCACATATCTATTTATGATCTGACCATCGAACCAGGTACAGCCTTTGGTCGTTACTACAAACCTGGTGATACTCCTTTGCCCACGGATGAAGCCACAGTCAAAATGTACCAGATGGGGCAGCAGATTTTGACTGGTGCAGGTTATGAGCATTATGAAATTTCCAATTATGCCCAACCTGGTCATCAGTGCCGACATAATCGAGTGTATTGGGAAAATCGCCCTTACTACGGCTTTGGGATGGGTGCGGCGAGTTATGTTGAGGGTAAACGCTTCACTCGTCCGCGTAAAACTAAGGAGTATTACCAGTGGGTGGAAGCTGGCGGTGTAATTGATTGTGATTTGACTCCCCCAAAGGAAGTATTGTTAGAAACGTTAATGTTAGGGTTGCGTTTAGCGGAAGGTGTGAGTTTGGCGGCGTTGGCGGAAGCTTATGGGGAAGAGAAGGTGGAGGAAATTTGCAGATGTTTGCAAGAGTATTTTGAGAAAGGTTGGGTAGAAGTTGTAGAGGGAAGGTTGCGTTTGATTGATCCCCAAGGGTTTTTGTTTTCTAATGTAGTGTTGGCGGAGTTGTTTGAGAAGTTGGGGTGACGATCCATTTATGCAGAAAAATAAAGTTAGAAAAGCTGTGATTCCGGTAGCTGGTTTCGGCACTCGGTTGTTTCCAGCTACGAAAGTTGTGAAAAAAGAACTTTTTCCGATTATTGATCGAGATGGTAGGGCAAAACCTGTGATTCTCGCAATTATTGAAGAGGCAATTAGTGCTGGAATTACAGAAGTGGGGATCGTGGTGCAGCCCGATGACAAAGAAGTATTTGAAGATTTATTGAAAAACCCACCTAAAAAAGAACTTTTAGATAAACTTTCACCACAAAATAAAGAATATAGCCAATATCTCGAAGATTTAGGTAGCAGAATTACCATCTTATTGCAAGAGGAGCAATTAGGCTATGGTCATGCGGTATTTTGTGCTAAAGATTGGGTGCAAAATGAGCCATTTTTGCTAATGTTGGGCGACCACATTTATGCATCTGACATTGAAAAATCTTGTGCTAGTCAAGTTTTAGATGTTTACGAACAAGTGAATCAAAATGTTGTTGGTTTAACTACAATGCCAGCAGAGATTATTCATAAAGCTGGGTGTGTAACAGGAGTTTGGCAAGAGTTAAACTCGATTTTGTCAGTTACCCAACTCTATGAAAAACCTACTATTGAGTATGCACAACAGCATTTACGTTTAGAGGGAATGGCAGAAAATGAGTTTTTAGGTATATTTGGCCTATATTTACTTACGCCGAAAATTTTTGACTTTCTAGCGGAACATATAAATCAAAATTTCCGAGAACGAGGTGAATTTCAGTTAACATCCTGTCTGGAAAAATTACGTCAGGAAGAGGGAATGACAGGATATGTTGTTAAAGGCAAGTGTTTTGATACAGGTTTGCCAGATGCTTATCGTCAGACAATGATTGATTTTAGAAATTTCTAGATTAATCTGAGTTAAAAAAGTCGCTTCTCTGAAAAACCAATAAATTGAGTTACTAGTAACCATTAATTACGAATTACGAATTACGAATTATGAATTATTTTGCAACAGTTGCTCGCGGATTAGAAACCCTGGCGGCTCAGGAGTTAGAGCAACTGGGTGCCCATTCGGTGGAGCCAGGATTTTGCGGTGTCGCTTTTGAGGGCGATCGCACTTTGCTTTATCGCGTCAACCTCTGGGCTAGGCTGCCGTTCCGAATCTTGGTGAATATTGATGAGTTTCCATGCCAAAATGCCGATGATCTCTATCGCGGTATCCAGAGTATCGATTGGGTAAACTATTTAACGCCAGATATGACCCTGGCGGTGAATGTCACAGGCAAAAACCAGCACCTCAACCACAGCCACTTCACATCTCTCCAGGTCAAAAATGCGATCGTTGATCAACAGAAAGAAAATCTGGGTGAGCGTTCAAATGTAGAGCTTCATGAACCAGATGTGCGGGTTAATGTTCATATTGAACGCGACTTTTGTACCGTTAAACTCGACAGTTCGGGAAATAGTCTACATCGTCGAGGCTACCGTCCTGCGGTGGGAGCCGCCCCTCTCAAGGAATCTCTGGCTGCTGCGCTCATTCAGCTTTCGGGTTGGGAGCCAAACCAGATGTTCTACGATCCTCTGTGTGGATCTGGCACTTTACCTTTGGAAGCTAGCTTAAAAGCACTGAATATCGCACCAGGACTGTTTCGTGAGTCCTTTGGATTTGAAACTTGGCTCGATTTTGATTTGTCCCTTTTAGAAAAGTTGCTCCAAGAAGCTAAGGACAGCCAACTAGATACCCTTCCCGCACCTATTTGGGGAAGCGATCGCGATGAAAATATAATTGAGCAAGCGATTAACAATGCTCAAAACTGCGGCGTTGATAACCATGTATGGTTTTCTCAAATGGAGTTAGCCGATGTTGTCGCCCCCGCAGACAGTGGGATTTTATTCTGCAATCCACCTTATGGCGAACGGCTGGGGCAAGATAGCGATTTAGGGGCATTTTACAAACTTTTGGGCGATGTCTTAAAACAACGCTTCAAAGGCTGGACTGCATTTGTACTCAGTGGGAACAAGGAACTGTCTCAATCGATTGGACTAAAATCATCGCGGCGGATTGCGGTGTATAACGGAGCGCTGCCTTGTCAGTTAATGAAATATGAGTTGTATTAAGACAAAGACGCGATGAATCGCGTTCTTATCTATGATATTTTTAATACTCTTTAACAAATTTAAATTTAGTCAAAAAAGGCTTGAAACAACTTCTGGGTATATATTCTGGCAGTTATGATGACAACGGTTAAAAAAAGGTGGCAGTATAATCGGTGACTGACAACCTGCAATTTATTTATAGCTAAGGGGCTATTTATGTCAGACCAATTCACGTTTACCGTTACCAATGATACCGAACAAGCAATTACAGAGTTATGGGTATCTCTCGATGATGAAGATTGGGCTTCATTTACCTTGAGTGATTCAGGGATTCCATCGGGTGAAACAGTAACAATTGCTTGGGCTGAATATACGAATGATTCGCCCTGTGAATGGTACATATCTGCTGTATTTGAAGATGAATCAGAAAGTGAGTCAGCCCTATTTAACTTCTGTGAAGAACCAGCTTTGACGTTCGGCTAAATTCCCCAGTGCGATCGCCTACGGGGGCGTGTACGCTATCGCGCTTAGTGCATGATTGCATATCGACTCCAGCCATAAAAACCAAAGCCCTGCCTCGAAAGCATCTAGGTAGGGCTTGATATTAAAATTGATATGTTCGCCTACAAAATTATCCCGTTATATTGAAAGGCATTATCCCAAACATAATCAATCACTGCTTTAGCATCATCCAAGGGGAGAACTTGACACTCTCCCTGCTGATTATATGTTAGTAAAGCGATTTCTGATACATTGTCTGTTGTTTCGCTATTTGGAATTACTTGGCCACGAATATCTTCTAGATTGCTCAGAGGCCCTTGAATATCAAAATTAATCTTTGTGCCTAGTTTATTCTCCATCCAAGTTTCAATGCGAGAATCTAATTGTTCAGGGCTTAAGGGTGTAGGACTGGTAAGTAAGTGATAGTATGCCAGAATAATTTCCTTACATTCTTCTTCCTCTGCCAATTCAATAAACATTTGAAAGACACTGATATTATTAGCTAAATTCTGGAAAAATAATGTATCTGTAACTTTTTTTTGGAATTTAATTTTTTTATTTTTATAATTAGTGTATTGCTTAAAAGCAAATCCACCCAAAGAGAGCGCTAATGATAAAGTTGCCACCAAAACAGGCATAAAATTTCTAACTTGAGCCAACTCTACATTTAATGATTCAATTAGAAATGATACATTTAGTACTAGTAAAATCGCACCAACCAGCAATAATAAATTTGGCAAAGTCTTTAATACCAAAGGAATTGCCGCCCCAATAGCAGGGATTCCAAATAGTAAGCGATCTTTCAAGGTCATACTCGTTTCTACATTGGGAAAGAGTAAGTCAATATCTAGTTTAGGAATATTTTTGTAGCAGTAAACATACATTTTACCGGGAATGAATTTCAAATCTTGGATGTTGTCCTTCTTTGCACGAAAGTAAGCAACTTCTTTGAACTTGACTAATAAAACAATCCGTTCCAAGATATCAATAGTCTTTTCTTTTTGCCAAAAGAAGAACTTTTTTACTAAGATTTTTTGGTAACTATCACCCCGGTAGTAACAAAGAAAGCGGTCAAAATCCTCAAAATCCACTTGAGTTTTCAAATCAATTAGAGATTTGGTTGTCACTGATCGTTTGACAATCGATTCCGGCAAAAGAATATAATTCGCTCTTTCGACAATATGCTCAAAGGCATCAATTACTTGACGCTCCATTTCGTCATATTGCTCGAATGTTGGTGGAGTTATTGGTTGAACATCTTCATTAGGGTTAAAGGGTACATAGTTATCTTTGATAATTTCTAAAGTTTTGTGGAAGCGAAAGTGATAGTAGGCAGCGAGGATTTGGCAAAAATCTTGAAATTTCTTGGCATCATCCCAATTTAGCTGACCGTCTTGCAGGCAAAGTTTGATAATATCGCTGCGAGTATAAGGAATGAACGCTTCTCGATTTTCGTCAACAACCATGTTTAAAGATTAATCGCAATCTAACTAATGGGTTTGCCAAGCCCCACGAAAACGGCTAATATCAGACATTATGTTTTCATTGATAATTAAATTTTAGTATCTTGCGTGGTAAGTCTGAAAATTTTTTTTGAGCAGATAGGCTTTATTTGGTATCAATGCAGTTCAGTTCAGGATAAATAGGTAAATAATCAGTCTGTAGTAAGGACTAAAGTCCTGGATTTTTAAGCACTAAAGTGCTTACTACAAACTCATATTCCTCAAAATACTTAAAGCTACCGCCTCTGCTACCTTAATACCATCAATGCCAGCCGAGAGAATTCCCCCTGCATATCCCGCGCCTTCACCAGCCGGGTAAAGACCGACTGTATTCAAACTCTGATAATCCTCTTTGCGTTTAATCCGAATGGGTGATGACGTGCGGGTTTCCACGCCAGTCAAAACGGCATCATCCATCGCAAATCCTTTAATTTGTTTGTCAAAAGCAGGAAGAGCTTCACGAATGGCTGCGATCGCATAATCTGGTAAACTCTGACTCAAATCACCCAAATGTACCCCAGGTGTATAAGACGGTTTAACAGTGCCCAATGCTGTCGAGGGGCGATGGTTGAGAAAGTCTCCCACTAACTGCCCTGGCGCTTCATAAGTCCCACCGCCTAATTCAAAAGCCCGTTCTTCTAAGCGCCGTTGAAAGTCAATTCCCGCCAAGGCATTGCCCGGATAATCTTCGGGTGTGATACCCACAACGATCGCACTGTTGGCATTGCGCTCATTGCGAGAGTATTGGCTCATTCCATTGGTGACAAGTCGCCCCGGCTCCGATGCGGCTGCAACTACCAATCCTCCCGGACACATACAGAAACTATAGACGGAACGACCATTTTGGCAGTGGTGAACCAGTTTGTAATCGGCAGCACCTAAAAGCTTATGACCAGCTTGAGCGCCAAAACGACATTTATCGATGAGAGTCTGGGGATGTTCGACCCGAAAGCCGATGGAAAAAGGTTTCGGCTCTATGTAAACTCCACGATCAAATAGCATTTGGAAGGTATCGCGGGCGCTGTGACCTACCGCCAGAACTACATAATCGCTGGCGATATATTCGCCACTGGCGAGGGTGACTCCCCGCACCTGTCCATTTTCGATGTTGATATCTTCCACCCGACTTTCAAAGCGAATTTCACCACCGAGGGATTCGATTTTAGCCCGCATACTTTGGACGATTCCGACTAGTTTAAAAGTGCCGATGTGCGGTTTGTTGATATAGAGAATTTCTGGTGAGGCTCCCGCATTGACGAGTTCGGTTAGTACCTTGCGCCCATAATGCTGAGGATCTTTGACTTGACTGTAGAGTTTGCCATCAGAAAATGTACCCGCACCACCTTCACCAAACTGGGCATTAGATTCTGGGTTGAAGTCTGATTTTTTCTTCCAAAAGCCAAAAGTATCAGCAGTGCGATCGCGAACTTTTTTCCCACGTTCTAAAATGATGGGACGGAACCCCATTTGCGCCAGCATCAAACCCGCAAACAAGCCACAAGGCCCAGTACCAATTACGATGGGGCGAATCGTCAAATTGCTCGGTGCTCTTGCTACTGGGCGATAACTCATGTCTGGCGTGGACATGATATGGGGATCTTTTTTCAGGCGCTTGAGTAGATGAGTTTCCTGAGTCGTTTCTACATCCAGAATATAGACAAGGGTGATATCTCCTTTCTTACGCGCATCGTAGCTACGCTTGAAGATGGAATAGCTGATCAAATCTTCGTCCGTGATTTGCAGCTTTTTGAGGATGGCAGACTTGATCTCATCTTCAGGATGATCAAGCGGGAGCTTTACTTCTGTTAGTCGTAACATGGCGAGGAGAAATGCATACTGTCTATCAAAATCTTAATCAAAATCACTCTGGCGCGTTAGAGGATGTTTGAAAAGTATTTTTGGTAACATCTAAGTCTCGGAAACCTAACCCCCCTAGCCCCATTCCCTTGTGGGGAAGGGGGGTTTTAAAGCCTCTTTCCGTTTCGGCGCTCTAATCATTAAGTTTATTTTTTAGTATCAGGAGATATTTACTCTTACTTTATAATACTACGTACTACTATGTAATGCGCTTTGTAAGAGTAGCTTTTGGATATTTGATAATATGGCTCTAAGTATCTCCAATGTGTTTGACCCCGGTTTCTATCGTGCAGCCAATCAAGACTTAGCTGGTTTTAATGATGCTCAAGCTTTGTCACACTTCCAAAGCTATGGTCTAAATGAAGGTCGTTCATTCTCACCACTGATCAATTTGAATTTCTACCGGGCTAGTAGTTCTGACTTGGCAAACTTCAACAACAGTGAACTATTAAATCATCTAGTGAATCACGGAGTAGCTGAGGGACGTAGTTTTTCGCCCAACGTTAGTCTTAACTACTATCGCGCTAATAATAGTGATCTCACAAGCTTTAACAATGAACAATTATTTAATCATCTCAAAGACTCTGGTGTTTCCGAAGGGCGTTCTTTTTCTTTATTTTTTAGCCCAATCTCATACAACAAAAACTATAATTCTGACCTATCTTCCTTAAATAACTCTCAACTGCTGAATCATTTTGAAATCAATGGAATAAACGAAGGACGTCAGTTTTCACCATTTTTTGATTTCAACTATTATCGTGCTAACAACCAAGACTTGACTAATTTAACTAATAGCCAGTTGTTACAGCATTTTCAAATCAATGGAATAAATGAGGGACGTAAATCTTCGCCCTCTTTTGATGCTGGATACTATAAAGCCAACAATCCAGATTTAGCTTTTTTGCAAGGTGTTAACTTAGTAGAACACTTTAATTTTAGGGGGCTATTTGAAGGACGCAAAGCTGCTAATGACTATGCCGGAAATACATTCAGCACTTTTCGCCAACTTCCCATACGTTCAAATTATACTCGTGTACTTGAAAACGTCGGTTCATCCGATCCTTTTGACTACTATCGTTTCGATTTAAATAAAACTAGCACTCTTAGAATATTTAACTATAGCTATTCTAGAAGTGTACTTGAGCAAGTAATTGATAGTAGTGGAAATGTTTTAAGTTCTAGAAATACTGCTGTATTGAATTCTGATAATAATATTGGGCCGATACCGGTTAAAGACCTTCGATTGTCTCCAGGTACTTACTATGTACGCATCCAACCAACAGCAGGTAATACTAATTACTTTTTATCGCTTTCTGATGGCACGAATAACAGTAATAATTCTGGTAATGCGGCAATCTTAAACAAACTAGATATGGAGTTATTTCTACTTAACCTAGCAATAGAAACTCAACAAATTGGCTTGTCTAATCTTTTAGATATATCAAGAAATATGAGCAATTTAGTCTAGACAATGCCATCACCACTAAGGTTTGTAAAAATATGTTCACGTTAGTTGTACGTGAACATATTCTGTTGTATTTCGTGCCAATTCCTAATTATTTTTTCAGACCGCATAAACTCCAATCTAACAAAAGCTTGAAGTGAACAAAATATGTGAGTCTTGATTGCATAGGTATCTTTAACCCTTGCGGGTTCGCCAGTCGCTACAACGGGGGGGGGAGGAACCCCCGCAACGCGCTGGTTCACCATGAACCGACAAATTCCACATACTTGTTTTATGGCTCAATGAAAGGTTTCAAATCGCGTAAGTCCTATTTTAATAATCTTGACCCGTCGAACTTGCATTAAACCAGACTAACAGCCGCTTCTAACATTCGTATTGTGCCAAGTTCAGCATCTATTTCTACTTCTACACCAATTGGCAAGGTAAATTTATCTTTAATATGACCAATCATTGAACCATACCAAGCAGGAATCCCTAAAGGAAGTATGTGTTGTTGCAATACTTGCATTAATGTAAATGATGGTTCATCTCCAAGTTTACAATTAGTGCATTGCCCAAAGATAAAGCCAGTAATTTGATTCAGTATCCCAGCAGTTTTTAACTGCGTCAACATCCTATCTATCCGGTAAACATCCTCGCCAATTTCTTCTACAAATAGGATACTTTTTTTCCAAGAAGGTAGGTAAGGTGAACCTACCATCGCTGATAGAACTGATAAGTTTCCACCTACAAGTTTACCTCTCGCCTTTCCCGATGCTATTGTCTCCACCCGCACTTCGCTAGGGTTGAGATTTTGCATAGTCACAGCTTCAGCATTCAATAGGATGCGCTTGAAGTAATCCACTGTAAATTGATTCCAGGTAGACGTAGCAACTGGCCCGTGAAAAGTAATCATTTGACTACGGGCATTAATTGCCAACAACAGGGTAGTAATATCGCTGTACCCGATGAGAATTTTTGGATGGGAGCGGATCAGCGAGTAGTTGAGTAAAGGTAAAATGCGATTGCAGCCCCAACCACCACGCATCGGAATAATTGCTTTTATGGTGCGATCGCTAAACATCAAGTTTACATCATCAGCGCGATCGCTATCTTTACCCGCTAAATAGCCGTAACGATCTAAAATATGCTTCCCCAGCTTGACTTTTAACCCCAACTGCGAAATTGACTTCTGCGCTGCTTCGATGTCTTTAGCGTCAACAATACCCGCAGGGGCGATTAATCCCACAGTATCGCCCACTTGCAGACGAGGCGGCTTGCGGATGGTGTTTGTGGGTAGTTTACCTTGGGCGGTAAGTGATGATACTTGGGTGGCTAAGGTAGCGAGTCCACAGGTTGTAAGAAATTGCCGGCGCTTGATAGTCATAACCATTTTGGGGATTGGGATTATAAAAAGTTAGATCCCCGACTTCTTTAAGAAGTCGGGGATCTAAATACCGCTAATTTTCACAAATCAAATCGGATTGTGATATGTAAAATTAAACCTCTTGTACCACATCGGAAATCACAAATCCATTATTAGCAAACTTCCCATCAGTGTCAAACGGATCACCAATTACAGGCAAAAGATGATCATATAATTGCATCGCCTGTAAACAACTATTAATACTAGAAGTGGCTGAATTATAGGCTGCAATATTTTCTTCAACAACATTCAATAATCGGCGATTATTCGCAATTTTTTCTTCAGCCTCTTGTTGCAATGTTTGCTCTAAATAAGCACGCGCCTGTGGATATTGCTGCAAAATTTCATCGGCTTGCTGATTTGCCATTGGGATCAATTGAGTTTTGAGAGTTTGGTTGATGGTTTGACGGAAAGATTTACGAATAGTTTGGGAAACTTTGGGTTCAAAATCTAACTTCAATAACTGCCTAATTGCTGGCTCTGCTTCTATGATACTTTCAGCGTCGTAACCTTGGGAAGTTTGTAATAAAGTTTGGCGAAATTGATATATAGAAAAAGTGCCTTCATCATAAAATCTTGGACTTTCTCGCACGAAGCGATCGCACTCTACACTAGCTGCACTAACTAATGCTTGAGTAACCTGCTTTTCTATATTTCTAATCTCTTGTTCAATGCCGCCATCATGATCTAATAAACGATACAACTGGCGATAATATTCGGACTTGCGAATCTTTTCAACCAACCGCTGAAAATAATTTGCAACTACTTGCTGAGAAGATTCAACCAAAATATCTTCTAATTGATTTGCTAAGTAATAAAATGCCTCGACTAAAATAGCAATCAAAGGTGCGGTAGCGTTGCGAGGATGGCTGATGGTTGCACGTCGATAAGCATAAGCTACAGAAAAAGTATCTAGCAATTCATCTAAACGGCGAATCATGCGTGATTGCAATTGCTTAAAATCTGCTTCAAAAGCATCACAAGAATTATTGATTACATGGTTAACTTCTTCTTTGATATGCTCACTAAATTCTCTCCCAACTTGCTGGAGTTGCTGATTTAATTGTTGCAATTCTTGCGCCTTCATCATATCAATTTCTTGAGGCTGACTATCTAACTCGCGTTGTACACTTTGATAATGTTTTTTCAGCTTAATACAAATATCTTCCAAATCATCAGCAAGATTTTTAAATAATTGTGGACGCTTTTCTTCTGTAAGATAGCGAGTAATAGCTGTGCGAAATTCATTAGTGGCACTATCTTGAATTAGCTTTTCTATCAGTTCATTTCCCCAATCTCCCAGAATCCGTACATAATTTTGATTTGGGGTTTCAATAGCGTTAACAGAGACATTGAATTTAGTAGAAGACAGCTTTCCTGAATTTACACAGTAGTTGTTAAATGCATAGACAAATTGCGGTGTTTCTTCATTACCATCTAAACCTTTAATACTTTCTGCGAAAACAGAATCTAAACCAAATCTATCTTGTTGGCTTGTCTGTTTAATTTGACTGCCGTAAAATCCTAATAATCCACTGGTTTTATAAACCTTGTTTGAATTGCTAAATTGCCCACTAATTAAGTTATCTAATCTTTGCCGTAGTTCTGTATTATACCAAGTTTCATCAATTCGGTTAAAGACATAGAAAACGCGATCGCGTACTCCCCCATTCTTCCGCATTAATTCCAAAAGTTCTGTTTCTTCTTTTGTCATATCACCCGCCGAAGCAGGTTTTAGCACACACACCACCGCCGAAGTATCAGGATGTTGAATTTTGGCATAAGTTAGCTGTGCATCTTTTTCTACTGGTGCATCGATGCCAGGTGTGTCAATAATTACATTTCCATCTCGTAGCAAAGGATGATTACAGTAATATTCTATCCGCTTCAATACTGCACTATTGCTACCACGACGGGCATATCCAGCCGCTTCCTTGAGGTTGGAAAAGTTAAATTGCTCCATTGAGTATGTAGCATTATTAACAGTGTTGATGCGATCGCTATTTGCTATATATCCCTCTACCAATAACATTAACGCTTTCGCCTGTTTTGCACGTTCTGATTTACTTTCACCACCCTCTTGGTGAATAATAGTTTCAGAACCTTGACGTAGCAATTTCATTACCTCAGCTTGGTTAATGTTAGTTACTGTCTTAAATCCTAGTTGCTGACACAAAGAAACTGCTTGTTCCCGAATTTCTGCTTCACTTAAAAATGTCAAAACAACACGTTCTTTATCTACTTCTGCATACTCGATTTTGCATTCTGTACCTGTAGCGTGTCCCTCCGCACTGTAGAGTAATTCCCTCTCTAATAGTGCATTGATTAGCATTGATTTACCAGCACTAAACGCACCCGCAAACACAATCTCAAATTTGGGAGAAATCGCCTTACTTAAGGAAGTTTGTACAGGTGTAATATCTTGGGAACGTAGCGTTGGCTCTTGTTGCAAAAGTTGTAATATAGACTCAACTTGTTCTTTCAAATTTTTGCACTGAAGCGGTAAATCTGACATACTTAGCATCCTGACAATATTTATCTATATATTAGTAATATTTATTGTCTTGATGGTTCAGTAAAATTCCTGAGAAATTTTTATGTGGTTTAATTGCTGAATATTACTTAAACAAGTAATTAATGATTATTAACTAAGAGGATGTTTTAAAAGTGGTTGGCTGTAATTTTAGGCACTTGCTGATCCCCTTAAAAAAGGGGTCAAAGTCTCTAAAAGTCCCCCTTCTTAAGGGGGATTTAGGGGGATCTAAAACGTTTTGCTACCGACCAGAGGACTTTTCAAACAATCTTATCTACACAACTGCTGAAATAGTTATCGGTGCGACTGAAGAGTTTACTTTTAATAGAACTTTTGACCAACAAACAGGTTATTAAGAATTAGAAATTATCCCTGACTATTCCCTGACTATTTATAATCGGATTTCTATATAGGACTCGTATTTGATTTCTGAAAAAACTCAGTACAACTAAGAAGCCTTCTTGACTATTGCCTATTGCCTATTGCCTATTGCCTACCTACGCAAATTAGTTCAGAAATCAAAGCGGATTTCTATATAACATTAATCGCATCTAAAAAAATAACCTCTAGGGAAGGGATATCACCAGAGGTTTTTAATAAAGACATTGGAATAGTGAACTATTATAAAAATAAATCTATCTTTTTGCCAACCCTATTACCTCCTTCTCAAGGACAGGTCAAAGTTAATTTTGCCTGTAATCAAGGATACAAATTGGACTGAGAAATCGCATAGATGATATTTTTACCTCTTTTGAGGCACTAATACAGGTAGTTGACGCGCACCGGCTACGAATCTGGCGTGTTGTCCAACAGTCAAAACATTAAACTGACTGGATATAAGTTCTAAACTTTTGTTAACTATTGCTAGCTTTTTGTAGGTAGGGACGCTCATTCCAGGGAAAAATGATAGTTCTGGCACATCCTCTTGACTTACAAAGTCTGTGGGGTGGAGTAGCAAAGAAGGTTGAACGCGTGTAAGTTTACACAACCAGAGGGCAATTCGCAGGTAGAGTAAAGCCACTTCCGAAGAAAATGTACTTAGATACATGATGTAACTGAAGTGAATTGGCACTTTGAAAATTGGCATAGTGGTAACGGGAATCTCAGTCAGTTTATCTTTACCCATGTGCCACTGGTAAGGTTTCAAAGGCTGCAAACCCTCTTTGAAACCACCAAACAAGGCTTCCCGTTTCTTGCGTTCTTCCTTGCTCAATTTACAGGTCATTAAATAATAAGCTCGTGCTATTGGCCCCAAAAATGTGGGGAAAGTCGAAGCATCATATTCATATCCCCGTCGTGCTAGGACTTTTAATACCGCAGGAGAAAAGCTGTATCCCGGCCCCCGGAACCCAATCGGATGTTGATGAGTGACGCGCTTGATATGTTCTTCGGCAAGTGCCACCTCTTCTTCAATCTCATCCTCTGAATACAGATGTAGCCAAGGATCGTGATAGAATGAATGATTGCCAATTTCGTGGCCGGCATTAGCGATCGCTTGTATTGCCTTAGAGTTCTTTTCCAGCGCTGCATCCTGCCCCACAATAAATACTGTGATTGTCAAATTCCATTGCTGGAGAATATCTAAGAAACGAGGTACTGCGATATCCAGGTAAGAGGGGAAAGTCTCCCAACCCGGAGCGCCCTGATTTTTTAAATAAGACCAAATATTATCCAAGTCTAAAGAAAGACTGGCTATTGGTCTGTTTCCTTGTTGCTTGGTTTTCATTATAAATTCAAGTATTTGGACAATTTTAAGCGTAAATTATAGTGTTAGATTTGGGCTTTATCGGTCAAGCTTCGTACTTCGACTCAAGCCTAGTTTTAGGGTAAAATTCAAGCCAGAAGGTTTAAAACTCCTCATTTTGAAGATAAGGAGTGACTTTAATAGCAGAATTTCGTAGGCGTAGCCAGTTGTAGACATCGCCCAGATTAGTGTCCCATATTTGTAAACAAATTCTGCTTCTCTAAAAAATATTTTTGATGAATTAGATAATGGGCTTTTAGCATTTTTGGAATATCGACTTTATCAGCCCTGCGGACAAATTTTTACCCTGGTATTTAATTCCTGGTGATCAATATATCATAATCAAGAGACATTTACACTTATATAAGTAGGTTTTAGCAATCGCGCTATATATAGAAGTTATTAATGATTTGGATGCTCAATTTCTATCATTAGTTCCAATAAAAAGCAATTATACAAAAAATTTTCCATATTCTAGATATTGATTTGCTGCCTTTGAGTCAAACACATTGCAATTCCCTTTTCGTAGTAAGCTGCCTCATTAATAAAAATCGGCCAAACGGTAGATGTACCCTCATAAAAAATTGTTTTATCATCAAAAGTTATAAAAATTGGATCTCCTGGGTTCAATGCTTGATAATCCTTATCTTGCAACTCTGGATGAATCATCCCAAAGATTGTTCCATCCGATTTTTTTGGATAGTCTACAACAGATAAGTGGTCGTAGATAATCAGTGTTTCATTAGTTGATGGAATTTTACCCTGGTTAAATTGTTCCAAATAGTCTAGAACTGCATGAACAAGTTCTTCTGTTTGTTGAAACAGCGTCGCTTTTAAAATACCTTGGGCAATCGGGCCAACCTCAATTGCAAAGCCTAATTCGCACAGAGAATTTACAAATGGGTTTTCTTCAATTGATTTAAAAGAGCAGCGATAAACCTTCACCAAAGGGCTGACATGGCTTAGATAAGCAGCCAATTTCAAGTTTAAAGGATGACTATTTACCAAAATAATTGTCAGACCCATATTAGCTGTACTGCTGTGTAAGTCTAAGATGAAATCTGCTTGTTTATCCCCGTTTGATGCTAGGGTGTCCTGGATTGATTTCGCTTGTAATTCTTCGTAACTGTTCAGAGTCGGATTTCGTAAATCTTGCTTGAGAAAACAGCGATTTAAATCCTTCTCTACATATCGCCTCCCTGCTGCAAAAGCATGAGGATTTGCTAACAGGGTGACTGTTTCAAAACTTGGTCTAGTAATTAAATTGGGAAACTGGGCAAATTTTTGGCTCAGGTAGGCCCCTGTAAACTCATTGCCATGAGTTCCGCCGACAATTGCAACTCGATTAATCTGGTTCACGATTTCACCAACTCTAGAATGCAGTCATCGAGGTATCAACGAGAAGAAGGCAGAAGGCAGAAGGCAGGAGACTATCTTTTCTCGTGCTGTGCATCTCGAAAAGAATGTTTCTAACTTTTTGCCTACAATTCGGCTTGGTTTGTACCTTTCTTCCTCTAGCAAAAACAGCTTTTCTTCTTATCAATTCTCAATGTACCTTATGAAGCATTCATTTTGCCGATGCGATCGCGATCGTGTGGTTGATTAAGATATGACATATCAGGCCCATCGGGAATAATCCCGCCAGGATTGAGTGGAAATAGGTTTCCGTAGTAGTCGCGCTTCACAGTTTCTACGTCGCAGGTGTCAGCAACACCTGGAAGCTGATATAAATCACTTAGGTAAACTCCCAAGTTCTGATAGTCTTTAATTCGCCGCCGATTACATTTAAATAAACCGTAGTAGGCACTATCAAACCGAAATAACGTCGTGAATAAACGCACATCTGCGAGTGTGAGATTGTCTCCGCACAGATATCGATTAGTCTGCAATGCTATGTCAATCTCATCAAGAGTTGTGAACAATTCATCACAGGCTTGATTATATGCTTCTTGAGTCTGGGCAAAGCCGCAGCGATAGACACCGTTATTTACGGCGTGATAAATCTTCTCATTCCACCAGTCAATCTTCTCTTTGAGCGCTTCTGGGTAAAGATCGAGCGTGGGATTGTTGGCGAACTCGTTCAACTGAGAGTTCAGCATCACGATAATCTCTGAACTCTCATTGTTGACAATGGTTTTGGTTTGGTTATCCCATAAAATTGGAACTGTAAAGCGTCCGCTGTAGCCTGGTTCTGCCCGCTGATAAAATTCCACTAGTGTGCGACAACCTTCTTCTTCTTCGTCGAATATCCAACCGCCTTCAATGGGAGAAGGAGAAACAATACATACTGATATTACCGCTTCGAGTTTTTTAAGCGATCGCACAACCAAAGTTCGGTGCGCCCAAGGACAGCCCAGCCCAACATAGAGTTTGTAGCGCCCAACTGCTGGTGGGTGTGGATTCCCTGACTCTGTACCAATGAACTTCCGAAACTGGCTGTTAGGACGAATATATGCTCCCGACTTATTGCTAGGAGCAAGCTGGGACATCATTATTTGCCACATAGTCGTCCAGACAAACTTTCCCAGCCAAATGATCAGCTTTGGAGGAAGTGTCCTGCCCTTCTTCTTGGGAAGATTTTTATCGTCATCCATTGGAGTTGAGTTATTCATGGCGACACTCTTGCTTTGGGAGCGATCGACGTCACCACCGTATGTGGTGTTCAATTTATGCTCGGTAGGTTTCCATGCCTACACGCACCTTGAGATTTCTTACTTTACTCTACTACGCTTTGCCTGAACTATTAGACCTCTTGCAAAAAGCACTTTTGCAAGAGGGGGAAAAGGTTAAAGGTTAAAGGGGAAAGAAAAAACCTTTAACCTTTACCCTTTAACCTTTTCCCCAAACCCAATTCCCAGTTCAAAATGCTTTACCCAAGCAGTATTGCCTCCTGCCCCTGCCTCCTTCAACAGATCCCACTTTGGAACGTAGTCATATCCCCTGATGGTAGACCGGAATGTTTAGTGTTGTATCCGCTACAGTTACCAAAACTGCAACGGTTATAAAATCCCAGGCTGCTCAAGACTATTCTAGGTAAGTGGAAACTTGAAATATCAGCAACCCTGTCCAAAAAGACAGGGCTTCCACACATCCCACAAGGTTTTGAACTGATACACAAATTTAGTGTGAGGATTTAGCTATGTCTTACCCGATTCCGTCCAAAATGTGGCAGCGAGTCAGTATTGTGACACTGTTATTATTGATACCGTCAGTAGGAATTGCAATCTTACGTCAGTCTGCTACGGTTGCGGTTCCAGCTAATCAGATTCCTCCCAGTTCTACCCCAACAAGCTCCATTCTACCCAATCACCCTGACTACCAAGCACTCCAGGCATTGCTACAAAAGTATAGTTGTGTCGTTTCTGTCCAAAACTTTGGTACTCTTCCTGTAACCCGGACTGAGTTTGCCACCGTCTTGAATGCCTGTGTAAATCGGAGCAATGAGCTAATAGCGACTGACCCCAAGATAGTCACCCAAGGGGATATGAAAACCCTACAACGCTTGCAGTCAGAATTTGCACCGGAGTTAGCAACCCTCAGAAATCAGATAAATGAATTGGAAGCTCGTAGTCCTGTCACTCCAACTCAGGCTCCCAGAGAACGTACTCAAGCTGAGTCTACCCGAAAAACTCAACCAGTACCCACCGCCCCACCCCTTAGTATTCCCTCTGGCTCATCTGTGCAGGATCAAGTTTCTAACCGCCCTGTAAGCCCTACACGCCAAACTCGTAGCACTATTGGAAGGGTTGCCCCGGAACCACAAACAGGTAGCAGATTCAATACAGAAAACTACAATCGGATTGACGATAATCCCTTTCATCGCGTTGGTAATGAACCCCTTTCCACCTTTTCGATTGATGTAGATACAGCATCCTACAGCAACGTGCGACGGTTTATTACTCAAGGGGAATTACCACCCAAGGATGCAGTGCGAATTGAGGAATTGATCAACTATTTTACTTACAATTATCCCCAACCAAAAGGCGATGCCGACGCTAGGCAGAGCCAGCGCCCTTTTTCCGTCACCACTGAAGTGGCTGCTGCTCCCTGGAATCCTCAACACAAGCTGGTACAGGTGGGTTTGCAAGGTAAACGCCTAGAGAGTGAAACCTTACCATCCAGCAACCTAGTATTTCTGATTGATGTCTCCGGTTCTATGGATGACCCCAACAAATTACCCTTGGTGCAACAGTCCCTAAAATTGCTGGTGAATAAACTGCGTCCTGAAGATCGGGTAAGTTTGGTAGTTTACGCTGGGAATGCTGGATTGGTATTACCTGCTACTCCTGGTAGTCAGAAATCAAAGATTCTGGCGGCGATTGACCGCTTGGAGGCTGGAGGCTCTACTGCTGGCGGTCAGGGCATTGAACTCGCCTACAAAATAGCTAAACAAAGCTTCCTCAAGTCTGGAAATAATAGAGTAATTTTAGCTACCGATGGAGATTTTAACGTCGGGGTTTCTAGTGATGCCGACCTGACGCGATTAATTGAACAAAAGCGAGATCAGGGAATTTTCCTGACGGTGTTGGGATTTGGCACCGGCAATTATAAGGACGGAAAAATGGAGCAACTGGCTGATAAGGGTAATGGCAACTATGCTTACATCGATACCCTATTGGAAGCCAAAAAGGTTTTAGTTAACGATCTGAGGGGAACTCTGTTTACCATTGCCAAGGATGTGAAAATTCAGGTGGAATTTAATCCAGCGAAAGTTCAGGCATATCGCTTGATTGGCTACGAAAACCGTCTGCTGCAAAACCAGGATTTCAATGACGATAAGAAAGATGCAGGGGATATTGGGGCTGGTCATTCTGTGACAGCGCTTTATGAAATAATTCCCACCGGCACGAAAAGCGATGTGAAACTACCGGAGATAGACCCCTTGCGATATCAGCGTTCTGGTGAAACTGCCCCGGATACTGCCGGCAATGAGTTGATGCAGGTGAAATTGCGCTATAAATTGCCCCAGGACAGCACCAGTCAACTAATTACCCAAACCATCCAAGATGTTGATTTGAGAGCCGACCAGATACCCTCCACAAACCTGAGATTTGCTGCTGCGGTGGCAACTTTTGGGATGCTGCTGCGTGACTCTGAGTATAAGGGGAATGCTAATTATGATTTGGTGATGAAATTGGCAACTCAAGGGAAGGGAGAAGATATGGAGGGCTATCGGGGTGAGTTTATTCGTTTGGTGGAGCAATCTAGGGGGTTGATGACGAGGACGGGGAGTAGGGAGTAGGGAGTAGGGAGAAAATTCTAGATCCAAAGACGCGATAAATCGCCGTCTCTACAAGGATCAATCTTTTGTAGAGACGGCGATTTATCGCGTCTCTTGCCTTAACCGAACCGTATTGCGATGGGGGAGAGTAAAAAATTTGGTCAATAAGACTTATGCACTGTACAAATTAATCATGTCTGTATACTTTTGAGGAATATCTCACCTACGATCGCGT
>NZ_KV757653.1 GCF_001712795.1 Nostoc sp. KVJ20
ATATCCATATACAAGAGGATTTAACACAAACATATCTCTGTACAAGAGGGCTTAAATAGTCCTTGGTTACATTCCTTGTTCTCTAGAGAACAAGGAATGTAACCAAGGACTATTTAAGCCCTCTTGTACAGAGATATGTTTGTGTTAAATCCTCTTGTATATGGATATGTCTGCTTCTCTACCCTCTTGTATATAGATGTGTCTGCGTCAAATCCTCTTGTATATGGATATGTCTGCTTCTCTACCCTCTTGTATATAGATGTGTCTGCGTCAAATCCTCTCGTATATAGATATATTTGCGTCAAACCCTCTCGTATATAGATGTTGCTGCATCAATCCCTCTTGTATATAGATGCGTTCGTGTCAAATCCTCTTGTACATGGATATTCTTATTGAATGCTCCTCTGCATCAGACTAATCAGATTTATTGATTAATCTCGCATCTAGCATTAGTAAAGCTGATGAATACTCAAGTAGTGAAATTGTACTAATTTCCGCAGGTGCGATCGCTCCCTAAGCAAAAGTAAGCAGATTTATGATTTTGTAGGCAAAAGTTACACGCACTAAAACCCAATAAGTCTATCGGATTTATGTAGATTGTTATGCCGTGTTTTAGTTTTTTGGCATAACTCCGATGAGCGCGGCTCGAAGCTCAACCGCAAAATCGCCGCTTATCCCCAGGTGCGATCGCTTGCATCCTTAAAAGTTAAATTTAGTTTTCTAACTTAAAATTTTAACTTTTAGCTAAAAACCCTCATTCTGTATCACATACTATACAAAAGTTAAATTTAACTTTTTAACCTTCACCCCATTTTCGCCGCTTATCCCAGTTCCCACCCTACGTAGTTGTTTTGTAGCAATGCGAACTCAGGTCACTAACTTTTGAATATATATTATTTATAGAATCAAAAGATAGTGACACTAACTTTCTTTTTTTTCCATCTATATATTGTAGGGTCTAGCCAAGCCAAGCCAAACACAGCAAAACCACCCCCTAAAGCCTACCTACAGCCCCTAAGCTATCTAGAGATACAAATACCTATCTCACTCAATGAACACGCCTTAAAAACGATTCTCGCGTGAGTGTCACAAATCCCGCTTATTGCAAATTTTTAACTTAGTTGAGAATGAGACTTAAAATTTAGCGGGTTTTAAATTTGAACTTAAAATTTAAACTTAAAATTTAAACCTTGCCAACTTAAATTTAACTACTCACCACAAAGCGATCGCACTCTCAACTAAATGCGATCGCTCTTAGGATATGTGGGCGGGGTGTGGGGGTGTGGGTCGGGTGTGGGTGTGGGTGCTGGGGTGTGGTGTGGGATTTTACCAGCCTCTAGCCCCAATTCTTCTACAGACCAATGCCATAGCTTGTCCTGGGGGTGATTTTTGTATATATCCCACTTCTTCAGATTTTTTACTTTCTACAAGCAACTTTCCACTATCGCTGTAAAGGGCAGTACCTAATAAAAATAACCGAGATTCACCACAAGAAGCATTAAAAGTAGATTCAGCTATACCAGTCCCATAAGGAAAATATAATTTATATCTAGTATCTCTTATGCTTTGTGTATCTAAATTAATGGTTAAACCATCTGACGTTTGACCGACAGTTACAAATCTTTCAGTCTCTTGAGCTAAAACACTTCCACTAGTAAAAGAAATTCCAATTACCCCTAACAACACACCTAATTTTGATAAAGACATACACTAACCAGATAGTTGCTTTTAGCTTCGCACTACTCAAAGCTCAGTAACCTCAGTAAAAAGGTCTATTTTTATACAAACTTTTCGTAAAGGTCTATTGCCTGGGCGTGGGGGTGGGATGTTGCGGCTATAATTGATACTCAATAATCTAAATATGATGAGTTTCTGATGCCAAAAGATAATGATGATTACATAACGCGAGTAGGAAGGCTTGAATTTGATCTAACATATAAACGAACTAACGTTAATATTAAAAATTTAAATTTAATATTTAGGGTTTATCTTTTCATCATCTTTTTTTTATGTTTTGGTTTAACTCTCCATTTAACATCCATAATGTCAAGCAATAAGTTTTTAGCTAATGACATTAAAACGACTGCTGAAGCTAGGCGAAAAGATACCTTAAATATTTATAATTTGGAGCGTTTGAAATTAGGTGAAAAATTAGATTTCGAGTCAGAAATAGCTATGAATGCTAAACACGAATTGTTATTTCAGGATGACATTATTGAATTGAGTAATACTTTTATAGTCCTTGAACCAATAGTGAATTTGAGTATTTTTTTGTTTGTTATGGGTGTGTTTCCTATAGGTTTAGTATGGTTATTCTTCAAAAAATATAATATAAAATTTAGATACAACCGAAAGTAATTACACTTTAATTAATTTCAATACTTGTTAAATTTCAATCACTAAAGGCAGTCAAACAATTCCGGTTAATTGCTGTCAAAACATTGTAGGCTAAGGATCGCAGGGTCTACAGTCTGGCAATGAAAATCAATCGGCACGGACGCGCTAAGGTTCTCACACAGTCAGAGATACAGCTAATTTTCAGCGAGGGCTTAGACAACGGGCGCGATCGCGCTTTGTTCGGTGTCTGCCTGTTTAGTGCCTGTAGAATCCGTGAATGCTGTACCCTGTTGACCACAGACATTTACACGCCCAAGGGCAACGTTAGACCTCGGCTGATTATTAGGAAGTCAAACACTAAAGGTAAGCTAGCTACTCGCTCCATACCAGTGATTGAAGACTTACGGCGGTTACTGGTTGAATACTACCCACTGGCAGGAGATGATTATCTGTTTCCCGGTCGCAGTGATGGACACATCAGCGAAGACTCAGCCGCTAGGATTTTGAGAGAAGCTTGTCAGCAAGTAGATATTTTTGGTGTGAGTAGCCATAGCTTTAGGCGTACAGCTTTAACTCAGATGAGTAATGCTGGTATACCGTTGCGGGTAATTCAGGAAATCTCAGGGCATCGGAACTTAGAACAGCTACAGAGGTATCTAGAAGTGACTGATAATCAAGTACTGGGAGCGGCTGCAAGCTTGGCTATGCTGTCACCAGTTGGGGAATCGTTATTAACAGTAGAGGAGGTTTCGCCAAAAGCATCAGCAAACAGATTTACGAGGGAAAAATGAAACAAGAAACGTTCACTATTTTGTCCAGAGTGTACGACCAACTACAGGAAATTGCAGCACAATTGTACACAGCAGCAGAAGTAGCACTGCAAAACGATGATTTTGACGATGCTAGCTTGCTTCAGAGTAGAGCAGATAAAATTTATGAAGAGGCTGAAAACCTGGATGCTTTGATAATTGAACTGGAGGGAGAATGAAAACTGTAGAGCAATTAAAAACTCGTATTCAAGAACTAGGCAGAGAGGCGGCACAGTTTAGTCGGCAAGCAGTTGAAACTAGTAAAACGAACCGTGAACAAAGTAAAACTTTAATGCAACGAGCCAAAGAAGCTAGTAAGCGTTGCCAAGTATTGATACAAGAGCTAAAAAGACAAAACACTTAGTAGGTATATTGATTCATCAGCTTTACAGAAAAATAGACAGACATCCATGTGGGTGAAAATGTCGGGAAATACTCGTTTCCCGACATCACATAAAATCCGCTAAACCGCCTACTAAGCAAGGCTAGTTCCGTCTGGCACGAGCGTAGCTAAATCAATCTCATCATCAATTTTCCGTCCTGGCTTGCGATTGTCGTAAGGGTTTAGCTCGTGCTTGGTGTTATGGTCGTCAAGCCTGGTTTGATATCGCTCTAGAATCGCCTTAATGGTTGCTGGTTTACTACCTGTGAGAGATTGGATAGCAGTCTGAGTAATCATCCACTTTTGACTTTTCTCTGTGCAATTGTTGTTATGAGTTTCTAGGGCATAGATAGCACGTCTGGCAAGTTCCTCAGCACGTCCTGGATGGGTCTTGTAAGCCGCACTACTTAACAGTTCTTCGGTGGGTACGGCAGTCAAATCAGATTCATACTGTCCCTGTTTTCCTGTGACCGTTTTGGCATAAACTTGGCAAGCCTTGCGAACAAAATCAGCCAATGAAATACCAGAGTGAGCGATCGCTTTTTCGACCATTTCCTGAGTTTCGCCGTCAAGCTGTAATTGTGAAATATTCATATCATCCAGAATTGTTTGTGCTACTTGCGGTGTTTCTGGCTGTTGCTCTGGTTTTTGTTCTATCTGTTGGGCTTGTTGCTGTGCTTTCCACTGCTGTCTAGCTTCGTCGCCTATAGCGTCCCATTCTTCAGTTGAAAGAGTTAGGTATTTAAGCGCTAAATGCTGATAACGCTCGATATTGCCCTTACCTTTATTGGTGAAATACTGCCAAGGATGTTCTTGAGTTTCGGTATCAGGGAAAGCGGCTAAAATTGCCTTACGTACCTTTGCTAATGGCGTTCTACGGCTGTTAGGCTCCGTGTAAGACTCCCTAATGTGGTCAATTACTGCGACTGCCAATTTTTGAATAGTGGACTCTTTTTTGACACTATGCAGTTTTTTAGCTAGTTCTTCACCTACTTCATCCCACTTAGCCATAATCGAAACATCTGTTTAATCTAGTATCCCTACACTAACCCTCTTGTCTGAAATATGTCAAGAGGGTTAGTGTAGGGATTTTATTCAAGATACACACATTTATACCCAGTTTCCTCTTTAACTGCTTGCTTAAATGTATCAATTGTCGTGTTTAATCTTGTGAGATCGGACTCTGTTAGACCTTTAACGTAAACACACGATCCATCAGCCCAAAGCTCGTAGCCTGTTTTGCTACGCCCTAAAAATGTACGATTAGTATTTGGTCGTGTGGTGGATGTTGTTCGGCTTGGAGAATTATCGAATCTTGCCCACCCCATCTGTAAAACAATGCTTTGCCAAGTTTTGGGAAAATATGAACCGAGTATCACTACCGTAAAAATCGGGAGAGTAAGTACGAGCAGAATAGTTATCCCAGTTTTGCTAAACAAGTTAATAGATTTGTTCATAAGTTTCTCTACATTTAATGTCAGTATTCCCGATGTAGGAAAAAAATAGATACATAGTAATTATTAAATTTGAGTAATACTTCCCTTCTTGATTTCATAACGTTTATAGGCGTTTATGGTGTTTTCGTCATCGTCTCCTAAAACTTTCTTAGCAAAGTCTGTAAAGTCGTAGGGGTCAACATTTCCATCGTTTGCGATAGCGGCTCTCAGATATGCAGCCCGGAATTTATGATAAGTGCGTTCTTCCATTGGAAAAATATCAAATTGCTTACAATGTTCGTTTAATGTTTTGCTAAAACGTCTGTTGACCCGTTCAGGGTCTTCAGTTTGTGGGAAACGCTTACCTTTATCATCAAGCCACTGCAACCCGTAACAGACCAACTCAGCAGGTAATAAAGTAGGAATTGTGAAAATTACATCTCTGAGATAAACCGCTTTATCACCTTGTTTTACCTTACGAGTTTTACCCTTTAACTGACCTCTAAACGCTACGGTGTAAGTGTCGATTTTTTCAAAGGTGGCGGATAGATGTACTTCACCCATACGGCGACCTGTTGCCAGTGCAACTGCACAACTTACATCTAGCCAGTTAGCACCATCACCTTTTTTAATATCAGTCAAGATATTGTAGGCATACTTTAGAGAGTCTGTTAGGTCAATTTCAATTCGGTTTATTGCTTCCCTACGCACTGCAACAGTTTCTTTATATTTAGTTTTTACATTTTCTCGATAGCTTCTAAATTGGAAGCTTAGAGCGTCGCCAAAATGAGTAATTATCGTGAGTACTGGATTCATCAAAGCGGCATCTTTTAAATCAGTTTTTGCGGCGCTTCGGAGTGCTTTTTTTAGTTTTGTAATTTGTGTTGTTGCTGTACCATATTCCCTTTCACTTTCTGGGCGACTGTCTGGATAAGTCAGTTTCAAATTTTTGGCTTCAATTGCCGCTAACTGTTCCCAACCAAGTAAATCTTCGTTAGGCTTGCCCTTTTTGCGATCCCTCATCTTGTAAGGTGCTAATGCCTCAAATTGTGGCAGTAACCACTGAACGCGCTCATCGACATAAGTATTTTTTAAATCTTCTGAATCTTCTAACTGCCTTGACATCTTAATATTCCTTGATTGCTTGTAACGATTTTTATATACTTTTATAGTAACCAAGGATTCGCCTTATGTCAATACATCCTGGTTTGTACAGGGATAAATACCACATTAAAAAACCTCCGAACAATCGGAGGTATTTTATGGTTAGTTTTTCATTAGGCGGTTTTTAATCTGGTAGTAAAGGCTCTACGTCCTTACCAGTCCATCGTTCATTAAGTTTGCTGTGTTTGTTACCTAGCCAACTTACAAGAACATTAAAACTAACATCCACAACACTTTGACGATTGCCAGATGTGCCATTCACAATACTCTCAATATCACGCACTATATAGTCAGCTTTTCGCCCTTTACCGCTTGCTAGTATGCCTTTGATACGTTCTATCATTGAATCACTATCGGACGCTGGGAGGGCATCTACAAGACTTTGTAGGGACTCAATACTGTAATCCTCGGTCAGTGCGATTGCATCTAGTAAGGCTACATTGTAAGTATTGAAGTAGTTGGCGCGGTGATACTCTTTCTGAGTAGCTATAGTTTCAGCAATATGGGAATTAATTATTCCATTGGATACCGTGGGATTTAGTTCTTTTAATCGTTTAACTGCGGTCACAAATCTATTTAAATTAGTCATTTTGAAAAATCCTATTTGTTAAATTTGATTGATTTAGAAAGTATTATCTGTTTAGCAAATTCTAAAGATTCTTTATCTATTCTAGTCAATACAATTTCTCTAGACCATTCATCAGCCTCTTTTTCTATTTCAGCGTCAGTGCTTTTTGGTTCGTCGCTGAATTCTTCAGAGGTTCTAATATATGAGGCTATTTTTTGTTTAATAGCTTCCCTCTGTTCGGCATCAGTTCCCTCAGCCACATACATTGTTAATCCTGGTGAGATTGTGCCCTCCCTTGCTGGGTATATCTTGCCAGGATACTCCATCTTTTTTAGTTCGGCTAGTATAGAATTTTTAATTAATTTTTTAGACATAAATTAACTCCTGTTTAAGTAATTTTTAAAAACTTAGTGGGATAGCTCAGGTTATAATCTAGCTCCCTATTATCGATGCATTTGTTGTAGTTGAAGTAGCCTTTTACATATTCATCTACACGGGCATCGAATTCTATAATGTCCCCTGGTTTTAGATTCAGGGATTGTATTTGCTTACCAACAGAGAACCATACATGATCCGTCAATATTTGGGTATCGTCAGCTTTAGTCACATCTTTAAGCAAAATAGTATCCTCTAAACGATTAGTAAAGTGATTCTCACGGCATCCAAAGCGTTCTACCTTAGCTCTAAATCGCGTCCTCACTTGGTTAATTTTTGCCAACTCAACTCTCATTTTTAAATCCTTTAAATGTAATCATCGTCATCATTTACAATCGCCTCAGATTTAGTAGTAGCAGTAGCTTCACTTGGTTTAGCTGATAGAACTCTGCCTGATGGTGCTAATCCAAAATAATCAGCAAGTGCTATATTCACGACCTCTTGAGCCGTTAGCCCAGTCCGTTCTATTTCCGCTTCGATAGCAGGACGCAAGCTAGCCCAAACATCAATTCGTATACGCTCTGGTTTAGCCATTTTAATTACTCCATTGCCTCAGAAGATAAACTATTGCAAGCGTATTCATGAAGCTTTTTAACGTTCATGAATGGGGCTTGTTTATTGAAGACATAACCTTTTTTCTCAAAATTTTTGCTGAGTAGAGGCAACATAGCACCACCACCAACTACAACAACGCGATCGCCTGAAAGCTTAAACTTATCAGCTTGGTTAATAGGTTCTTTTAGGTAGTTGTCACACCAATCTTTGAGGGATTCTTTATAGGCTGGGGTAATGTTGACTGAACCCTTACCAACACCATATAGAATCTTTCCATCTTCGCTAGTTTCAACGCCTTTACGGATTAGCTCTATGTCTCTATCTAGCCCAATAGCCCGAACTGTTGGATGGTCGTAAATCTTTTTGTACAAATGCTGTACGCCAAATCTATAAGGATTGGATCTATGCAACACGCTGCCTTCAGAATTAAATCGGGTCAAAATTACGGTTCCATTGCCAATATCCATCATGGTTGTATTGGTTGTACTGGCAGGTTTGAAGATAAAACCCTCATCAAAAATCTTCACTACATGAATCACGATGGTAGTTTCTTCACCACCAATCACTACCTTATGTGTGCCCTCAAGATTAGCCTTTAAAGCATCACCATAGATTTCAGCATCGTGAACACTACCAACTAATCTAAATTCCCAGTGCTTACGCTTGATTGGGAGTTGAGCTACACCTGATAAAAATAGTGGTAAAGCAAGCTTGACCTTACCATCCGATCGGTTTTCAAAAACTTGGTCGCGGATATCTAAAACTGCTGCATCATCCCCAGTTACCCAAGTCTTACCAACCAATTCCTGATTGTATTTGGCATCAGTCCCAGAAACGTAAGTAACTCGGCTCTTACCTTGGTGGTCAGTGTGGCACTTGGTCACATCCACAAAATAGCTTGGAAACCGAATGAAATCTAAATCCTGGTTATGCCCAGAAAACTTTAACTTAACGGCTCCGTTACCGCAGTCATAGCCCACATTGAAAGGAAATACTTGCTTAGTCATTTATGTTGTCCCTATTTGTCCCTTAATTACCCTAATTGTAACACACTGTCCCAGAATGTGCCATAACTTTATGGGTAATTTTGGGTGTTTTGGGGACAATTTGACCCAATTTGTACACAACTAATCAAATGTTTGTCATAAACTACTCAAAATCTATTAATACTAAGCTATACACGACTAATAATAGCGATCGCTTTAACTGCATAGTCTTATAATCTGGTTAAATTGAATCCATTCATATCACAAAATGACCACTATTTGCACTTATAACTAATAGCTATATTGCCCCATATAAATCAGATAGTTTTAACCGTTTAACTTTCTCATAACAAAAATTGATTAAAAACCAACAAAACCAAGTCTACCCACTATAGGTAAAACTTGGTTGCTCATCAACTACGCAAAATCAGTACTTTCAGGCTACTCTGCCAACACTCGCCAAGACCTCACCAACGAAAATTGGCAGTAACCAAATGTCACTGCCAACTCTATATTTTGTCAATTACTATTAGTTAATCTTGTTATCGAGCGCTGTGAATGTTTTCTTACAGTCGTTGCATTGATAACGGTAGTAATTCTTAGCTTTGACTGAACTATGTCGCCTAAAGCTTTGTGAGTGGCAGTGTGGGCATTGAATTTCTGTACTCACAATTACTTTAGCTGGTTCGTTTAATACAGTCATCGAATTATTACTAAATGAAACTGACTGAGTATTTGTACTCTCCCAAGGTTGATTTACCAACCAAGACTTCTGATTCTCGAAACTACCATCGATAGCTGGGGGAATCTCTACGAACGTATACCGCAGTCCATTTATCAGTAAACCTAATCTGTATTTATTTTTGGCAGGTATCGAACGATTAGCTTCACTCATCCATTCACTCACGGTTCTATAAACGGTAGGGATTGAATCTCGCATATCTGAACTCCAGCCCATATCATCGGCGTGTTTGATTGCCGTACCGATGGCTTCACCGATAAAAAGCATGGAACAGTTATTCATCTCGTCCCATGTCCAGCCATTTTTACCTACCTCACCAGACTGGCCAATCAAAATCAGTTTCATATCCCGGTGTCTGATTTCAGTCCAGATTTGGGCAATGCCTTGCTTTTCTGGCTTGGTAAATGTTTTATCAGTTTCATCAAAAATCCCTACTACGGGAATATTGGCATGGAGCGATCGCCCATTTTTACGAGCCATAAACTCAGATATAAATGTTTCCAAAGTATCGCTAGCTTGCTGTGGGGACTTGGCGACTTTAGGCACATTCCAAAAATCTTGGGTACTACCATGCTGCGGGTCACTTAGCCATAGCTCCCAACCTTCTAGATTGTTCACATAGTTATGCAGAATATTTTTAACCGCAACACCCTTACCACCACCTGTCCGAGTCATTACCCTGAGTGTAGGTTTACCGTCTTGCGTATGGTCGTGATAACGCCTAACGATATCGCCAAACCTAGCGGCGGGTTCAATCATTCGTCGGATTTCTTCGATGGATGTTGGGATTTTCTCGCGTTCCTTCAGCACTACCTTGGCTACCATCAAAGCCTTACCAGAATCCCATTTGAAGGTTATAGGCTTGATGGTGCGACACCATTGTTGTAAAGCTTCGGAGTGTTCATTTAATTCAGATTCCTTAATAAATCTGGGATTGCGATCGATTTGGAAACAGATATCGACATCATAGATATCACCCTCAGCATAAGCCCGATCCAAATACAGCCCAGTTTGCCAGAAATACTGAACAATAGCGTTACCAATCTGCAATTCACGAGAGTTTGCGTTAGTCCACACAAGAGGTTTTTTAAGGTCAGCAACCTGTAGCTTAAGGTCACTAATCTCAAGATTTTTATGATCGATTTCGTCTAAAAGGTCAGACACTTGACCGCGCATTTCTTCTAGCGAATTCTGATTGTCGATTACTTTAGATTGCAGGTTTTGTAAATCGGATTTTGATAATTCGCTAAATTCTCGCAAGATTCCAGTAGCTTTAGTTTTAGGTGTGCAATCAGCTAATGCTGTATAAGCTTGCTCTAGATTTAATCTGATGTCGATGTTTAAAACGTTGCGATATTTGACCTTGAGCGCTGTAATTTCGTGACTGATTTGTGAGTATATATCGATAGCAGATTTTAGAATTGATTCCCAGCTACCTGCCGAGTTAGGTACTGATTGCAGCATACTACAGTGATTCTCGTAGGATTCAGCCAGAGTTACAGCAAACTTTTCTAATTGTGGATGTATCGACTGATATTTATCATCGGCTAATTTAATGTCGATTGATTCTTGCAAGCCGTTATATACGGTATAAATTCGCTCACTAATATCCTCAGCCAATTGTGATTTAAAAGCTTTCAGCAGTTCGTTAAAGCGGTTATCGTCTTCGTCTAGTTTCATTTGCAGTTCCTTAGTTTTTATATCAAAGTTTTTTGTAGTCTGTAGTAACTCAGATTGCAGTAATTTAATCGTAGTGTCCCTAACAGCGATCGCTTTTTCTTGGGCTGTAGCTAATGATTTAATTTCATTTAGTACCTTAGACTGGCTACGGTGTTTGTCGGTTAAATTGGTAAGTTCTGAGTTAACCTTTTTAACTGTAGTTTCGTAACCATTCACAATAGTTTTAGCTTGGAGGTTGGCAGAATCTTCATACCACTTACTAGCCAAATGATTACCAACAGCGATCGCACTTGAGCCGATAATTATATTTAGTGCCAGTGCTTTAGAGTTAGTGTCACTGGTTCTGTAAAAACTCAAAACGCCACCAACGCATAGGATGGCAGCTACTACTGTAATAGCTTTAGATGTACTTTTAAAATCGATAAGTTTCATTTTAAATTCCTGATTTTTATAGTGTGTGGGTAAGCTGTTACACTTACCCCACTACGGTCTAGCCTTCTAAAATACGGGCTTCCATTTCTTCACGCTTACGGTCGGTTTCTTGGATAGTTCCCTCAATTTCAAGTTGCAGCCGAGTGTTTTTAGCTTGCTGGTTCTCGAATTTAAGTAACCATTCTTGGCGGATACCTTCAGTTAAGTTGAGTGTGCCTTGGGTAGCAATTTGTTGTTGCTCTAATAATTCTTCAGTTTGTTCGAGTTTAGATTGGTCAATGCGGTATTTTGTATCAGCTACTTGGTTTTTAATGACCTTCGATGCTGTCTCAATACCCACAGTTGAAAAGTCTACTAAATCACCTACTAACCGTCGCTGTTCGCTAGCGATAGCGGCTACTTTACGACCCTGTTTGATTTTTTCAAGCCGTACATCTAGCGCGTTATTTTGTCGTTGAATTTTAAGTTTTTCACGATTAGCATCAGCAGCTTTTAGTTCTGGGATATTGGCATCGGCTTTGTATGGATCAGTGCCTAGAAGTTCATTGATTTGAATTTCAACCGCACCATATTGAGAGGCGATTGCACTAGCTCTATCTAAGCTAGATTTAACATCAGCAGTTACATATTCGCTACCACCATCGAATGAGTTTTTAATGCTACGCGCACCTTTGCCGACTGATTTAACCGTGTCAGTTACAGTTTGAGCAACACTGGCTACATTTTGTACACCTGATGCAATATCTGAAAGTATTTCTAATGGGTTTATGGTTTTGGCTGTGGGTTTATTGAAACGCTTTGAGCCAGTGAGTGTACCTTTAGGACGTGCCATTTTTTTGATTACCTTTGAGTTAGTTTGAGTTAGTTTGAGTTAGAATTGATGGATAAACTTATTGATTCTGATAACCCTCCAGCCTGATACATGGAGGGTTTATTATTGACTAGAAATCTTCTAGCAGCGCTGCCATACGCTGAATGATTGGATCTACTTCGCTACTATTCAAAACTGGCAGTTCAGTCAGTGGAGTAGGTGCGATCGCTTTTACAGTCGATGGCTTTTTGTACTTGGCAGTTTTAGAAACTTTGGGCGTAGCCTGGGTAATTTCTAGCTGCTGCGGTATATATTCCATACCATCCAAAAAGCTGTAACCGCGTCGCTTTAGATCCATGAGTAGATGATTTAAAGCTTCGGTAGGATTGGTGCATTCCATTTGAGATTGCAGAGCTTGGAAGTATGCGAGATTCTGAGCTTTGATTGTGATGCGTGCCATAATTGAGAAAATCCTTTTGGTTAGGGGTTTTTAACTGGGGAGTAGAATGTCGTAGTTCTGCTCCCCTTTGACATTGGTAGTTGAGTTAGCTTTCTAAGTCGCTTGGGCTAAATTCAATTTGTATTTTTAACCGAGCGTATTCAATAAAAGCGTCCAGTCCTGGCTCAAGGTTTGAAAGTTCGACCTTTTGAGTTTTTAGATGAAATTGAATTTCTAGTGAGTCTGCGAAATCGGTAGTTAGTAGATGGTGTAACGCTTCGGCTGTCTGAAATTTACGGATTAAAGGTTGCATGATTTACCTGGGGTGAGGAGTGAGGAAGTATCCCCACTCGTTTTAACTAATTAGAAAGGTACATTTTTACCGTTGTAGTAGCCGAATAAATACTCTGGTTTCTGAGACTGGGGTGGGAGTTTGATGGAAGCGTCAAACTCACCGTCTGTATAGTCTTTGTGGATTACTTTATTAATCTGGGTTTTGATGGTTGTAACAATCATGGGAATCCTTGTTTGGTTAGGGTTTGAACCAACTAAAGCGAATGTCGTAGTAAGCTTCGGTTGGCTATATATTTATAGTAGCTCATTAACTAGGAAACTGACAAGCTAATTAACTAAGAAACCCATAGTAATTTCCAATGGTATTTTGAAGTATAATAAAATTTATCTATGGTAGCTAACAAGCTAACAAACTAGGTTACTATATTAATAGGAACACAAAGAGGAATGAAAATGATTTGCAAGCTTAAACAATTAATGGAAGCTGAAAACCTTACCCAGACTGCTGTAGTGGAAGCTACGGGGCTTAGTCCGGCGACTATTGGAAAATTATATAGAAATCAAGTTGGTAGGTTTGATGAAAATACTGTCAAATCTTTGTGTAAATTCTTCAATTTAAAATCAATCAACGAACTACTAGAGATTGAATGGGAAGTCAATGACTAAAGCATTCTCTGATTTGATGAAACTTAAAGAAGTATTTATCATGCCGCAAGGTTTGCCGCCTTTAGAACGGTTACTAATAGACGCATCTAATGATCCATATTCCCGAAGCAAACTGCAAGAAGCTTTTAAAAACGAGGACTATACTACAGCTTATTTAGTACTAGCTCCACATTTTGCTTATGCTTATGGGCTGCAATGGATTTACAAGGCTAGGTGGAATTCAAACTATAAAATCCCTTTGTGGCGAAGTTTTACAAACCCAGGAAGGCAGTGTGTTAAAGCATTTGGGGATTTTTTAAATGCACTACTAGAAGTGTGCCGCGAGATATATATCTACGAAAATGCTGGCGAAATGTTTAAGTATATCGTGTGGGAGCTAAAAAAGGAGGAGATAGACTGGCAAGTTTCTAAAAAATCTGAGGTTATTAAAACCCACCAAAACAGAATAGGTAAACTCAAAAAAAGGGAAAATCCATATAATTCTGAAGATTTCCCACACTTGCATAGGTTGATTGGGGAATGTTTTGATGCTGGCGATGGAAACAACCTATTCAGAATTAACTACTTCTTAGTAATAACTCGTGCCTACAGTGCATGGGTCGCTGATATGCAAAGTAATCCTAGTTGGGTCACAATCTTTCAAGAAAACGGCAAAATTCTACACCACGCTAGCCAAGGGAAGGGTAAAAAATGTCTATTTCAATAGGTATCTATACTTCTCCTCGCTGGAAGCTTTACCCTGTAAGGTTTACACGATTTGCGATCTTGGCGGTATAATCCACAACTAATATGCTTTACTAGATATATGGCAAAGGGTAATAGCATAAAAGCTTTACTTTTGTCAAGTGACTGAAGCAATATCTTATTGTTAGGTCGAAAAGGTACAGACAAAAAAACTTCGACTTCAGTCGTTGTGTGGGAGTTTGAAAGGTTTCCCGAAGTGTTTCAGCACTTGTCACGCGGAGCCAAAGCCGAGGCTAGTTTATAAATTTGAATAGCTTAATTTTATAACTATATTCTAGCATTTACAACCCTCATAGCACTGATTTTGATGTTTCCTGATGTGCCGTTTTGTACAAGAAAAACGCCCATTTTTTGAGGAAAACTCATGACAGTCTCTACTTTTATTCAAGATTTTAACGGTACAGCCGAACTCCAATCACAGAACAATTCGCTAGACCCTCTACACCTAAAGGAAATGGTTGAGGATAGTGGGATTGATAAAAATCTAGCTCTATCGAATGCTGCATCATACCAAAAACCAGATACAGCAATTGAATTTTTAAGCCATCCCAACGAGAAACGCAATAATGCTGGGCGTATCCAGAATCTAAAAAAATATGATCACCATAAGGGTGGCGGCTGGCATACATACACTCTAGATGTAGAATCTGGCAGAAAAAGCTTATGGCAAGTAGTCAAGCCCAACCAGAAGCGCATAGATAAAGAAAAGGGCAAGGAGATAAGATATGAACAGCCAAGCGGCGTACCAACTCAGACGTTTAATTTGGAGGTTACGCCAGAAATCTGGGAAGCGATCGCAGAACGGTATAAAGCCGTATTGCCTGAAAATTACAAGACAGCCGAAGCGATCGCATTTTGGAGATGGATTGAGGCTAACCCTCAAATCCCACTGTATATTACTGAAGGTTTCAAGAAAACGGCCAGTCTAATTAGTAGGGGATTTGTTGCGATCGGTTTACCTGGCATTTGGAATGGATGTAAAAAGGTTGGTAAAGGTCATGAATTAATCCCGCAATTAAAGAGATTTGCGGTTGTAGGCAGACCTATAGTTTTTGCCTTCGATCAAGATTCAAATCCCGCAACAGTCACCAACGTAACGATAGCCATCCGGCGTACAGCCCTACTATTTAAGCAACAGGGCTGTAAGTGTTTTGTACTAAACTGGGATGGTGAGTTTGGTAAGGGCATTGATGATTTATTTGTAAATATGGGCGGGGATTATCTAGAGGAAGTCATAGGTAATGCCAAAACTTTTGAAGAATGGGACGCTGCACACCTTACATCCCTTACTAAAAAAATTAACTTGCGTGTCAATCAGAGATACATTTCGGATTTATCCATCCCATTCGATGAGCAGCTAGTTGCGATACTTTCTTGCAAGGGTTCTGGCAAAACTGAGCTTTATGCAGAGTTGGCTAAACTAGCTAAAAGTTTAGGGAAAAAGGTTCTAGGAATAGTGCATAGAATCCAGCTAGGTAAGCAGCTTGGGGGAAGACTTGGAGTACCTTACATTGAGGATGTTTTAAAAAATCCTGGGCTAGGTGAGAATGGGTATGTACTTTGCATTGATAGCTTACATCCTAATAGCCAAGCGCAAGTTAATCATCTGGATTGGGCAGGAGCTTACGTTTTCATTGATGAGATCGTTCAATGGGTTCGTCACTTACTTAGTTCAGATACTTGTGTGAAAGAGCGTAATGCTATTTTGGATACGCTGAGGAAATTATTAACGTATGTTAGGCAGACAGGAGGACGAGTTTTTATTGCGGATGCAGATTTAAATGATACTGCAATGAATGTCATCCAAGGGGCAATGGGTCTTGATAAAGCATTCATCATCAAAAATGAGCAAAAACCCACGCCTTACACTGTTTACAACTATCAAGATAAAGATGCAACAAGATTAGTTCAAGATGCTATCCAAGCTTTGAAAACTGGTAAAAAAATACTGCTACACACGGGTGGTCAGAATGAAAATTCTAAGTTCGGGACACAAAACTTAGAAAATTTTATAGGAAAGAAGTGTCGGGAATTAGGCTTAGATATAAAAATTCTAAGGGTTGACTCTGCTACCATAAAAGACCCTACACACCCAGCTTTTGGCTGTACATCTTTTGTTGATGGCACAAATTTGCTAAATAAAATATTCCTTGAGTATGATCTAGTAATTTGTTCGCCTACTCTCGAAACAGGCGTAAGTATTGACATCGATCACTTTGATACTGTATTTGAGATAGGTCAAGGCTTGCAAGAGTGTGACAGCTTTAGACAAACTCTAGATAGGTACAGAAAGCCTGTTGATAGGCATATTTGGGTTAGTCCTCGCGGTTTATCAAAGGTAGGCACTGGTGATACAATCCCCTACTATCTAATACAAAATGAAAAGCTCCAAGCGAATACCACCGCAGCAGTATTAATGCGTGCGGGGTTAGAAATGCCTAAACCAGAGGATAACCGTTTATTTCTAGAAGCTTATGCAAATCTAGGAGCCATAACCAATTTAAACGCCAAAAAATATAGAGAAACAATCATTGAGGGAATAAAAAAAGAGGGTCACACTGTTATAGATTGTTTTGAGGAGGATGAACAAAAAGAAGATTGTAAATCCCTCAAAAAAGAGATCCAACAGAACCGGGATGAGTTTAGTAATGCTTTTGCTGAAAGTGTTAGCCGCCAGGAATCTATAGATGATATTACCTTAGAAAAACTAAAAGCTAAACAGGAGCAAACACCGGAGGAATATCAAAAAATTCGCAGAGCTACCGTAGACCGAAAATATCCAGGACTGGAAGCTACACCCGAACTAATCCAAAAAGATACAAAAGGCTACTACTCTAAGATTTTTACAGAGTACGCTGTTCGGAACAAAGAAACGACCTTCCAAGTTAATGAAGCGAATAAAATTGAGAATCTATTAGAGAGTAGCCTTCTACCCGACATCAACAAACGCAACCGTGTAATTTTAGTGGAGTATTTATGCAAAGCTAAATTACCGGAAGTTCTCAGCGCCAAGGAACTGCATGAAAGTCTCCCCCTAGCTGTTGAGATTGGTAATTATGTTCGAGCAAATATCAAAATGCTTAAAAAACATGGCATTGCTCTGGGATTAAAAGATTTAACAAATATGGACATAATCAGGGATATGCTAAAGCGGACAGGGTATAGGCTAGCCCAGATCGGCCAACGCCGTATTAATAACAAGCGTGAAAAAATTTATGGACAACCAGCACCTAATTTCGAGTATGTATCTGATGAAAAAGGGAAAATAAAACCCGCACTCACACCGGAAGGTCAGCTAATCCCAATCTGGGATGATAGGGATAAGGTATTTGCCAATTGGTTTGAGCGCGATAGTCAGAATGAAGCTTTTATAGTTAGTCAGCTAGTAAGGTCATTCAAGGAAGCTAAGGATTACAAAGATGTTGAAAGTGCGATCGCTTTCTGGCAAGCTAAAAAGCAGTTTGGTGAAAATGGGATAGTAACAGATGCCCAATCTAAACTGAATAAAAAGATTGACAGTGCAATAGGCAAAGCCTGGGTTAAATTGCAACCAGAGGAAGCTCTAAGAATCCGAAGCTTACAAATGGCAGGTCTGGAAGTTAGCCAAATTATCAATATTCTGGATAATGAAATTCTGAAAGAAAAACCAGGCATGGATTTAGAATATCTAGAATTAATCTCAGCTAGATGGGATTGGAGACTAGCTAAAGCTGTTGATTATGGTCAGCAGGTTGTAGATGCTATTAAGTCAGCAATCCCTACAACAGCACCCAACTATATAAGTAAGCCAATTGAACCTCAACATCAAAGCTACCAAGCTACGAAGGCTCAAGAAATAGCGAAACAGCTAGATACAGAGGAAGGGCAGAGGAATCAGAAGCGACTAGAAAAGCAGCAACAGGCTGCTAATCTAGTTGCGTTTGCAGCTAACCTCTGTGAGAAGGCTGAGGACGCGGTAGATAAGATTAAGGAGTTCATGAATCAGCCACAATTAGGTGAGTTTCTACACCATATAGGTGGGGTGCTACGACGCGAGATTTTGGATACAGATAAATTCTTTCATCCTGAACTATGCAAGATGATGAAATCTGAAGTTAATCGATTTATGTACCCAGAACTGTATTTGGTTTCAGAATTAGATTAACCCACCCCGACCCCGACCCCACACCCCGACCCCACCCCGCCCACATATCCTAAG
>NZ_KV757654.1 GCF_001712795.1 Nostoc sp. KVJ20
GACTACCAGAAACCTCTGAGACTTTTATTTACATTGCGATGATCCGGATTATGGTCAGGCGACTGGCATAATTTTTGACTCGCTTCGACTTTTAAAACATCCTCTAAGGGCTAAAGCTCTTGCTACGAGCTAATTCAATTGATTTTTACATTACTTAATATAGTTTGATTTATTCTTGCCCACTTACTTAGCAGAACTGAAGATGTATTGAAGATTGCTGAAGGAAACTGTACCGCTACCGTTAGGGCCAGCCAATCGATTGGCTGGTATTAACTAAACCATTAGACTTCTTGCAAAAGTCGGGGTAAAGGGGAAGAGGAAAAGGGTAAAGAAACTCAAAATCCTTTCCCTTTAACCTTTACCCCTTTCCCTCTCTTGCAAAAATATGTTTTTGCAAGAGGTCAATTGTATAGATATTCTGTATTGCTAATAACAAATTTGGCACTTTATCTAGTATAAAAAGTTGTACACATTTATACTTGTTAAAATCACCAACCAAGTAAATTATGGAAATTGTATTTAATTTACTAATCACCATTTGCTTTTCTGATAAAGTTTAGTAAATCAAAGTTTTACCTCTTCTTTGTACTACTACTATCTCATCGTAATAATACCTAAGTTTTTTGATTATTTATCAAGGAGGAGAAGATATAAAAATCATTTATCAATCGAAGCGAAAGTGTATTTTAATCCACTTTTTTATCTTATTGCCGCAGTATTTTCCAAATGCTTTTTATGAGAACTGAGGCAGAGAAAATAATATGTTCTTAGACATTTTAGCTAGCTTACAACGGTTGTTTGTTGGTTACATCCCAGCAGCCGTATTGGGTAGCTTTATCGGGTATTTCATAGGTATGAATAGCATGATTTATCAGCTATTTAGGCTGATATTTCAGATACCACATAGTATCCCTCCTATAGCTCTGCTGCCTATTGCCCTAATAGCATTTCAAGAGAGTGAATCGGCTGCCATTATAGTAGTTTTTCTGGGAACTCTCTGGACGATGATTATTAATACTGCAATAGGTATGCGACATTTTAAGAGACAGAATAACAACTTTCGAGCAGCTATATTTCATCTATTTCATGCCTTGAAAGTTAGCATTTGGGTAGCCTGGTTTATAGTTATTGCCATAGAAATGTTAACAGGGCCAAAAGGACTTGGGTTTACCCTGTGGGATGCTTATAAAGCTGGCAATGCTGATTACATCATCCAGGTAATTATCTACATCGGGATTATTGGTTTTTTGCTGGATCAGTTACTAGATTTTGCAGCCTATATTCTCTCGCAAATGGTATCAGATGGTAAAAAATCTTCCTAAACGTTATCTAGGCTTGCGGATTGCACCTTGCCAGCTAATAGTTTGCTTCGCAGAACGTATTCCCAAAGAACGAGTTGCTACGACTTCGATATTAACGTTGATACCAGGGCGCAAAGCTTCATCAGGAATTTTTAGCTTGCCCAAAGCTAGAGTAAAACGGTTGTAGTCACGAGTCACAAGTTCGTTGGGAATATCCCCTTCATATTCAGTTTTGTAGCCAGAAAAACCGTGCAAGCTATCCTGGGCGCGGAATTTCACGCGAAACTGAGTATTAATAGCATCAGACTTTGCTGCCAAATCGACTATTTTTAAGTTGAGGTTTTGTCCTGCATCGCCAAACTCTGCCACAGCTAACCGAGTGACATCTTTTTTGGGAATGGCATGGTTGACGGTAAATGTTGTTAAGTTAGCGTCACTTTTGGTGTTACCTTCAACCCATAATTCTTCAGGAAAAGTAATTTCTACTTGTTTGTTATCAGTTAAATTTAGTGTTACAGCTTGATTACCAAAGCTGGTAATGGGTTGTCTTTCTTGCCAAACTATTTGAAAAGCCTCTTCTAGACGTTGTTCAAACTCTCGATAATCATCAGCGATCGCAGCACCAGGCGCAAGTAGAGAAGTTGCCCCTTTACGAATATTCCACTTATTCTTCGAGAGGTTGACCTGTTTGTTTATCAGTTGCGAAATTGCTAGCTGCACAGTTGGAGTATCCCCTGCCAAAGGTTCATTGCTATTCACAATACTCAAAATTCCTAAGCGCCCTTGGCTACCATCGCTACCATCACTGCCATCTCGTCCATCGCTACCATCGCTACATCGATAAACCTTATCAGTACACTTGTAATCAGGGCTACCGGGAGTCCCCTTGCAGGTTTTCACTTCCCAACTCCGTCTGTGACAGTTACAACCCTCCGTACCGTTGCCACCTCTACCGCCGCGCCCACCTTCTCCACCAGTTGCTCGAACGGAAATGTTTCGCAAGTCTGCCAAATTGCTGTAATAGACTGTGAGGGAACCACCATTTCCCCCATCTCCTCCCTTGCCACCACTACCACCATTACCACCATTGGGGGCGTTTATGTCGTGGCTGACGCGATTGCGTTGATAACCACAGTCAGGACGATCAGCATGTTCCCCGTCTTCCCCATCTTCACCATCTTTACCCGACAAATCAAGATTTACAGGTGAACCATTGACAAAAATATTTTGGTTTTCACCACTGCTACCATCTCTACCCGATCGCCCATCGGTTCCTGTGCGTCCATCTCTGCCATAATTTCTGGCTACTTTATAGTATTCGTCAGAGGCAACGGCTGGACATAAAACTGAACCAGAAGCAGGCAAAAAGCTAGTAAATAAGCAGAATGTCAGCAGTAGTGGCAGCTTACTCCTAAAACCATTGTGCATCTAGTTACACCTAAAACTTTAGTTGAATTATCTACTCCTGACGCTGATTTTCAAGAATTTGCTCCCTTTTATCCAGTGGTGTGCCAGAATTTTCGCTCATTTGGAAATAATTTAAGTGTCAACGTACCACATACCCAACTTAATAACCGATTAAGCTGCTGTTGGATCGTCATTGAGCTTAACAATCAACTTGCCAAAATTATCACCTCGAAGTAAACCGATAAATGCACCAGGAGCCTTCTCTAAACCAATAACTACATCTTCTTTATACTTGATTTGACCAGACTGCAACCATCCAGAAACATCGTGCAAAAAATCATTAAACCGATGTTGATAATCGCTAACTAAGAAACCTTTGATTAAAGCCCGTTTGACTAGTAGTGGCATTAAATTAGGCCCTGGTGGAGTAGATGTGGCGTTATATTCTGAAATCAAACCTACTAGTGGAATTCTTGCCCCAAGGTTTATCTGCTGCAAGACAGTTTCTAAAATCACACCTGCTGTATTGTCATAGTAAACATCAATGCCATTCGGGGCAGCTTCTTTGAGCGCTGAATCAAGTTCTTGAGTTTTGCGGTTAATGCCAACATCAAAACCTAATTCCTTAACTATATAATCCCGCTTATCGTCACTCCCGACAATTCCCACTACTCGCGCACCTTTAATTTTGGCAATTTGACCTACTACTGCACCGACAGCCCCAGAAGCAGCTGAAACCACAACAGTTTCGCCTTCTTTAGGTTGACCGATATCAAGCAGAGCAGCATAAGCAGTCAGTCCAGGCATACCCAGTACACCTAAACTATAGGATAAAGGTGCTTGAGTGGGATCAAGTTTACGCAGTGTCTCACCCTTAGATACAGCATAAGTTTGCCAACCGTTACTATTAAGAACAAAATCTCCTACTTGAAATTGAGGATGATTTGATTTAATTACTTGGCTGACTGTAGCACCGACAATAACTGAACCTAATTCTACAGGTGCAGCATAAGACTTGCCTCCACTAATGCGACCACGCATATAAGGGTCGAGAGATAGATAAATGGTGCGGCTAAGAATTTCGCCTTCACCTGGTTCGGGAGTTGGTGTTTCTACCAGAGCAAAATCACTCTCTTTTGGTTCGCCCTCTGGACGACTTTTGAGGATGATTTGTTTGTTAATTAAATCGGACATAAGTTATTTTCCTCTCATGTTTTAGGCGATTTTTTCATCAATATCCTTATCACCAAGGCTTTGCTAAAACTACTGTGCGTTTGCCCTAATTTCCAGGCGGCTTAGGTGGCTTATCTCTCTCTTCCTGTGTACCATCTGTAGTCCCTCCCCCCAAATTAGACACCCAATCGTTTGCTTCTAACCCGAAGTGTCCTGTCTCAAACCACATATCTATCAAAACTTCTTTTCTCAAAGTACTCCAGTGAACAGAAAATGCAACGATATTGTAACGACAGCTAAAGTTGACGTTGCAAAAGTTTACATTTAGAATGTAATTGGCAAAATTAGATAAGTATTTATTCTTATTTATCCTGAAAAACTAACATACGATGAGTATATATTCTTGTCAAAGGCAAAAATTTAATCTTTTGGAGTTCAAGAATGTTTACAAAAGTATTGATTCCTTAATATAATGTAATCAAAAGCGAGAAGGCAAATTGATTGTCAGAAGTGATGAATGCTATTGAATTTCCCTGGCTAACAGCCATAATCCTCTTACCCTTGGTGGCTGCCTTAGCCATCCCCTTAATCCCAGACAAAGAAGGTAGAACTGTCCGGTGGTATGGTCTGGGAGTTGCGATCGCCGACTTTGCACTGATGATTTGTGCCTTTTGGTATAACTACGACTTTCAGAGTTCAACACTCCAACTTGTAGAAAACTATCCTTGGATACCGCAGTTAGGTTTGCATTGGGCTGTAGGGGTTGATGGTTTATCGATGCCCTTACTGCTTCTGACAGGCTTAATAAATACCCTCGCAATATTCGCGGCTTGGAAAGTTACCACCAAGCCGCGATTATTTTATGGTTTGATGTTAGCGATGTACAGCGCCCAGCTTGGCGTATTTGTCGCCCAAGATTTGCTGTTGTTCTTCCTGATGTGGGAAATCGAGTTAGTGCCGGTTTACCTGCTGATTTCCATCTGGGGAGGACAAAATCGCCGTTATGCCGCTACTAAATTCATTCTCTACACCGCTGCTGCATCAATATTTATCTTGATTGCCGGTTTTGCAATGGCATTCTCTGGAGATACCGTCACCTTCGACATGGCGACTCTGGGAATGAAAGAATACCCCAAAACCTTGGAATTGTTGATTTATGCAGGTTTCTTGATTGCCTTCGGTGTGAAGTTACCGATTTTCCCTTTACACACTTGGCTACCTGATGCCCACGGTGAAGCATCAGCACCCGGTTCAATGATTTTGGCTGGTGTGTTGTTAAAAATGGGTGGTTATGCTCTCATCCGCTTCAATGTGGAAATGTTACCCAATGCCCATGTGACTTTTGCCCCAGTGCTGGCAATTTTGGGTGTGGTTAACATTGTCTATGGTGCTTGCTGTGCATTTGCTCAAACCAATCTCAAACGGCGCTTGGCTTACTCTTCAATTGCCCACATGGGATTTGTGCTGATTGGGATTGCGTCCTATACAGAAATAGGCATCAGCGGTGCAGTGTTACAGATGGTTTCCCACGGCTTGATTGCTGCTAGCTTGTTCTTCCTGTCTGGCGTTACTTACGATCGCACCCACACCTTGATGATGGATAAAATGGGCGGTATGGCTAAGGTAATGCCTAAAACCTTTGCTCTGTTTACCATTGGTTCAATGGCTTCTCTTGCCTTACCCGGAATGAGTGGTTTTGTGGGTGAGTTGATGGTATTTCTGGGTATTGCCACCAGTGATGTTTACAGTTCCAGCTTCAAAGTTGTAGTCGTGCTGCTGTCAGCAGTTGGCGTGATTTTGACACCAATTTATTTACTGTCGATGCTGCGTCAAGTATTCTATGGTGAGCAAAGTCAAGAGTTGCACTTGGATGCTGTAATATCTGATGTCAAACCCCGCGAAATATTTATTACCGCTTGTTTGCTGCTACCAATCATCGGAATTGGTTTCTATCCTAAATTAGCAACGCAGACTTATGATGTAAAAGCAGTGGAATTAGCCGCCCATGCTCGTCAAGTTCTCCCAGTTGTTGCTCATCAACAACCATCAAGTCTGTACTCGCGGATTTTCTCTGCACCAACATTAGCTAATTCTCAAGTTGAAAGTTCGATTCACATTTCTGAGTAAATTAACTTCCCATTAAGGGGTCTGCAAGTAAATTCTAAATTATTAGGGCAATAAAGGGGTGGTTACGAAACCGCCCCTAAAATTTTGGCATTTTGCAGAGGTGATCAGGTGCTAAACTTTTCGTAATTTAGGATATAGCCAAGAACTAAACAAACGGCTAACTCTAGGCATGACAACATAGGTTAATAGCAAAACCATAGTAATGGTAATGATCAACGAAATAATTAAGGGAGGTAAGCCGCGAAGCAGGGGCGTTATAAATGTATTTAACAAATTAATCAACACAAATACAGCTGCCCAAGTTAGCAATGCTGTTTTATAGCGCGGTGGAGTTTTCAGTGGTTGACCGGGAAGAGAAAACCAAGCTTCTAATCCACAGATTTGTTGAACATCAGGATCGGATTCTACCAGATGTTTACCTTCATTGAGCCAATATTCGCGATCGCGCGATGTCATCCACATCTTTAAATTCTCATAACCGTCAAACCGGAAGATGATCACATATTCATTTCGCACACCAAGTTGGGGACGAATCACGTTTGTTCCCAAATGACCTATATAGGTTCTGGCAACTTTGGTAATATCTTTCAACCAAGCCTCATAGGCGCTTTCGCATCCTGGCTTTACAACTTGTGTAATGACCACGGTTACAAATTGCTCGTCCTGTTCCATCTTTATCAATTTTGGATTTTGGATTTTAAATTTTAGATTGATCCTATGAATAAATTCAAGATTTGGGGATTTTGGATTTATTTCACGTAGCTTGGTTTTCGCAGAACAAGTACAAATTCGTTGGAGAGCAAACAAATTTAAATTTTGGATTTAGAAGCTTTAATCCAAAATCCAAAATTTAAAATCTAAAATTACATCATTCTCAAGCTAAAGGATATCCAGTTTTTCCAACTTCAAGCCGAACAACATTAGCAGGAACGACACCAGTAGGTGGAGGTAAAAACATTCCACCATTAGTTACAACATAAATTGCAGTGCGTTCACCCTCACTTTGACCAAAAGCCACTGCTGTGCTACCAATTACACCTGACTCGGCTTGAGCAATAATAGTAGTACTGCGATCGCTTGCAATTCGTATCACACTGTTGTAAATGTGCGTTGCTCCATAAAGGTTGCCTTCCACATCAAAGGCAAAGTCATCAATATTAGTTTGCTCAACAAAAATTTCCGGCTCACCTGGTTTATTAGTGCTATCAACAGGAATCCGCAACAACAACATTTTTTCTGTATTTGAAACGTAGAGGAAATCACCAAAACGCTTCAAGCCATTTGCAGCCGGAAACACGCTCTCCGAATTGCTCCGAGCAAGCATTGGATGTTCTAGCCAAATTGATCCACTGGGTTGAGCAACATCAATTAGCCAGATTGCACCACGATAGGAATCAGCTGTCAAATATTGAGTGTCGGAAAGTGGCGTGATGCCATTGAGAAACATTGCGTCTGGCAGCGTCAGCAAGGTTTCCACCGTGCCATCATTTTTAACTAGAGAAACCACGGGTATAGAATCACCATTCCATCCTGTTGCCACCAGATCGCCGTTGGTAGTAAAAGCAAGACCACTTACTTTACCTTCAACGGTGGCATGAATTTGCTGATTGCCATCTGGGGTAATGCGAACAACCTCGCCAACCTCATGATTGCTTACAAAAATTGTGCCATCTGAGGCGTAGGCGTAGCCCGCCGCAGGTATCGCTAGATTTTCCAAAAAAGTATTAACAGGAAACGAGGTAATAATTTTAGCAGGTGCTAATTCAATCGGCTTATCTGCGTAAATAGACGGTAAATCTGCGGAATTTCCCATATTAACCTACCATTGTAATTGAATGGGGCCACCAAACTTTCGCATCTCTGCAAAAAACAGTCCTTGCGCTCCTCCATCGGGAAGTGTTGCCAAATAGACAGCAGTTTCAGCTCCTTCTTCTGCCGTGAACGGGGCATTATCTCCCCCCATATCTGTTTTCATCCAACCTGGAGAATAGGCATTTACGAGAATATTAGTACCTTGGAGTTCCTTGGCAAGAAGCACGGTTAGTCCATTTACTCCCACCTTCGAGAGTCGATAGGATGGCGCTAAAGGATAATAGTCAGTGGGAACTGATGTTAGAGATGCCATTTCCGTTGAGATATTGACAATGCGACCGTAATTTTGCACCTTCATCAACGGAATTAATGCTTGAGAAATTCTGAGTACCGCTAGAACATTGGTTTCAAAGGTCGATCGCATCGTTTCCAGTTGCACAGTTAGTAAACTGGACTCCTCCGGCTTAGTTGTGGGATTTACGCCTGCATTATTGACCAGAATATCTACCTTGCCGTAAGTTTCACGCAGCCAATCTGTAAACTGTTGCACACTTCCATCATTGCTGACATCCAGCGTGTGATAGTCAACATCAAGCCCTTCATTGGTAAGCTGCCCTTTAGCAGCAAGACCATCTGTTTCATTACGACTCGTCAGAATTACGCGGTTGCCAATTTTGGATAATTGACGGGAAATAGCATATCCTAGCCCTCGATTGCTGCCTGTTACCACAGCAATTCTTTTTTGAGTCGTCATTTTTATGACCTTGAAACTGGTTTTGATTGTACTGTACTGAGATGCGGTGAATTAAGCAAGTTGATTGCAGTGATACGTTCAATCAATGAGATTACCGACGTTTAATTCAAACTCGAAGCTTGCCATCCACCTAATACCAATTTAATGTGAAGTTGCACATATCTTGATCCCCCTAAATCCCCCTTAAAAAGGGGGACTTTGAATTCCCCCCTTTTTAAGGGGGGCTAGGGGGGATCGAATTCTATGCAGCTTCATAAAGAATTGGTATAAGCGTTGTTCTCTTTCCATTTGGTAATAATTCTAATCTTCATGAGTTAACCCTCATTTAACCGGAGATTGTGAAAAGATTATAGTTAAAGCAGGTTTTGATTTCTGAACGAATTTGCGTAGACAGGCAATAGGCAATCTTGCTACAGGCAACAGTCAAGAAGGCTTCTTAGTTGTACTGAGTTTTTTCACCAAATCAAATATGAGTCCTATATCACTGGCTTACTCATCATTGATGACAAAAAATGTAGGTTTTTTAGCTTTTTAATAATTCAAAATGTTGAAAATACTAGAAGGTTATAAATGCTCGATTCAAAAATAGCCTGAAATTTTTGCTCGTTGAGATATTAATGAGCTATTAGCCCGCATTTCTCACAAGCTCAAGGCATTTGATGGAGCAGAAGAGAAGTAATGAGTAATGAGTAATGAGTAATGAGTAATGAGTAATGAGTAATGAGTAATGAGTAATGAGTAATGAGTAATGAGTAAT
>NZ_KV757655.1 GCF_001712795.1 Nostoc sp. KVJ20
TTGCCTTGCCCTGCTCAATAATTATCTCTACCAGTTCTTCTTTTGATAACTGGTTCAAGCTTTCTCGGTCTAAATCTTGAGGCAGGTTTTGGTTCATATTTGTGATACTCCCCCTCAAGTGTCCCCCTTGTCAATACTCTGCCACCTGAATCCTTACGGATAATTAACTTGGTATCATCAGGTGAAAAGTTTCCTAAATTGTACAGTACATTACTGCTAAGAATATCTTTGCCAATAATCGTCATGCTAGACAAACGATTGCACTCTAGTAAATAATGAAGATAATCCACTCGCAATGATAGAATTACTTTCACTGAAAGAATATTGAGACACTCACCCAAAAACTCGAAAAACTGCCGCCTTTGTATTTCTTGGGTATAAGTAAAGAAAAATTCTTCAAACTGGTCAAAAATCAGCACTGTGCGTAGGTTATGCTGTTCATTTTCGTGCAGTTGAGAAATTAATGAGTCAGAAGATGTTTGAATTTTTTCTTTAAAAACCTCAAGCTCTTTATTCCTAGTTCTACCATTCTGTTGTAATGCCTCGTGTATTAGTCGCCCTAATTCTTCTACCCAATTAGTATAAACACGCATTACCACAGGCAGATTATCTTTGATTCCGATCGCTTTATTTTTTAAAGCCGGAACTAGCCCTGCGTTGACTAAAGAGCTTTTGCCTACACCTGACTGCCCATGAACGACAATCAACTTATAGTCCAGGCGACCTACACGCTCAACCAAGCGTTCTACATCCAACAAGCGACCTGATGCAGCAATTTCTGGAGCGATATTTTCTTGAATTTCAGTTTTGCTTAAGGATGCTTGAGCCTGCTTTGTTGACTGTAATCTACCTGCACCAATAAAAGCCCGTAAACCAAACTGCTGTTCAACAGACTGCTGCTGCTGTTTGATGTTATATGCTTTGAGATATTCTTTTTGCTCAAAGTAAAGCCGTTGCAAGTAACTGAGAATATTCAGGTGTTGTCTTAAATCCAATAGGGGACTAACACCATCTCTTGCAACTTCTAAATTTGCAATTGCTGAAGAAATTTCGCCTAATTGATATTCAGCCTGCGCCAAAATATACTTGTAAAGACTAGAATCGTATGTAATCACAGACTCTTGTGGAAGTTGCGATACTACCCCAGAAATATTTATTAATTCACGATTAGGAATTGCTGACAAGATAGTTAGAGCTTGCTGTGTAAACTGCTTGGCTTCACGCCAGTGCGCTCGTGCCAGTGCTACTTGCGCTAAAAAACTATAATCCTTAGCTAATTCGATGGGCTGATTTAGAGCCTGATGTATCTCTAAAGCCTGCTGTGCTAATGACTGTAACTTATCCCACTCTTTCAAATCCCGTAGTATATTCCCAAATTTCACGAAAGAACTGGCTACGAAATCTGGTTTTTGAACTTCGTTGAGAAAGTTAATATATTCTTCAGCAGATTGACGAGTAGCTTGCCAATCTAAATGATTAATATCTGATTTTTTTAAAGCTTTAAGATAATGACAAAAAGCAATCTCACTTAAAATCTTGTTCTGTCTAACTAGATTATGTAGCTGTTCCCAAATAATTTTAGCTTGTTGATAAAATTCTAAAGCAGCATCTAGCTGATTATTAAGCTGTTTTACTAACCCAAGCAATGATGCTAAATTAGCTTCAATCTCAAGATCATCAGTTCGTAACTCTCTTTGCGCTGCTGCTAATTCTAATTCGAGTAACAGAGAATCATTTAAATTCAAATTTAAAGTATTACTAAAATATTTATCAGCCAGTTGATTGATAAACTCACTTAAATCATTCTGCGCGATCGCAAAACTTCTGCTAGTTCCCCAGCTTTCCAAGTCAGGAGCAATCTCCATGATGGTGTGGTGGATTTCTTCGCTAATCCACAGCACTACTGGAATAGACAAATTTTTACGAAATTCTTCGCGTACCTGATTAGCACTTGTCAACATCTGCGCTAAATCATGCAGTGATTCCCAGCCCACAATCATCAACGCTTGGGTATCTGGCTGTAATTCTGAACGGATTGCAGTAAAAAGCATTCTTTCCGATTCTTTGATCTGCAATACCTGAATCTTCATTTTACAGATTTCGCTTAACCTTTCTATCAAGCGAGTCCGTAAATCGCTGTAATTGCACCGCGCCCAAATCAGCTTAAATTGTCCCACCGAAGCCTGAAGCGTCCAAGCTAGCTGTTGCAGCGATCGCTCATTATCCTGTGGTGTATCTTCTGACTGGTGCGGTGTACTCATACAATTTCAATCAAAAAGATGGGCAAAGGGGAAAGGGAAAGGAAACCAGTTAATTAAAAAACAGGGATTTCAGGTAGTTATATGCTGATTCTTCTATTTACAAGATGGTAAAAGCGAACGCATTAGGTAATGGGTATTATCTCTTTAATAATTACTTCCTTTACCCCTTACACCATTTCACAAAAAATCTGATACATATAGCAATCCTAAAAGCTTTACTGTATCTTACGTTTTTTAATTACGAATTACTAATTGCGAATGGGCGAAAAAGCGAATTGTGAATTGATATTACCTTTCCCCTTTTCTAGTGAACTGCTCTCTCAACTACTCAACTCTGCTGCCTCTGCCAAAATCGGATTGACATCAAACCAAGATTCACCCCCATCTCGGTATTCAAACACAAATCTACTACGGATTAGCTTTTGGTATCCTTGGTCATCGCTAACTTTCTTCCTTTGCTTAACATAACGCAGCAATTCCCACTCCGAATCTGAAATCGGCATTGCCATCTCATTGCGACGTGCGCGAATCACCTGCTCCAATGTCTTACGCGAGAGGGGAAACCTCATTTCCTCCTGAATCCAAGTATTGAGCAACCTAAGCAAGTCTCGCACATGACCACCACTCAAACTGCATAGCCGCAAGAGCGTTTCTGTACTGTCGAAGATTTCACTAATCTGGTCTAAACGCTCCTCTGGTTGCAAATCGGGAAATGCCCTTGCCAGCACCATCTGCTGCATCAGCCCCATCCCTTGCTGATGTATGCTGCCGTCTGGCCATTGCACTGGAACCATCGGCAGTACCTTCGGGTCTTCTGGGAAACGCTGGGTCAACGTTCCATAATCATTAGAGAATTTCAACGATAGCGGCATTGTGAAAACTAAATGGCAGTTCAGCTTTGTCAAAAACTCCCCCTGATCCACAAACAGATATTCCTGCTGCGGACGACCCCACGCCTTAATCCGGTTATCTATGCGATCGAGGTTATCGACTATCACCACTAATCCCTTTTTACCCTGCTGCTTTAGTTTAGCGATCGCTGGCTCTAGGAGTTCACGATTAATCGCCTCCAGCAGTCTGGTCTTCTGTGGCCCCAGGTATTGGTTAAGCTTCTCTCGCAGTTGAGGATCACTTTTCGTCTTGGTTGTGATTTCACCAATTCCCAGTGCTAAGGAGAATTTCTCTTTTTCTGTGGAGAAACCAACATCTCCGGCTGGGGTTTTTACCTTAAACCCCGTTACCTCCGAATCTAGCGCTCTCAATGCGCCTTGCAGTAGTTCATGGAATTTGTTCGGTTCCGAAAGCGTGATTTTCTCCAGGCTTTGGCTCACACGACGGGCGATCGCTAAAAGCACATCTGCAATGTCTACGTCGGTCATTTCTAAATCTTCGCTAGACTCAAAATATACTACGTGGTAGCCTGATTCTTCCAGTTCCACCTGCAACCTGACTAGCTCTGTCGATTTCCCACAGCCGATATGACCAGTAAATAACGTGCAGGTCGGTTCGTTCGCTTTGAAGAACGTAATTTTCTGCTTCAGCTTGCCGATGATATCGCCGCCTCTGACTGAGGAAAAGTCAATGTAGTACTTTTTATCTGAACCTTGATTGATGTACAAAGTTCGACTGGGGTCTGTTCGGTGGAAAAATTCTAGTAAATCTATAGTCATAAATAATTTATTGATTACTGAATATTTTTTAATAAAAGGGTAATTTGCTATTTTTAAAGATTATTGATTAACACTACACTGCTTTTCACCGCATATCTCAAGTGTTTCTACTTGCTACATTTGAGGTTAACGCTTTTACGGACTGTGATGCAATCTGACGGTTATGGCGAGTAAACAAAGCACTGCACGTGTGATTCGATTGTTGCCAGTGGGTGTAAACTCTTGTAGCCAACCTGTACAAGAAAAAACTGCCCTGGGGCATGGTCAGAGCAGCGCTTGCAAATAGGGGATTAAATAAAGGACTTTTAAAGCTTGTCCCTGTTTTACATATAATTCGTTTGGTATGCAATATTCTTCAGCTAAAGCTTTGTACTTTATGCAAGAAGAACGAAAAACTTTTAAAGCTGCACTATACAAGGATTAGACGCAATAAACCAAGCCCAATACAACACCCTTAGCTGAATACGTGTAAACCAATGGTTGTCAAAATTTGGTCAAACATAAATGCACCCTTGACCTCAAGGGAACAATCGCAGGCTGTGGAGGGCGGTTGTAACAAGGGCACAGGAGAGGCGATCGCAAATTGACTTATTTATTGAAGTAAAATGCCGACCATTGGTCGGCAAAAGATGATCCCTTATGCTGTAGCTGGAGTTCCAAAATATCGAGTAGCACATCACTAAGTAATATATCGGTATTTAATAGCCTCTTTTATTATACATACTCACTTAATCTAGTTTGCAAAAGTGGCGATGGCTCAAGCACCCGATGTAGGCGATCGCAACTTCTGTACAAGTCTGCAACCTCGTTTCGCGGCAATGGCAAGCGGGAGTGGTGAAAGACTACTCTTCGCCAGGGGGTTTTCTGGAGGTGCGCGGGGCGGGTGCTTTTTATGTGTTCAATGGGGAATGTGTGGCGGTAGAGAGTTGGAGTGGGTGAGGAGAGAGATGTACTAAACTGTACTGTGGAGTAGTAAAAATCATCTACTTGCCACGCAGTTTCTCAAGTTTTGATTACTTCTGGGTAGCAGTTGGCTTGCGAACGGTCGCAGCAGTTATACGATCAACCAATCCTGGCATAATTAGCTTTGCCCAAGGGAGTATTTTACCTTTCAACGTCATGATGTGTTCTCTTTTACGCCGCTCCATCGCCCAAATAATTTGATCTACACACTCATCTACTGACATATTGCCTTGCGTTTCATCACGCGGACTTTTGCCTAATGGTTTTCCATCTGCTCCCAAGGCTCGTTGCCGAATATCTGTGGCGACAAACCCTGGTGAAACAACCAATACATCTACTCCTGTTGAGTGCAATTCTATCCGTAATGTATCAAAGAAGCCTTGCATGGCGTGTTTACTGGCAACGTAACCTGTACGAGTCGGTACACCTGTTTTGCCACAAATTGAAGAAATCGCCACTAATAGTCCTCGACTGGCTTTTAGATAGGGTAGGGCATAATGAGTACAATAGACTGCACCTAAATAATTAACCTGCATTACCCGCTCAAAAATGGACAAATCTGTCACTTCATCAAAGCACGTCAGCATTCCAATTCCGGCATTGTTGATCAAAATATCAATCTGCCCAAACACGGTAATCGCTCTCTCTATCAACTGCTGGCAAGCTTCTGTTTGAGTTACGTCTGTAGCTACTGCAATCACCTTGTGTGTATGATTTGTGCAAGCAGTCAGTGTCTGTTCTAATCCTTCTTGATTACGAGCCGCTAGGACTAAATTTGCATCTTGTTGGGCTAACGAGATTGCCAGCTTTCGCCCAATCCCTGCTGATGCACCTGTAAGAACAATGGTTTTATTAGCAAAGCTCATAATCAATGTTTCCAGTCAGAAGATTGCCTATTGTAGAGCTTTATATTATCAGTCAATTTGCTTTTTTCTTTACAGCTAGGCGAAGATTTGGGGGATTAGTCAGAATTGGGGGTTTTGGGTGTTCTGTCTCTTTTACAGCAGGAATTCTATCGGGGGCGGCTGTGTCAGGCTGACGGTGGAGTGTCTTTTGGGAGCCAAGGGTGGGCACTGGAGTTTAATGACTAAATAATCTTCCTCTCAAAAGGCTCATGATTAAGGTAATTTAGAAGGGGGACAGGAGAGGCGATCGCTTATGATAGATGCACTTTCACAAAAATACTCTACCGAATTATTCACATCAATAGAGTATATAAATTTACTACTATCACCTTTTAACAGTAATTAGTTTATACTTTGATAACTATTTATACCTCTGTAGAAGTACTGTAAATCTTGCCTACAGCGATCGCATCAAGCACTGCATGAGGGCAATCACTCCAAAATCTACTCTTATCACTGCCGCTATCTCCTGATAAGTCTTAATTAACTTGGCAGATAGTGCTGTTGACTGCTACTAACTTGGTGATTAAGAGAGACAGAATCAGCCGCAGATATACCAGAGAAATATCCGTCTTTTGAACCACAATATGGTAATGCCATTTGTTTAACTTTCACATTATTTAGATATGCTTCTAACTCAGATTCTAGTTTTTCATAGAGCGCTTGCACGATAATCGCAGGTACTGCAACTGATTCAGTAGTTCCAGCAATACCTTGATTTTTCTGTTGATCGCGATTCTCAAGAATCCTACTTACAAGTCTATTAGCAGCACCTAATTTAAAAGCATTTCTAAAAGCGCGATTGCCTACGGCTTGTTTTGCCAGTCGTTCAATAGTTTGTTCAAGATACTCAAACTGAATCTGAGTAGAGACGATATTCACTTTTCGCCCTAAGATAATCATTTTAGACCCGCTATGGTAGTGTCTGGTGATCGCAGAGCAGTAATTCCCCCAACAAACACCACTTAGTAAAATAAATTTCCATGAGGTCATGCGTTTAAACTGGCGAATGACTTCTTCTTCTAATGGTTGAGGTGTCCAATCATGGAGTGAGGCAATCGATAAATTGTGCCGGGTTAGCATTTCTTGGGCTTTAGCTGCGGCGGCGCTTGCCTCTGCTTCGTTGGGAGATTGTCTAAGTGCGAATAGTTTTCTAATTTTGTCAGCGATTTTTTCTAGTTCTAACACCTGTGTCTGCATTCGTATCACTCAAGCAAGTTTTGAAAGGAAACATCTTTTTTAATATACTTGTGTAAAATGAAAAATGTACCTAATTTTTATTCATACATAGAAGATTTACTAAATTCAATTGGCAATGCTTGCTGATTATACGCCTCTTGCAAGGCTCACTCAAATTGCGCTTTGCTTAACAATATTTACAAAAAATACAAGCTCGTTTCAAATGTTGTAAAGTTCATATAGATGATAGATCAGTGAAGTTTTGGATTACAAGTAAATACTCTGAGGAAGATGTGCTAAAAATAGTTTTACGGCAAGTATACTGTGGTTAACATCTATATATTTGTTAAGTATTGCACAAGGCATTTAAAGTCTAGATAATTCATTAAATTTTATTAATAAAGCAGTTATGAACAAAAAATGGGCTGTCAAACGAATCACAATAAATCTTGCATCAACTGAAAGCGAAAAACTTGAAAAATATTGTGCAAGTACGGGTAGACCTGCAACTGATGTGATTCGGGAGTTGATTCGCTCTCTCTCCATAACCGAGTTGTCAGCGTCTGAACAAACTACACCTACACTAAAATATAATGTTCCCATTTTGAAATAATGGCAATTGAATTACTTGGGTTTGTTTGGCGTTATCCAAATTGGACAAGGAAATGCCCAGTAACCTAATACTGCGGTTTTCCAGATCAATCGACTCAAACAGTGCTTTAGCTATCTCAAAAATTGTATCTACTTCACTAATTGGAGCGATCGCCGTCTTACTACGTGTTATCTGGCGATAATCAGAAAACTTGACTTTTAGGGTTAATGTACGTCCTCGCGTTTCGTGTTGCTCTAACCGTTGCTCGACAAGAGAGGCAATCTGTTCGAGTTCTTGCAACATCTGACTGATATCACTTAAGTCATTTGCAAACGAATTTTCTGCACCAACGGATTTGCGAACCCGATTCGCCTCAACTGGACGGTCATCTTCTGCTCTGGCAATCTTGTAGTAATAATTCCCTGCTTTCCCAAAATGGTGTGTTAGCTCAGTCAGCGATCGCGTTTTCAAATCTGCGCCAGTATGAATGCCGAGCGAATGCATTTTAACCGCCGTAACTTCTCCAATGCCGTGGAATTTTTCAATCGCTAGCTGTTCTACAAAGGCGATCGCATCCTCCGGTAAAATAACCGTTAGTCCATTCGGCTTGTTCTGCCCTGATGCCATTTTTGCAAGAAACTTGTTAATCGACACACCTGCGGTTGCTGTCAACTGAGTTTCCTGAACAATTGCAGTTTTGATGTGTCTTGCGATCGTAGAAGCGTAGGGAATGTTTTGCTTGTTTTCAGTAACATCTAGATATGCCTCATCTAGTGCAACCCCTTCCACCAAGTCAGTATAGCGTTTGAATATGGCGTGGATTGAAGTGGAAATCTCTCGGTAAACGTCGAATCTCGGTCTGACAAAGATAAGCCCAGGATATTTAGCGATCGCTGTTACTGACGGCATTGCTGAGTGAATACCAAACTTACGAGCTTCATAACTCGCTGCTGCAACTACGCCTCGCTGATTCGGGCTGCCACCGACGACTAACGGTTTGCCTCGGTAGCTAGGGTTATCCCTCTGCTCTACCGATGCGTAGAAGGCATCCATATCAACGTGAACTATTTTCCTCGTCTGCATTGTTGTTGAGGTATTATCATTTCTACCAAGCGGCAGGAACGACTATTCTCTGCTAAATTTATGATTCAATCTGGATATTTGAGAAATTTCTCATCACAATAGTACATTAGCACTAGCGCTTTTGGGCTTTCATCAGCTTTTTGATTGAGAAAGTTTTTGTAACAATAGCGTTACACTTGATTGAGTAGCATTTTGTCATCACGTTGCCAACGCACAGATTGAGAGGAAGTAAGTGCATGACTATTGGCGTTTAGGTTCTTGGAGATCAACTTTGGGCTGGGCAGTCAGCGCTAGAGAGTTGCCAACAACAACACCAACAGACTCCTGTGATTTTTATCGAATCTCTTGCCCATGCAGGGCGACTTCCTTATCACTTGCAAAAACTGGTATTGATCTGGTCAGCTATGCGTCACTTTGCTGCCGAATTGCGATCGCTTGTGCAATTTGAGTGATGTTATGTGTGCTTAAATAACCATAATATCCCCGTTAAACCCGCGTGCAAAGAAGGTTTTGGTAGGTTTGTATTATCGTTGTAGTTACCATGCTAAACATGGTAACTACAACGAGTTTAATCTTTTGTATTACCTAGCTAGCTTTCGTTAGGCAATGACAGTAATATTCGCACTAGTAAGCGCTACCTGATTCGAGAACTGGGCTATCTGAACTCGTGCAGCACTACCAATCCCATCTTTATCAAAGAATAGGTTCCCCGTAGTTTGATCGTAGATAAAGCGATCGCCTGCTATGGTTGCATTAGTACCAAGTCTGAACAAACTCGAATCCAGTACCGTATCCTGAGATTGGCTCAGTCCAAATTCTGTCTTAGAAACGAAGATAGTATCATCTCCAACAGAAAAATCAGTAATAGTGTCATAGCCTCCAGTGCGAGTATTAGCCAGGTTAAAGCTATCTCGATCAACTCCACCAGTCAATATATCTCGACCAACTCCACCAGCGAGTAAATCGTCACCTGCACCACCAAGCAAGGTGTCATTGCCTGAGTTACCAAAAAGGCGATCGTTGCCATCAACTCCATTCAAGATGTTAGCGCCAGTATTTCCCGTCAGGATATTATCAAGGCTGTTACCAGTACCATTAATTGCTGAACTTCTACTCAGAGTTAAGTTTTCTAGGTTATTTCCCAACACCCAAGTTATCGAAGACTTAACTAAATCTGTGCCTGCATTTAATCCTTCAGTAACAGTATCGCTGACGCTGTTTACAGTGTAAGTATCATTGCCGACTCCACCATCAAGACTATCATTACCTGCACCTCCATCTAAGTCATCGTCACCTACACCACCAAACAAGGTGTCATTGCCCGAACCACCAATCAGGCTATCATTGCCATCAACTCCATTAAAAGTGTTAGCGGCACTATTTCCTGTGATGATGTTATCAAGGCTGTTACCAGTACCATTGATTACCTTGCTTCCAGTTAGGGTCAAGTTTTCTAGGTTATCTGTTAACACCCAACTCACTGAAGACTTAACTAAATCTGTGCCTGCATTTAAGCCTTCAGTAATTGTATCGCTGAGGCTGTCTACGGTGTAAATGTCATTGCCGGCTCCACCATCAAGGCTATCATTACCGACTCCACCATCTAAGGTGTCATTACCAGAACCACCAATTAAGGTGTCATTACCAGAACCACCAATCAGGCTATCATTGCCATCAACTCCATTCAAAGTGTTAGCGGCAGTATTTCCTATGAGGATGTTATTCTCTTTGTTACCAGTACCATTGATTGCCAAGCTTCCAGTCAGGGTCAATTTTTCCAGGTTATCTGCCAACAAAAAACTCACAGAAGACTTGACTAAATCTGTGCCTGCATTTAAGCCTTCAGTAATCGTATCATTGAAGTTGTCTACGATGTAAGTGTCATTACCAATTCCACCATTGAGACTATCTGCTCCCAAACCTCCATCTAAGGTGTCATTGCCTGCACCACCCAACAAGGTATCATTGCCGTCACCACCAATCAGGCTATCATTGCCATCAACTCCATTTAAGATGTTAGCGGCAGTATTTCCTGTGATGATGTTATTAAGGCTGTTACCAGTAGCATTGATTGCCAAGCTTCCAGTTAGGGTCAAGTTCTCCAGATTAGCTCCCAACACCCAACTTACCGAAGACTTGACCAAATCTGTGCCTGCACTGGCGGATTCAATAATCGTGTCGCTGATACTGTCCAGAATATAAGTGTCATTGCCTTTACCACCAATGAGACTGTCATCTCCTGTACCACCATCTAAGGAATCATTGCCATCACCGCTATCAAGGGTGTCGTTATCACCTAGTCCTTGGAGCGTGTCATTGCCTAGCAATCCTGAGATAATATCCTTGTTCAATGTACCAGTTAGGTTGTCTGCGCCTGAAGTGCCATTAATCACATTAGGAAGTTGAATAATGGTATTAGCCACTGTCAATACAAAAACATCGCTGATACTTGCTGTTCCATCACTGGCGGTAACTTTGATGTTGATGCTACCAAAATTGTTATTTGTAGGGTTACCACTAAATGTACGAGTTTCTGCATTAAAAGTGAGCCAACTTGGTAAGGCATTACCGTTTTCTAAAGTTGCCAAATAGGTAAGGATATCGCTTACATCTATATCATTGAAGGTGTTAGCAGGGATTGTAAAGCTGAAGGCTTTATCTGCCGTGGTAATTTGGTCAGCGAGCGCCTGGTTTATAATTGGTAAATCATTAACCCCAGTAATCTCTAGAGTGATAGTTTGAGATGCTGTGCCACCGTTACCATCAGTGACAGTGTAGCTGAAAGTTCCGATATTGCCATTGGCGTTGCTAATTGGGACAAAAACTAAGTTAGTTAGTTGTTGAGTGGTTAAGGTTGTGTTTGCGGTGACAACTGTATTGTTAGATAAGCGAATTTCCCCTTTTGTTATTTCTGGAACGGCGGTAACAGTGATAGTTAAAGGATCGTTATCTGCATCGGTTGGGGTTGCGAGCGCTAAATAAGTAGGCGCAGCATCTTCTAAAATTGTGAGAGTCTTATTTCCCTGCGTTAAAGGGGCTTGATTCACAGAGATACCCAACAGTTTATTTAAAACGTTGATGCCAGAAAGGTTATCAAGCGTTTCAATAAACCCTACACCTGCACCTGTGGCATTGGAATTGAAGAAATTAAGTACGCTCAAATCAGCTTCCGGGGTTGTAATGCCGTCTTGATTTAAGTCAATTAGTAGAGTTGTTCCAATCCGTTGTATCCCAGTAATCCCAGCGACGGGAGTAGATAAAGAGAGCGTAATATCTGCGAGATCGAGTGTATCTGTTCCTCCTGTATCTTCAATTTGACTTCCTGCGGCAGTTTGCGCTTGCAGGATATAAACATCATCGCCTAAACCGCCTTTAAGGGAATCAGCACCACCACCACCAGTCAGTTTATCGTTGAGATTGCCTCCCCGTAAATCATCCCCATAAATAGTTCCGGTAATATCAAAGCGTTCTACATTACTGAAGCGGACATGACTTGGCCCCCAAGTAGATATTTCGCCGCTACCTGTTGCTAAGTCAAAGGAGTTATAGCGAACACCGATATTAACATAAGAAGTTATGGCAAGTTTATCTGTCCCAAATCCTCGCTCTGTTGAGCCATTCTCTATAGCTGTGTCGATAAGAGTTGCTGTTCCAGTTCTGTAAGTATCTGCGATGTACAAGCCATATAAGCCATAACCTTGATAATTTGTATCTAGGGGTTTTACAAAAGCTGCTTTTTGTCCATCAGATGCTAAGACAGGATTAGCACCACCATTAACTCGTAAACCATAGCTTTCTGCAACTTCTTGAATTTCAGAACTATTTGTACTGATTGCTGATAAGCTCGAAGAACTATCGCTCCAGAGGGCCGTAGTTCCATTGCTGCTGTAAAAAGCATTGTTTCCCAATTGTAGTGAATTGATTTGAGGAAAATTAGAATTGGTATTAGCCCACCAAATGCCGTATTGGCTGTTGTTGTTTTGATATCCCCGCCAAATAATCTGAGAGCCATCGGCTGAAAGATAAGGACTGTCAGAAGAATCTTGCGTAATTTGTCGCAAGTTTGTTCCATCTGTATTGACGACAAACAGTTTAGCGTTAGCAGTCCAGGCAACTTGATTTCCTGAACTAGCGAAGGATAGAAAGTATATGTCACCTTGAATGCTATTACTTCGGCTAATCTCAGTTTTTCCTGTGCCATCTGTGTTAGCAACATACAGTTGACTACCTACACTCCAGGCAATCTTACTGCCATTAGCTGAGAAAGCTATTGTATTGATATATCCATCATTAATTTTTAAAGGAGCATTAGAACTATCAAGCTTTTTCACCCATAAACCGTTATTTGAATTACTGTAGTAGGCATAAGTTGTACCATCGGCAGAAAGAGCATGTTTTTGATAGTTTTCTCCGATTTTGATGGGACTACCTAATCCATAGGCATTACCAATGAAAAAGTCTGAGCGAAACCCAGTTTGATTATAAACTTTACTCCAAGCTACAGCACGGGTGGGTAGGGTAGAGTAATTTAACACTAAAATATCTATTCCTGCACCACCATCAGCTCGATCGTCTCCCCAACCTGGCGTTAAGGTATCATTACCAATACCACCCTGAAGGGAATCATTACCATCTTCACCTAAAAGTATGTCATTGCCATCTTCACCCCGTAGCGTATCATTCCCTTTGCTTCCGTTGAGGCGGTCATTACCTTGACCTCCATCTATGAAGTCATCACCGTTACCGCCAGAAATAGTATCGTTGCTAATTTGGAGTTGGCTAAGAATATTCGCCCCTGAAAGGTTAGTTACTGTTTCAATAAAGCCTGTTCCTGCACCTGTTCCCGTTACATCGAAGAAGTTAATAATACTTAGATCATCTTCGGTAACAGCAATTCCATCTTGATTTAAGTCAATCAGTAGCGTTGTCCCTGCACGTCTTATCCCCAAGATTTCCGTTGCGGGAACATTTAAGGAGAGAGTAACCCCTGTGAGTTCTAGAATATCTGTACCATTAGCATCCTCAATTTGACTTCCACCAGCATTTTGAGGATTAAGAATATAAGTATCATTTCCTAATCCTGCTTTGAGAGTATCAGCTCCACCAGCGCCTGTGAGTTTATCATCAAGATTTCCGCCAAATAAGTCATCGCCATACTTGGTTCCGGTAATATCAAAGCGTTCGATATTACTAAACTGAACCCGGCTAGGACCCCAAGTCAGGATTTCACCGCTACCTATGGTTAAGTCAAAAGAATTGTAGCGAACGCCAATATCGACATAACTGGATAACGTAGGACCTCTACCAACAGAGCCACCATAATCCCAGTTATTAGTATTGGTATCAATGAGGATGAGTGGTTCTAGTCCGTCAACACTGGCAACATAAAGACCATAAATTGCTTGTTGGTTGTCCGAGCTAATATATTGAGAGAATATGACTCGGCTGCCATCTCCTGAAAGTGATTGGGACGTAAATGCCGAAACATTCTTAGTATTAGGTACAGTCCATAGTCGAGAACCGTCAGTATTAGCAACGTAAACGCCAGGTGAAGAATAACCAGCCCCTGCATAACCAGCCCAAACGACCCGAGAACCATCGGCTGAAATTGCGGGCTTAATATTATAGCCGTAATTTCCTGAGAGTTCTCTTTGGTTACTACCATCAGTATTAGCAACCCATACTCCAGTTTGAGAACCAGACCAAGTTACCTTAGAGCCATCAGATGAAAGATTGACATACTGAAGATGATGGTTTTTATCAGTGGTAATTTCTCTTAAATTAGAGCCATCAGCATTAGCACTCTTGATTACGTAATCAAAACCGTATTCTTTCTTAACTCGGTCAATCCAGGCAATAGTACTGCCATCATCCGAAATTGCAGCATCAAGATACAGATGTTCGTAGTAGTTCTCAGAGAATAGCTGTCTAATTTGCTTTCCATCAGTACTAGCAATCCAAATACTGGAACTGTTAAACCAAACAACTTTGCTACCATCCTCTGACAATTGAGGAAAACCGTATCCTGTGTTTTCTGCTAGTTGTACGAAAGGTTCAGAAGTATGAATTTTTTTAATATAAACATTACTTCCCATACTTAACCCGGCAATAGTTGTCCCGTCTGCCGAAATAGCAACTTGATAAGTTCCAAAAACATCTAAGTCTGTTTTGATTAAGTTACCCATACCGTAAGCATTGGCAACATAACCATAGTACTTATTTGTGCCAGGGTCAGGTTCTGACCAAGCAACTGCCATTGTGGGTAGCGTAGAGTAGTCGATAACTAATAAATCAGTTCCATCATTCCCATCAACTACATCATTGCCCCAACCAGGGTTAATTGTGTCATTCCCTTCACCACCAAAAATACTGTCATGATCACCGTAACTGATGGATTGATTTTCGTAGCCACCAAAGATAATGTCATCTCCATTATCGCCATAGATGGTATCGCTACCTGCTTCGCCCCTAAGATAATCTGCTTGGGCGCCACCTTCTAGGCGATCGCTACCATCGCCACCAACAAGCGTATCATTTCCAGCTTCACCGTAGAGGCTATCATCGCCAGCAC
>NZ_KV757656.1:0-8491 GCF_001712795.1 Nostoc sp. KVJ20
TTAGTTGTGATTGCGGTTTGGGTGTTCGATATTGTCACCACCTTTGCGGCTCGTAACCCATTTGAATTTACAGCCCCGTTCATGATTTTGGGCTGCATATTGTTTAACATCGGCACAATGATGGCAGGTGAAATTGGGTTTGCCATCTGGCGGTTGACCAAAGATTAAAGTGAGTGCCGCTCAACAACTCTCTTCGTCGAGCGGCTTCTTAATTCAACAGGGCATTTGTTTTATGCAAAGCAATAATATCCCAAAAATTACAACCAAAGAAACTGAACATTTGCGCGAATCATATCCTAATTTGTCTCACTTGGAAGCCGGAAATATCGCCCAATGGCTGCAAGAGAGAAAAGATGGATTATTTGAAATGGCCCGAGTTTCTGAGAACGAGGCAGACATGACCCGTGTACTTGGCTTGCTGGCTTCTGGAATAGGAGCGGTTTGTTATGCGGTCAATCCTTTGGCTGTAGTTGGTGGTTTAATTGGCGGTGCTGCGTGGCTATGGTTTGTTGTCGAACACTCGAACCGCACTAAAGAAATTGCACCAATACCATTTGTACGTGGCAATTTTATAGACGCTCTAGCTCGTGCTGGTGACTATGATAGCCGGAGCAATTATCAAGCAGATCATCTTGCTAATACCGTCAAATTCCTAGAACGACAATCAGCAGAAGAGTACACCTTTCTTCATGCTGAATTTGAAAATATTGGCCAGTATTTAACGCAAGTTGAACCAGGAAAACGTTTTTATGCTTATCGTTGGATGTTTGGCTGGTTTGGCAAGCTTAAGGGTCGTCAGCTACCCACTTATCAAAGTATGGCTCTCCATTTACAGGATGTGACCATTGACAGCCGTGTGAATCTGTCAGAGATAAGTGCTATTGCACAAGCTCAAACCCAGTTACCACCCACCGTAGATATTAAGCAATTAACTTCACCACAAGTAGATATTCGGGACACTCACCAAGCGGCTTCTCTTTCTAAACCGGAGGAGTTACAGCCATCAGCTAATGGGCTTTCACCAGAGACTATAACTAATCTGACTTTGCCGAATAGAGCAAACGCACTCATCGCGGCTTTAACGAAAAGTGGTTTTCAAGTAGAAGATATGATGAGTTCCCAAGTCATTGCAATCGCTGGTACTCAGCGAGGTGGTAAGGGAACCTTAGCAGCAATCTTGGCAACATTATCTCTAGCTTTAGATGCAGGATTAAACACCCAATACTTTACAGCCGGGGTGGACGTTTACCCCTTTAGTTGCAATCTGATTTCTGCCCTTAAGTACCCTGAAAAAGATGCGGACGGTGCAGATAAACTAGTCGCCCGTGACTTGCTTAAATTTCTTAAAGGCTTAGATGCAAGTGAACCTTACTCCCACAAAAATTTACTGTTAGTCATTGATGAGGCGATGCGGTTGCTGTCCCTACTTGATGAGACAGATCGCACTTGGGCGATCCAATATTTACTTTCTCGCTTCGCCAAATGTGGCGGTACATTAATCATTGTGTTGCACGGCTCCAACTTAACTTCTGTGGTTGGCAAGGCGACAGCAGGACTAGCAGACACCTTTAAGCAATCGGTTAACTTTATTGGTTGTGTAGCTCAGTCTGTCAGCGCTGGCGGATTGCGAAAGATTAATGTTGCTAGTGGCGAATATTTCAAAGCCAACCCTAATAACTTTGCTGAACCTGTTAACGGTGGCAATCTGGGCATGATTCCAGACTGGCTAAAGATAGAGTTACACCCAGGCAATGGTCAGCCAGATCCAGCTAGAACGTTACTCAAATTTTTCCCGGAACTGGTGCAGCATCACCAGCCAGCAGTTATGCCCAGAGGGGAGAAAATTGCACCAGATGACGCAGTTAATCAGCTTGAGTCTATTTTCTCAAAGCCTACTCAAGATGTTGAAATTGCAGAGCTAGAAGAAGAACTGAGTATTTCTGAGGTGGATAAAAATCTGATTTTAAACATTGTTACTTCAGCCGTTGCAACACCAGTTAGTTTTGCTGCGATTAGAAATAGCCGAAGATGGGGTGAAGATAAAAGGAGTGTTCGCTATTTAAGGAGTGCGATTGCACAACTTATAGAATCCAAGCAATTGAACGGTAGTGAGAAGTTAGGGTTTACCGCTTTTTAATATTACTGCAATCTCAAAAAGCCGTTAAGAAAGCACTTAGTTCAAAGATATCAAGACATCAAAACTCTGAAATCCTAGTAATGGATTTACATCTATGCACCCAATTGAGTTTAAGAAAAAGTGGCAATTAACTTACAACGATTTAGCACTCGTCTTAGGTTATGAAAGTGATTTCACTGTCCGTTGTTGGGGGATAAATGGAGGGCACAAGCGCAATCCTCAAAAAGTTGTCTATGTAGTTTGCAGACTTCTAGATGAGAAGTGGTCAGCTGAGGGGAAAGTTATAGATTCTTACCTTTGATAATTTCTCTTTGCGTCTCTGCTAATTAATTACTTGAAATAGGTGAATACTATGCACCCAATAGAATTTAAGAAAAAGTGGCAGTTAACTTACGACGAGCTATCACTTGTCTTAGGTTATGAAGGTGATTATACCGTCCGTTCCTGGGGTACCAATGGAAGACACAAGCGTAACCCTCAAAAAGTTGTCTATGTCGCTTGTCGTCTTCTAGATGAGAAGTGGTCAACTCAAGGTAAACTTGTGCATTCTTACCTTTGATTATTTCTATTATTGGGGCAAATATTACGTTAAGCCTGTTTGCCCCAATCACTATATCTTGCCCTTTATCTTCGATTTCGGTCAGTCCCCAAACGCTTTTCTACCCGTTGTAGCTTGGCATTACTATAATCTGTACGCTGCAAAATTGCTCTCAAATAGATGTCGATATCGTTCGAGATATTTACCGGAATAAATTGATTGAATCCAAGGAAAATCAACAAAGTAAATAATGCACTAAACAACCCCATCGTCCCATATTTACTTATGGGTTCAGCGCGATAAACCTCTTTCTCTATGGTGATGGGTTCGGGGGGAGGGCTGTTCTTCAACTCCTGAATAACCGTAGTCAATCTCTGCGTGTGATTCAACAGTTGGTTCCAGTTCTGCTTTAATTCTGTTATCTCGCTCTTTAGCCCTTTGAACTCTAAGCTCTCTAATGTTGCTGTTGACTTGGGTGTATTCTTTAACTGCGTCATCAAGGGAGTTAATTGCTGCATCAAATCGGCGTTGTTCTTCTCGTACTCGTTCGAGGAGAGATTCTGATTCTTCAATTCCCCTGTCAGCATCTCGATTGTCACCATCGCTTTGCTGAGGAGTTGATTCTGAATTAAATTCGTTTGCGCCCATGCTTGTAACTCTGCCCTATCGCGTTCGCGTTCAGTTTTTTGTGACTGCTTAAAATTTTCAAACTCTCTATATAATCTGCCCAGTGCTATCTTCACCTCACCCTGTTCACTGCTCTCTACGGAATTGGCCGTTTCAGAGTAAGGATTGCTGTGATTGCCGTTGCCATTATTGTTGTTGCTCATTAGTTTTCTTTTGACCCCGACGAGAAGTAGACGCAGTAACTTTTGTCTGTTTTGAAGTTGAGGTGTTCGACTCAGCAGCAACTAGAACAAGAGGTTGTTGTAACCCTAGATAAGCTCCAGCTTTTTCTAGCTCTGGTTTAGCCTGATCTAAAAACCCACTCACTAGCAGGTAATCTCCAAAAGGAAAACCATTCTCTTCAGTCGCAGCCGAGTAAGGTAGACCTTTCTCTGTCAACGTGTCAAAGGTTGAGTAGTCTAGCTCTGGCATTTCTATTTCTATGCCTTTAAATTCTGCTATAGCTGCCGACGTTTTACTATTCTCCCAACGCTGAAAACCTGAACCTTTATCCCAACATAGATTTTTCACAATCACATAATCAGCTTGAGCGCCGCAGAACTCAGCCATAGTTTTTAAGCTGGTTATTACCGAGTACCCAAGGTTAAGCACAGTCACCAGCGTTACCCGATAACCTAAATCGCCTGCAATCTTGAATAGCCCAAACTTACTGATAATCTCCCTGGTTTTATTGCTTGATGCCCCCGGCATATCTACGATTACTGAGTCGGGTGATTCCGCTTTTATTTCCGTAAAGAAGCGTTTCGCCTCTGCCACCTCCAGGAAGTTCAACAGCCTTACCCCTGAGCCAAAATTTTGATAGTACTCGTACAGTTCTGGATTCTCTGTATCAGCGTCATAAGCTAGATAATTAATGCCCTTTGAGTGCATTACATCCAGCAATAAGCGAGTAAAGGCAGTCTTACCTGTACCACCCTTGCCCCCCAGTATCATCACGATGCGTTTCATATTTCGCTCCTATCAGTGATATTAAATTGGGAAGAAGTATTAGGAGTTGTTTTCTTTCGTTTACTAGTTTTAGTTGATGATGAGCCGGATGGTTCACTACTATCAATTGGTGAACTATCTGGCTCTACTGGTAAAACCGAGTCATTATTTGAGGTTGATGAATTACTCGAACTATTCTCCGTTACTGTTGAAGCTTTTTTATGAAAACTCTTCAGACCACTGGCCGCCAGTTCTACCCCATGACCTTTAAACACATCAGAAACATCGTCATAAGAATAGCCAGCATCTAACATATCTTGAATAGGTTTAGCCAAACTGAGAACTAAATCTGACAGGCTGATAGTTTTAGGTGTCGCAGCTTTCTGTTTGAGACTGGTTTGAATATCTTCGATTTTTGATAAAGGGACAGCTTTCGGTTTGCGCGACATATTCAGCATTAGTAATAAATTACTCCATTGTAAAAAAGTCGTGGTCAGAAAAAGTTTAAGTTTCTTGTCGTGATGTGACGAATATCAACAGAAAAAGGTTTGTATCCTCGTGAGGTAGACTAGTCTAAAAAAGCAGTTACCCATGAATCAACATCCTTCGTATCACTAGTATGGCCAGCATTGCCCAATAGATTCTGCCCTCGGTTACACTCTTGTTGTTGCACAGAGTCAATCGTGGTTCGCCAAAGTCTCGTACTCCTCCAGTCTCCCGTTGTGCCCCCTGGCTCTCGTTCCCCTAGCCCGTCGTGAGGGCATAGGCAAGCAATACGCTGTAACGCACTACGTGCTACTTTTACCTTCGGTAAAAGCGGCGTGGTTGCTTGTTGGGGGTATCCCCCAAACCCCCGGTTAACAGGTCTATTAAAGGGGAAGATAAGTCAACAAGAGGTTCCGGGTTATTCGCCTACCTGCTCGGCGCTCCGCGCCATAGCAGCTACAGCGAATAACCCGGTTAAAAAATGAATAAGCAGATAAATGAACTCCTAACTAGTTATGCAGTCAGACCCCCGTACCAATCTTAGTAATCAACTAGCTGACACATTAATCAATCGGTCAGTAGCACCAGATGATAAGCGAGAAGTGACCATCACGTTTAGGGCTAGCTATGCTGAAAAAGCGAGGCTAGAGCAACGGTGTACTGGAGTGGTGCCAAGCGACTATATAAGAGCGAGATTATTTGATTACCCTTTGCCACATCCTAAGTTAGTCATACCCGAAGTGAACCGACAGGCTATCTACGAGCTAAAGAAGATTGGTAACAACCTGAATCAGCAGACTAGAGCTATTAACGAAGCTGTGAAAATTGGTAGCCAACCCCTGAGTAATGACGTGAAGTCATATCTGAAAACTCTTGAAGAACTGACAGCACTTTTAGAGCAGACTCGCCAATCACTCACTCAATCTCCGGTATAGGTGCAACGCAATGATTACCAAAGTCAAAGCTAATAAATCATTTCGTGGAACTACTAAATATGTAATAGAGAAAGAGAAAGCCAAAATTATTGGCGGGAATATGTACGGGAGAAGTACCAATGAACTGGTAGAGCAGTTTACCTTATCAGCCCATCTTAACCCGCAGCTAAAAGACCCATGCTATCACTTAATGCTTAGTATACCGAAAAATGATAGAACGCTAAATGATGACGAATTAGCTAATCTGTCCCAACGTCACTTGGCATCGGTCATTGTACTATCGCGGCTTCAAGGTGATGAATCCCAAGTTAAACAACCAGACAAAAGAATATCAGATACCAAACTCAGACACTTAGTTGATGACTTTATAGAAACTGAACTACCAGCTTATGACTTCTTTATAGCGCGACACTCAGACAAAGAACATGACCACACCCATATCGTTGCATCTAGAGTCAATAACCTAGATGGTAAATCTATTCGCACTTGGAATAATTACGCTCACTCTGAACACTCTGCCCGACTGCTAGAGCGAGAATTTCAGCTAACTCAAGTCCAAAGTAGTTGGGAAAGCAAGCAAAAGGCTATGACTCGTAATCAGCTTGAACGAGTCGAGCGCGATGGACTTCCAGGCGAAGAAATAATGCGCCGAGCGATTGAGCAAGTGACAACAGATAAACCCACAATGCCCCAGCTAATTGAGCGTTTATGGAGAGAGTATCAAGTCAAAGCCATCGTAAGTTATTACGGTCACGGCGGCGTAAGGGGTATCAAGTTTGGTATTGATATTGGCTCAGTTAATGAAGATGGTAGCCCTCGCCTGCTCTGGAAACAGGGAGGTAATCTCAATAAATATAAGTGTTCATTTACAAAGCTCCAGACCGAATTTGGGATAAATTACGACCCAAAAAGGGACGATGGCGAAATTAAACGCTTAAATAATTTCTTAGAATCTGTAGATAATAGCCAAATTAATCAACAGCTAATACCAACCATATTACCTAAAAATGCTCAAGCCATAGCCGAAACTAAATACCAGCTAACCCCAGCTAAATCAGATGCAAAACAACGAGCCAGTTCAGAACTCATAAATACAATTTCTGACTTTATTGAACTATCAGCAGTTGAGTCAACTTTGATTGAAACATTGCCACAATTAACAGAACAACTGTCTGAGTATCAGCAAAATTTATCAGCCGTAAGAACCACATACGACGAGCTATTAGCGGCGATTGCTCTTAAGGAACAACTCTTATCACAAAGAACTGTGGATGCAATTGCTGACTTTATTGAACAGTCAGTAGTTGAGTCAACTTTAAGTGAAACGTTACCAGAATTAACAGAACAACTGTCTGAGTATCGGCAGCAGCTATCAGCAAGAAGAACCGCATTTGACGAGCTATCATCGGCGATTACTCAAGAGTTACAATCCCATGTAGAGGAAAAAGCCATTTCATCAATTTCTGATTATATTGAGCAATCGACTGTTGAATCGGCATTAACCCAAACAGTATTAGAATTAACGCAACAACTTTCTCAATACAAAGAGCAACTTGTTACAGCTAAAGCTACATTTAATGACCTGGATGCAGCGCTTGCGAATGAGTTACAATCGTATCTAGAGAAAAGAGCTATTTCATCAATTTCTGATTATATTGAGCAATCGACTGTTGAATCGGCATTAACCCAAACAGTATTAGAATTAACACAACAACTTTCTCAATACAAAGAACAACTCGTTACAGCTAAAGCTACATTTAATGACCTGGATGCAGTGCTTGCGACTGAGTTACAATCATATCTAGAGAAAAGAGCCATTTCATCAATTTCTGATTATGTTGAGCAATCGACTGTTGAATCAGCATTAACTGAAACAGTATTAGAATTAACACAACAACTTTCTCAAAATCAGCAGCAGCTATCAGCCGGAAGAACCATATTCGACGACCTGGAAGCAGCGATTGTTTATTTGGAGCAACTCCATAGATCACAAAAATCAGTGGATGCAATTGCTCTTAATAAAACTCCAACTATAACCACAGATGAACCAAAGCTAAAAAATAATCTTTCAGCCGAGTTATATGAGTATTACAGCGCCGACTTGCAAAACTTATTAGTGACTGACCGAGATAAAGAAGTCGCTATACGGGCGCTTATAGATGAGAAATCAACCCTGGAGGTTGAAGAAATTCTCCAAGCCAGTCCAGCCGGATGGACACAAGATGAAGCCATAGAATTGGTACTAATCGCTAGCAATCAACTGGCAACTCAAAAGTCAGAATCAGAACAGTCACTCGATGGAAAGCAGCGTATTGAATCGGAATTATTAGCGATGGCTGTGCCTATTGCTGTTAAATTAATCAACTGGCAGTTAAGAGAAAATGGTGAGAATAGCCTTAGATTCAAACGTGCCAATCTGGAGAAGCAGGATAAAGAGTTGGTATTTACCCATGATGAACGAGGTGAAATTTTTCGAGTGGCAGTCAACCGAAACCAGTCAGGTGAGCTTGAGTATTCACCAATTAATGTGGGAAAAATAGAGAAAGAAGATATTCAATTTTGGTCAGAGGCAGACCGCGTATTACAACAAATAATATCAGAAGTAGAACAACAAGAAAGAAGACAAAATAGAGGAATCTCTCTCTAGGCGATGGCGCAACTCTTAACCGCTTCGCTCAAATAGGCATCACCGTGGTCGGGTAGCAGGACTATAGCGATATAGTCCTGCTACCCGGCGTAAATAGAAGGTTCGTGCAATGAGGGGCAACCTATAGCTAAAAA
>NZ_KV757656.1:8570-9229 GCF_001712795.1 Nostoc sp. KVJ20
AGGTTGCCCCTGGTTGCACGAACCTTCTATTTACGCCTACCCGACCACAGTGATGCCGATCTGACAAAACCGCATTGCTCCCTGAAATTGTCCCAATTTCTACAGACCAGCAAAACACTCCATCCTCTCCCACCCTTGCTACATAAGCTTTACGCAAAGTGTTTCTTCAGAGAGGGATTACACTCGTATTGCTGTAAATATTTAAATTATAACCGCCACCAAGGTGACTCCAATTTTTTTAGTTTATTTATTGCTTTTTGATATTGTTCTAAATCTCCTTGGTTTAAATAAAGATTTGCTGCTTGTTCGTAATTTAAAATTGCATCCTGTCTATTATTCAACCCATAATAAAGCTGACCTTTATTTTTATATGAATTAGCATAGTTAGGCTTGATTTGAATAGCTCGGTTATAATCTTTAATTGCACCTTCATTATCATTTAATTTTTCGCGAGCCATAGCACGATTATTGAAGATAATAGCATCATTACAATTTAGTTCAATAGCCTCATTGTAATCTTTAGTAGCACCTTTGTAATCACCTAATTTATAGCGAGAGTAACCACGATTATTGTAGTGATAAGCATTATTAGGCTCAAGTTTAATCGCTTGGTTGTAATCTTCAATTGCACCTTGATAATCTCCTAAACTATCGCGAGC
>NZ_KV757657.1 GCF_001712795.1 Nostoc sp. KVJ20
ATGCCCCATGCCCCATGCCCAATGCCCCATGCCCCATGCCTAATACCAATTAAATTTTAGGCGAACCGAGGGCATTCAATAATAACAGTGACCACGGCACTTTAATATCAGGTATAAGCCATGAGTATTGTCTTAGTATAGGTAATGCAGCTGGCAGCACAAAACGCAGAGAACGTAGCGATGCAGGCAGATCGCCATTTTCATCGACAATTCCATATTTCTTAGCTAGTTCGGCAACAATCTGCACACGTCCTGTACGGTGCATGATATTTGTTTCACAAGCAAGTGCAGCAATCACCCGTCCAGTTAATAGGGGAGTTTCCCAGTTATAGCGATCGCTAATTAATGAGTTTTTTGGGTCAGTCTCATTAGTTTGATTCATTTCCGAAGCAAAACGGGCAAAAAGCTCAGTACCAACAATACCTGGCCAAATTGAAACAGAAGCAACATTATAAGGCTTTAACTCAATAGCCATATCAGCAGCTAGGCGATCGCAAGCGGCTTTACCAACACCATAAGCTGTATTAAAAATATAAGACATACTACCCCACGAGGAAATGGTGCAAATTAGTCCAGAATTACGCTTAGTCATCATTCGGGCTGCAAAAACACTTGCAACATAATGGCTACGAAGACCAACATTGTTGCTAGCATCCCAAAGACTTGGTTCACAATCCCAAAAGGGCTGCCCATAAGCGTCTCTTAATGCCTGAACTCCTGAGTAAGCATTATTTACCAGTAGGTCGAGTTGTCCATCCTGCTCATCTTGAATGCGATCGAAAAGCAAACGTACCTGTTTATCGTCACTGTGGTCTACTTGAGCGGGAATGCATACACCACCGACTTCTTCAATAGCTGATTGAGTGTCACCAAGACTTCCTAAAACCGCATCACTGGAAGAGTTGTTGAGACTACGACCCGTAATGTATACAGTTGCACCTGCTTCACCAAGTCCAATCGCAATTCCCCTACCAATTCCCCGCGTAGCACCTGTGACCAACGCCACTTTACCTTCAAGGTGTTTCATGATTGCTCTATTTGTCCCTAATCTTTTACAAGCTAGTGCGTAAGTTCTGTTTATAAAATACCTACAGATAGAAGGAAACAAAACAGATGAACGGTACAATCTATCAGGAAAGCAAAGAAATAGTTAAACCCAAAGTGCCTTCATGACGGCTAACTTAACATCTATAACGACATTTGACTTTGTGACTATGCTATCCCAGGCTGCGGCTGCCTATCGAGGAGAGAGAGGTACACGCCCTAGTGCTGAAATATTAGTAACTGCGTTGCTACAAGCAGAAAAAGCTGCCAAGCAGCAACGTTCGACTTATCCGTTTGAGTCTCTTCTCGGTAAATGGCAACTTTGCTTTGTTACTGGTACTAAAAAAGCCAGAAAGCATGGGGGAATTTTATTAGGCAAGGGTTTGTATGTACCCAAGTTTATTGCAATCCATGTTTCCTTTAATGCCACTTTGCAACAGGATTCAGATCGAGGCGAAATTAGTAATCAAGTTGAATTTGGCCCAGCTTTATTAAAGCTCACGGGGCCAGTGCAATATTTAGGTAAGAAAAATTTATTAGCGTTTGACTTTAACCAGATGCTTATCAGTCTGTTTGATCGTGTTGTTTACAACAGACCAATCCGTGCTAGTCAAATTGAAACAGAAGATTTTTACAACCAGCCCATAGCTAAATTACCCTTCTTTGCCTTCTTTTTAGTGACGGAAGATTTCATTGCGGCTCGTGGTCGTGGAGGAGGATTAGCATTTTGGATTCGAGAAGTTTAAATACTTTTTCAGGAAATTAGCCCGTCTTCCTTGCAGCAAAAGGGAAGAGAATTTGACTTTTTTCTTTCATTCGTAGCGGGTAATGCATGGAGTTCGCCTAATTTAGTTTTTTTTCTTGCCTTGTCAAAGAAGTATATGCTAATATTGATAATTGTGTGGTTAAGGACGTATAGCTCAGTTGGTTAGAGCGCTACGTTGACATCGTAGAGGTCACTGGTTCGAATCCAGTTACGTCCATTTTGTTGTACAGTGACTAATTATTTGTCGTCGGTGACAGATTAATGTCGTTTGGACTAATTAACTGTCGTCGGGACAAATTGATGTCGTTTAAGTACCAGTGACAGATTAATGTCATTTATTTACAGAGACTATAGCGATAATGTCAACGTAGCGCTCTCTTTCAACCCTCCCTAATAAAAATTATGATAACCCACCTAGTACCTGGCGGGTTATTACAACATTTTTGCGTGCGTAATAGTTTCAGATTTGGCTTTCAACCCACCCAGTACCTGGAGGGTTGTTGTCACAGGTTTAAGTGTCCATCCTGTGGTTATATTGCATCCTTTCAACCCACCCAGTACCTGGAGGGTTGTTGTCACAAGTTTTCTGATTAAGTGCCTGGATTTCTCCAGCAACTTTCAACCCACCCAGTACCTGGAGGGTTGTTGTCACTAGCGAAATTAATGGATGGGCGGCCAGTTAGATTCTTTCAACCCACCCAGTACCTGGAGGGTTGTTGTCACCTTTTCTTAGCAGCACATCGCGATCGGAACAATCACTTTCAACCCACCCAGTACCTGGAGGGTTGTTGTCACATGGTCAGCGATCGCTTTTAAGCAAACTACAGAACTTTCAACCCACCCAGTACCTGGAGGGTTGTTGTCACTTGTCAACTAGAGGGGCAATTGTCTCTCTTTCCCTTTCAACCCACCCAGTACCTGGAGGGTTGTTGTCACGAGTTTGGGTGGAAACAACACGCTATATTTGGCGATCCTTTCAACCCACCCAGTACCTGGAGGGTTGTTGTCACTTGTTATATAAATAAGCACCACCCACTCCCGCACCCTTTCAACCCACCCAGTACCTGGAGGGTTGTTGTCACTTTAGTACATACGTGTTAAGGAGTGCAGTATACTGACTTTCAACCCACCCAGTACCTGGAGGGTTGTTGTCACCCACTCAGTTTAAAAATATTGTAGGGCAACGTTTCTAGATTTCCTCAGCGCGTATGTCTCCCAATTTCCTATTTGAGCCTCAGTCACAAGAATCATATCTGGATGGAAAAACGATAAATTCAGATGGGGCAGGGTATTTGGAACTTGCGCGGAACTCTTAGAAATTTTGCCTTGATTTTAGTCCTTCAAATGAAGAATTGGGGAGGGTTCCCCCTTGATCGGGGGTGATTCAGTAGCCACTACAGCAGTACATCCGCGCCCTTATTGCTGGGAGCGCACCTATCCTGTTCGAAGACAGCAGCATCAGGGTGAGCAGCTACTAGGGTCAGAAAGCAAGACAGTATTGCTACAGTCAAACTAACCCTCATTTAACACAGTTCAGAGGCTGCAAGCAGCATTAACTGCGGCGCTATTTATTATTTTATTGTCAAGGTTCAGATATTTGTCAACTTCGCCTAGCTAGGCGGAGATGGTAAGCAGAAAGTGCTAATTCTTTTGCTTGTTCATGAGGGCTACCTCTAACAGGTTGTTTTCCCTCTTCAATCACAATTCCTGCCTGGGTAGCTTTACTTTGAATACTCTGTATTAATCTGCCATAGCTCCACTTGTGAACGTTAACCCGGTATTGTTTGGCGTATTTTTGCTGACCTTCAACGTAGCCAGGAAATTTTTGTTCGGCTATGGCTTGAATTTCACTTTGGAGAATCTCTCGCGTATCCCCTAGCTTAGGCAAAACTATGCTGCCAGCTTTATAGGTTTGTGCGATCGCTACAATTTCTTTAGCCAACAACCTATCTACATACTGCCCTAATTCAGATGTCCCAAATTGATTGTCAGAAGAATGTTTTTGTGCTTTGTGGCGTTCGTGGGATAGCGATCGCTGTTGTCGTCTCTGGCGATTCAGGAGTTCGTAATTGTCACCAAGTAGCTGGCGAATACTCCGGTAAGCCAAGACTTTGTTAGCGATGTCTGCGACGGGCTTCGCCTACGCATCTACTACAGCCACGGTGGCAGGTTTTTCTAGTCCCAGGCTTACTCCAACCAAAATGTGTGATTGACCTTGGTAAAGGGGTTGACTAGGACGCTCAAAGCTATTATTCATTCGATTAAGCGTTGATTCTTTACGTTGAATAAAAGCTTTCTGTGTATCCTTTAGGTCACTTTTTTCTTTCATCTTCGTGATGAGTTTGCTAATTTCTTCTGCTTTCTCTTGGCGAACCTGTTCTGTTCCGTCAGCAGTCCATAGGCGATTGTCAACACAGCAGTAGAGGTTCAATCGGTTAAGGTTCCAAGGTTCGCCCTTACCCTCTCCTTCTTGCCAAACTAGATGACCATTTCTGAGAGTGAATAAGCCACTAGAATACTGGCTTTTACTTTGGCGTTTAGTTTGTTGATCTTCTAGGAAACGTTGAAACCAGTGAAGTTGGCGATTGTCGCAGTATACCTCAAAGCTAAGATCGCTCAATCCATTGAAGTGAACACATAGCCTACCTTTTTGATTTTTTGACCAAACCATATCCTCGTTCGTTTCAAAAACAAGGGGGAATGGAAGAGAACTTGGTCGAGTTAATAGAATATCCTGCCAGCGCTTGGCTTCGGCGTTATCTTCAGGAAAGGTGGTTGTCGCAGTGAAGAGTGTCTCTAACCATTTACCATTGGTTAAATCTCGACCTCTAGGCATCCGACTTATTAACTTTTCGGTAAGCCTTTGAATTTGGATTTCAACTTGACGACGACGTTTAGCAAATTTTTCTGAATCTTCTTCTTTATCGCTAAGTTTGCAGCCATTTTTCAATAAGTAGCTGATGGCGCTGCGGCTAAGGATGTCTTCTGTCTCTTGGTAAGCTTCAAATAAGTTATTGGATAAACTACGGTCAGAACTAGATGACGAGGATTTTTTAGCCTTCTTGCCCTTTTTTCTTTTGGGTTGAGAGCTATCTGAGTCAGATGTTGGCATAGCTTTTGCCAAAATTTCAGAGGCTTTGGTACGAATAGCCTCCATACTAGAACCGCTAGTTTCCACAAGTTCAACATCACTGTTGAGCATTTCTAGCCAGCGCATTTTGCCGTCTAGCTGTTGCTGTAGACGTTTTTGTATTGCCAGCCAAGACTTGTAGATGTAGTCCACAATATGAATCGCCGACATATATAAACGGCTAGGTTGACCTACAAAGCGAGGGTCAGTCTTGAGAGGTTGGCACAGTTGACTAACAACAGTTGTTGGGAGCTTACCTTGTTGTCGCCAATTCTCGAAGTCTGGGTGTTTACCAAGTTGTTCGACTAGTTCATTAATTAAGGGTGTGTTTAAAGTTGCCATCAATTTCCACAGTTTTTGGCGGACTGATTCACTGGCAATAAGACGGCACTGGATAGTAATCTGACTCATAAAAATAAAATATCATATAAATACACTATGTATTCTTAAAAAATTTAAATTTAAAAAATTGCTTCTGTAGGATGATTTCTATGGAAGAAAAATTCTACACAAGCACAGAAGCTGCTGAAATTACTAATTGTTCCCGTCGTCAATTACAGTATTGGCGAGATAAAAGTGTTGTTATACCAACTGTGAATACCACAGGTAAAGGACGTAATGTTTACTACTCCGTAGCTGACCTGTTGACGCTAACTGTGATGCATTATTTATTGTCTGTTGGCTTAAGCTTTGAAGTTTGCCGGGAAGCTTTGGCTATGTTGCAAGATAAGGAGCCTTGGCTGTTTGAGGAATTTGTGTCTAAAAAAAAGATGAGGCGACTGATGCTGATATCTAACGCCTCTCAGGAAAAGTATTTAACATTAGCAGAATTTGATAAAGAGGCAGCGCTAGAAGCTCTTTGTCAAGGGCAGACTGTAATTCCTTTTTGGTGCGATCGCATTCACGAAGTCTTACACCAAAACCTCAAACGTTTTAGCGAGTAATATTAAGTACTATTACACCGCATAAGGATACTTGGGATTCAGTAACATTATGCTTTACCCAGAATCTGAAAAAGCCTAGACCTCTCTCAAAACTCAACTACAGCAGATCAAGCCTGTTGACATCTAGAAAAATACAATTTATTAATTGCCTAACAAAAACCGTAAATTTACATACAACTTGTAAAAATTTACCGATTATCCTTGATAAAAAATATTGAGGATATATTTTACTGTGTATATAAATTACTTGAATACAGCCAAGTTAGCTGTGGGTTAATACGGTAGTTATGCCCACATTGACCATTAATCAGCGCCTTGATGCACTGCTACCAAAGCTGCAAGATGCACGCCTGCTGAGTAACCGTGGCATTGGTAACGAAATTGGCTTTTATATTTTTGATTATGACGCTGAATATGAACCACTGGTACAACGCTACGTCGATCGCCTGAAGCTGCAATTGACGAGTTCACCGATCCAGCTTATTTTGCTGGAAATCGACCTTTACAAGACTATTCTCGACATCTTGTCAGAACGAGGGGTACTCAAAAAAGCTCTTGAGTTAGAAGCAACTAAAGGAAATGCTGCCCTGGCTAAGACCGTTGCGCCCCTTGTCCGACCTGACCAAGTTATTGCCTACATCCAAAAAAAACTTAGGGGTGATGAACAGCTTGTAATCATGACTGGAGTTGGTGCTAGCTGGCCCCTTTTGCGATCGCACAGTATTCTCAACAACCTGCACCCAGTACTTGACAAAATCCCCCTAGTGATGTTTTTCCCTGGTTCTTACGATGGGCACGAACTACGCCTATTCGACACCTTTAAGGATGACAACTACTATCGCGCCTTCCCTCTGATTCCCCACCAACAACACCACTTATGAATATCGCCGAACTCTTCCAAAAGGACATTCACCGTAATATCAATGGCGTTATTAAAGTTGGGCAGAAGGATGACGAGAATATTCGTCAAGAATTGGAAGAGTATGTCGTTACCAACGAACTGGATAGGCACTTTCGGACATTTTTTTAACGCTACACCAATGCCTTAAGTAATCCTACGGATAAGATGGGTGTATGGATTTCTGGATTTTTTGGCTCAGGGAAATCTCACTTTTTGAAAATTCTGTCATACCTATTGGCTAATCATCAACTGGAAACTAGCCGCGCCTTGGATTACTTTGATGAAAAACGCATACCCGATCCGATGTTGCAAGCCTTGATAGCACAGGCGGCACATAGTTCTTGCGATGTGATTTTATTCAATATTGACTCCAAAGCTGATGCCAATAATAAAAATCATAAAGAAAGCATTACCAAAGTCTTTCAAAAGGTATTTGACGAGCATTTGGGGTATTTTGGAACGGTTCTTCCCATTGCTGAGTTTGAACGTCAACTAGATCGCCAAGGTAAATATGCAGCTTTTCAACAAGCTTTCTTGGCAGAGAGTGGCTTGGAATGGAAGGAAAACCGAGATGCTTGGGGTTTTCATCAAGATGCGATCGCTAGTGCTTTACAAACTAGCACGGGCATGAGTGCAGAAGCGGCCAACCGCTTACTGGATTTCAGCGAACAAAATTATACTCTGAGTCCAGAAAAATTTGCTGGCATGGTAAAGCAGTATCTGGATAGTAAAGGGACGCAACATCGCCTAATTTTTATGGTGGATGAGGTAGGACAGTATATCGGTGAAGACAGCAAACTGATGCTGAACCTACAGACTGTTGTGGAAGATTTGGGTACTTACTGTTTGGGAAAAGCTTGGGTGGTGGTGACATCCCAAGAGGCAATGGATGAGATTACCAAAAACAAGATTAAAGGCGAGGACTTTTCTAAGATTATTGGTCGTTTTTATCGCCCACTGAATTTGTCTTCTGCTAATACCGATGAGGTAATTAAGTTACGCTTGCTGGGCAAAACTGATGCGGCGCGGGCAGGGTTGGAAGCTTTGTATAACCAGAAGATTGCTATTCTGAGAAACCAAATTGCTTTTACTCAGGATAGCGCCGATATGCCGGGATATGGCAATCCTCAAGATTTCTTTACTGCCTATCCTTTTATTCCCTATCAATTTAATCTGTTACAAAAGGTTTTCACTCAAATTCGCCTCATGGGTTCTGCTGGCAAGCACTTGGCATCAGGAGAGCGATCGCTATTGGATGCTTTTCAGGTTGCTTCCCAAGCGGTAGCCGGAGAACCTCTTGGTGTGCTGGTTCCGTTCCACACCTTTTACATGGCAGTAGAAGGCTTTTTGGATAGTTCGATCAACCAAGTTATTATTCAGGCGGGTCGGAATCCGCAACTACATTCTTTTGACATTGACCTATTGAAGACCCTATTCATGGTCAAATACCTGAAAGAAATTCGGGCTAATTTGGATAATTTAACTACTCTTAGTCTAAATAATATTGACCAGGACAAATTGGTATTGCGGCAGCAGGTAGAAGCATCTTTGGGGCGGTTGGAACGTCAAACTCTTATCCAGCGTAATGGCGATGAATATATTTTCTTGACCCATGAAGAGCAGGATATTGGCAGAGAAATCAAAAATACTCCAGTTGATTCAGGAAAAGTCAAAGAAGAACTACGAAAGCTTATTTGGGAATCAATTTTCACTGATAAACTATTTCGTTACAGTCAGCGACACCAGTATAAATTTAACCGCAAGCTGGATGAACAACTCCATAGTCAACAAAGTGATATAACTCTGCACATTGTTACTCCTTGTGCTGAAACTTACACTGCTATGCAGGAGGATACTTTCTGCATTGGTACTACAGGGGGAGGTTATGAGGTCTTAGTGCGATTGCCTTATGAGCAACGTTTGGTAGATGACCTCGAAACCCTTGTTAAGACAGAAAAGTATATAAAATTGAAAAGTGGTAGCAACCTCAGCCCTAGCATCCAGAGAATTTTAAGAGATCAAAGCGACCAAAATAGTAAGCGGTGTGAGGATGTGAAAACCATCCTAGAGAATTTGATTACTCGTGCTGACGTATTTGCCTGTGGTAGCAAGTTAGAAATTCGCAGTCGAGACACTAAAAGCTTGCTGAATGAAGGTTTGAGCTATTTAGTAGGCAATGTGTATCAAAAGCTCGGTTACGTAGCTAGTGGTTTTGAAAACGAAGATCAGGTAAGCAATGCCCTAACTCGTGAGAGTCAAGAACAAGATATTAACGGACAGGCTGTTAATGTGGCTGCTCATAGTGAAATGCGAGCTTGGTTAATGGAAGAAACCCGCCTTCGCCGCCTTGTCAGCATTAAGGCATTGGTAGACAAGTTTGCAGGTCGTCCCTATGGGTGGTCGGAATTTGACACTTTGGGGGTGATGGCGGAACTTGCTAACAAGGGTGTAATAGAATTGCGACACGCTCAAGGCAACGTTAATCTGCATGATAAAGGTTTAGTAATACAGTTGCGATCGCGCAAAGAAATAGATAAATATACCGTCCGTCTAACCGATGAAATTAACCCAGCAAACTTGAAGATTGCTAAAGATATGGCCAGCGACTTACTCAATGGCAATATGTCTAGCGATCCACAGTTGCTATTTGAACAATACAAAAATGCCCTAACAAAACGCTCTCAAGAACTAGAAGGTTGGTTAATCCAAGCAGAAGGTGGGCTTCCCTTTGCTGAATTACTGCGTACTAACTTAGATTTGCTGGCTGAATTGTTAACCAAGGACAGTGCGGCGAAGTTTTTCGACACATTTCGTCAGCGACGGGATGATATAGAAGAATTTATCGAAGATGTGCAAAAGCTACAATCCTTCTTCAGCACACAAATTAAGCTGTTCCAGCAAGCTCGTAATGACCTGAAAACTTTAGAACCAGAACTACGCCATATTACTGATCCAGATTTGCTCAGGCGGGTAGATTTAGTTAAGCAAATTTTGGCGATGTCTGACCCCACTGCCAAAATTCCAGAATTAGCAATGTTACTCCTACCTGTCAAAGATAAGGTGCAGGAAGCGCTAAAAACTCAAATATATCAGGTGGAGAGTAAAAGCAAGGCAATGCGGGAGAAATTAGCTGAGTATGTGACTTCCGCTCACCAAGACATTTCTGCACAGTTTGACCTTAGCAATATCACCCAAGACATCGATAAAGTTGTCACCTCCGTTAACCAAGTAACAAGTATCGATTCTGCGATCGCACGTCAAAGTGAACTAGAAAGCATCCTCCCACAATTGTTGCAAAAAGTAGATCAGCAAGCCAATGAAATCATTCAGCGTCAGTCAAACAATGGCAGTAACGGTAAAGCTACTTATGTCAAACCCATCGTATCAGTGCAGGTAGCGAGAGTTGCACCTAAACCCCTACTGGAAACACTCCAAGATGTAGATGTTTATCTAGAGGCGTTGCGGAAAACGCTATTGGATGAGATTCAACAAAATCATCGCGTTCGCCTTGAGTAATATTACTTAGTTATATCAATCATTTTCCTACCTTTATTGCATCACCCTATTCCCTCATCAGCTTATGAACCGCACTGCTATCAAAAACTTTGCTATTTGGGCGCGTCGTTACCTACGAGAACAAGTTAAAGCCCGTGCTGCCCAATTTGGCATAACTCACAAAAGTATTACAGAACCTCAGACAGTTGCAGGTGGACTGCTGGTAGCGGGTCAAACGCTAAATACCACGGAAGCAAACCAGTATCATCAACTGCGAAATCGTCTACAAGACTTAACGCTAACTTCCAGCCAACCCCAGGCGGTAGATGCGCTGATAGATGAAATTGCCTACACCTGGTTTAACCGTTTGGCGGCGTTGCGGTTTATGGAGGTGAATGGATATATCGGGCGGGTGTTGAGTAGTAGCGACTCCAATTTGGTAGACCCTGATTTGTTACGGGATGCTAGTTCTATTGCCGAAATGGGGGATTTACCTGGACTTGACTTGGATACTCTCAATGAGTGGCGCAGTTTTGCCAATCGCAATCCTAATCCCGATGAGTTTCTTTACCGCCGTCTGCTGTTAGCTCAGTGTAAAGCTTTGGCGGAGGGAATTCCGGCACTGTTTGACCCTCGCCAGAACTACCAAGCGCTGTTTTTGCCTGGAAATTTGTTAAATCAGGATTCAATTGTACGGCGGCTGGTAAAGGAGATTCCAGAGGAGGACTGGCAGAATATTGAAGTAGTGGGTTGGCTGTATCAGTTCTACATTTCGGAACGCAAGGATGAGGTGATTGGGGCAAAGTCGAAGGTTGCAGCCGCAGATATTCCAGCAGCGACGCAATTGTTTACCCCTCACTGGATTGTTCGGTATATGGTGGAGAACAGTTTAGGGCGGTTGTGGTTAGAGTCTCACCCAGAATCACGCTTGCGTGAGTATATGCCTTACTACTTGGAAAATCCTAACGATAATGGTGAGGGTGAAAAACCGCAAGCTTTAACGCCTCAAGAGTTGACCGTGATAGATCCTGCTTGTGGTAGTGGTCATATTTTGGTGTATGCGTTTGATTTGCTGTTTGAAATTTACAGAGAGAAAGGTTATTTAGAGCGAGATATTCCGGCGCTAATTTTGACGCACAATTTGTATGGTTTAGATATTGATGAACGTGCAGCGCAGTTAGCAAGTTTTGCGGTATTGATGAAGGCACGGGCCAAGAATTCGCGGATTTTGCGGAAATCTCTGGCTTTGAATATTACGGCGGTGCGTCCTACCCATAGTCAGACTTTACCACTAGCTACAGAATTAAATGCTGAAGATTGGGAACCGTTAATTGAGGCTTTTAAGGATGCAGAGAATTTGGGAAGTTTAATTACGCCACCAGTGTTTGATAGTGAGAAGTTGAAATGGCAATTAAATAATTTAGAGGCGAGTGATTCACTATTTCGGGAGTGTGTTCCGGCTTTACAAGCGTTATTGTTACAGGCAGAGTTGTTGAAGAATAAGTATTGGGTTGTGGTTGCGAATCCGCCTTACATGGGAAGTAAAAGTTTAAATGATGTATTAAGAAATTTTGCCAATAAAAATTATCCTCATTCTAAATCAGACGCTTTCTCTATATTTATTGAACGTTTTTTAAATATGAGTTTACAAAACGGATTCATTGGCTTAATGACACCATTTACTTGGATGTTTTTAAGTTCTTATGAGAAATTGCGTAGACGTATATTAAGTGAAAATACAATAACCAGCCTAATTAGACCGGAATATCATGCTTTTTTTGATTCAGCATTTGTACCAATATGCGCTTTTAGTCTATTGAATAAAGCTTTACCTGAATATCAAGGAACTTTTATTGACCTTAATAAATTTTATGGTGCTGATTTGCAACCAATTAAGGTTTTAGAAGCAATCAAAAATCCTAGTTGTGGATATCTATACTATGCAAAGACGGCTGATTTTGCAAAGATTCCGGGGAGTGCGATCGCTTATTGGGTGAGTCAAAAAGTGTTAAATATTTTTGAAACTGCTATACCACTTGGAAATATTTCTAACCCAGCAGTTGGACTTCAAACTGGTAATAATGATCAATTCTTACGTTTATGGTTTGAAGTCAAAATACAAAAAATTGGATTTGCACTAGAAAATAGAGAAGAAGCAAATATCTCAAAATTTAAGTGGTTTCCTTATAATAAAGGGGGTGAATACAGAAAATGGTATGGAAATCAAGAGTTTATTGTTAATTGGGAAAATGATGGGTCTAAGTTAGCAGATTATAAGCCTAAAGCTGTTATTAGAAATCCTAAATATTATTTCAAAAACTCTATTAGTTGGTCTAAGATAACAAGCAGTTATTTTTCATTAAGATTCTACCCTAGTGGATTTATTTTTGATGTTGCAGGAACATCAATATTTTTCGACGATGAAACCAGAGTTAAAACGGTTTTAGGATTAATGAATTCACCTATTATGAATAGTACTATAGGCGGACTTTCTCCAACCTTAAATTTTGAAGTTGGACAAATATCAAATTTTCCAATACTTAAGACTATTGATAAACTTGACACTAATAATATTGAAACTGTAGAAAAAGCGATAAAGCTTTCCCAGGAAGACTGGAACAACTTTGAAACATCCTGGGATTTCCAAATCCACCCCCTATTACGCCACAACACCGAACACCTTAGCGAAGCCTTCACCATTTGGCAAAGCAAATCAGAAACCGCCTTCCGCGAACTCCAACAACTCGAAGAAGAAAATAACCGCTACTGGATAGAAGCTTATGGCTTACAAGACGAACTCACCCCAGAAGTACCCGACGACCAAATCACCATCCGCCGCGCCGACTTAAACAAAGATATCCGTTCCCTCATCTCCTACGCCGTCGGCTGTATCATGGGGCGCTACTCCCTCGACAAACCCGGACTCATCCACGCCGGACAACCTTTTGACCCCACCCTACACCAAACCTTAAGCGCCAGCAGTGATGCAATTATTCCCATCACAGACCAAGCATACTTTGATAACGATATCGTTACCCGCTTCATAGAATTTCTGCGAGTCGCCTACAGTCCCGAAACCCTTACCGAAAACCTCAACTTCATCGCCAACGCCCTCACCCTCAAAAACGGCGAAAGCGCCCAAGAACGCATCCGCCGCTACTTTCTGCAAGAATTCATTTCTGACCACATTCAAACTTATAAAAAACGCCCCATCTACTGGCTGTTTACCAGTGGAAAAAAACGAGCTTTTGGCGCATTACTATATTTACACCGTTACAGCGAAGATGCTCTTGCTCGTATCCGCACCGATTATGTTTTGGAATTGCAAGTCAAACTAGATGGGGAAATTGCCAGGGCGCAACAACAGTTAGATAATACCAGTTCTAGCGCCGCTAAAAAAGCTGCCACAAACCGTTTGAAAGAACTACAAGCGCAACAGCTAGAACTGCGAGATTACCAAGCCAAGCTGCAAACCCAAGCCGATGCGCGAATTAATCTTGATCTTGACGATGGTGTAGCGTACAATTACACGCGCTTCAAAGGATTAGTTTATGAAGGTGCAGATTTAAAAATTGCTGATTTAGAGAAAGCTTCGCAGTGGAAATTAGAATTATTAAAATAAAAGGCACAAGTGACATAGACCTCTTGCAAAAGTCCCTAACACCCCACCCCCAACTCCTCCCCTTAGCAAGGCGTGTATACACAAGTCGAGTTACCCCCCTTAATCCCCCCTTGTAAAGGGGGGAAACCGGAAAATCTTGTTCCCCTCCCCTTTACATACGGGGAGGGTTAGGGTCTTTCAA
>NZ_KV757658.1 GCF_001712795.1 Nostoc sp. KVJ20
GGTCAATTGGTTTAGCGTTGTGTGTGAGTTGCACCGTGACTGGCGTAACGATATTGAAGGGCTAGGTAGTCTTTTAGCAGGGTTTATTCCTGACTACAAAAACCTGATGACCAGCTATACAGCAAACTCAAGTGCTGGATCTCCCAGTAAATAATGAGAAAGTGTCTATTTTAGCTCGTGTGTAACTGAGTTGGTATTGTCATCGCTAGGTTATCAACTTTACTTGAAACATAGCGGTGACAACTACTTCTTGGTAAAAAATTGCCGAACAATCTGGTGTCTCTAAGGTGGTTGTTCTCAATGAAACTTTTTTCTCAATTAATTCTCTCGTCATCTCTGATCTTTGGAGTATGCCTTACTCAGCAATGCCTTTCTAGGTCTGCTACTGCCGAAGATACGTTGCCCGAGCAAGTCACATCTGTGAATCAGCTTACTGATGTGCAGCCTACAGATTGGGCATTTCAAGCATTACAAGCATTAGTCGATCGCTACGACTGCATTGTTGGTTATCCCGATCAAAAATTTCAAGGCAATGTCTCACGACAAGCCGCTTTGCGTCTACGCTCAATCACTCGCTATGAATTTGCTGTCGGGTTGAATGCTTGTCTGGCTCGGCTCAATCAGCTACTAGAAAGTACGACAGCAGATGTGATTAACAGAGAAGATTTACAAACTTTGCAAAGACTTCAAAAGGAATTTGCAGCAGAACTCTCAATATTGCGTGGACGGCTAGATTCCTTAGCAACACGCACAGATCAATTCGAGTCTCAGCAATTCTCGACGACGACAAAATTTACTGGAGAAGTAGTTTTTGCGGTGAGTGGTGCATTTGGCGATGATAAAGCTGTACCAGCAGGAGAAACACCTGGCTCCAGGGGTAAGGTCGGTGATAATATCATTTTTAGATCATTTTTAGCGATCGCGTGCGGTTGATATTTAACACCAGTTTTACGGGGCAAGATTTACTGAGAATTCGATTTCAGGCTGGCAATATTCCCAACTTTAGGGAACCCACAGGCACAAATATGGCTCGCCTCAGTTTTGATAGTGATACAGGTAATCAGTTAATTCTCAATCAACTCTATTATCAATTTTCCATCGGGTCTGCTGTTAAGGTGAGTGCGATCGCTCAAGGTACGTTATTTGATGTGGTCGATACCATTAACCTCACTGGGGCGCAAAAGCTAAAGTTAAAGACTTAGAAAAACGCTATCCACAACTAGTCAAATAACCAGTGATGAAGCCTTATATCAATTCTTAGAATGGACAGAAACGGCTTATAAATTTTTCCCGAAAAGTTGTCGAACCATTAGTAGATGGATAGATGAGATTCTTGCTTATTTTGATCACCGAACTACTCAAGGTATTGTTGAGGGAATTAATCAAAAAATTAAGCTCATTAAAAGAATGGCTTATGGCTTAACTAACTTCAATAATTTTAGAAGAAGGATTTTACTCAGTTGGAATTTTTGTTCTTAATTTAACATATTTAGTCTGGGAGAGCCAAAATGCACTTAAAACTTGACAAATTAATTACCAAAAACGTCAACGGTATCACCATACAAATTTACGCTAGTTTGATAGCTTATCTGATTTTACAGCTTTTATCTATTCCCGCACAATGGGGACATACACTATTAGATAAATTCCGCTATTTACAATCTTGTATGTGTCAGAAAATTAGTTATGTTCATTGGTTTGAGGAGATAATGTTATGTTGACTAATTTAGGCTTTTTAGAGTTAGTGTAAATATCTATGTAAAGTTTTGTATCAGCATTCAACATTTCTGGGATTAACCCAAACTTTGAAAATATTAAAAATTAGTTTTTATAAACTTATAAAATTTATTAATAAATATGTAGCTGTCCCTATTTAAAGCAAACTATATGAAATTTGTTACTAATTTATATATTAACAAATGTTGGTTAAATATTGAATTTTTGTTGATTGGCTTTTTGAGGTATAGCTTACATAATAGAAGCAATCTATGTAAAACAGAGTAGTCAGATTTAAGTAGGTGGGCATAAAAAACCAGACTATGTAAAGATAAGTAAATACGGAGAATGCATCTACATGAGGTGACTTATATGGGCGCTCGTTTAAGGGTATTTCTAACTCGTGAGCAAAACCAAACTCTGTTAAATCTAAGAACCCTTGAGGTGCCACAAAAGGTTAAAGATAGAGCAGAAGTAATCAGGCTAAATGCACATGGCTGGTATGTAGAAAAAATAGCAGCTCATTTTGGTTGGGATAAGCAAACAGTTAGAGACGTTTTGCACAAATGGAGAAAACAGGGTTTACAAAGTCTTTGGAAATTACCGGGTCGAGGGTTAAAACCCAAGTGGAAAGAAGAGGATATCGTATTTTTAGAAGAATGCCTAAGAGTTGAGCCACGCACATATAATAGTTCCCAATTATCAGAGAAATTAAACACACAACGTACCGTGCAACTGAGTCCTGACAGATTAAGACGGGTACTCAAAAAAAGGGGGTCAATTGGAAACGGGCTTTGAATTTGCCATAAAAGAAAACAAGATCCCATAGTTCGAGAGCAGAAACAAGCAGACCTGGACATACTGGAAGTATCTGCGGCCACAGGAGAAATAGCCTCAAATATTTAGAGGAATCAGGGTTTTGTCTGTGGAGTGAACCAGGCTACACCTATTACTTCAGAGGTGAGCAAAAAGGTCAAAATGGGAGAGCATGGGTTTGTACATCTTCTTTTTGCCGAAATATTGCTCTGAAATGAATCCCATTGAATTGGAGTGGCAACATCTCAAAAAAGATGAACTCTCAGGGCAATCATTTGACGATGAATACTACCATTGCTTATGCCGTAACTAGTGGTATTGAAGCTAGGGGAGAAAAAGGAAATTACAGTACAGAACGTGTTAAATTTAACTCTAATTCTCCTGCTTAACGTTTCGTTACATACTTGTAAATTTTCTCGCCCACCTACTTTATTGAATAGTGAGTATTTATTGGCTTCCTCATATAGCTAGCTAATTTTTAGGGCAAGGATATGAGCATTTTAGAACTTATGCAGGCATTGACATTTGACATTTTTGCATAAATATACTTTTGATTATTTATTCTGGAGGTATTCATAGAAGGATGTAGCCATTTTATTTGGTTTGCTGAGAACCTGTATAATCAACTAGTTTTATCGTAAAAGGTTGCTTATACTAAATGTTTTTAACTATTACAAATGAATTATTCTCTTTAAAATAAGGTTTAAAAGTTTCAATTTACATCAACAAAGTTTATTTGCTTTGTAGAGGAATGTTATGTCTCCAAATAGAAACAATAAGGGTAAAAAAGTCATGTCTGATGATAATACAACTAATATTAATAATAGTAAACCTCAAAAGCGGCTAATAATTGTTACAGGTGATAAAGGTGGTGTAGGAAAAAGCACCTTTGCACGAGCGTTATTTCAACTGTACATTAATAAAAATTTACCCTGTGTTACTTATGAAGCTGACTTAAGAAATCCTCAGTTAGAAAGATATTTTAAGAAAGACTACCGACCGATAATACGTTACATTGATATTTTCCATAGAGGTGGTGCTGACGATTTATTAATTAATTTAGATGAGAGTGATTGTCCTATTACACTATTAGACTTACCAGCACAATCTGGAGGTTTCTTTGAAAGTTATGTCAAAGAGCTTTCATTTTTTGAAGTGCTTAAAACCGATATTAACTGTCAAGTTACGATGGTTTCAGTGATTAGTAGGGTTCTTGATTCCATAAATGTTCTAGAAAAACTGCGTGAACTTTGTAAAGATCAAGTAGATTATATTGTCGTCAAGAACTTATTTCATGGTGAAGAAGAAAAATTTGAGCGATATAATGACGCTTTTCTGCGTCAAAATATGCTTGCAGAAGGTTTGGTAGAACTTGTGATGCCAGATTTATTCTACAAATCCTACGACTTTATTGACCGCCATGCTCTGACATTTAATGAAGGTCAGACTCATAAAGAAACAAATATTGTGATTAAATCGAGAATTAAATCTTGGCTTGCTGAGTTTGAAGCGCAAATTAAGCCAGCATTTAATTTATTTGGCTTTGATATACAACCAGATGATTGTTACTATCCAGCAGTTGTTGAAAAGTCTAAAGAGCTTAGAGCAAATGAAGAAAAAGAAAAAGCTAAAAATAAAGATTCAAATTTACAATCTGAAAATATAGCTGCTTAGTTTGTTATGTTTAGAAAGCGTTTTGTAATTACATCAGGTGATGCTCGTGTAGGTAAGTCTACAGCTTCTAGGCTCTTACTAGAGTTGTACTTGAAAAATAAACTCAATGTGCGTGTTTTCTACCACGGGCATCGCAATAAGCTATCGATGTATCAAACAGAACGCTTTGAGATAAACCATTTGGGATTCTCTAGAGGTGATTCTGATAGGTTATTACTTGACTTAGAAATGTTTCCGAAAATTGAAGTGATTTTGACTGATATGCCAGGTCAAAACCTCCAAGATTTTAAGCTTTTTGAGAGAGATGTTTCACTGATAGAAAATCTTAATTGTCTAGGATATCGTGTTACTTTATTGCACCCGATATCACACCGTAAAGACTGCGTTGAAGATTATCTTCAGGATTTATATGAGTATTTTGGTAGTCAGGTTGATTATGTTGTTATCCAAAATCATTACTTTGGCAAGCAATTTCGATACTATGAAGGGAGTCAATTCCAAGCTGATATTCAAAAATTAAACGGCTTGGAACTAGTTTTAGGTGGATTGCATAATGACTTTTACCAGTTGCTTGAGGATGCTAGTTTACCTTATACTCAACTGATTGAAACTAACTCTCCTCTTAATACTATTCAGCGTTCGATAGTATTCAACTGGATGGAGAATTTTCATAACTCTATTGTTTCTAATGGAATAGCTTCTAATTATCTAGGCTTAAGTACGAACTATGCAGAATTAGCTTCTGTAAGTGCAAATAAACAAAGTCCTTCAAATCTTGATGTAACTGAAGATGTTGAATCTGAGAAATGGTAATTATTTGCTTTACCAAATTAACAGTGAGATTTCAAATTGACTATTTAAACAACCTATGACCAATATTGCAAAAGTTGTTGAAAAAGTTGTTGCAGAATATTCTGAAGAAAAAAAAGCAGAGGTTACTGATTGGATACTTAAATTGGGTATTCGGCCTGATGACCCCTTGTTTAACCTATATGCGGAACTGGGTACAACTCAGTTTGCGTTGCAGCAGCTACCAGGTAGGCTTGACTCGCTTGTGGTGGGTTGGACTGACATGGTAGACGATAAGCTTAATAGTGCTTCTAAGGTGGCTATACAACAACAAAAGAGTGCGATCGCAGAAGCGGCGAAGGATCTGGTTAAGATGACTAAGCAAGCTGGCGGGGCTTTGCCTCACTTGGATGTAAGTAATTGGCGATTGGCACAAGTGGCGGGGGTATTGGGTTTTGTACTGGCCTTAGGGACTGCAATTGGTGTTTTTACATATAAGACTATCGCTGGAAGTGTAATTTTTCAGCAGGCGGCTTCTGGATCTGCCATCTTACAACCCGAAGATAAAAAGCTTCTAGATTGGGCTAAATCCAATGAAGGTAAGGTAGCACGTAGTATTTATGTTAAAAACGCCGCCATCATTAAAACTTGCCGCCAGCAGAAGAAGTATTCAGGTGGCTGCATAATTGCAGTTGATTAATTTTCTAGGCAACCCAGCCTTTGTATCCCTTGTTACTTGTTTTAGCTGTATCTTTTTGACTTTTATGGTTGGTTTTGACTCTTGTATGGGTTTCTTGAGTAACTTCTTCTTCAATTTTCATGTCTGTAAAGCTGAGGATTCCCAGACGGATTGCTTCGCGGATAGCGTTTAACCTATCTTTAACTCCTAGCTTGATAAATGAATTATGTAGATACGATCTTACTGTACCTTCGGAAACATACATGACACTAGCAATTTCATTATTTTTCATGCCTCCAGCAGCTAATTTAAGAACTGTTATTTCTTTATTAGAGAAATCACTTAACAAATCTAGTGCATTTCTATCAGGTGTCTCATTTAACCTGAGACTATCAATCAGAATACGATTAATAGTTGGATCAATCCATGATTCGTTATTGTATGCAGCCATTACTGCTTCAACGAATCTTTCTCCTACTTCTTCTCTAACGCTATTTTTAGCGTAGTAGCAGTCTGCGCCATTACTAATGGCTGCGTTAATAGTATCTCGGCTGCTATTTGCAGTCATAACCACAATTTTAATTGATGCGTGTTTGGATTTGATTGTACTGATTACATCAATGCCATCGATATCAGGTAAATCAATATTTATAATTACGATATCTGGCTTTTGCTTATCAACAATTTCTATCCCTTCTTTCCCGTATTTGACAAGGCTACATACCTGGATTCTACCAGTTTCAGATAATATTGTTGCCGCGCCAATCCTAGATATGTTCTCATTTTCAATGATGACAACATTAATAGGTTTCATATTATATGCTTTTTTGGTTTGGTATTGTCCTTGATAATAATACTTATAGCACTTACTATTTTAAATTTTTTAATCTTTACAATTACTATAACTTAATTAGCTTATTTAAAGTTTTTACTATTATTCGTAAAAACTTTACAAAGTGATTAGGTGGTTTGTGTACTTTTCATTAAGCAATCTATTTACTAGGTAATTTTATTTATAAGTCATGGGTTTAATAGTTATTAGCGAATTGATGGAGGAATAGATAATTTTTTATGAATAGCGATAAACTTTTAGGATGGATAGAAAAGATTGTTGTTTGGTCTTTGATAGGAATGCTATGTTTGGTCGGATTAGGCAGATTGCCTATTAACCCGACGAGTTTGTTGGACTTTACTGCGTCTTTTTACTATTTTGCTGTTGCGGTTGTTATTTGTCCCAAGACCCCCCTGAGTTTTAATAAAAAGCTAATTTTTGGATTTATAGCTTTTATGTATGGCGTGTGCTTTGGGTTGATTTAATCTAGCTCTTTAGCAGAATCCTGGTTTTTGAATTGTTGTTGACTCTGTTCGCGGCGTGCTTGTTGCTCATTGAACAGAGTCTTGAAACGTTCAAATTCCTCTTTGGTGAGATTATTAATGGTGATAGAGTACTCTTCTAAGTTATTGTCACGAGATGCCAAGAGTGCTTCTTGACTTTCTTCGGAATTAGGCAAATTTCTATCAAGGCTAAGAGTTTGCGAATCTTCTTCTAATTTTAGACTTGCAGTATATTCTTCACTTTCATAAATAATACTTTGTGTCTCTTTATCTGATTTTCCAAATATATTTAAGCGGTCTAAAATTATAGGAATAACAAACTGTCTAATTTGAAAATCTGCGGTAAAAGATTGTACTTTATCTTCTGGAGTTTCTTCTACTGGTTTGCCATTATTGTCGTCATTTTTAGTTGTGAGGTTTTTTAGAATCTCTGGTTCAATTGTATTTTCTTTAGACTGGCTTACTTCGGGTTGTAAAGATAATTTTTGACTAACTGAATTAACAGAACTGATAGGTTCAATTTCTGTCGAGCTTAACTTTACTTCCTCTTGCGCTATTTCACTGATTCTATTCATTTCTGAATTTAAGTTTAACACAGCCTGTTTTCGTTCCTCAGCAGTTGGAGGCTTTTTTGCAGATTCTTCAAATTTATCATTAGGAATGTTAAGCTGTTTGATCAATTCTCTGAGGAGACTGGCTTGCATAGCCGGAGTTAAACCTTCTACTGGAAGTTCGATTAGTTCTTTCATGCTAAAATTACCTCTCCACTAAATCTTTTTTGACATCTTTGAGAGCATTATTGATACGGGAATTCATAAGTTGAAAGTCCTGTAATGTTTCATCACTAATGTTACTTACTTGGGTTCTTCCTTCTTTGACATATAATAATATGTTGTCATTTTTATCTTTAACTAAGTAAGTTTTGTCTTGGACTTTTGTAGCAATTTGGTATTTTTCTGTTTGTACTGACATAATGCCATTGATATCTTCCTGTCCAATGATTTTAACTAAACTTTGGGAAAGATTGGTCATTTCATTAATTTTTTCTAGCTCCTTAATATCTTGCTCCATTGCCTTAAAAGCGTTCTCAAGACTGATATTTTCTTTGATGTATAAATCAGTTACTTCCTGAATTCTCTTGAGATATGTTTCTGATTTACCGAGCTTTTCAGCTGCTACATACCAGTCTCGAAGATTTTGCACTGTATTAGCTTTCATCCGCTCGATAATGCTATCCATCGCTCCAACCTGCTGTATTCTGGGTTGAGAAGGTGATGCAAGTGCTTGGTAAATATTTGGTTTTTGACTTTGTTGTGGAGACAAAATGCTCTTGTCATTAGTAATAAATGGGTTATGTGATACTTGTATATTGGAAGAAATAGTGTTGATATTAATTTTGATATTTTCTATAGGATTAAATACAGCGTATCCTTGGGAAGTTTGTTCTACTTTGTAGCCTTTTTCTTGAAGATAATTTTGAACTAATTGATCAGTTCCTTGTGCGTTTCCGACTATGAAAGAGCTTTTGGCTTCTATTACCTTATTAAGTAACGGTTTGTAGTGATTTTCAAAAGTTTGGGCAATTTGCTCGCTTGTCACTCCGCGCCACGGGCCAGACCCGGATACCATAATGATGTCGTCTTTTGAGTAATTTCCAGTGTTGGCGCGTTCTCCCCATGCTTGCTCGTAATTACGGGTGCTTGAAGGTGTTTCAGGTGGCGCAGCTGATTTACCGATAAACTGGGTAGCTATTTGTGCCATCGCAATATCTTTTTTCATGTGTTCAGCGACGGCGGCGTTTATCGGTTCGAGTTGGGATAGTGGATTTGTCAGCGGCCGATCAGTCTGTTCGGACTTTTCCTGCTGGGTTTGTACTGTAGTTTGTTGTGACTTTTCAGTTATATTGCTGTATGCTTCGCTGAGGGCTTGAATAAATGCGGATTCTTTACCCTTACCCTCCCACTGTTTATCCTGGGCGTTAGTTATGTTGGTGAGGCAGTGCGTTGTGGAGGACAGTCGCGTGGGCGGGTTTCCCGACTTGAGCGAACTGTCCGTTGGGGTTCCCCCCGTTGTAGCAATTGCCGTACAGTTTTCCAGCCACTCACTTCCTCCGCGTTTGGCGATCGCCTCAGTTAGTCGGGGGTGTTGTTCCAGTTTAGCCTGAAGCACTTCTACCATTAGCTTGTATTCATCAGCCGATGGATGCAACTGCTTTTGGTGGTTAAATGCGTGTTCGGCGGATGCGTATGCTACTCCTTCAGGTTTTTGGACATGGGTTTCTACTCCATACTGTCCAGCAGGGGCTTCTGGATTATTATTGACTGAAACTTGGTAATCGTTTTGCAGCTTGCCTTGTTCTTTTGCGAGTGCAGTGGCAAGACTGAGTGCTACTCCAAGCCCATCTTTGGAGTCGGGACTGATATTTACTGGAGTTGCAGGTTGTTTTTGAATGGTTGGGAACGGAACAATTTTGCCATTGACACAATCCCCTACCGGCTCCATGAATAAGCCATATAGCTGACTTTTACTCGCCTGGGTTTGGGTAAGTTCTTTAGATGAATGTTTTTCCCATTTCGCCCAGGCTTGCTGGTAACTCGGATCTTGAATCATTTCGGGGGTAATTTTATACTGCTTACCCACCCGGAAAGCAACTTGCTCGCCGTTTTTACCAAGGGCGATCGCAATATCTCCCTCTTTTACACCATAAGTTTTGTGGTAGTCTACACCTCTGGTAGTGTGTATCCTACCGTGTCCCCGCATGGCATCGATGGTTGTATCAGCTGGTACTTTGGAAGGTTCGCCGTGCAGATGTAGCGAATAAACCATTGGTACTGGTTTTCCAGATATAGTCGGGTTGTCTGGAATCTGAGGGTTAGCAGCGCGTGCCGCAGTGGAATTCCCGATGGCGATAATTTCTTCTACAGTTGTTTGATTTGAAGGGTGTGAGGGTATGTTTCGGGTGGCTTCTCTGAGGCTGGTATAACTGCGCTCTACTTTAATTTCTCCCCCAGGTGTCCAGTCGTTAGTTTTGATGGTGAGGTCGCTGTTGCTTTGGACTATCGCACGAGGAGGTTGGTTTGAGGCGAGGAAGTTTTCAAATTTTTGGCGAACGCTGTTTTGTCTGCCCAGGTCATTTTTAATTGACCAGATGTTGATAGACCATCTGCCAGCCTCAGTATTGAGGGCAGCGTGTTCGTTCTTGCAGTTAAAGCGGGTTACTGTACCCGACTCAAGTTTAAATTCTTGGTATTGTGCGTCCTGATTCTCCTCCCTAGTCCATGCCATTCGTTCCTTTGCAGCGCGATACCCCCAATCAGAATTTCCGATATTAATGCTGCGGGCTTCCGTTGCGGCGTAGGAGTCATCGCGGTGGTAGTTGATGCCAGCGCCGGAGTTTTCGGAATAAGTGACCAGCACAATATCAGCGTCAGGATACACTTGTTTGACAAGTTCCATTAACTTGTTGTCTTGTACCCCTGGCTTGAAGTCTTTATCCTTCAAATCCCATTTTGCACCGACCCATGCGACTTGTCGTCCTAGTGCGTAGTTGGATTTATCGTTTTCAAGTATAGGTTTGAAGTGGGTTTCAAGGTGCGATCGCAATTGTTCTACTTTTTCCTCGCTTACTTTACCCAATATTTCAATAGCTTTAGTTGGATCGGCTTGGCGCGAGTTGGGTAGTAATATTGCTCGGTTCTTAGTTTCTGATTGTGTGCCTGTTAATACTTGTATTTCAACTGAGTTTTTGTAAACCTGTGAAATTCCTGCAACTGTGGAATTAGTATTTAATTGAATGTTAGTTGTATTCTTTTCTGGTACAGCTTTCGCAGGAATAATTGGTACTGGAGAATCTTCTTGATTAAGCTCTCTGGGACGGTTAGGTAGTGCTTGTAGAGCTTTTTTGTACTCACTATTTTCTGGAATTTGGTTTAATTCTAAACGACTACCTTCAGTCGCAACTTTTTGATTTAACTCTGCACTAAGCTGTTCGTAATGGTCAAATCCTTCAAGTTCACCGATATTAATGGGTTCTCCAAGTAAACTATTTAATTCCTCGTTTATTTTTTCACTAATCTCATTTTTATTGAAAATAAATGTAGCTGTGTTACTCTCAATAAAATAATGATTTTCAGTAGATTTTGATTCTAGCCAAGTAGCTACAGCGATCGCGTCTTGTGCGGGAACAACTAATCCGAGAGCTTCTTTAGTTTCTACCTGCGATCCATCTGGAGAACTATATTGTTGGTTTGGGTTATAAAAATATACAGTTTGTTCTGAAATGAATGGAGTGATTTGTGACGGTGTATCTGCACTCTTGATATTACCATCAGCACGGTCAATAAATGTTTGTTTTAGTTCGCCACTCATGGTACTTTCATCGAGTACGAATACAGTCATACCTTTTTTGGCTTCTAACCGAGCTTGTGAACTGGGAAACAGGTCGTATGATACTCCTACTTTTTCTAGATATTTTTTAGTTTTTTCAGTTATATTTTCATCAACTGTTAATCCTAAAAGCCCTACTAATTTTTGTTCTTTATCTTGGAATATGATTGTAGGACGTTCGTTAATTTTACCAAGTATTTGGTTACGTTTTTCTTGCTGTTCGTTTTTGACAGGCTGTTCATTACTGATAAGCTGACTGCGCTTAACCCATTTTTCGGGATACTCTACTGTTTCTGGATTAATAGTTATTTTACAGGTACTTTCATTACTAGTAATCTGTACAGGGATAGTAGTTCGTTGTTGGTTTAAACGGATAATACCTGTATCAATTAGTTTTTGTACAGTGCTACTTTCTTTCCTTTGCCACTGTCTTTGTACATTCTCTCTATTTAACTCGGTTTCGAGGCGTTCAGTATGCTGACCAATAATGCCGAGTGATTGTTCACCAACTTTAGCAATATAAACGTGCTTTTTATCAAATGCTCTAACTAAAGTTTCTTTAAATGCTTGGTTGCTAATCTCCTGTTTTTTGTATTTTGGATTAGTAATATTAATTCGTAAAAAATTTCCCTTAGATGTCTCTGCTATTGCATAGGCATTTTGTCCGGTGATGATGGTTTGAATTTTAAGCTGTAACTGTTGCCCATTACCGGGTTTTTCTGCTAGCCAACCTTCAGCAATACCCTCTTTGATTGATTCCTTATCAATGTTGCCTAATTTCTCAGGTTTATTACCATTTTGAAGATAAATACTATAGTCTTCACGAATAAGGTCAACCTTTTCGATTGTTAACATTACAGGTTCATTATTAAACCTTTGGGAATTTCCAAACTTATTAACTTCACCTACTTTAAAGGTAAGTTCTGGTAGTCCAGGTACTTTGGTTGTAACAGAGGTGGTATATACTTCACCTTTTTCAACGCTGGCAATAGCAATAGTACCAATTGGTAGTCGGGCGTTACTTTGTTCTATATTGCCAAATGTTTCGTAATTACCTTCCTGATTCTGGAGTTCAATAACACTTTTTCCATCTTCAGCTAGATTAAATCGAATATTTTGAGGTTGATTTTCATGAAATAATTCACTACTGCGGTCGAACCCGGTGATACTAAACTCGTTAAATCTGAGTGTGTCTAACTGACTGATAATTTCTTCAGGAAAGGCAGCAAAGGCGAAATTAGAAACTTTCTTTTGGTAATCGCTACTTTTATCACTACTACTCTCACGAGTAGTTGATACTGCCCAGGTAGCAGCTGCCATTGCTAGCTTTTGTCCTTCTGAAATTGAATTGTAAAATTCTTCTGCTATCTGGTAGGCTTTTTGGTAAAGAAGTTTAATTTGACCTTCGCTAAGTTCAGCTTGGAAGGCTATTTTGTTAGACGTTACTTCCTGTCCAAGTGCAATTCCTATCTCTTCGGCTTTATTTTCTTGCTCCTTAGCAAGTGTTCCTAATGCCCTAAACTTGGGTTTGTTGTTCTCAGTTTCATCGTTAATTTGGGCATAAACTACATATTTATGTGGGCGGTTACTGTTGCGCTTGTCTTCAGATATTTCTGATAGCTTGATTGTAATTTTATTAGCTTTCCAGATAAATTCGTTGTCATACTGTAAAAGGTTAGTTACACTTACTTGATTGCCGTTAGCAAGGGTAATATTTGCAGACGGCCCTTTTTCAGTTTCTCTTTGTCTAGATAGCTGACTCGCTTGGTTAAAGGATTTGTCGAATTCTTTTTTGACAAGAGTAGCTATTAATCGCTGTTCGTTAGAAAACTCGACACCTTTAAATAAAGCTTGAAATTGGGCGATTTCACGCGATTCGAGACGAGCTTTTTCAAAATACTGGTTGGTTTGAGCAATTAGTAATTCAACAGGCGAGTATCCCGTGGGTTGAATTGTATTGTCAATATAAACGTCTTTTTTCTTATCCTTAATATAGTTAACCTCCCGGTAGAGAATCCGGCTGTTGTCGCGGATAATTTCCATTTCGGGTTTTTTGGCACTTTTGAAGAGGTCAACTGCAATTTGGTTTTGAAATGCTGCCTCGGCAATCATTTCGCGGTATATCTTGATGTTAATATTCATTGCCACCAGTGCATTGACCTGGTTTAGGGGTTCTTGCCGAACAGTTTTGATAAACTCTTCCATGTAACCGCGATACTTAGTCGGAATCTCCTTCCCTTCAATACCCTTGGATTTTGCCCAGGCTTCTGTTTTAAATAAATCTTCGTAGTGTTTGGCTACCTGCTGTACGTACTCAATTTGGTCTTTTTCACTACCAAAGTTTTTCAGGATAGTAATTTCTGACTCTAACGCTTCGATTGAGGTCAGGTGATTGTTGATAACACCGACACTAATGCCATCGCTCATGTGGATGGCGATTTCTTCAAATTCCGGCTGACTGCCATCTTCCTGGTAAAAAGATTGTTTTTTGAGTTTAACAGTTGGATCATAAGCGTTTTCAGGCAGGTTGCGCTCCCTTGCCTCGGCAGTGAGGTTTGGATACCTGCTTGCCCGCTCAAAGCCAATACAATCACCATCGTAGTCGCGTGCCTGACGCTCTTGTTCGGACTCTTGAGGAAGAATTTCTAGCTCGTAACCAGCCGACTTTAGTTCTGAAATATACTCATTAAATTTGTTGGTAAACTCGATTTTGTCTTTAGTTTCGAGCTTGCCGATATTTTGATCTAAGTAATTTTCAATACCTTCTAACTGAATATTTTTACTTTGGGCTTCGGGTAGGGCAGATTTAATTTGCTCGTTTAGACGGTTATAAATGCGATCGCTTGTTTCGTCTGAGACAGCGATCGCACCCGCGAGAGGTTGACCATCAGGCCCAAGGATGTCTTCTACAATTTTGTTAGTTGAGATGCACAGACCATTTGAGTTGAGGAAAGGGGAGCGGAAGTTGAGAACTTCTTCCCCATCTTGATAATGCGGGATGGAGATTTCCCCATTTTGTAGGTCTTTACAGGGAATGACCATTGCCCGCTCAAACGTGAGCGTCTTGCCGATGGCGATTTCTTTCCACTCGTTTTGGACGAACCGGGCGAGTTCGCGCTGTACTTTCTCAGTTTCGAGAAGTTGACCTTCTCCTTGCAGGTCAGCTTTGATGAGTTTGTAAATGAAAGAATCAGTAGCAATGCGATCGCCTACGGCAGGCGCTCCTGCGCCATCGCGCAAAGGTTCTAAATCTTCTGCTACTGTTGGATCTTCTGCTGCTTGTTCTTCAAGAAAAGCTTTCCGCTTATCGTACTTTTCGCAGTAAAGTTGTGCAAGTTGCCGGGGGTCGTCCTGTACAACATTCAGCTTTTTGGCTTCAAGTTCTAGCTGTTCGGTAAAGTCTTTCAGCCCGTTAGGGAATGAAGCGAGTAACTGCGAGATAGCTGTTTTACCGAGTTCAGATTGTGATTTTTCACCTAGCCAGATATTTTGCCTGTACAGTCCAGGTTGAATTTGGGGCTTGCTTGGCCCATTAGGGTTGTCTTTATCAGTTCCCTTGAATGCAGATAAGGGAAGAATTAAGTCAATTCTAGTTGAGTTCTTGGGATCTGAATAATTGAGAATTTGGTCAAGGTTTGCAGGGCGTAGTGTACCTTTGCCAAAGCGGTATTTATTATCATCTCCGTCTTGGTCAGTCCAACCGAAGCGGTGTTGAATTACTCGATATTTATCACCTTTTTGATGCTTAGTTAATTCGTGATATAGGTCTGTGGATATTTGCCCGTAACAGTCTCCTGTTAGCTGATATGCTTGGTCATTACTAATAACGCCGCCATTCTCACCATTATTATCATCGACAATTAGAATATTTAACTCTTTCTTGACAGCATTTTGACATGAACCAAGAAAGATAGACCCGTAAGCACCTCTATCTTTGCTATCAGGGCATAATTGTCTAATTGTATTTAGACATTCTTCTGGCCCATATAACAACCGAGTTTTTGATGATAATAATAATTTGTGACCTTCAGGATGATTAATTAATTGTTCCACAGTAGACTTTTCGTCCATATGCCCGAACGAAAAGTTAACCCCAGGAAAGAAATGTTCTAGTAAGGTATTATTAAGTTCTTCTTTTAACAGTGAATCTGGATTAACCGTATTACCATCTGTATGAATCCACTGATTTAACCTAGTGTCAAAATGTTTAGCTTGAATTGTCATATATAAACAATTAAACTTATAAATTTAAATATAAATTTTTACTTTTTGGCACTAAAATACCCTTAGAGCTTAATTTTACTTTCTCTGTAATGGTAATCTATTCAACAAATTTCTAATTTATACTTGCAATTTATGGGTAATTAAAAAAAACTTTATTTTGGGGTTTTTACTTAGCTTCTTTTTGATACAGATTTATCCAGCGTGATGTAATAATTTCAGTATGATAAAAAATATACAAGTTTATTGGTTATTTTGTACTTAGTTGTAAATCAGTAGTAACTTTTGTAATGTTTACGATTATGGTTGTGTTTGTAGTTTTAGGCAAAATAACAACGTGTTGAAAACTCAATACTAGATAGCATAGAGGCATCACAGTAGGGAGGCGATTAACAACTGATGAGCATTGTAGACAGTATATTCATGTAGATGTTCGGTCGCCCAAAGGTATGCTAGGTAGGTTTGGTGGCATTATCATGGCACGCATGAATCAAGCGTTCACCTTATTCGGTCATCGACCTGCTCAAAATTCAGCCAAACGACAAAGTGTTGGAAGTTGGATTCGTTTCTGGAGTGGGTGTTCAGCGTCTGTCCAGGTTAGCATCAGCAGGATATATCGCAGGCATTGATTACTCTCAAGAAATGAGCCAAAATTTTGGGGTTGCTCTTTGTTCTAGCTATTATTTGTAATTTAATCAACTAGAACTAAGCTGAAGTTGTGCATCGCCTAATCCTAGAGAAACTGTCACTTTGTCCCAAGTATGAGAAAATACGGGCTACAAAGCAGGGGTATCGGGTAGAAGGATATTTTCGAGACGTGCTATGGCTATCCTTTAGTGGCTACTTTTAACTCTGCGATAACTGTAGATATTTCCACAGCGATAATGTATGAGAGTATCCCAACTCGAGAGTTGTTCTTATGACAGAGCAAGAGATATTTGAGCATCTATTCACCATTGCGGATCAATCCGACGACACGGGCGGAGTGGTGAGTTCGTGCTTGGTACAACAAGGAAATATTGTGGCTGAAGGAATCAGTTGTAACGATGGCAAGCATTCTGAATATGTACTTCTGCGTCAGCTCGAACTCTCTGCTATCCCAGTTCTTCCGGACGACATCATATATACAACAGTAGAGCCATGTGGAAAACGCACTCTCGGAGGACCGGGCGAACATATGGGGGACTGTACAACTAACTTGATTCAGGCAGGTGCACGACATGTGGTTTATGCAGCTCCTGATCCAGATGCATCAGCTCAAACTCGATACAAGTTCGAGCAAGCCGGTTGCTCGCTCCGTCAAGTAAACGATCCCCACATAATCCGTCAAGCAACCACGCTCTTCAACTCAACAGTAACTTCCACATCAGATGCCTTGCCCCAATGACTATTGCACTCTAGTTTTCAACAGTGTCAGAACATTCCTCCCATAACACACGAGAAATTGGTGCATTTTTGGTATCAAAACGAGGAAAGATAAAGACAAGTTCCAAAACCCAAAATAAAATCGGTACTTTGCATCTCTGCGTGGTACTTTATGACAGGCTCTAAAGCATTAGGCGTGCATCCATGCAAGACTATGGTTGGTTAAAAATTTGATAGTAGTAATCGAAGTAAATTTTCCCTTTTTGCTGGTTTTATGAGTTGATGGGTATAATTTCATCACTATTGAAAACTTCAACTGTAGCATTTGGACTGTTCATATCTGTGGTTTGTTCGAGTAGACGTGTTGCTTCCTCAAGCAATGCGCTTGCGTTCTGAAGCAGTGTTCGCATTTGGGTTAACTTGTTCCGCCGTTCGATACCAAGTTGTGCTTCTATATACCGCGCATCATCATGATGGCTGAGGTGAATTACCCGTACTTCTTGTTCTTTCTCTGAAGGTGCAAATATTGCGTTTTCGGCGGTTAATTTATAGTAAGAGTACGTACCACTGGTTCGTTTGACATTGTAGATGTGGAGTTCGCAACCCGGTGGCGCGATATACTGTCCGTCGAAGTTGGTAAGTCTAGTACGAATATTACTTAATCTGGTGGCGATCGCCTCAATGGCCGGGATAACACTTAACGATTCTGGTGATTGTGGGCAACCGCGCCTCATCAGCATCATGATAGCGGCAGAACGACGGGTCAGGCGAATTTGTTCTTGATACTGGCGCATTTGTTCTTCCCGAATACGAACAAGTTCGAGTTCTTCATCGGGGCTTAGTTGAACTGCACTCCCACAAGTTTTGTAATTTAAGCAGTCACCAGAGTCTATGCCTGGGTATTGCATCATACTGGCACAGTCAAATCCAAGTCCGCATTTTTTCTTGGGCATAGGTTACATCTTTTAGTTCTAGTTACTTTTATAATTTAATATAGCTAGAACAAGGTAGAGTTATTTTCTATGGGGTTATGTGCAAACCCACAGAGATAAACGATATTAGGATTTTTTTACCTGAGTAGGATATTATTTATACGAAGTATTCAAATTTGAACACTTCGTAAAGACGATAGTAATTCCCAACAGCTTTTTACCCACAGTCATAGAGGCACTGTGGATTAAGTTTTCTCTACCAACAGATTTACTATTGCTCAATGCCTCTTTGCGATCGCAAGTTACCCATTAACGCTTGTTGGGTAAAAACACGCAAACTTTCAATCTGCTCGATTTCGTTTGTTGTAAGTCGAGTTGCTATCTCTTCATACCACTCTCCCTGACTATAGCAGGTTTGCATCACAGGGGTATTATCTCCATGACGGTAAACAGTCAGAATATTAGCATTTAAGCTGGCACTCAACTCCCGTCCTTTGATACGGAAATTATTGGTAACAAGCATATAGTCAGTGATTGTAGAAGGCAGATGTTGGAGGTTAGAAGGGAGAAGGTTAGGAAAAGGGGGAGTAGGGGAAGATTGCTCTTGCAGGACTTCTTGAGCAGTGGATAGACGGTTTTCTTCTGAAATATCCTGTTGTGGGTGCTGTTCCTTCAGATGCGGCTGTACTTTTTTCTTAACCTTATTTGCTTTCGACATGGATTTATCTTCTAATTTTGGTTGTATTGTCGAAATTTGATCTGGATAATTACTATTTAGTACTTTTGTGTTAGTAAATATTTTGGAGTTACTATCGGTATCGCCATTACTATCACTTGTACTGCTGCTAGGATGTTTATCAGCATATAAGTACTCATTATTGCTTGTGCCATTAGTATTTATGCGGTTAATTGCTCTGGCTTTAGCTTGTTGAATTACTTCCTTATCTTTCTCTTGGTCGTATGTTATTCCGTATTCAGACAGCAGTTTGTTCCAACTATAAGGTTTGTATACTTGATAACCAGCGATTTTCACATCATTATGGATGTAGGTAAAGCCTAGTAGTTCCTCCCCCCGCATTTTAGGCAATACCCCAATGTTGTTTTCCTCCAAGCGTTGGATGAAGGTGAAGACAGTGGGACTATCCTTAATGGCTTCTCCTATTGCTTGGCGAATAATTTCCTTACTTGTTGGGGTTTTGTGCTTACTGTTGACTGCTCTAATACTTTTCGAGCGGTTGGGGCTGGTGAGTGCAGTTATGCCATACTCTTGCTGTAACTTAGAGGCGACGGCTTCATTCGTTATCGGTGTCACCTCTAACCCTAGTTCCGCCGCGATGCGTCTAGTTGAGACTTGGGAGTTGAAATAATCATAGGAATCATTAACTAAGCTGCCATCTAACCGAATTCGGGAGGCAATTATGTGCAGGTGTTCATGGTCGCGATCGTGGTGGCGTACTGCAACGAACTGACTTGTAGCTGCTACTGATGATTCTTCCTTAGGTAAGTATCCCATATCTTTGAGATATTCCCTTGCTACATAACTGTACTGACTGTCTGATAAATGCTCATGATAGTTGAGGCGGTGTGCTATTGAGATAATGAGGTGGGCACACTGCCGTTTAACTGCTTTTTTGGTGTACTTGATGTTGAGAAACTGCTGGTTAAATTCATCTGGGTTTGTTCCCATCATATTAGTATCGACAATCGCAGCATCATCTTTCCCCAAGACATACTTGAGCGTGTCGAGAAAATTGGGTTTTTTATAGATGATGGGAATCAAATTGAGGGGGTTTAAAGTAGGGTATATAGAACCTGTAATGCCTTATTTATCTAGGCTTGAGGGTAATTTATCTGAAATATCTAGGTTAAATGCAGCTGCGATGGTCTGATCTACGAGTGCGATCGCATTATTGACAGTATCCAAAATTTGCTGGTTGTTTGTTTCCTTTGCTAAGTGAGATAACATCATCAGTTCGCTTTTGAGGTTTCCAGCAGTAGCGCGGATAGTTATCAAGTCGGCAGATGGTTTTGCTGTTAGTACCCGCCTTAACCCACAGGAACGTAAATACTCAGATGCAGTTACCCCTGTGGCGATCGCTTTTTCCTCAATGGTAGTTTTCTCTTGCTCAAAGAGGTATACCTTGATAGATTTGGTTCGCTTTATGGAGTTACTTACCATACCTTCTTTCACTGCGGGACTGAGTGGCATAGTTAGAGACTGCACTGAGGGACTTGGGGATAACCGGAAATCTGACAACAGTGTGTGGTTTCAATTGCGGACAATATCGCTGCTATTTTTGGTATAAACTATACCGTATGTAGATGCCGACAGTGAGAGTACTGTAACTTGTGATAATACAAGGTAATATCTTATAGTTCGTCTTGTAACTGACACTGAAGCCGTAAACCTTGTTTTTAATGATGCAATTGTTGGGTTGTAGAGATTGTATGGTTATGTCGCCAGCGTGCGATCGCGTAGTGGGTGCTATCTATTATCGTGAATTAAATTATACGTAATTACAATTATTTATAGGTATTATTTTTCAATCTGTTTATTTATCAAACAGTAGATATACTACAAATGTAGCATTTTGTGATACACGATAAGACGATTGGTATTAAAGGCACTGTTAATTAATCTAGTTTATTGATAATAGCCTTAGTAATAAAATGACCCTACTAAACATACCTTGTCTTAGTTACAGGACTGTACGGTGACAGCAATAGTCTGTTGTGGAGTGCAAAGTAAATCAGATGCAGAGAGGATTGTGGGGTTATTCCCTAAGCTGATTAACCTTTGACGTAGTGCTGAAATAATTGGGTTAATTTGCCCTCAGAATACCTCAATTATGGGGATTGTTAGAGTTTATTTTTCAGTTAATTATTTATTTTGATTGACAAAAATCAAACCCAATTTCATTTAATTGGGGTAATTAGTGTGTCAATTGGGGTAGTTCGGAGTAAATACGGGGGTGAGTTCTCCCACCGTATGGTTAAAGTAAGAGTATTGACAAATAGCTTACTGAGAAGCTTGATTTGCACGTTAATAGAAGAGAAGCTATGGCAAGAGCGAGTAAGCCAGCTGATTCGGTTGAGTTGGCGCGTATCATGCGGAATAAAGATATGGAGGACGGTATAGTAATTAGCTATCTCCAGTCGAAGAAGCGAGGGCAAACTGAGTTAGTATGTGAGGCGCTGCGGGCGTATTACTTACCGTTTGCGCTATCTGCTGCGGGGGTATCTGGTGTTGAATTGCAGTCAGCCCTTCATGATGCGATCGCGCAACTGGAAGTTCAGATAATTAAGATGAAACGGACGTTTGGGATGGAGGGGTTGCCCCAGATAGTTCTTGTTAATCCTCATAGTGGAGTTTTCTCGCAAGGTGCAACTGGGTTACAACCAACAGTTGGAACTAATGGCGTGGAAATAGCTCCTATTTCAGCTAATTTGGTTCCCCCTTCCGTTTCTTTTTTTGATTCCACTGGGCCAAGTCCGGACTCGTTACTTGTTACGGCGGAAGCATTAGGGTCAAATATTTTGGAACAGGATTCTGAAGATGATGGTTTCTTTAATGATGATGAGGATGACCCAATTGCTAAGGCAGAAATAGAAGTTGATGCAGGATTTCGTCTGGAGTGAGGGGATTATTAGGGCGTGTTTTAAAACTAGAGCCGCAGGATGATAGAAGCGAGTGTTAGCATTGCAAGATAGTTATCAGCTTTTTTGTCATACCGTGTAGCAATGCAACGAAATTGATTTAAACGGTTGAAACATCTCTCGACCCAATTTCTTTGGCAATAAATTGATTTGTCAAACTTACCTCGCTCATTCAGCCTGATGGCTATACCTTCGACTAGCGATCACACGAGTCAAAGAAGCAATTCATGAGGGATAGTGTGATAATTCAACTGGGCTGTTTATCAATTCGTGCAAGAGTGTCTAAATCCTCCTATGATTTACAAGTATTCGGAGTTCCCAGCACATATATAATAGGTAGATTGACTTCTCAAAGTAGAACTTGAATAATAAGCATTAATTCTATTTGGGTTTGCGGTTCTTTCTATGCTTTGACAAGGTGATAAGAATGATTGCGCTACCTGACGTTGCGGTTGATGCTCAAATATATTCCAGCAATAATTCTGTGGTGTATCGTGGCATCAAGCTGTCAGATCGCACGCCTGTCATTCTCAAAGTTCTCAAACAGGACTATCCTACGGCATCAGAACTCACCCGCTACAGGCAGGAATATGAAATTACGCGATCGCTTAACTTAGAAGGCGCGATCAAGGCATATAGTCAGCAGGAATATCAGCGCACACTCATTATTCTTTTAGAAGATTTCGGTGGAGAGTCTCTGGAGAGATGGATACAGCAGCGTTCAGAATTCTGCCCTATGCCCTTATCAGCTTTTCTATCCCTTGCCATTAAACTCACAGGTATTCTGGGCAGAATTCATGCTGCTGGTGTCATTCATAAAGATATCAACCCTAGCAATATTGTCTTCAATCTAGATACTGGGGTCGTTAAATTTATTGATTTCGGAATTGCTACTCGATTTAACCGCACTAACCCAACCTTCAAAAACCCTCATGTTCTAGAAGGCACTCTTGCATACTTATCTCCAGAGCAAACCGGACGCATGAACCGTTTGCTTGATTATCGTACTGATTTTTACTCCCTTGGCGTAACGTTCTACGAACTGCTCACTGGACAGTTACCGTTTGTCACAACAGACATTCTTGAACTTGTCCATTGTCATCTTGCCAAATTACCTGTTCCGCCTCACGAACTGAAGGCAACGATTCCCAAAGCAGTTTCAGATATCATTTTGAAACTAATGGCAAAGAATGCGGAGGATCGCTATCAGAGTGCTTGGGGTATCAAAGCAGATTTAGAAATTTGTGCTGACCAATTAAAAAAAATCGGGCAAATTAATAGCATTCAACTGGGTCTATTAGATGTTTGGGATCAGTTTCAAATTCCCCAAAAACTTTATGGACGGGATCAGGAAGTTGCAATGTTACTAGCGGCTTTTGTTCGCGTAGCGTGTCCGTTGGTGCAGCCTCCCGCAGGGAAGGACAGTCGCGTTGCTTCAGAAAACCTTGTACAACAAACTTCAGAACAGAAACTAACAGACAATCAAACTTTCAAAGTTGAAATGATGCTGGTTTCTGGCTATGCGGGAATTGGGAAATCAGCATTAGTCCAGGAACTTTATAAACCAATCACCGCAAAGCGCGGCTATTTTATCTCTGGTAAATTCGATCAATTTCAGCGCAATATTCCCTACAGCGCGATCGCATCTGCCCTGCAAAAATTGATACAACAATTGCTAAGTGAACCAGACGAGCAAGTGCAACAATGGCGATCGCGCTTGCTAACGGCTTTGGGAACCAACGGACAAATTATCATTGATATCATCCCAGAAGTTGAATTAATTATCGGCAAGCAGCCGCCTGTATCAGAAGTTGGAGCAACTGAAGCTCAAAATCGCTTCAATCTAGTTTTTCAAAAGTTTGTGCGGGTGTTTTGTTCAAAGTCACACCCGCTTGTGATCTTTTTAGATGATTTGCAATGGATAGACTCAGCAACGCTGAAGTTAATCGAGCTGATGTTGCTTGATGAACAAACCCAATTCCTATTTTTAATTGGAGCCTATCGAGATAATGAGGTAAATCCAACTCATCCGTTGATGTTAACGCTAGAAAGGCTGCGAAAACAAGGGGTAGTGCTTCAGGAAATTATTCTAACACCATTAACGCTCTTGCCACTGAGTCAGTTGATTGCCGAGACGCTACATCAGAATGCAGACACCGTTTGTTCGTTAGCTGGGTTAGTACTGCGTAAAACCGAGGGCAATCCTTTCTTTGTCGGTGAATTTTTGAGAATGCTGCATAGCGAAAATCTGCTGACCTTTGATGCTGAACACTTATGCTGGCAATGGAACATTGCTGATATTCAAGCCCAGGATATTACCGATAATGTGGTGGAGTTGCTACTGAGCCAGTTAAATAAATTACCAGAAAACACACAGCAAATTCTCCAGTTAGCAGCTTGTATCGGTGCTAAATTTAATTTAAATACGTTAGCGATCGTTTGCGAACAATCTCCTAAAGCAATTTCTCTAGATTTACTAGTAGCCATTCAAGCCGGATTAATTCAACCTATATCTGAATTAGACGAAAACCTATTAGTTCAAGAATATAAGTTTTTACATGATCGCGTACAGCAAGCGGCATACGCCTTAATCGATGAGTCGCAAAAACTTGGGGTACATCTGCAAATCGGTCGCAATTTACTCGAAAAGACTTCGCCGGAGCAACGAGCAGAACGGTTGTTTGAAATTGTTGACCAACTGAATTATGGAACCGAGTTAATCAGTGAGCAATTTGAACGGAATGAGATTGCCAAACTGAATTTGCAAGCAGGTCAGAAAGCGTTGGCAGCGACCGCTTATGAAGCCGCTTTCAAGTATTTCAATACAGGACTTAAACTCCTTGATGGGGAAAGTTGGCAGCGCGAGTATGACCTAACTTTGGCGTTGCATTCCGAGGCAGCAGAGGCAGCATACCTCAGTGGTCACTTTGACGAAATGGAGCGGCTTGTAAAAGAAGTGCTCAACCGTGCAAAGACAGTGCTAGACACAGTGAAAGCTTACGATAGCAGGATTCAAGCATGGCTGTCGCGGGGAGACCCTAAAGAAGCCCTTAAAACTGGCTTGGAAGTGCTGCAACTCTTGGGAATTAGTTTAGTGGAAGCTCCAAGTCAGTTAGACGTTCAAGCAGGATTAGAGGAAACGGCTTCACAACTCGTTGGGCAAGAAATCGAAAATTTGATTGATCTGCCAGAGATGACTGAAACTGTGCCACTGGCAGCAATCTACATTTTAGTCAGCACAGTGGGAGCGGCTTTTAATGTGTCACCCCTTCTGATGGTGCTGATTGTGTGCAAGATGGTGAATTTATCGATCGCTCATGGAAACGCTATCTGGTCGCTTCTCGGTTATGCTGCCTATGGCATGATGCTATGTGGAGTTGTACAAGACCTTGAACTGGGCTATCGATTTGGCAAACTATCCTTAAATTTAGCGAAAAGATTAAATAACAAGAGAGGTAACTGCAAAGCATTGCTGATGGTGAATTTTCACATAATTCACTGGAAAGCTCACCTTAAAGACACGTTCCCCGCTTTAGCGGATGCTTATCAAAGCGGGATAGAAAGTGGAGAGTTTGAATTTGCAGGTTATTGTGCATTTAGCCTATGTTATTGCCCCTTTTTTGCAGGACAAGAACTGACAGAACTGGAACAACAAACAGCGATTTATCGTAAAGCCACTAACCAAATTAGACGAGAGACTGTTTCCACTTGGCTAGCAATGTTGCAGCAAACGATCCTGAACCTGCGAGGTCAATCTGAAAATCCAAGTCGCTTAGTGGGTTGTATTTATGATGAAGAGCAAGCACTAGCACAGGCGATCGCTGTCAAGGATGGAACTAGCCTTCACTACTTTTACTTAAATAAGCTGATTTTATGCTATCTGTTCGGAGATTATGAGCAAGCTGCAAAAACGGCTACTTTGTCAGAACAATATTTAAGCGCAGCCACAGCATTAGTCTCTGTACCTCCATTTCATTTCTATGACTCCCTCATATTTTTGAGCTTGTTGGTAGATGCTTCAAACTCTGAAAAAGCAGCTTGGTTGAATCGCATTAACGCCAACCAGGAGAAGATGCAGAAATGGGCATACCATGCCCCCATGAACTTTTTGCATAAATTTCAGTTAGTTGAGGCAGAGAAAGCACGAGTTTTGGGTCAGTTTTTTGAGGCAGAGGAGTTTTACGAACAAGCAATTCTTGGTGCTAAAGAAAACGAGTACCTTCAAGAAGAAGCCTTAGGCTATGAGTTAGCTGCCAAACATTACTTGGCTCGTGGTCGAGAAAGGTTTGCTCAACTCTATATGAAGGAAGCCCATTACTGCTATGAGCGGTGGGGAGCAACCGCAAAAGCCAAAGATTTAGAGACTCGCTATCCACAGTTTTTTCCTCAGTCGCTGAATGTGGCTCCCACACCAGTTCACACCACTGCTGGAACTACTTCTAACACCTCACATATTGCTTTCGATTTAGCAACAGTAATCAGAGCATCCCAAGCCATCTCTCGCGAAATTGAACTGGATCAGTTACTCAATTCTTTGATGCAGATATTAATTGAGAATGCTGGGGCACAAACTGGATGCTTGATTTTGGAAAACGCGGGAGAATGGGCGATCGAGGCTGCTTGTGAACTGGCTGATGGGGCGAATTTTTGTAATACACAAATACTTCAATCGATTTCAATAATAAATCGCTTACCCGAATCCATCATTCATTATGTGATTCGGACTCATGAATCTGTGATCTTAAATGATGCAACTTGTGAAAGTAATTTCATCAATGAGCCATATATTCAGCAGAACCAAACGAAATCACTTCTTTGTTTGCCACTATTGAATCAAAGTAAACTTGTTGGCGTGTTGTACCTGGAAAATCAATTAGCAACTGGGGCATTTACACCGGAGCGATCGCAACTTCTAAATCTACTATCTACTCAGGCAGCGATCGCGATCGAAAATGCCAAACTCTACTCAGAGCAACGTGCAAGCAAAAGTCGAATGACTCAATTTTTAGAAGCGATTCCATTAGGAGTTGCAGTTGTGGATGCGGCTGGTCGCCCTTACTACTTCAATCAACAAGCAACTCAGTTAACAGGTAAAGGGGTTGTTTCTTCCATAACAATGGATCAACTTGCAGAGACGTATCAAGCCTATATAGCCGGAACGAATCAAAAATATCCTACTGAAAAACTGAATTTATACCGGGCGTTGAAAGGTGAACGCACGAGGACAGATGATTTAGAAATTCACCGAGGCGACACCATTATTCCAGTTGAGATTTGGGGAACGCCAGTTTTTGACGAACAGGGAAAGGTGGCGTATGCGATCGCCACCTTTCAAGACATCACAGAGCGGAAGCAAGCAGAACACTTCTTAGCCAATTACAACCGCACCTTAGAGCAACAGGTCGCTCAAAGAACGGCAGCTTTACAGCAAAGCCAAGCAGAACTGCGCGAGCGAGAACAGCAATTACGACTGATCACGGACGCTCTACCTGTTTGTATCATCTACGTAGATGCCCAGCAGCGTTATCGGTTTGTCAACCGCACTTATGAGGAATGGTTTCACCGTAGTCGAGGTGAAATTTTGGGCAAGCATATTCGCGAAAACTTGGGTGAAGCATCTTATCAAGTTGCACAACCATACATCAATCAAGCGCTGGCAGGTCAAATCACAACCTATGAGGTAGAAATGCCCTGTGTGTATGGCAAGAAATATGTCAGTAATTCCTTCATCCCAGATTTCGATGACAATGCTCAAGTGAAAGGATACTATGGGCTAATCACAGACATTGGCGATCGCAAACGTGCCGAAGAAGCCTCAATTTTAGAGGAACGCAACCGCATGGCACGCGAAATTCATGACACTCTCGCGCAAGCCTTTACCGGGATTCTGGTTCACATGGGAACCGTTTCTCGATTAGTGACCAGCAACCCCCAAGCAATTCAAACACATATTAATATCGTGCGAGACCTGGCCCGCACCGGGCTGACAGAAGCTCGACGCTCCGTTGCAGCATTGCGTCCCCAATCCCTAGAAGATGGCGATCTGTGGACGGCACTGCAACGGTTTGTAGCTACCATGCAATCTTCAACCGAAACCAGCTTGATTTGTGATATTATTGGCACGCCCTATACGTTACCCCCGGAAACAGAGAATAATCTTCTAAGAATTGCACAGGAAGCATTTACCAATTCAATTAGGTATGCGAATGCAAAGGAAATTCGGATTGAATTAATTTATGAACCAACGCAATTCTTCTTACGAATTAAAGACAATGGACAAGGATTTGAAGCCAACCATACAATCCTAAATCGGGGGTTTGGCTTACTGGGGATTACCGAACGAGCGGAACGCATTAAGGCACAACTCTCGATTAAGAGCCGACTGGGGCAGGGAACAGAAACGATCGTATCCGTACATCGGGAGGCATCAGCGTGAGTCAGTCTACAGTAATCCGCGTTTTGATTGTTGACGATCACTCAATCGTCCGGCAAGGACTAGCCGCGATGATTGAGAATGAGCCAGATATGACGGTGGTGGGTCAAGCGGGCAATGGGCAGGAAGCGATCGCTCAATATCGGCAACTGCAACCTGATGTCACCTTAATCGACTTACGGATGCCGCAGATCGGCGGCGTTGATGCCATCGTCGCCATCTGTGCTGAATTCGCTCATGCCCGGATGATTGTACTGACCACTTATGACGGGGACGAAGATATTTATCGAGCATTACGCGCCGGAGCCAAGGGCTATCTGCTGAAGGACGCGGAACCGGAGGCACTCCTGAATGCGATTCATATTGTTCACAGAGGACAACAATATATCCCTTCCGAAGTCGCTGCCAAACTGGTGCAACGGATGAACATTCCAGAGTTGAGCGATCGAGAACAAGAAGTTGTTTGCCAGATGGCGCGTGGCTTGAGTAATCAAGATATTGCTGCGGCTTTGAATATTACTGAAAGTACTGTCAAATTTCACATCAACCGAATTTTGAGCAAATTAGGCGTGAGCGATCGCACTCAAGCGGTGATTACCGCACTGAAGCGGGGACTCGCCAAGTTGTGAAACAAGCAAAACTGAACTTAAGTTCGGTTGAGGGTTAGTTTTAGAGATAGTAAGCAACTGTTGTTTCATCGCTTCAATTACTCAACTCTGAGTTGGCGACAAAGCTAAATTAGTTTCATAAGCTAAAGACATACAAAAAACGGAGTCGGGAGGAATCACAGATAGGAGTCATGCCAATCCCTTGATGCTGTGAGAAACCCTTTTTGATACAGTATCGATGAATCAAGATAGTAATTTTAATCAACTTTTTGTTCCACCTTCCCAGCGCGATCGCTATCAGGGGACGCTCAATGCCCCCGTCATACTCGTGGAATATGGGAATTACCAATGTCCTCAGTTCCGGGAAATGCATCAGTTGATTCAGGCAATTGTGCAAGATTTCAATTCCCGGCTGAGTGAGAAAAATTCGATTTGTGTAGTGTTTCGTCACTTTATCGAAGATTCAATCTATCCTCAAGCACAAAAGGCAGCAGAAGCAGCGGAAGCAGCAGGAGCGCAGGGTCAGTTTTGGCAGATGCACGAGATGTTGCTCACCCATCAAGAGGCATTGGGAAACGGCTATCTCGTTGAGTATGCCAATAATCTAGGTCTCGACATCTGCCAATTTTTGCAGGATATCTTCAAACAAGTCCATGTTGACCGTATCAATCAAGATATCGCAAGTGGTCAGCAAAGTGGAGTAGTGACTGCACCAGCTTTGTTTATTAATGGAATTAGGTATCGCGGTCGCTGGAATATGGAGCAGTTAATGGCAGCCATTATCGCTGCAAGTAATGAAGTACCTTGATCGAATGGCACTAAGAAAAGGGAAAATCGTTGAGGCAGCAGGGGTGCAGAGGAGCGGAGGAGCAGGGGAGAAAGAAGAAGTTTTAAGCATACGAACGGATATTTAGAAATTCCCCTCTGCGCCCCTGCCCCCCTGCCTCGGTTGTTGAGCGTAGTCGAAACACTGCAATGCTTACGCTGCGTACCCTTCAGCTTAACTTAGTGCCATTCGTACCTTGATCCTCAATCCCACAATTATTGGAGGTAAAACAATGAGCACCGAATTCAGTAAAAACAAAGTTGCAATTGTCGGCCGGGGCGAGGATCTCAATTGGTTCAATACAATGCTCGGTGAGCAGATGGCTATCCGCGTGCATAGCAGAGATGTCGGCGGGGCTTTCACAATCATCGAAGCGCAAGTTCCACCGTTCATAGGGCCGCCACTCCACTATCACGAAGATAGGGAGGAGATATTTGAAGTACTTGAAGGCAGATTTCGCTTTCACTGTGCAGGCGAAGAGTTCGAGGTCGCACCCGGAACATCGGTTGTTGTACCCCGGAACAGCGTACATGGATGGGTGAACCTCGGTCCGGGAGCGGCTCGCTTGCTTTTCACCTTCGTACCCGGCGGAATTGACGAATTCTTTCCTCAAATTGGTCAAACGTCACCCGAAGGTTGGACGGATCTTGGAAATCAGTACGACACTTCGATCGTCGGAGCGCCCCTGTCCGTCAAAGGGGCTGCAAACGATTAAAGTGCGTTTTAGTTCAAAGAACTTGAATGTTCTAAATTGAGCGATGGTCGCATTGCGATCGACCCGCCAAAGGCGATCGCAGAAGAATGAAGTTAATCGAGATAGGCAGCAACCTCACCAATCAAAAGGAGAACAAAATGAGTAGCGATCGCGTAAACAGTCAAAACATGAAACTTGAAGTTGTGGTATTGCCCGTCTCCGATGTCGATCGAGCCAAGGACTTCTATAAAACTTTGGGGTGGCGGCTGGATGCTGACTTCGTTACCGATAAGGACTTCCGGGTGGTGCAGTTAACGCCCCCTGGATCAGAAGCCTCAATCATCTTTGGTACTGGCGTTACGTTAGCCGCACCGGGTTCAGTCCAAGGTCTGTACCTCATAGTTTACGACATCGAGGCAGCCCACGCCGAACTCGTTGATCGGGGTGTCGAGGTGAGTGAAGTATTCCACGACATCGGCGGGGTCTTCCACCATGCCGGAACCGAGGGACGTATAACAGGCCCAGACCCAGAACGTCGCGATTATGCCTCCTTTGCCTCGTTCAGCGATCCAGACGGCAACGGTTGGCTGCTCCAAGAAGTGAAGAAGCGCGCTCCCGGACGATAACAGGACATCAATCATTTAAGGGTGAAAAGGAGTCAAACTTATCAGGTTTTTCACTCCTTTTATTACTCGCCACCAGTGTAGCAGTTAGACACTAACCGAAAGAACTAAAGGCAATAAATTAGACAACACCGAAAACGAGGATACTCCATGAAAACGCAGAAAGTATGGTTCATTACCGGAGCTTCCAGAGGCTTTGGGTTAGAAATTGCCAGAGCAGCCCTGGTAGCAGGCGATCGAGTAGTGGCGACGGTTCGCTCTCAGCCCGCACAACTCGCCACTACCCTGCACAACGACCCGGATCTGTACGTTGTGCAGATGGATGTTACCCAGGAACACCAGGTACAAGAGGCTGTCAAGCAGGGCATTGCCCGTTTCGGCCGGGTTGATGTCTTAGTCAATAATGCCGGGTTTGGCATGGTTACTGCGATTGAAGAAGCCACGGATGCCGAAGTCCGCAAACAGTATGATACCAACGTGTTTGGGTTACTGAACGTGACTCGTGCGGTGTTGCCGTACCTGCGCCAGCAAAAATCCGGGCGGGTCATCAATATCTCGTCGCTGTTCGGCTATGATGCAGTTCCGGGTTGGGGATTGTACGGTTCCACTAAGTTTGCGGTCGAAGGTCTCTCGAAAGGGCTAGCGGTGGAACTGGCACCGCTCGGCATCCACGTCACGGTAGTGGCTCCCGGTCTTTTTACGACCGACTTCCTGAGCACTGAATCTTATGTTGCCGCTAAAACCGTTATCGCCGATTACCAGGAAACGGTAGAACCGATGCGTCACGGAGCCAATGCGCTACACGGGCAGCAGCCCGGCGATCCGAAAAAGTTTGCCCAGGTGATTCTTCAACTGGCCAATACAGAACGCCCGCCACTGCATTTGCCCGTCGGGAAGGACACGATCGCGATGTACCAGAACAATGCCGCGAAAATGGCACAGGAAATCGAAGCATGGCTACCAGTCGCTACCAGCACCGACCATGACCACCGCATAACGGCTTCGACCATCGCCTGAAGAGCAACATTCACACATTATCTCCAAAACTGAAGATGAAAACTCAAGATTCCGTAGTCTTTATTTCTGGTGCTAGTCGCGGCTTAGGCTTGGCATTCGCGCACGAGGCACTTGACCGTGGTGCTAAAAAGGTCTACGCCGGGGTGCGTAGTCCAACTGAAGCCAAAACGCCAGGTATCATTCAGGTCAAACTCGATGTGACCGATCCTGCCTCGATAGCTGCGGTCGTGACACAGTGCGGTGATACCACTGTGCTGGTCAACAACGCGGGTATTGCTCGGCTCACCAGCAGTACCCTAGATCCAGCCATGATCGACATCGCGCGCGATGTCTTCGAGACAAACTACTATGGCATGATTCTGGTCAGTCAGGCATTTGCTCCAATTCTTGCCAAGAATGGGGGTGGAGCGGTCATCAATGTCTTGTCGGATGCCACTTGGTATGCGCGTCCGATGCTGGCAGCGTATTCCGCCTCGAAGTCAGCGGCGTGGAGCTTTACCAATGCCTTACGCATCGATCTGCGGAACCAGAAGACATTAGTGCTCGGTCTGCATGTCGGCTTCATGGATACCGACATGACCAAAGGCTTCGAGATGAAGAAGATCAATCCACGGCAGGTTGCCGAGGCCGCTCTGACTGGCATTGAGGACAACAAGGAAGAGGTACTGGCCGACGACTTCACCAGGGAAATCAAGCGAAGCCTTTGCAATGAGCAGCCGATGTATTTGAATCCGCCAGAAATCGACTGAACGCCGTTCGTTCACAAGCGGAGGTTGTGCAGTCCTTGGGTAGGAATTGGAAGATGAAGCCATCACCAGTAATGCACGCACTGATTGTCAATGATTTTCAAACTGCGCTGGGAAAGGACAACATGCAAAGAAAAACATTCAGAACATCTGATGGTGCCGAATTAAGCTACATCAGCGCGGGTAGCGGACAACCCATCGTGATGCTTCACGGTTGGTCGCAATCGGCAGAACAATTCAAATATCAAATTCCTGTTTTTGCCGAACACTATCAGGTGATTGCAGTCGATTTGCGAGGCCACGGGGAGTCCGAAAAAGTACCTTTCGGGTATCGAATCTCTCGCTTGGCTCAAGATATTCATGAATTGATCAGTACTCTGAAACTCCAAAAGCCACACCTATTCGGTCACTCAATGGGATGTTCTCTGATCTGGAGCTACCTTGATCTATTTGGATTAGATGAAATTGATCGATTAGTGTTGGTTGATCAATCTCCGTTGGTCGTTTCGCGATCGCATTGGAACGCTCAAGAAATCGCAGAGTCCGGGGCAGTGTTTACTGCCGAACAACTCAATGCAGCAGTACACACTCTAGAAAATGGCAACGCTGAGGAACTGACTCGAAGCCTTCTGACTTCAATGGTCACGCCAGCGATGTCAGAGGAGCAGTTTGAGTGGATCGTTGAGTGCAATCAACGCTTGCCACGCGCGATTGCTGCAACGCTGTTGTACAACCATGCTCACACCGACTGGCGCGATCAAATTGTCAGGATTCGTAAGCCAACTTTGGTCATTTCTGGAAGAAAAAGTATTATTCCGTGGCGATCGCAAGTCTGGATCAATCAAAGCATTTCTGACTCTGAGTTAGAAATCTTTGAAGCCGATGAAGGTGGTGGGCATTTTACGTTCATCGAGAATCCAGAAAAGTTTAACCGACGAGTTTTACAGTTCTTATCGCGTTGGCGTAGCCTCTCATGAGAGAGAATCGCTTGCAGTGAACCAGGAAAGGCAGACACCAGGGCTAGACATCTTAATAACGGCTTCGACCATAAGCTGAAGAGCAACATTCACACATTATCTCCAAAGGAGTTTTACTATGGGCATCGAACAGAAAGTCGCTGTTATCACCGGCGCATCGCAGGGCATCGGCGCAGCCCTTGTCAAGGCGTACCGCGATCGCAACTATCGGGTGGTCGCTATCTCACGCTCAATTCAGCCATCGGATGATGATGCAATCCTCGCAGTGTCAGGTGACATCGCCAATCGAAAAACTGCCGAACGTGCGATCGTCGAGGGCGTGACCCGCTTCGGGCGCATCGACACGCTCATCAACAACGCTGGTATATTCATCGCCAAGCCATTTACCCAATACACCGAGGCTGACTACGAGGTATATCTGGGCACTAACGTCACTGGCTTCTTTCACATGACGCAACTCGCGATCGCCGAGATGGAGAAGCAGGGTAGCGGTCATATCGTGCAGATATCGACGAGCTTGGTTGACAACCCGATCGCCGGCGTACCATCTGTGCTCGCGTCGCTGACGAAGGGCGGACTGAATGCCGCGACTAGATCGCTTGCGATCGAGTATGCCAAGCGTGGTATCCGGGTGAACGCCGTCGCGCTGGGTACGATCAAAACGCCAATGCATCCCGCAGAGACCCATGCACAGCTCGATGCCCTGCACCCGATCGGTCGTATGGGCGAAATCTCCGACATCGTTGATGCAATCCTCTACCTGGAATCAGCCAACTTTGTGACGGGCGAAATTCTTCACGTCGATGGTGGACAGAGTGCGGGTCACTAACACCGCCTTGCAAGCAGAAAAATGGCTTTGACGCTCCTAAACAAGATTGCTCGATCGCACACCCTTTTGACTAAGGAACACAGGCATGATTTACGAATTACGCATTTATCACGCCATGCCCGGACGACTACCCGCGCTGCTTTTGCGCTTCCAGAACCACACGTTACGGATTTGGGAAAAACATGGCATCCGCCAAGCCGGATTCTGGACAACGTTAATTGGCGAGAGCAATCAGCAGCTTACTTATATGCTTACCTGGGACAGCATGGCTGAACGCCAGGAGCGCTGGAACGCATTCCTCGCCGACCCCGAATGGATCGCGATCAGCACCGAAACCGAGAAGGACGGTCAACTTGTGCAGAACATCAGTAACGAGTTGCTGGTACCGACCGCCTTTTCCTCAGTGAAGTGATCTGTGGGGCGAGTGACGGAACTCGAACCTATACCATCCGGCAATGCAGACTCGAATGGCACTAAGATAAGCCGAAAGGCTTGTGTCATCTCGTTCTCAGTCTTAAGACTGGGAATGTATTCTCTTAAGCTTTGCCTCTGGTCAAGAAGGAGGAAGCAGCAGCTCTCCCAGAATGGGTAGCTAGCCTACAAGCTAGGAACCAGTTAGAGCAAGGGCTGTATCTTAACTTAGTGCCATTCAATGCAGACTCCTTACCGTTACATTCGATTTTGAAAGCGAGGTAGGCGCGATGAAGACGAATTTTGAGAACAAGTCCTTTGAGAATGAACATGAGACTGATAGCCACGATATTTTCGCCGAACGTGTCCGCAGCAACCAGCGCCAGCTCACCTCCCAGCTAAGGCACCAGTACGATTTTATTGTTTGCGGATCTGGATCTTCTGGCTCGGTGGTTGCCCGCAGACTGGCTGAGAATCCAGATGTCAGCGTTCTGCTGCTGGAAGCGGGAGGCACCGATGATCTGCCAAGTGTTATAGAAGCGAATCAATGGCCGATGAACCTTGGAAGCGATCGCGACTGGAGCTTCCAGGGCCAGCCGAATCTACATGTGAACGGTCGTTCGATTCCGTTCTCTATGGGCAAGGTACTTGGCGGTGGATCGAGCATTAACGTCATGGTTTGGGCACGCGGACACAAGCATGATTGGGATTTCTTCGCATCCGTTGCCAACGATCCAGCCTGGAGTTATGAATCCGTCTTGAAGATTTATCACCGCCTGGAAGATTGGCATGGCGTGCCAGACCCAATGTATCGCGGAACGGGAGGGCCAGTATTTGTCCAGCCTGCGCCGGAGCCAAACCCGCTCGCACCCGCAACGATTGAAGGAGCGCGGGTGGTGGGTATTCCTACTTTTGAAAATCCGAACGGACGCATGATGGAAGCAGCGAAGGGCGCTTCTATCAGCGATGTGCGAGTCCGCAATGGCAAGCGCGAATCGATATTCCGCTCCTATGTCTTCCCTTATATGGATCGGCCAAACCTGACGGTTCTCAGCCATGCACTGGTCACACGGCTGACGTTCCAGGGCAAGCGGGTCACTGGCGTGGAGATATCTTATCGTGACACAATCTATCGCATTGGTGCGGCAGTCGAAGTCGTACTGTCGCTCGGTGCAATCCATACGCCGAAAGTGCTGATGCAATCCGGTATCGGCGATGAAGCCGAGTTGCAGCGATTTGGAATTCCTGTCGTGCAGCACCTTCCCGGTGTGGGGCAAAATTTTCAAGACCATGTTGCATTCGATTGTGTCTGGGAATATGAAAACGCTCTCGCACCCAGAAACAACTTGTCCGAGGCAATCTTTTTCTCAACGAGCCAGCCCGGGCTTGACAGTCCAGACTTATTTGTTTGTCAAGCCGAGGTGCCAAAATCCACTGCCGAGAATGCCGTCCGGTTTGGGCTGCCTGATGCAGGCTGGACGTTATTTGGGGCGATCGCGCAGCCCAAAAGCCGAGGCCGTCTGCGCCTGACGGGAGCCAATCCATCCGACCCGATTCTGATTGACGGAAACACTCTGTCTGACCCGGATGATCTCAAAACCGCGATCGCTTGCGTAGAACTTTGCCGCGAAGTTGGTAACTCTGCTCCCCTTCGTCTGTTCGTCAAGCGCGAAGTGATGCCAGGTAATTTGAAAGGGGCTGAACTCGAACGCTTTATTCGGGATGCTGCGACGAGTTTCTGGCATGAAACCTGCACCGCAAAGATGGGTCGAGATTCTATGTCGGTGGTGGATAGCAACCTGAGAGTGTATGGAATTGACAATCTCCGGATTGCTGATGGATCGATTATGCCGCGAGTAACGACCGGTAACACGATGGCTCCCTGCGTGATTATCGGGGAGCGGGCAGCGGAAATTCTACATCTCGAACACCAGCTGCAATCTACCGTAAAAACAGACTCAGGCGTGCAATAAAACCACCGCACTTTTCATTGGCGGACGCACATTTAAGCCGCGTGTTAACTCAAAGAACTTGAGTGGTCTAAATTGGGCGATGGTCGGATTGCGCTCGACTCACGAAGTGAGTCCCTCCAATCGAAGATTGGAGGCAGCCCAAACTTAGTTTGGGCTGGAGCGCCCGACCCGCCAAAGGCGATGGCGCAAAGCGCCCGCTGGAAGCGATCGCAGAAGAATGAAAAGTAACCAATCTGAACATCAAACTTACCAACCTAAAGGAGAACAAGATGAGTAGCAATAACGTAAACAGTCCAAACATGAAACTCGAAGTTGTGCTATTCGGCGTTTCCGACGTTGACCGCGCGAAGGCATTCTACGAAAATCTCGGCTGGCGGCTCGACATCGACATCGCGGAGGGCGACTTCCGCGGCGTGCAGATGACGCCCCCCAACTCGGAAGCCTCGATCATCTTCGGCAAGGGAGTCACTCCGGACAATTCTGGCTCGGCGCACAGCCTGGTTCTCGCCGTGGACGACCTCGACATCGCCCGCGAAGACTTGATCGCTCGCGGTGTCAATGTGAGCGAAGTCTTCCACTACGCCGGCGGCCCCTTCAATAACGCCGTGGAGAACCCGCGCGTTGGAGGACGGGACCCGCAAGGCCGTTCCTACTTCTCGTTTGCCTCGTTTGAAGATCCGGACGGAAACGGCTGGCTGCTCCAGGAGATTAAGGAGCGACTTCCCGTCCGCGAGTGGAAATTGACGCAGGCACAAGACCTGGACGTTGCAACCATTGCAAACCTTCTCCGTGAGACAGCAGAACAGCACGATCGCTACGAGAAAACTCACGCCGAGCATCACTGGTGGAACTGGTACGCACCTTACCTGAGCGCACGTCAGAATGGCAGCAGTTCAGAAGAGGCTGCCGCCGCTGCTGATCGTTACATGGAAGAGGTTTTTCCTGTTTTTTCCAGATGATGCGGTCAGAGTTGCCACACCCGTCGAGTATGTCGGCCACTAGGTAGCGGTAGAGGTCTACAAAGCCAACGATTCTTGCCCAAAAACTCAGGGCGGCGTTTAGGTTTCTGTGCTGAGTCCGAGGAAGCGGACGATTCTAGCTCTCGCCCCCCGTCCGCGGACTCACCTTGGAACCTACGTAAATGTGTCAGCAGCGTTCCTTCGCCCCGTATCAGATTTGGAGATCGGCCGTTACCGGAGATCGTTTTATCACCTCGCGTGGACAGTAAGTTACAAAATTATGAAAAAGACTATCATTAAAGCCGCTGCCGTGCAGATTAGTCCCGTGCTGTACAGCCGAGAGGGTACTGTCGAGAAGGTCGTGAAGAAAATCCGTGAACTGGGCAAACAGGGCGTTCAGTTCGCAACCTTCCCCGAAACCATCATTCCCTATTACCCCTACTTCTCCTATGTGCTAGCCCCGTTTGCGTTGGCAAAGGAACATCTGCGGTTGCTTGAAGAGTCGGTTACGGTGCCGTCTGCTGAAACCCAGGCGATCGCCGAAGCCGCGAAGGAAGCAAACATGGTCGTTTCAATCGGCGTCAATGAGCGCGACGGCGGCTCAATCTACAATACGCAGCTTCTCTTCGACGCAGACGGGACGCTGATCCAGCGCCGCCGCAAGATTACGCCGACTTATAACGAGCGGATACTCTGGGGTCAGGGTGATGGATCGGGCCTGCGCGCCATCGATAGTACCGTTGGGCGCATTGGACAACTTGCCTGCTGGGAGCATAACAATCCTTTGGCACGGTATGCAATGATCGCCGATGGTGAGCAAATCCACTCGGCGATGTATCCCGGATCATTCGCCGGTCAGCTGTTCGCGGAGCAAGCGGAAATTAACGTCCGCCAGCACGCCCTTGAATCCGCCTGCCTTGTCGTTTGTGCAACCGCGTGGCTAGATGCCGATCAGCAGGCTCAGATCATGAAAGACACGGGTTGCGCGATCGAGCCGATTTCTGGCGGTTGCTTCACCGCCATAGTGAATCCACAAGGACAGATCATTGGCGAGCCGCTCAAAGCGGGTGAAGGTGAAGTGATTGCTGATCTTGACTTTGCCCAGATCGATGCCCGCAAGCGGCTGATGGACGCGCGCGGTCATTACAACCGCCCCGAACTACTCAGCTTGTTGATTGATCGGACACCCACATCGCCCGTCCATGAGCGCACCCCACACCCCAATGGTAATGGCTCGCACGTGGTCGTCGAGGAGAGAACTGTCGAGGTTCTCTAATTCCACTGGATCTATCCGAACGCAACGACAGGGAGGTCAGTGCGTGTCTAAAAAAATCAATCATAATCGCCGCTACTTTTTAACAACCATGCTTAAAACTATTGCTGCCACCCAGCTTGGCATGATCGGCTGCACCACACAGTACGCTACCTCAGCAACAGCTGAGTTACCGATTGAAGGTGAACTGCCTTCTTTTGTCGACGCGATCGCGTGGCTTAATTCGCAGCCATTAACAGTTGACGATCTGCGTGGAAAAGTCGTGCTGATCAACTTCTGGACTTATACCTGCATCAATTGGCTGCGCCAACTCCCTTATGTTCGCGCGTGGGCAAAGAAGTATAAGGATCAGGGACTAGTAGTAATTGGTATACATACACCGGAGTTTGAATTCGAGAAGAATATCGATAATGTCCGCCGAGCCTCAACAGAAATGAAAATTGACTATGCGATCGCCGTAGATAATGATTATGCGGTGTGGCGTGCTTTCGAGAACCGTTATTGGCCAGCCCTTTATTTTATAGACACGCAAGGACGCATTCGCCATCACCAATTCGGCGAGGGCGAGTACGAGCAATCGGAAAGGGTCATTCAACAGCTACTGTCTGAGTCCCGAACTGGCCATGTCAGTCCGAAAATGGTCGAAGTCGACGCTCGCGGTTTTGAAGTCGCCGCCGATTGGGGCAGCCTGAAATCGCCTGAAAACTACCTCGGCTACGAAAGAACGGAAAATTTTGCATCTCCCGGCGGCGCGGTGTTAAACAAGCGTCATTTATATACTGCCTCCGCGCAATTAAAACTTAATCAATGGGCACTTTCAGGCGATTGGACAATCGGAAAACAAGCCATTGTACTGAACAAGTCCGGCGGGCGGATCGCGTACCGCTTCCACGCGCGCGACCTTCATCTTGTCATGGGACCAGTCGAGCGAGGAATGTCCGTGCGGTTTCGCGTACTTGTAGATGGGCAGCCGGCAGCCGCGGTTCGCGGACTTGACATCGATGTGCGAGGCGAAGGCACGGCTACTGAACAGCGGTTATACCAACTGGTCCGACAGCCGAAGTCCATCACCGATCGACAGTTCGAGATCGAGTTTCTGGATTCCGGAGTGGAGGCTTTCGCGTTCACGTTCGGTTGATCGCGCAAACAGATACGTTTTCGCAACGAGCGACAAGAAGGTAAATGATATGACGATGAAATCCACACATGACAGCCCAATCCTCGTAACCGGAGCGGCTGGCGATCTCGGTGCGATCGGCCGCAACCTCACCGCAATGCTGCTCGCCAAAGGGCATAAAGTGCGTGCCTTAGTTCGGCGGGAGGATGAACGCGCTGAGGGACTGCGCCAGCTTGGAGCCGAGGTTGTGCAAGGCGATCTAACTGATCTTGCCTCGATGCACCGTGCGATCGAAGGTTGCAGGCGCATCTATTTCGGAATGTCGGTCTCAGCAGCTTATCTCGAAGCCACGGTCAACACCGCCGCGGTAGCACGCCACCACGGCGTCGAGGCCTTCGTGAACATGTCGCAGATGACAGTGACGCAGATGAGTATCACCGAGACCACCCCAAGCCCACAGCACAAGCTGCACTGGCTTGCGGAACAGGCATTGGCGTGGTCGGGGCTGTCGGTCGTCACGGTGCGGCCCACGGTTTTCATCGAGGGCTTCTTTCTGCGTCTCGCCGCTGCTGGCGTCCGGGACAGCGACGAACTGGCCCTGCCCCTGGGTAACAGCAAGACCTCGCCGATCTCGGCTGTTGATGTGGCGCGTGCCGTTTCCACGATCCTCAACGACCCTACCCCGCACATTGGTCATGTTTACAATTTAACCGGATTTGAGTCGGCCGATCTGGACTACTACGCGCGCGTCTTTTCCGAGGCACTCGGCCGAACTATCCGCTATCATAATGTGCCGCTCTCTAGTTGGACTGATACGCTTCGTGAGTTTGGGGTGCCAACGCACCTCGTCAACCACCTTGCGGTGATGGCCGAACTTCACGCGCAGGGGCGGTATGACCGCATGACGGATGACCTGTTCAAGCTCACTGGCAAGATGTCGACGAGCATGTATGACTTCGTGAAATTGCACGCTGCTGAATTCACGCGAAGTGAACCCACGGCTTGAGGGGCAGTCCGCTTGTAGTTAAATAATCCAGTCAAGGCAGCCTATGCAGAATGTGGGTTTAAACGGTGGAGCGATTTTCCGTAGTGCATAAATCTTTTGACTTCAAGGGGCAAGCTACGGAACTCGAACCTGTAGCATCTGGACTGCAAACTCCTCCCCATTATTACAACTGAGTAATGCGGACAGACGATCGCTTAAAGACATATATCTTGCTTCTATTAGCAAGCGTGGGAAATACTTATGTGGCCTAAAACAGAACTGATAGATTTGCTCAAAATCGCGCATCCAATAATTCAGGCTCCGATGGCTGGCGCTTCCACACCTGAGTTGGTTGCAGCTGTTTCTAATGCAGGAGGTCTTGGCTCGTATGGGGGTGCGGCCACACCACCAGCCAAACTTCGCTCCGTTATCAGGCAAATTCGAGAGATGACAGACCAACCCTTTGGAGTTAATTTGTTTGCCCCAGCAGTTGAAGCGTATCAACTTACACCTGAGCAGCAAACACCGATGTCTGAGCTATTGACAAAATGGCACAACGAACTTGACGCTGGGCCTGTACCGGAACCAATACCGATACTAGGACCGTTTGTAGATCAATTTACTGTCCTGCTTGAGGAGAAAGTACCTGTTTTTAGTTTCCACTTTGGACCTGCGCCAATTGAGGCAATTCGGGAGATACACGCTATAGGCTCAATTGTATTAGCAACCGCGACGACCGTTCGTGAAGCAAAAGCTCTAGTCGTTGCAGGAGTCGATGTCATCATAGCCCAGGGCTTTGAAGCCGGAGGTCATCGCGGAACCTTTGCGGTACCTTATGAACACGGATTGATTGGAACAGCAGCGTTGGTGCCGCAAATAGCTGACGCGGTATCGGTTCCGGTCGTTGCGGCGGGCGGAATTATGAATGCGCGTGGAATCGTTGCTGCGTTTGCACTTGGGGCAAGCGGGGTACAGATGGGAACCGCCTTTCTCGCCTGCCCTGAGAACAATATCCCAGAAGTCTATAGGCAGGCTGTACTCAATTGTAAGGACGAAGACACGGTTATTACTGAAGTATTTTCCGGCAAACCCGCCAGAGCAATCCGAAATCGATTTATACGTGAAATGGAAAATAACAGAGATAAAGTGCTGCCATTCCCGGCTCAGATGTCTATAGGGCGGGTTTTGCGTCAGGCTTCTGCTCAACAATCAAGTCCAGATTTTGTCAGTATGTGGGCAGGACAGGGAGCAGCATTAGCCGAAGCTCTCCCGGCAGGTGAGCTGATCGAAAAAATGATACAAGAATTTCTTGCCGTAACTGCTTCTTTACAACTCAAATAAACAGATAGTCGATTCAATTAAAGCAAGTTGAGTTAAATCCAATTGGAAAAAGATAAATGTCCGAGAAAATTAACTATCAACGCCGCCGCTTTTTGGGCACTGCGGCTATGACTATTGCTACTACACAGCTAGGCAGATTCGGTTCTGCGATCGCAGAACCGAGCAAAACAAAACCAGCAATTTTATCCATGATGAAGTCGGGGACAAACACGTCGTTCGGCTCACTGAGGCAGATCGATGCTGGTGTTCTAAATATCGGATATGCTGAGGTTGGTCCCGCGAATGGTCGTCCGGTAATCCTCCTGCACGGATGGCCCTACGATATTCACAGCTATGTCGATGTCGCCCCTTTGTTGGCGTCGGCGGGGTACAGGGCGATCGTCCCGTATCTACGCGGCTATGGTATGACGCGCTTTCTTTCGAGCGAGACGTTCCGGAATGGCCAGCAGTCGGCGATCGCTGTTGATATCATCGCTTTGATGGATGCTCTCAAGATCGAGAGGGTGATCCTCGCTGGTTATGATTGGGGAGCGCGAACAGCCAACATCATCGCAGCACTCTGGCCAGACCGCTGCAAGGCGCTCGTCTCCGTAAGCGGTTATTTGATTGGCAACTCTGAAGCCAACAAGACACCTCTGCCGCCGCAGGCCGAACTCGAATGGTGGTATCAATTTTATTTCGCGACGGAACGCGGCAAGCTCGGCTACGAAAAATATCGGCACGATTTCAACAAGCTCATCTGGAAGCTTGCTTCGCCGCAATGGCACTTCGATGACGCAACATTTGATCGCAGCGCGGCTGCCTTCAACAACCCAGATCATGTCCAAATCGTCATCCACAACTACCGTTGGCGGCTCGGTCTGGCTGAAGGCGAGTCGAAGTATGACGAGATTGAGAAGCGGCTCGCCGCCGCCCCTGCGATCGCCGTACCCACCATCACTCTTGAAGGTGATGCTAACGGTGCGCCGCACCCAGATGCCAGTACCTACGCAAGGAAATTCTCGAGCAAATACGCACACCGGATCGTCAAGGGCGGTGTCGGTCACAACCTGCCTCAAGAAGCACCTCGGGAGTTTACTAAGGCCGTCGTCGAAGTTGACGGTTACTGATTGGGTTTAGCCTGAGTCGTGAAACAGACAATTTGCAGCAAGAAGAAAACATCATGACCAAACTGAAAAAAGTACATTATAAAATCAAAGCCCGCACCGCAGGTGCCTTAGTCCTGCTCTCGCGATTCCTCGTCGCGCTCTTGGCGGTAACGGTATTTCTGGCACCGCCCGCTCGCCTGCTTGCACAGCAATCCACCCCGATCGGCGCACAAACCCAGGTCGCAGCCAAGGCGATGTCTACGACGGGCTACGCCTACGCGACCGAAAACAACGCAATCCGCCCCTTCCGGGTCCACGTCCCGCAAGAGGCGATCGTCGATCTCCGCAGGCGCATTGTGGCAACCCGCTGGCCTGACAAGGAGACTGTCGCCGACCAGTCGCAGGGCGTGCAACTAGTGACAATGAAGGAACTCGTCCGTTACTGGGGAACGAAGTACGACTGGCGGAAAGCCGAGGCGAAGCTGAATGCCTTACCGCAGTTTGTAACGAACATCGACGGACTGGACATTCACTTTATTCACGTTCGCTCCAAAAATCCTAATGCTTTGCCGTTGCTCGTCACGCACGGATGGCCCGGATCGGTATTTGAACAGCTAAAGATCATTGACCCGCTGAGCGACCCGACGGCCTACGGGGGGCGCCCGGAGGATGCCTTCGACCTGGTAATCCCGTCGATTCCCGGCTTCGGCTTCTCTGGCAAGCCTACGGGTACAGGTTGGGACCCCGACCGAATCGCCCGTGCCTGGGCGGAGCTGATGAAGCGCCTCGGGTACACCCGCTATGTCGCCCAGGGCGGCGACTGGGGGTCCCCCATCTCCAGCGCGATGGCGCGCCAAGCACCGGCAGGATTACTTGGTATCCACATCAACTTGCCGGCGACGATACCACCCGACGTGGCTGCGTTGCTCGCCGACGGCGGGTCTGCGCCTGCGGGTCTCTCCGAGAAGGAACGCGCGGCGTTCGACTCACTCGACGCATTAAAGAACAAACGAGCCTACGCCGCGGTGATGGGTACGCGACCGCAGGTAGTCGGGTACGGTCTGACGGACTCGCCAATCGGACTCGCGGCATGGATGCTCGGGCATCCAGGCTTCGCGCAGTGGACGTACAGAGGTGGCAATTCCGAAAAGTCCCCGACGAAAGACGAGGTGCTGGACGACATTACGCTGTACTGGCTAACGAACAGTGCGGTCTCGTCAGCTCGGCTGTACTGGGAGAACAAGAACACCAGTCTCTTGAACGCGATCGCGCAGAAGACCGCCGATATCTCGCTCCCGGTGGCCATCACGGTATTTCCGGAGGAGTTATATCGCGCTCCAGAGACATGGGCCCGACGCGCCTATCGCAACCTGAGCTACTTCCATGAGGCTGATCAGGGCGGCCACTTCCCGGCATGGGAACAGCCGCAGCTTTTCTCTGAGGAGATCCGCGCGGCGTTCAGGTCACTGCGTTAGTTGTAAAGAAATCGTAGGTCTGGCTCAATAAAGTATTTTTAACTCAGCTATCAAAAGAGGTAACAATGGAAACAGCAGATGTAATTGTGATTGGAAGTGGTCAGGGCGGAGTTCCACTCGCGGCTGACTTTGCATCATCAGGTCGAAACGTCGTTCTATTTGAGCGCGATGCGTTGGGCGGCAGTTGCATAAACTATGGCTGTACTCCTTCTAAAGCCTTTCTAGCCGCTGCCCATGCCGCAGGTCGCGCAGGGCAAGCCGCAAAGCTAGGCATACACGCACAGGTTGAAGTAGATTTTCCTGCGGTGATGGAGCGTGTACGTAGTATTCGCAGCCAGTTTAACCAAGGTACTAAGCGACGATTAGAGAGTGCAGGGGTTAGAGTTGTCTGTGCTGAAGCCGCTTTCACCGGAGAACGAACGGTAAGCGGAGGAGGTGTGACTGTAAAGGCTCCGATCGTTGTTATCAACACAGGAACATCCTCTACTATTCCTGACTTTCCCGGTTTAGCTGGAACGCCTTATCTCACCAACCGAAATTTCTTTGATTTGCAGCAGATTCCACCCCATTTGCTCGTAGTCGGCGGGGGCTATATTGCCCTGGAGTTAGGGCAGGGAATGGCGCGTTTAGGGAGCCAAACCAAATTGATTGTGCGGGGCGATCGCTTGCTGGCTCAAGAAGAATCTGATGTCAGTGCTGTGCTTGCTGATGCCTTTGAGCAAGACGGAATTGGATTGCATTTCAATGTGACTGTTCAGCAGGTTGCTTATACCAACGGTGTATTTACCCTTACGCTGAACAATGGTGAAGTGCTGGATGGAGAAGCATTGCTCATTGCGATCGGGCGCAAACCGAATACTCAGGCATTAAATTCTGCTGTGACAGGCGTTGAATTAGATGCACAGGGTTTTATTAAAATCGACGATCGCTTTCAGACTACTTGTGCTGGAATTTATGCGATCGGGGACGCTGCCAAGCAGCCTGCTTTTACCCATGTTTCTTGGGAAGACTATCGTCGCTTGAAAGCCATTCTGTGTGGCGAACACCGGACACGCAACGATCGGGTGTTAGGCTATGCCGTCTACACCGAGCCACAAGTGGGCCGGGTAGGGATGACGCTAGAGCAGGCTCAGAAACAGGGCATTACTGCCCGCGAAGTCACCCTGCCGATGGCTCATATCGCTCGCAGCATTGAATGGGGGCACGATCTAGGCTTCTACCGTATGGTCATCAACACCCAGACGAATTCGATTTTAGGAGCAACGCTGGTTGGGTACGAAACGGCTGAACTCGTGCATGTCTTTTTGTCACTTATGGAAGCTAAAGCAACGTGGCAGGTACTCGAACAATCGGTTCACATTCACCCAACTTACGGTGAGGCATTGCCCAGTCTTGCAAGGCTACTCGTTGGAGATGATATGCCAACCTGTCCCAATATGTAAGAAAGGAGTAACCAATGACTAAAAAAGAATGATCCAACAGCTACGCTGATTTACCGGAGATTTCAACAAACCACTTCTTAAGATTTGGAAGACGTTGAAGATGTTTTTCAACCTCCTCCATTGCAAGATGAGTGAGTTTAACCCCAGTGAAGTAAACTTTTTCAACCAGTGACTCAATGGAGTTGAGTATGAATGCTGTAGCGCCATCGAAGAACATCGCCATAATAGTTTTTTCTCTACGCACTTTGTATGTAAAAAAGCTGTTAAACCCTGTAAAGAAAGTGTTTTCCACCACAGTATTTTTCCCATTTCGGTTAAATTGGGAACGATAGTAAAAGGTAATAAAAGATAAAGATATGCCTAAAACTAAGGAGAAAATAGACGTAAAAAAGGTAGTAATTACGATTGACATGGGTGCAAGTAAAACCAAAGCGATCGTTCAAGAGTATCCAGAGGGAAAGCCTGTTGTTTTACTTTTCGACTCAGAAGTAGCAGATATTGCTAAAGCTTCGATTGAGAGCGTTCAACAAGAAGGTAGTCCTGAATCTCGTACTTGGGTAGGAATAGGCGATGAGTATTGCGCCTTGGGAGAGCTTGCCCGTCGTCGATTTGGGGGTATATCGCAGCTGAAGGAGCTAAAGTACGAACTAGCAGTCCCTAAAATTTGTGGTGCATTTTGGCTGGCTAAGGAGAAGTTGAACCTGGGTAATGATGTTGCAGCTTACTTGAGCATCCTGCTACCGCCCGGTGAAGTGCAAGACAAAGAACAGTTACAAGTTCGGTTGAAGGATGCGTTTCGAGGATTTGATACACCAGCAGGTAAGATGCGGGTAAAAATGCTTCGTTATGATGCAGCTTCTGAGGGTAGTGGGATATTTTTTCACCGTAGGCGATCGCTTGGCAATAATATGCCTGCTTCTATGTATGTGATGCTTGGTTATCGCAACGCAAGTATTTTCACCTTTCGCAGTGGTTCAATTGGTGCGGGAATAACCAGCAATTTTGGTATGTCTTGGCTGGTGAATAATTTTACTTCCAAGACATCGGGACTAAGCCCTGATAATCCCAATATTATTCAGGTGTTGGTAGAAGCTGGAGTTAGTTGTGACTCCCAGGTGATGCAGAAACTCTCACGCAAGCGCAAAGGTGATGAAATTCAACTTGATGGCGAGTCGATGTCCAAGGCTTTATTGCTTGCTAGAGACGAATATTGGCGTGCGATCGTCAGGTGGTTACGCTCGAAAATGGATGAGGATATTGAAGAACTGGTGTTTTGCGGAGGGACTGCGGATTATATTCGTCCAGAAATAGACGCTTACTTCCAGAAAGAGGGGATTAAGGTATCTTGGCACGGTAATATTTTTATACCTGATGAGATGTCTTCTGGTATTGGCAATCGGATGGCGGATGTCTGGGCGCTCTACCAATATATGATTACTCAGTTTGATGAGTTGACTGGTTATACTCGCTCTGAGGTTGTACTGCTAACTAAATCCGCTGAAGGTAGTACAGATGAAGAAGTTAAACGTAAGTATAATTTTACGCCTTGTGAGCGACCTAGTACCTTTATTGCTGTGAACGAGAATGTTTGATTAGCTCAGAAAAAGTAGTGTAGTTACAAGGACTGCAACTACACTTCTGGGATGCTTTTTACGTAACTTCTCAATAACCACTGCATGAATGAGCCGATTACTCGTGGTTAGGTGAGAATAGCTAGTTCTAGGGGATTGAAAATAATTCCTTGTTGGCAGCGCCCCTTTCTATAATGACATCAGGTAGATAGAGAATATTGTTATCCCGCTTCAATCGAGTACACTTTGAACAAAGACTGTTGTTCAGCGTAGAATCTTCATGGCAAGGTGGTTATATTATGTCAACAGAAGATTTTTATTCTCAATAAGCTCAAAAAAGTCGCATTAATAGCTGCTGGTTGACACAGCTTTAAAGGTTGAAATCACATTAGAATTATGCCGTTGGTTTTTATACTCAATAACCAGCTTGCACAAAGGCAATAATGCTTTCCTACGGAACTATTAGATTGAGCAAGTGCTGAGTGAATATCTCTTGGACGGGGTATATTTCTTTTTGTGTACAATTCCACAATAGGCAATCTGTGTAGCTAGGTCGATATTACTTGCAGTCAACCTCTGTGTTGATAGCAATCCTTGTTAGAGAAATCAGAAAAATGATATAACATTATCTCAAAATTCTTCGCCCAAACTGATATAACGTTATCTCATGACTGGGAGTCGGAAATATAGTAATCAAGAAAGAGAAAAAATTATGCCTGCCAATTTGACCCTTTCTATTGAGACAAACGCTGGAGGAGTGGCGAAAAGTACTATTTCATACAATCTTGCGTATGAATTGGGTGTTCGTGGCTATTCAGTGGCACTATTAGACATCGATCCTAACGAATCATTGACATTATTTTGCGGATTAGGAGAATTTAAAACTCAGGGAACAATGGCTAATGTTTACCATCCAGACTTTAATGGGAACTGGCCTTTAGTTACAGCTTGGCAAGGTAAGATTGACAAAATTCAAGTTTGTAAAGGCGGAAAAGAATTACACGAAACAATTCGGGAAGTTTCAAAGGATCTGCGTGGAGCTTATACTCTTGCAGATCGGTTGAGTGATTATCCCTTATCTCACGATTTTGTAATTATCGATTGCCCTGCAACATTGGAGCCTTTACCACTGACTGCTCTTGCAGCTTCTAGCCACGTGTTAATTCCAATTCAACCTGAATACAAGGCTTCTCAAAGTGCTGCGGCGATGATTGAGTGGTACTATTTCAACTGCAAGCGGTTGAGATTGAAACCGACTCCAAAAATATTAGGTATAGTTCCTACTCGTTGGAAAAGTGATTGGGGAGCGCATAGAAGTATTGTTGAGGAACTTCCCCTAGTCTGTAAAAATTTGGAAATTCAGTATTTTAGCCCAATTCGAGAATCAGCTGATATTCTTAATGCTTCTGGTAGAGGGCTACCTCTGGGAATTTACAGACCAGGTAAAGAGGCAAGAGGAGATTTTCTGCCAATTGTTGATGCACTAGTTCAAGAACTTAAGCTAATAAGAGGTTAAGCGATGACAAAATTAAACAAACCGAGTGTACTTGGAATGTTTGCTTCTGCTGCTGATTCACAACAGATATTTGAGCTTGAAGAACGAGTAGAAGATTTACAAGCAGAGATTACAAGATTAAAAGATGAACAAGCACAGGGAAAGCTTGCTGAAGAAGAACGTACAGTTCTCAATCAAACTATTGAAGACCTACGAGAACATTTGAAAGCATCTGGAATTTTTAAAATTCACCATAGTGAAATAAAACCCAATCCGAAACAAGCAAGGCAAACATTTACTTCGGATAGTATTCGGAGTATGGCTGTTTCCATTAGAGAGGAAGGTCAACAACAGCCAATTATTTTACTACCGGGAAATCTCATTTTTGATGGAGAACGAAGATGGAGATCAGTTGCAGAAGAGTTACAGCCAGAAATTGAAACACTTGATGCAGTGATGCTTCAGAAAGAACTTTCTGAAGAGGAATTACATGCACGCACTTTATTAACTAGTCTTCACCGAGAAAGCTTGAATGAGCTAGATTTAGCCGAAGGTTTGATTCAACAGGCTAAGTTAGCTTTGGAATTTGAACAGGAAGAAGTAGTTAGAGCACTTAGGAGAGCAATAGCTAGATTAAACGCAAAAAAACTTTTGCCCCAATTAACTGAATTGGTTATTTTAACTAGAAAAGAGCAGTCAGAAGGTATTAAAGCATTTAATTTAGACGAAATAGAACAAAGTATTCTTTTGTTGTTATTACGTTTTCAACAAAATCCAGCATCAGTAGATGCAAATGTCTTTCCTTGCTTACGGCTTTCAGAAGACTTAAAAATTGCGATTAGACAATCAGGACTTGGTGCAAACCATGCCCGATCACTCCAAAAACTAAATTCCAAAAATTTAAAAGTTGAAGAAACTAAAGCTCTTAAAATCCGACAAGATGTTACATCACAAGTTTTGCAAGAAAGGCTAACAGTCGCTCAAACTCGTTTTCTAGTTGCCCAAACTATTGCTCAACATGCTCCTGAAACAAAACCTAAACCAAGTCCCCAAATCAGTTCTCTAATTCGAGATGTCTCAGCAACTAAGGTCGAAGATATCCAGCAAGAGCAACTGAGAGATTTATTGGCTGTATTAGAAGCTAAGGCAAAAGAGATTCGGAAAAAGTTGGACTAATACTATCTCGTCCGACTTAGTTCACTGAATCGGAGATGTCCATGTAATCTATAAGTGCTTATCTAAACTACCCAAATGGCTTTCGCCTGAATCCCGCAGAGTCAAACCAGAATTATCAGCCGAACGGTTTCAGCATGTGAGATTTCTAGACTGCGACAAAGCAGTGAGCCGAATTATATTTGAATGCTGACACTGCCAAGAGGGGATACTTTGTGAGTTTACGGGTGAGCCTGTAGTTGGAGAATATAATGGACGATCTTCAATTATCCAAGTTAAAGTTCAATGCCCCAACTCTGAGCAAACTGCTATTAAACTGAGTACGGGAGAAGCGCTTTCTACAATAGCCAGATCCAGAAATTCCAGGTTACTCCAGCGACATTTTTTAGCTACCGCAACCGCCAACCTCCGGTTAGTGGGAATCATTTTTTGTTTAGCCAGTTGACCAAGCTTTTGAATTTGGGTTAACTGTGCTTCTGTTTCATTTACCTCGGCAGCTAGTTCAGCCCTTGTTGGGGAACGCTCTAGTCGTTGCACTTGAGAATTGTTTTGCTTATCAAGTTTTGCATTGACCTTACAAGTCTTGTGTAGATAATCTTTTACTCTGGCAATAGCCTCGCAAAGCGTCCAATTTCTCGTAGATAAATTCCATCTGTATGAGAGCTAAGGCTAGACATCTTGTGGGGCGGGAAGCTAATTTATTGACACTCTCCGGGCTGAAGCCACGGAGATTCTTGGTTCAGCGAGTCCACTTAAATTAGACCCCTTGCGGTATCTAATCCAGAGGTGGTTCTCTCCCCAAGCGTTAACTTTCCGAGTGCCCCTCGGTAGTCGGATTAGTCCAAAAATTTACTTGATTTAAATTCTGATTGTCTAGTCTCCATGAAGATTTTACCTATTCCTGGAAAGGAGCTAGAACTATGGAATAGAACCCCATATCTTCAGTTGTCAAGGTGCAGATTGCCGTTAGGCAGTTGGGTTTTTATACAGGTTAATTACCGTTCCTGTTGAGTTCAATTGTACTATATATTGGCTCAGGCGTAAACGCCTTTTTTAGCCTTCATCCTTTGCCTGTTCGCGCAGCGTCTCCCCTTGGGAGAAGTACGAAAAACGCAACTGTGTTGCTGTTTCTCAAGGGTTTTCGGTATTTCCCTTATAACAAAGATATTGACGGTAGAGTATAAATCAAACAGTCAACCATTTCAGAGAGTGTAGGGAACCCACGTTTTGAAACGTGGGATTTAAGCAAGGAGCGGAGGCGGAGACACTCCGCCTCTGCGCTTTGTATTTCGCGCTATGCGTGTCGAAATAAATATTTTTTTAAGTGGGCTTTAGACCACAACTAAAGTTTTCTATTCCTTCTTCTCTATTTTTTTATAAGTTAATTTCTACTACGTTCATAGAAAAGATTTCAAAAATTCTGATGGGGGCTATATGGGGGCTATGTGTACCCCAAAAATAGATTAGGACTTCGATGAGAATTTGACACCTACATGGGGGCTTTATGGGGGCTTTATAGGGTACATTTAGTTATCTGATATTTTGTACCCCACTTAGCCCCCAAGGGGTATGATAAGCTCTTGAGGTTAGAGAGGGAAGGGGCAGAGTTCTGGAGAAAGACTCATAGCAAGTTATTCTTCTCTCCCCTGCTTTCCTGCTCCCCTAGATAATCTGAACAGATAACTTTCACAAATCAAAACGTATTGACTTGATCCCTATGTCAAATATTCACGCCTTGCAAAAAATTTTTCCTGCTGGCTTTGATAACGGTTATGGAAGCCTAAAACTTTTAGTCGATGGTTTTGAAGTAGTTCGTGTTCCCAGCTATATTTCCACAGCCGACATGGAAGATGTACCCGGACGGGTAGTTTTTAACGGTAGTGCTTACACAGTCGGAGAATCAGCTTTCCGTACAGGTTATCATTTTGACCGAAACACCGATAACAATGAAAACAAAGTCAATAATGCGTTGTTGACTTTATTGGGTGCATTGGCACATCTGCCACACCGTAAGGCTTGGCACTTAAAATTAGTTGTCAGCTTACATGATGTTGGTCTGGCGAACGAATTGCAAAAAGTACTTAGTGGAGAATATCAGCCAATACTTGCTGGCAAACAATCAGATGTGAAAGTAGAAGTGCTGAAAGTTGTGCTAGAGGGGATGGGTGCATTATTTGGGCATCAACTACCGAAAAAATTAACTATTTTAGATTTTGGCAATGGCACGACTCTGTATTCTCGTTACAACCAGGGGAAACGAGAAGTTCACACCGCCTACCCCATTGGTGTAGAAGTTCTCATTGATGATATTTCCCAAAAAATGAAACATCTAAATGGGGGAAAAATTGGGGATGCATCCAAGATTCGATTTTGTCTGGAAATGGGACATACCAAGTACAGCCGTGACATCGATATCAAAGATATATACAGTGCTTGTTTGAAAGATTGGTATGAAAAATACTTGAAGAAAGTGGTGAATCTGACACTTGATGCTAAGCACCAAGGGGACGAAATCTGGGCGATAGGTGGAGGCTGCCTCTTACCTGGATTTAAAAAGTTGTTAGAAAAGAATGGCTTCAAAATACTGGATAATCCAGTGGAAGCTAATGTCTTTGGGCTTCTAGAAATGGCAAAAACCATTACGAGCAAGAATTAACCAAACACATCTGGAAAGTGAAGTTATAACAATGACAGATAAACAAGACTTAGCTCCGGTAAAAATTCGGCTCAAAGAAAACTACCGAGAACGCATATTTGCAGAATCCCAACAACTAGGTAAAAGTTATCTGGAGACGCTTTATTTTATTATTGATTGCTATTTTGTTTTCATAAAGGCTGGATTAGCCACACAACAAGTAGCTTTCACGCCGCTTACTACTAACGAAAACAGACTCCAGCAGCCAATTCCCCAGCCATCTACAGACCAAAAACTAGAAGATCCTGATGGCGAAACATTCATTCTCGATTTTGAATTATAACCGTCAGATGAAGTTGGCAACGGTAATTCCCAACTCGTGGGGTAATTATGTCAAAAAAGTTTTAAATTTAGCTCTTGTGTAAGTTTTTCAGTATTTATGTACTATATAAGATGAGTTGATGTAAGCGATTTTACCAAACAGTAGATTTTTATTCTGGATTTTTATAAAAAAATAACGCCAGTACTAACAAGTAACCCTGTATGTACTAGCATTATTTAGTTAATTGGGTCTAGAACGGAGGTTCTTGATCTAGGTCTTCATCTGTCGAAGTAACGTTATCTTCGAGTAGTTCTTTGGCAAAATCGGGAGTTTCTGGCGAGTGAGGGGTTTTACTAACCTGGGTGAGTTCGTTGATGGGTTGTGCTGACATAAAGTTTCTGATTACGAATGTGGCAATCTTTTCTTTGTAATCACCTCTGTTATCAACTAGCAAATCGAGATATCCTTCTGCTGTGCCGTGTACACCTTCCCCTTGTTCGTTAATAACGACGGCGGGTGCGCCCTTGGAACGGAATGGCATCTCGTCAGCAACTACTCCTTCCTTGGAACGGTAGTAGAATTCGGCGATCCCAAAGGCAATCAAGGAACCTTCTTTGTCGTGGGTAGTGTTCACTGACTTAAGATTGATAGTTGCAGTATTATGAATCATGTTCGTTTTATTTGTAGATTGATTAGATGGTTTATCGCCTACGATTTATAGTCCATAGGCGATTTGTAATTTCCTAGAAATTTGCGTTAGCTACAGTCTGTGTTTCGTTTGGTGCAGAAGTGGATGTAGATTCTTCCTTACGGGGTGAACCTAACAATTCAATGGCGTTAATTGTAATTACGGGTTTTTGCCGCATAGTGCCAGAATTTTTATCTGCCCAACGATCAAATCCAAACTCGCCAGTAATTGCAATTTGGGTTCCTTTACGAACGTAATTTCCAATCACTTCTGCTTGATTTCCCCAGGCGACTAAATCAAACCAAAGCGCTTGTTCACTTCTGTAGGGTGGTCTTACTGCAATAGACATTGAAGCCTTAACTGCGCCAGACTCGAAATATTTGAGTTCTGGTTCTTGTCCGCATCTGCCAACCAGCATGACTTTGTTGATATAGTTCATAACACGAGGATTTATATACTTCTCTTATTGCTGCGTCAGCATTAGTTCTTTCAGGATTTATTATTTTGACGAGTTGTTTTATTTAAATCACGTTCTTTTTTATTCATACTTATCAGTTATTTTTTGTCCTTGTTTATCGTAAAATTGTGGTTTTTACTAAGGAACGACAAGTTACCCTGTGTTATGGTGGTATCGCAATTAATGTGGTCTGTATTTAAAAAATTATAAGTAATGACTTATGCCTGAATATCTTCTCCTGAAGCGAGTAAGTATTTGTAAGCTAATGCTTTTGGCTTTGATATGGATACAGTCCGATGAGGATAGCCAAAACCAGCTGACTTCTGACTACTCATCTTCTTTGCGGGTAGAAAATCTTACCTGGTTAGGAGAAACATCTGTTGGAGAAGATGTAGAGCATTTTTGTGATGTTTCAAATACAACTAGGATAGGCGTTTGGGGAGAAATTCTAGAACTAAAGTTAGTAGATTTAATTGCTGATTTACCGACTTGTTTGCACGATGCGTCATGGTTTGCCCTACTGGCAACTACCATGATGCTAGTGGATAAGGAATTAGACCGAGTATGCGTGCATCCACAAGATGAGTATTTTGCCCGGACTATCGCGCTTGAAAGTTTAGCAGATTTGGGTGATTCTTACTTAGCCAAAGGTCATCCTTATTTAGATTTTCCTCTATCGTTAGAAGATGCTAAATCATTACTACCAGTTAATAGAAAGCAAGAGCTAGAAATCGAGTTAGATAAATTTATTATTGATACTTATGAAGACGATTTTGATGATCAATCTCCAGAGATTAGTGAGTTTTCACCCATCTATTTACAAGAGATTTTAAAAGAGTTTATTACTGAATCTGATTGGCAGGGTGATATCAATCAAGAGGCTGTTACCCAACTGCAACAGAAGTACGGTTCGCAGTATTCAGAAGGTGCGTTTTCTGCTGAAACTGAGGGGCACGAACGTTGGGGAAAAACGCTTGTTTTTCTCAAACAGTTTATAGGTCTAGATTCTAGTTTTATCGAAAGCCAAAGCGATTTATTCCTTGATGATGAATCTCAGATGTCTGATTTACCTGATTACTTCTGTATCGAGTCTCATTTAGAACGTTGGCAAGACCGAACAGTTGTCCTATCCCGGTTGGTTCATACATTGGTTTATTTCATGCTGGTAGGACAAAATTATCATCCCAGTCATCTGCAAGATTTGATGGCTATTCCAGCTTCTTCGCGGGCCATATCCAGCTTACAAGCTTGTTTGGGTGTAGCTGCTTACAGAAGTGGTTTTTATATGGCTGCTTATAATATTCCTGAATCAGAAGTTGGGCGCAACTGGCTTTTAGAAAAAGCTTTCCCTAGTCTGCGTGATTTTTATCAAACAGGTCGGTTAAATGGGAAGCAATAATTAATATTTTATTGTTGGTTTACAAATACAAATTTATATTTATGAATAAATACTTATTTATAGGATTGTTACTCTTACTCGTTGGATGTTCATCTCCAGAAAAAGAAGATAAAGTCTCGGCTATAGAATCAAATTCTTCACCTACCCCATCATTATCCTCAGCTAATGTTAATAATGCTACGCCATCGCTAAATCCAGAAGCGTTGCCTGATTTATCGAATAAAGAGAAGCTTGGAGAAGTTAATGCAGAGAACGACTTAATTGACTTGTTCTATTTTGATGGTAATGGTGTGAAAGTGAGTTTGACTGTAGCAGCTGATAAAGGTTGTTTTGTCTACGTGCGGCCCAGTACTCCAGACCGAGTTGGCGAGGTTGAAATTGAGTCATTACGGCGCGAGAAACTGGGTCTGTGGCGTTCGTATAATACTCAGCGACTTCTAACTCAACCTGCTGGCAATAAACTAAAGGTTTATTCATCAAGTGAGGAACTTTCTTCTACTTATGAAAATCCTGCCATATCACAAGAAATGCTTGTGGCAGTGAAGGAATTGAAAGAGCGTGAAAAATCGTTTAAATTACTTTTACGTCAGGACTTGAGAGCGAGTGATTCAGCAAGACGAATTTATATTAATCAGTGTCAGAAATTAGGTAATTTTTATTATAAAGAAGAGCTACCTCCTCTCACAGAGAAGGAGAGGAAGGACTTTGGGAAGAGTGTTGAAAAAAGTACTAACAATTAGTTATGAGAACAGTGACAATTGCTCCATCTTAGTATTACTTTCAGTTGAAGTTGCTGTAACAGGGTGTTTGTTCTTATTCGACGACCTTTTACCCCAACCTTCTTTCACCGCGTGTTTGACTATACGGGAACGGATATCAGCAGCTAGGGTTTCATAATCAGAGCGGATTTTGTCATACTGAATTGGGGTTGTACCAATCTTGTCCCACAGTTTATCGTATTTGAAATTCTCAAAAGGTCTGTGCCTTACCAGGGCATCATAACTTGCCCAGAGGTAAACATCCGTCCATTCAGATGATAGTGGCACTTCAAAAGCAATTGGCATCATAAGTGCAACAACTTCGCTGCTAGAGGCGAGTTTACCTACTTCACCCTTGTCTATCTCTTGTAACGCTGCATCTAATCTATCGACTGCGATCGCTTTTCCTACCCAGGATGGAATTGACTGTTGCCAGCCGTTTTGCTGAGTTACAATTGGCCCGACGATGTATTGAACAATTTCACGACTTGCTCCTGCTAGATCAAGTAGACTGGCTGTTACAGCTTTGTTAATCCCTTGGCTGGTTAGTAGCTGAAGCATCTTTCTAGTGCTAGGAGTAAGAATTTCGCTAGCTTTTTGGCTTTTGCTGTTACGGATGGTTTCTTCGACATCGAATAAGCTTTGCTGCTGGTTCATATTCTTTATGTGTAAATAAATACTGCCAGCTAGAAATATTTCTAACTGGCAGTGCTTTTTGATAATGGGTGTGTTTTGCTATGGCAGAAGTAGGTTATCCCAAACGCTTCTAGGAGTAACGTGATGCAGCAATTGCTTCCTTGCTTGAGTAAATTTAGCTAGCAATTGAGTGTTTTTTAATTTCTGCCACCAGTCGTGTTGCAGGTAGGTAAGCAGCCATAATTGTGTCTCGTGATTCCAGCTTGAGATGGAGTTACTCAAACTGAGTGCGTTGAGAATATCGTCAGGAGGCACTTCCAGTTGACTTGTGATTTCTTTTGAGATGGAAGCTAACATTGTGATGTTGGCGATCGCTTGACCAGGACTGCCTGAACTGATAGCTAGTATTTTTTCTGTTACCTCGATTTGTTGGTCTTTCAGAACAGAGATAACCTCCTCATCAGTTAACCTTTGGAAAGGTATGATTTGACACCTACTCTTGATAGTAGGTAATAGCTTTTGAGGATAGGACGAGATCAGGATAAATGTTCCAGTTTTCGGTTCTTCCAGCGTCTTGAGAAGTTTGTTGGCGGCGGTAGGGTTGAGCATATCTGCTTCGTGGATAATGACCACCTTTTGCTTGGCCTTGACTGCACTAGTTGACAGAAATTCAATTACCTCGCGCACCTGTTCTACTCGAATAGCAGGTATACCTTTCTGCTGGGAGGCGTTTTCGAGATGGGTTGGTTTGATTTGTAAGATGTCTAGATGTTTATTTTCTCCTGCGATCGCGGAGCGACTCTCTCTTGGGAGTATCGCATTTGCGATCGCCAGAGCAGTTTTTCCTTTCCCTACTCCCTCAACTTGACTGCTAAATAGGTATGCAGGAGCAATTTTATTCTGTTCGATTGCTTCAGTCAGCAGAAGTTTGGCGGTATGCTGTCCGGTGATTCCTGTAAATGGGTTGTTTTTCATATCGTAGAAATTTCAGCAATTCGACTGGTTAGGTTGTCAACTCCGCTTTTGAGTTCGGCTTCGAGTTGTACAAGTAAAGTAAGACTGTGTTTAAGCTTTTGAACGCCTACAAACTTGACTTCCTCTTTGAGGTAATACAATCTTTTGGGGTTTTTAAGTTCGCCTATTTCTGCAATCTTAGTATCAGATAATTTAGTTTCTACCCCAGCTTTGGTTATTAACCAAGTGCGAAAAATAGAGGTAAGTGTTGCTACTATTTTGAGCGGGTGTTCATTATTATTTAGTAGTTTAGATACTTGCAATATTGCTAAACTGGGATGGTTTCTTAACATAGCAATGGTAAGCTTTATGTAGTCAGTATTATGATTCTCAACAAGCTGTTTGACTTCCTCAACAGAGATTATTTTTCCACTTTTATAAACAGCAAGTTTAGCGAATTCGCTATCGGCTCGTGCAGTGTTATTGCCAATTGCTTCAGCTAGGTAATCAGTGACATCTGGAGTGAGTTTAACTTGATGGATGGCTGCATATTTTCCTATCAAGTTAACTATCCCCTTTTTATCCCAACTTGGGACGAGAGGAAACTCTTCTTGTTGGGCATATTTTAGAATAGTTTTTACTACTGTTCTGCGCGAATCTGGCTTTTTATTACCAGTAATTAATAGAAGGTTGCTTGAAGGTATTCGGGAAAGGTAATTTTCAAGTTGTTGGTTATTATCTTCATTTGATAAACTTCCAATTAGAGAGTCGCTGTCTGTATGAATAATTTTGTTACCTTCTCCAAAGGGCAAAGCCATAACCTCGGTAAAGACTTTGGTAGCAATATTTTTCTCATTTCCAGATAGCTTAACGTAATTGAAAGCTCTCCATTCCGCATGAACATTTTGATTCACTAAATAATCAATTCTTTGATTGAGTGAGTAGCTATCTTCGCCGTAGTATAGGTATACAGTCATGATAGATTAGATAAACATTTATTTATCAGACGTTAGTCATAAGCGGTGGTTTAAAAAAAGAAGAGTTAGTGTTAACTCTTTCTATATCCTTAGTGTTTGTTATGTAGCCCCTAGCAAAATATAGCAATCAGCAAATACTTACACTTAATTTTGTATTGGCTGTACTGACTTATGATTTGAGACTTTCTCAACAGTATTTTCTACTGGTTGAGTACCCAAATATTTCCGCCAAGAATCCAATTGTTGGAGATATTCTATTACTCCACTAGAACCAGTTACCTCATATAGCGCAATAGCTGTTTCCCACTCCTTTAAGCTAGCTTTTTTCTTGGAAAGAATTTTGACTATAGCTCCTGGAAGTTTAGTCTCTTTACCAGTATCTAAATTTAGGTGTGATACCCTTTCTAGTAATAGTTCTTGTTCCGATAAAGGAACACCACCATCTTCGATGTTTATAGTATGAAGTTGGGCACTAATTCCTGATAGAGGAAGAGTGTGCTGAATTAATTTTTTAACTTTCTTGGTTTTAGTATTCCTCCTTTTTGGTTTAACGATAACTGGGTTGTTTGGGTCTGCAACTTCGTAACACTGGGGAAGTTCTAGAGAAAGTTGACCTGTTAAGTGCCATGATGCAGTTCGTTTTTCTGGCGGGGTGATCCGGTACGAGAACTCGGCTGTTTTTCTTGCATCGCCAAATTTCCTTAGTTTGACCCGCATCTTGTAGCTGATAATTCCTTGAATGTAGGTTTTTGGGTCTAATATTATTCGGTTTGTATTTTCCCACCACTCAATTTCAACAACGCGATCGCCATCTAATTCATAGATACTTCTAACTCTGGCATTAGGATGAGATGAAAGGAATGAGTTCACCCAAGCCCTTTGTTTTTTATTAAGCCTGGGCTTGCGATATGAGGATTTATTTTTCATTAATTACCTTCCCAATTTAAGAATAATATCTCCATTAGTACATCAATAAATTAACGAACTTAATCAGTTAATTAATGACTGATACTGTGTTTACTAATCTGATTTTGATGACATATTTTTTTGTGTGAATGCCTGAGAATACTTTATTGGAAGCCGATTTACTTGTAAGTATTTGTCATTATTTACAAAATGTTGAGAATTCATGAATTGAAAAAAGACTTGATATTTATTATTTTCAGTTCTTAGGTTAAATATCAAGTTTATTCATCTAGAAAAGAGATAACTGATGTTTATTATTTTGTAGTATTTCAGGATCGGCTATTTTGAGGATTTCTTCTCGCCTTTTTTCGATAAGGTCAAGATAGTATTGACGTGAATAGCTCTCATTAGTGCTGATATTAGTAATACCTCTGATGCCGTAATAGTAAATTACTACATCTCCAGGTTTTCCTAATTTAAGAAGTTCTTTTTCCCCAATACGAATTTTGCGAGTAATGGAGAGTTTTTCTATCGGGTATTTCCCTGATAAAATCTGCGATTTTACTTCTCTGAAATATTCCTCTGCCGTAGATTGGTTTTGGATTAAGTAGGTTAGATATTCAACAGGGAATTCTTTCTCTAGTTTTGAGCGAGAACGGTTTCTCCAACTACCTTTGCGGATAATCAAGTTATCTTTCAACCATAACAGATAGTTCTTAGTTCCCCTTTGCGGAATAAACATTGCCTTGGCAATAAACTCTAATTTGACAGTTATCTCTTTGGGTAATTGAGACTGAAGTGTGGCATATACTTTTTCTGGGTTGGGGTGAGTAAAGAACACCCCGTCAGTATCAACTTCTACAGGGGTTGCACCAGCATTATTGATTACCTCAATCATGAATTGTAGGGTGCGCCGACCGTAAGCTGTTACTAAGGCGGCTGCTTCCATATCGTTGAAGGCGAGTTCCGATGTTCCGAAGAACCCAAACTGAGAATTAGCTAAAACTTTGGTGGATTCTCTTTTTTCCTTGGCAACAATGTCTCCAGTGCTGGCAACTTGTTCCAACCTTGATTTTTCATCTACCAAATATTGTAAGATGCTCAAGCCGATTCGCTTTGTATCCTTACGAGAGACAATCCCTTTCGACAATATGGTTTTGGGGTACATAGAACTGATATCGATGTACCCAACCTTTTTATATAGTCCTGGAATAGAGTAGGCTATCCCCCCTTGAAATTTATACTTACGGTCGGGTTTGGGTTTGTATCCTGGATAGTGATGCGAGAATATTTGCTTCCACTTGGTGCCGTTACCAGCGAGGGCTAACTGCTGGAGGTTCATTCCCGGTACAACCAGTGCTTCATAGTGGTATGAGGGTACAAGTCTGTTAGCTATGAGTTGCGTATCTTCCAAGTCGTAAATAAGGTAATCCTTGATTTTCTGCCATCCCCTACTACCAGAACCGGCTTTCCAGCAGGCGAGAATTTCTTCATAGGGGAGAACCAGTCGCGCTTGCTTACGCAATCCCATTTCCAGTACCACCTGTTTAAGCGATCGCCCGTTAGTAAGTTCCTTGGCGACAAAATCCCACCTGAGAACGCAGATAAAGATATCTACGTGTAGGCAGTTGCGAATGAATACCTCCCGAATTTCCAGTGGTTCACCACGTACTTGGGCAGTTCGGATAGTGCGCTTCTTAGATGCAATTCTAAATGGATGAGAAATGCCATGTAACTCGCAGCGGGTGATGAGAAACGGTAGGTCAAATTCTGTTCCATTATAGGTGTAAATTACTTCTGGTTTGCTTGCTTCTAGGTGTTTGAAAAACTCCAAAAGGATTTTGCTTTCGGCTTGATCCATAAAGATGGCAATCTCTCCTATCTCCCTCATACAGCCAATTGCATAGATACGATTTTCTCTTGGGTTTATCCCTGCCGTCTCAATATCGACTACCAGAGTTTTGAGTGCCCCGTAGGTCGGAATATTTACTGTGGGATGCCACTCAGGTATTGGGGTAGTATCTGACCAGAATATGTCGAGTCTTTCCTCATCAACGATAATCTTATTACCAGATTTGGTAATAAAATCTCGGTGGTTATAATTCATAATCTCCAAAATTAATTACTCTTTTTTGGCATGAATACTTGTGGTTTAGTTTGTGGTTTTTTTGATGATAAAAATACCTCAAAAATTATGTCTAGATTATTAGGAAGTGCGAATATTGAAAGCGGCTGCGTATGTGGTTCTTTTTCTTCTAATAGTGCGGTCATAATTCTGTACCAGGGTACTGCTGCTAATATTGATGTTGTTGCTGTAAGCAGCCATACTGGAAATTCGCGTACTTTTAATTGGTTGTAAGTGTTTTTAAGCTTTGAATTGTATTCCAGCCATGCAAATGCTACTAATTCTTTGAGAAGGTCTTGCCTACCATTGCTGTATATATATTTGCACGCTTCATCTACACATCGCTCATGAGTTTGTTTGTAAGCAATTGTTATTTCTAGCATTTGGATTTTTTCTGCTTCTGGTACTTTCCATTCATTAATTGAGTCATTACTGTATAAATTTTTGGCACAGCTAGAGGCAACCGCTAAAATGCTAAAATACAGTCAAGGTTTTTTCTAAGTCTGTCAATCTCTAGCAGGCAGTCGTTAAAATGCGCTATTCCATTACTGCATTGAACTGAACTTCCCTTGATCTGTTCTGATAGCTGTCTGGTGGCGAATAGTCCATCGATAGTAAGTGTGCCATTAATGGCTATATCTAAAATTTCGAGAAAACGTTTTTTAAATAGTGCAAGGGTTTGTTTACGATCTAAGGTTTTAGGATGGGAATAGATAACTCCGCTAATTTCTGATTTATCGGGACATTCATTTCCTACGCCTGGAAAATGTCTCCATAATGGTTGCCTTTTTCACCTTTGGCAAGGCATAATTCGCCAAAACATTTGGAGCATCGCGGTAATTCGTCAATATACGTATCGAAATCTGCGATCACTGCTGGTAATTCAAGTCCTGTACGAAGGCTAATTGCTGCAACTGGCATAATTTTAATCAGATACTTCCAGAATGCCAGTTGTTAAATTTTGTTGTGGTATTACTTGATATCTTAATTTTTTGCTTCCCAGTCAGGGCAGTCTTTATTAATATTGAGGCTTACTGCACAAGGTAGATATTGCTGTAGATGCAAGTGTATTATATTTAATGTAATTTTTGAATAAGCCTGGAAAAATCTTTCCCCAAAGTTATTATTGGGGAAAGTAAGTGTTTTTACAAAGTGACGAACATTTGAATTAGGCAGTTTGTAATTGAGACTTCATCTGAAGCTCTTGTACCAGTTGTACCCATGCAGGTGCTTTTTTACCTTTAATGGGAGTAAGATTGTTCCAGTGCCTTTCGAGTTCAGATTGAGATAAATGTGGGAGTTGTTCCTTACCCCAATTTATAGCATCTTGGATTGTTTTCCAATTAGTCCAAGGTTGTTTTTCTTCTTTGATATTGGTTAACTCAATGAGTGTCGCTTCCAACCAAAGTTTAGCTGCCTCCGAGTCACGCATTAACTGTTGTCTTGACATTAATAGAGCAATACTTGCCTGAATCTGGGTTAGTTCCCACATCTGAGAAATAGTAACGAGTTCCTGCCAAGTGTCTTCCTCCAGTTGAGTAATTTGTCTATTATCAGGAGCAGTTTTAGCCACTAACAGGTCTTTGAGAAACCCAGTTAAACTTGAGTATATGACGAATGGGTTTTTGCCATACTCAATTAAGTCTTGGAGGATTTGTAAGTTAGCTGTTACGTCTCCTTTAGCAAGATTTTCGGTTAGGGTAAGTAGGTCATGTTCGGGAACGACACCTGATAATTCCCAAACCCAATTTGGTGTGATTTCATCTACTCCCAGGTTGCTCAATTGATCGAGCAATACAAGACAGTTGCGAATAAAACCTCCACAAGACTTGACGATCGCCCAAATACCAGGTGCGTTAATGTTGATGTTTTCATTCTGGGCAACTTTTGATAAATACTGAACAAGTGTTTCTAGTCCTACTCTCCTAAAATCAAACTTTTGACAGCGCGAGATGATAGTTTCAGGAACCTTGTGTATTTCAGTTGTGCAGAAGATGAAAACTACATGACGGGGTGGATTTTCAATTGTCTTGAGGAGTGCTTGCCACGATTGACTGCTTAGGGCATGACATTCATCAATAATGAAAATTTTGTACCTTCCCTCAACTGGTGCAAACTGGGTAGTGGAAATTAACTCGCGGATTGTTTCTACCCCGCTATTGCTGGCAGCATCTAACTCAGTTACATCCAGGGAAGAAGAGGCTGTAATTCCCTTGCATGAGTTGCATTTTCCGCAGGGCTTGGTTGTTGGCTCCTGGGTTGACTGACAGTTGAGGGATTTAGCCATGATGCGGGCGGTGCTAGTCTTGCCCGTGCCTTTGGGGCCGTTAAATAGGTAGGCGGGTGCAATCTTCTGGAGTGCGATCGCCGTCCCTTGCGCGTCTCCTTTAGGAGAAGGCGGGCGTTGCGCCATCGCGGAGTGACTCCCTCCTGGGAGTATCGCATTTATGAGAGTGCGGACGATATGTTCCTGCCCGATTACTTCACTAAGGGTCTGGGGACGGTATTTGAGATGTAGTGGTTGGTACATAATTTTGATGATAAACGAGTGTTTTATTTACTTCCTACCAGTGTGGTTGGTAGGAAGTTTGATTTTTTAGGCAGTCGCTGCTTCTTTTTTCGTTCGTGGCGATCGTAAAGTTGACTTACCTTTGGTAGTATCTTTCGCTACCACAGATGGCGTTTCTATTTGAGGAGTTTCACTATCGTCTATTGCCTGTGCCACATTTGTTACTTCTTCAGTGCCAGACTCAGTTTGAGTGCTAACTTCTGTTACTTCTTCAGTACCAGGCTCACTTTGAGTGCTAACTTTTGCCTTTGTACTTTGGCTATTTACCTTTTCAAACCCCTGCTTGATTTCTACAGGCATTACCAGATACAACTGATTGAGCAGTCCTCCCATTGGGCAGACAATGACTGGTTGCGTGGGTTTGTTGCACCGCACCACGATTTCATCGGTACTGATATGCTTTAATCCTTCGATAAGGTAGTCGATGTTTAATCCAATACTGATGTTTTCTGAATTACTAGTTACCGATTTCATCAGTACCGAGTCAACTGCATCCCCAATATCAGTAGCTTCAGTGTATAGTGTTGCCTGTGTAGCTTCCAATTCCCAGAGGATTTTGACAACCTTTTGCTTGCGTTCGGCTAGATAACTTACCCGCTTCAGCGCGCTCTCAAATCCCTTGCGCTCTAATGTAAATTCATACTTAAACGACCGGGGAATCAAGCTATTGATTTTGGGATATTCTCCCTCCAGAAGCCGGGAAATGAGCTTTGTATTAGGAAGGCTAAACTCGATAGTTCTATCTGATAGAAGAATATTGCAGACGCTCGTATCGGCGCTTTGAGAGAGAATTTTGTTTAACTCGCCAAGTGACTTACCTGGAACAGTGAAGTTGATTGGGTCTGAATATTCACTATCGAGTGTTCCTGTTACTAGCGCTAATTTGTGACTATTTGTACTAGCAGCTTGCCACTTGTTGGTATCAATTTTGAAGTTGACACCAGTTAAAACCAACTTTGTTTCGTCGCTGCTGGCGCAATAGAGCGTCCCTTCAAGTGCAGCTTGGAGTTTCTTGGCACTTAAGTTTATCTCCGTCGGGTTTTCTCCCTTGGGAAGTGTTGGGAACTCGTCACATTTTCCGCCAATTAGTCGGCACTTACCGCTATTGTGAGTAATTATGCAGGCTTGATTTTCTACTTCTAGGGTAATTTCGCCTCTGACATTACTAACAGTATCAGTTAGTAGTTTGGCAGGAAGTGCTACCTGACCTGAAATTTCGACATTAGCGGTGGTTGTAGTATGAATTGTGAGGTTAAGGTTTGTACCTGTTGCTGATACTATCCCGTCTTCGTCTGCAATCAGTAAGATATTTCCTAAAATTGGGTCAGTGGGTTTAGGACTGATTGCGAGGTAAGCGGTTTCTAGAATTTCTGCGAGTTTAGATTGTTCAATTGTTAGTTTCATTTGTTACTTGGTTTTTAATGGATGATTTCTTAACGGGCGCTATTTCTAGCACCCTTTTTGCTTAGATGAGGTAGTTTGTTTTAGTAAGGCAGTTGTTTCATCTCAGTACTGTATGCTGTATAATCATGACCTTCTGTACTAGGAGGAAGTGCTGCTATTGGCATATCGGCTGCACCTATCAAGCGGTTATGTTCTGCTACAACGGTTGATGTTTTACCGATGCGGTGAGAGAATTCGGGATTTGCCTGCATCGTTGTTTGGATATCGATTTCTTTGGCCTCTGAGAAGAATTCGAGAAAATCGCTCCCATCGGGGTTTGGTGATTTGTAGGAAGTGACAACTGCTACCCAGGATTTATCTCTTTGGTTAACTGCTTCTTTCGGTTCAAGGGATGGTGTGAAGGTGGGTTGAAATGCACCAAGGCGATGAAACTCTGCACGTTTTTCAGCGACAGTTGTATCAGTAAATCGGGCGAATGCAACCTCTAGTTCGCGTTGGAACTGTTTGTAAGCCTCGCCAAATTTTGATGATGCAACGCCTTTGATTGACAAGACAATTGGTACTGAGTGCAGGTTGTTATTATTTTCATCGACAAGTTGCAACAAGTAGAATCGTCTCAATACTGCGGCATCTTTGCCGAGTGCTTGGTACATTTCGTACCCATCAGGTGATTCGTACACCCCCACAATTTTGCCATCATCGCGCTGTTCAATATATCTGGGAGAAACATCAAGAATGTGCATTCTGGGCGATTGCAACAACACTCCCATTTCTGGTGTGCCACTGGAGAAGGTGTGCTTGTGTGTTGGTTCTTGTCCTTGCCAGTTAATTGCTGCTAAATACTTATCTTTTATAAACAACCCAACTTTTTCTGCTTCCATGTGGTTGATGACTTGGCAGATGCAGATATTGCTAATCGGCGCATTGTACTCAGGATTTGCAAATTTAGAAATAGCTGATTTACGCTTTTGTATGTTTGCCCCATTCTGAACGGTTTGTTGAGGGGGTTCTGACTCGGACGCTGCGCTTTCTTCAATAGCAGAATTAGTAGGCTTTGTTTGATTTCTTGCCATAACTTTAATTAATTGAAATCAATCTTTAATGCGTCAAGCAAAAAGCCGTTGTAAAAAATAAAAGTCGTCTGTTATAAATGACGACTTGAAATATTTATTAATTTTTCGCTATTTGGATATAGTTTTCATCATTTAAACTTTAGAATCTTTAATCGAGAAAACCTCGCAATCGCTTGTGGAGGTAAACCCTCTCGCAGTGCTGTTCTCAATGCACTCTTTCTTTAATTCGGTAAAGTTGTTCATGTAAGTGTCTTCGTGAATAATTCCAGTTTTGGTATTTAAAAGTGTCTGATAGATTTGCTGAAGATTGATGATGATTTGTCTAAGAACAGATGTATTTTCAGTTGTGAAAGTCAGTGACACAGATGTTGTGCTTGAATTGTGTATTGCAACTGTTTGTTCTTCAGGTGCGCCATAAGTTGTTATGTGACTATCTTTACCAGGAATAAATCTGTATGAAGCAATAGTTTCAATTGCCATATTTATCTCCTTGTTCGCTGGGGTTTAATTTCAAGCATTTTATTAGTAAGTTTGGTGACATTACTGACTTTCCAACCAGCAAGCTTGCACTTACTCACTGCTAGTTCTAATTCTTGCTGTGTAAGGATTTTGTATCTCGCATACTTTCCGAATTTAGGGAAAATGTACGTGACATACCTAGTTTCATCAATTTGGCAGTACGCCATACGTTTGTAGTACACTATGATTTAATTATTTTGACGATTCTAGTAGCTACATTTGTAGGGTTATTTGAACTTAAAAAGGCATCTTTATCTACCAACTCGACATAGCTCTTATTGCTCTGTAGCCACTCTTTGAAGCTTTGATACTTCCGGTTGAAGAAAACCGATTCAGGGACGACTGAAACTAATATACCACCTGATATAATTAACTTCCAAGCTTGATAGATATGCTCGACAAGTTCGCAAAATGGAGGATTCATGATACAGGCATTGTATAAATGACTGGGGTTAAACTCCAGAAAGTTTTTCCCTACGAGATTAAATCCTTTGAGTTCTAAAATTTGTCGTAGGTTGTAATTCACCTCAACTACCTCTACTTGAACATTTGGGTAAGTTTGAGTGATATACTCAGCAATATTTCCGCTACCAGCGCTCGGCTCTAAAATTCGCCAATTTGGTTCAATATCTGCCAGTTGAACAAGCCGTTGACAGACTACTTTGGGAGTAGGAAAGAAATCTCCAGATTTCATGCCAATGATTTCTAACTCAAGCTTATTAAGTTGTTGCTTGGTAGTATCAATTGCTTCAGGTTTTACTACCTGTTGAATTTCTGTTATTGCTGATATGATTTCGCCTGATGTATTTAACCCGGCACGACTGAGAGATTTTACCCAGTCTTGGTAATATTCGCCTTCTAGTATTTCTTGGACTTTCTGGCTAATTTCTCCACTTTGAGAAATCCTAAATAGGACTTCCACCTGTGATTTACGAAATATACCGCGTAGTATTGGTGGGATATTTCCTGTTTCCCACATTTGTGCGATCGCAAATAGCCAAGACTGAATAATCTCAAGTTCAATTCCTTCTTGGATTATCCCTTGAGCGATGGTTTTACGGCGCTTTGTTGCCCTTTGACTCCCAATAGCAGGATTTTTCTTTTGGTCAATAGTTGGCTGCATGGAAGCGGCTAGCTTGCGGAGAGCTTCTGCTTTTTCTAAGTTAGGAATATTGAAAATATCTAGTGATGAGTTATCCTCGTTGTAGGACAGATTCAGTAGAGATAGTTGCATTGCTAGATTCCTTTAAATCTTTAACGGCGCATTTAAGAATTAGGGAGGTTGGCACATTCCAAGTTTTTACCTCCCATTCAGTAGCTAATCGTTCTGAGTGACGGATAACTGCACTACTACATTTGTTTTTTCGTAGAAGCCAATCTCTAAACTTTTCGGCTTGTTCTTTGGTATCAAACCCGAAATAGCTGGTTTTCCGGTTTCCCAAGGGATCAGTAATAGTTGCTACCCGACGTGAGAGAATATTGAGCGTCCAACCACCGTTAGAAGTGAGTTCGATTTTAGTGATATTTAATTCTGTTGGATTCATAATTCCACTTCAGGAATTGCTGCTAAATATTCCGTAGTTGATATTTCTCTTGCCAGCCATTTATCATGTGCTTCTTGAGGAGTTATTTTATCGGCTAAATGTTTCTTTTCATTGTTATCTCCTATAAAAGGAGCGATTGTTTCTTCTAGCCGTTTTTTGAAAGCTAAATGTTTCTTTTCAGAGTAAGTAAACTGGTAGATGCTGTCAGTATTTATGAATAAGTAAACTAGGCTAATTTGTTCTAATGGCATTCCAGTTCTTTCATGAAGGAGAAATAATCTCAATTGGGTTTGCCATTTGCTCTCAAGAATTTCAAATTTAGGAGGTTTTTGAATTGTCCAGTCAAACCCAACTACTTGATTTTCACCATAGATAATGAGGTCGCACTCACTATAGAGAAGAATATCGTGATATAAATATTGAAGTTGGGCGCTCCATTGTTTGTTTCCAGGAATGTTTAGAAAAGGTTTTACCTTATCAACCCAGTTATTAATTTGGGGGTATTCCTTTAAGAAAGGTTCGACTGGTAGCCCTAACCCAATTTGTTGCATGACAAGATGAAACTGACCTCCAGCAACTTCGGATTCACTTTTTACAGTGAGATTAGAATAATTTTTCGTCGATAAACACTCTGGATGATGTTCGGCTAGCTCAAGTGTTTTGTAATTGAATCGATTCATAAAAATCTATCCCAAATTTGTTTTTTGGGATAAATGTGCGTGAGCTAGTTGTGGTGATTTGTCTACGGCATATAGTATTTTTTCAGATTGTCGATGCTTGCGTATAAACTTCGGGTTGACATTGCTTTGAGGTCAAAATAACTGGCAAACTTTTTCAACCCTCCCGTAAGGGTTAATTCTAGTAAGTACTGGGCTGCGATCGCACTCGTCATTTTATTGACAAATAGCGATTGATAATTCCGTGCTTGAATTTCCGCACATGAGAGGTTATTGGCTATGAGTTCTTCCAGTTGAGGAACTAACAATTCCGGGTGAACTAGCGCCGGGGAGGGAAGATGCAACCAGAATTTAGGTTTGTCTGAGTTATTGGCAGCTTGAACTATATCAAAATTAGAGTGCGTTCCAACTATTATTTGGCCGGAGTGGTTGCTGTTTCCACAATCCAGCCAAAATAGCGATGCTGGCTCATTTGCACTGTTCAGTTTGAGAACTGAGTGAATTTTGCTCCTGGCGGCGCTGTTATCCACACAACCAATAATTACTGTTAGGGTGTTCCATGAATTGGTGGTGCGAATCATATCTTCTTCAAACCAGTCGCAAATGGCTGTAATCTCTATTCCATACTTGGCGCTGCATCTTGCAGCCAGTGTTTGTACCTTTGGTAGCCCAATTTCAGCTTGTTGATAATTTTGGCGGCTGATATTCTTGAGTTCGACAGTATCACCATCGACGATCGCAAAGTTAATTTCTTTTCTAGTGTGCTGGAGTTGCAGAATAATTCGACATAAATCTTCTGCAAGAAACCCGCCTGTTCCTCCTACTCCTACTAAAACAAAGTTGATACGAGTATGATTGCGAGGTAAGACTGGTAAAGCTTGTTGGTAAGCAGTTAATTCGAGCATTTTACTTGTGGCGGAAGTTCAAATATTTGATTAGGATTGATGTCGAAAAAGTGATTGTATATCCCGATGCGGGTATAGATTGTGGGAATGATATTCAGTGTGCCGATGATCGCGAACACTCGAAATTTACCTTTTTCTTCTAGATTGTCCGCACTTGAAGGGTAAGCAGCTAGAGTTCCATGACTGTGTATTTCCAATAGCCCATCTGTATAGCTTTTATCGAGTGCGCTTTCTAAAGATAGGACGTGAGTAGAAGACGCAGTTTGCAGTGGCGTGTGACACCACCATTGGTTGTTTGTCACTCCCAAGTAGAATAGGATTTCCTGTTGGGGGTTGATACTGGCAGCATTGATAATATCAGCGATTACAAGGCTTGGGACTTTTGGGACTTTCAGGCGAAAGTAGGGTTCAAGAGGTTGGAGTCCAGCAACTTGAGTTTGAGTTAGTTGTAAGCAAACCTCTAACTCGCGGCGGTGCGATCGCAAGAAAAGCCCATTTGCTGCAAGCCAGTATTCTTGAAGTTTTTGGCTGTAGGGAGGAAAATTATTACTTATAGCGAAGTGATAACCGATAAAGGCATTCATGGCTAACTGAACAAATGATTGATAATGTCTTCTGGGGTTGTGACTTTCCAGCTATGAACGGAAACAAGGTCACTTGAAGGGTAGGATTTGGGTTTAGACTCGTGCAATTTGATTAGCTGGTTGCAGATATTTTCGGGATGAGTTTTTGACTTGCCTTGGGACAAGTCCTTATTAAAGGGTGATTTCCAGAACAGATCCCAAGTTTGGCTTATAGTTGCAGCACTGCACATACCGGGAGAATTTCCCCCAAAACAAATACCAGAGTCGTCCCAGACGTTAGGTAGAGGTGGCTTGTACAGTTGCGCGTCTGGTTTAAATACCCTCCCTTTAACTGCCCACAGGTAATATCTACTACCGCATCCAGCCAACAAAAATGCAGGCATGGGGACAGTAATTACTTTAGTTTCCTGTCCCATAATTTGAATTTGATATTTTTGGGGAGAGTAAAACTGAATAATTGCCTCTCCCTCTGGATTTTTACCCCACCAAATCGTGTTGCTAGAAAGCCATCCAGATGTAGCAGTTTTACTTGTGAAGGCTTTCTCTACTGCTTCAGGGGAAAGAAATTTGTACTTAGATTTTTTGCCTTCGTGTTCGACTAAAATAAACTGTCCTTTGAGGATAACTAACTGCGCCAGTAACTCATCTTGGGGAATATTTGCAAGCAGGATTTGCGATATACTTTCTAAGTTAATTATTGGTAATATGCTTGTATCTAAATTCATGATTTTGATGCTCTATTCCAAATTTTGACTGCTGCTTTCCGAGCAGGAAGAGATGTTTCTAGCAAGTGGGTAAGCTTATTTGATTTTTCCATCATCGAGACGGCTTCTTTCCACTTTTGACCGAGAAACATGATATTCTCATAAGTCCATTCCAGCCAATCGCTTGTTTCACACGTAATATCTAGCCAGATATTTTCAGTCGAGTGATCTATAATTCGTATGGCTGTATCTAAATATTGAAGAGGACTTTTATAACGACGGCATAGCTTGACAAGTGTCTCGAAGTAAATTTCTTCTGCTAGAGCAATGTAATCAGGAGTAAAACCAAAATTTAGTTCCCATTGGCTTATATTGTACCCTTGCCCCGTCAACGATAGGAGGAACTTCTCTGAGTATTCTAGTTCCTCGAAATCTTCATACCACCACTCAATTTTTTGTGGTGACACAGGAATACTATTATGTTCAGAACTAAACTCAATCTCGTCGATATATTCTATTGGGAATAGATGATCATTCACCAGTTGAATAAATTCAATTTCTCTATCCATATAGGCGCTTGCTGGATGTGATTGTTTATCAATATGAATGGTTGATTCTAGCCATTGTACAGGGAATATTTTTTGATACAGACTTAAAAGATTTACTCGTTCGGAGAGATTTTCTAGGTAGATAATTGCTGTTAAACAAGTAATGGGTATTTTGAATGATTGTATGTTTGCAAGCATAATTAATCAGCCGCCATAACTCATAGCGGCTATAAATTTGTTATTACAGTACGGGATATTTACTCGTGGTAGCAGGTTGATGCTCAAGGCTTCGAGTTACTTTTTCGATGTAGGTTTCCCAATTTTGACCGAGCTTGATAGCTTTTTCTATCTCAGGTTGTAGGGTAATTAAATTTTCGAGACTAATTTGATTTTTTATCTCCAGAAGCTTTATCTGCCACCCTAACTTTAGTGCAGGATTTATTTCTTCAGAACTATTTTTCAATTCTCTGAATTGACTTCCCTTAGTACCTGCTTTTTTTACCAAACGAATTGAAACCGTATCATCAGTTGTTTGTCGTTCAATTTCGGCATTAGCATATTCTGGAAAGTAGACGCTAATAGCTGTTTTGAGGGTATTGTCATCTTGGGCGATCGCCTCATCAAGAGAAATTTCTTGTCCTTCGATAATCGCAATGTACTTCATGGTAATTAAAATAGTGACAGTTGGTTGTTAGGCGCGGGTGTTTTATCTTTATCTTCAGACAGATTGCGCTTTTGTACTTGTCTTGATTGTTCCTGTCTATTCTGATGTATAGTCTGCTTTTCCATCCTTTGCTTGCAGATATCTAACATCTCTGGGAGAGATTTTTCTAAATCCTGTAGCAGGTTATTTATGATAGGATGAGATGTTATCTCAGTAAGGTTAATTATTTTGATAATTGGAGGTGCGCCTTTGATTCCAATTGAGACAATTACTGTTTCAGAATTTGGTATTAGTTGAATGGTTATTAAGGTGGTTTTTGTGTCATAATTACCTAAATCTATCTCGGTAGATGAATCTGGGTTTATGACTTCAGTGTTTACTAATTCATCTAATGTTTCTTCTAAATCGCTATTCTCCTGAATATCAGGATTAAAATCTCTACTGCTGTAACTGTCTTCAAGGTTAGTTACATTCTCGTCAGGTAATATTTGACTGCTCATGATTAAGAGAGATTGGCTAATCTAAATAAGGTGCGGATAGTGATACCTGTCTTGTTAAAAGACTGCCATTTGTAGGCGCATTCGCCTGATTTGTACTTAGGAGAAAGTTGGCTCCAAGTGTCCCATGCTTTAAATAAAATGGGACTGACACTATGAAGTGCCATCCCGACTTGAATCCACGAGTGGTAATCATCTGCAAATCGAGGGTGTATGACTTCAAGTAGTACAAGTGCAGTCTGGATATTTGTCTCGATTGAGGGAATTAAATGAGCGTATCTGTCTACCCCATATCTGCGGTTATATTTTTCTTGGGGTAGGTTAAACTTTCTTGCTTTCTCCTGTTTGGCAAGCATCTGAGCAATTACCCAGTCGGGAGCTATTTCTATTTGGCGCTCAGATGGACTACAGCCAGGAAGCCATCTGTAATTTCTGCCCTCTGGATGAAAGGAAGGGGGAAGGATTGAGGCTAGATTTTTGCCTCGAAATTCCAGATGTTCATCCTTCCCAGTTTTGATTTTGCGAGATTTTACTTCCCAAGCTTTTGAATTTGGGATGAGGTATAAGCGCTGGCTCCGATATTTCCTTCCAGAGGTAAATGCAATTGTGGGAGGAAGGTATTTTTGAGCGCGATCGTGTAACGACTCCGTAGGAGTATCGGTTGCTTCGGCGGGTATTATCTGGTTGAGTTCTTCTGGTTCTGTATGTTCGTTAATTTGGATAATTTGTCGCCAGGAGGTTTCCCCGTCGCAGTCAATAGCTACTAAGTACCCTTGAGGATGATTGGAACCGCATACCAAAGCTACACCAGTGGGGGTGATCAATCTGTTATTTGTGCAAACTTTTAGGCGGCGGCGGACGAGTTCGGCTTGTAGTTCTCTGGGAGAGTAAGTATTTTTTTCCCATTCTTTCCCTAGAGGACGTTTACCAAAGGTGGGGACGATTCGCCATTCTTCGGGTAAGTTGTCAAGCGAAGATACCAAATGACGGATTTGGGCGTGCATGAGTTCATAAAGCTTTTTATTAAATGACTCCTGCATCCTTATTGCGTTAGTTTATGTAGTGGTTTTCATTTCTGTTGGCTCTGGTTCTACTTGAATGATGCGAACTCTACCCATCATTTGTTTTATATTTCTCTTGACGTAGAAATTACCCCCAATTGCCAGTCCGTAATGGCACATATCGCAAAGTTCTTTATCCATGTCAATGTAAGAGCCTTTAAACGATTTGGTTCTAAACCCCAAATTATTCTGAATTTTTGCCGTGTTTATGTGCCAAACTGTTACGCGCTCATAGCACTGTTGTTTGAGATATTCTTGCACTAATCTGTCTATACCTCTGGCATCGCTGATGTGGATTTCTGCCCCCAGATTAATAATAGTGTTAAGGCGTGCGATCGCATCTGTTGGAAGTTTAGTAATGGATGTATCTCTGTCACCGAATATATAAATTTGGATACGTTGTGACGGAAGAGTTTGGTTATTGATAACTCGGTTTTTGTATTTATCCAGGTAATTTTTTGCTTTATAGTTAGCAGGAAAGTGATGGGATGATAGCAGCCACTTCTGAAGATTAGTAAGGAATTCTGGGCTGACTAGCTCGTTGATTGGTGAGACTAATGTTTCAGCCATTTTGTAGTGGTTACGAACGAACATTAATAGCTTGCCTAAATAGTTTTCTCCAGTGTCTCCTGTGGGAATAGCTTTACCATCTTTGGTAACGACAGCCGGAGCACCCCAGAATAAATCTCCCCAGGAATTCCACTCAACAAGTGATTCACCGTATGTTAGCATTAGTTCCTTATACCATGTGCCAGAAGGATGAAATTTTATGACTAGTCCTTTGAGCATGACGGCAATTTTGATATTTTCCCAGCCGCAACGCAGAGATATCTTTTTGCCAGCAAGTTTTGCTTGAGCTGGATTGAGGGATGCAATATATTTTTGTTCTTCTGGGTTGGTTGTCTTTTGGGCTTGGAAAAAATTCTCAACTGACCAGTATTTGATACCATCGGCTGTGATAGGTTCTGCTAGCAACTCAAAATTTGAAAACCAGTTTTTAATTTTTGCTTGCATTGACTTTAATTGTTAAATATGATTAAAGGGATATGCGTAGCATTAGTATATAAATTGCTTTTTTAGTACTACCAGTAAGTTACTGGTAGTAATTGATTTTTTATGAGATTAATATTTCAGATGGTGATTATGTTTTAAGCCAACCTTTGGTTAAGTGCATTTTCGACTTGATAAGTTCCAAGAGTACAGTTTGTATTGAAGGGAAACGTAGGAAATTCAAGATAATTATTCATGGTTTTTGTTACCTTGCATAGTACCATTATCCCTTCCCTACCCTTCTTTTCTTGATTGTGATAGTAGCTGATAACCTCAAACTCATTGTTACCAGCTTCAAATCTGCTTCCTACATATTGGGAGATAGCGTTTTTCCAATCTGGCTGCCAGAGCATGAGTGTATCTATTGCCATTGCTCTAACAACCGGGTTATCTAATTTAATCAGGATATCTGGTAAGTAATGGCATTGTTTGGCAATTACCTCTCGTGCGTAATTTATTAGCCAATACTCTGCTTCTTTTAAGAGAGCTTTTGATTCTAGATTTTGGCATACTTCATCGTAAACTTTAGACATTAAATATGCCCTTTGTTCAAAAACCATCCCATTAGTTCGTAATTTTAAGTCTGATGGATAATTAATCATCAAATCAGCAAGCTCGTCACTGATTTGAGGAAGAGTATATTTTTCATTGTCTTGCTCTTTTGGATGGGATATTTTTACTTCATATCCTAGATTGACAGCATGATTGATAATAAAGTCGATGCTATTAGACTCAACAAAATCTCCTAACTTAAAATCTGTTTCTAGGAGGATATCTGTTGGTGCATGGAGAATTTGAAACCGTTTAGGGTTTTGACTTGAATCCGCTAATAGTTCGATGTACATTGCTTATTCTCACAAATTTTCATAAATCTTGTGCGTAAGCGATGTATGTGGTTTAATTACTGAAAAAATAATCCTACCCATCTTGGGTAGAATTATCTTAATTATTGATTAATGGTTCTTGTTTTTGTAAGATTGATTATTTCCTCCAGTAGAGATAGCCCAACTGATTTAAACAGTGCTTTGTTATCATCAGGGCAGCGTTGAATTGTTGTACAAGATGAGCAGCCGTATTTGCAAGGGCAATTATCTACTAGAAACTTTGCCTTAATAAAAGCGGTTTCTAAATACTTGATGAGAGTATCGCACATACCTGTACCGTGTTCGCATGTATCGAAGAAATAGCCTACTATGTTATGATTTGATGGTACTTCGATTAACATGAAATCGATATCTCGACTGTTTGCTCCATGTTCGACAAGTGGTAAACTGAGCATGAGTTGGTGCGCGAGAGTATGAACGCAAATCTGAGTTTCATTGCTTTCAAATATTTGTTTCTCTTCATTGGAAATATATTTCTGTTTGTTGAGTATCTCTTTTCGGAGATTTTTGACGACGGCTGAAAAATATTTTCTTGCATCAGCGTTAATTTCAACCCTAACGCAGAATGTATTGTAATTAAGAGCAAATGCTTCCTTGTATTTATTTTCCTCCAATAGTTCGACAAATTCTCGTTCAATAAGTTGGGTATTGCAAGCAGGACAAGTTTGTATGTGTCCGGGTAAATTTAAATTGAAGTTGCGACATCTGTTATTAGTGCAAGTCCATTTTTGTTCCAGCCTGTACAAGTTGTACCCGTAAATTTCTTCTTTGATTTTGGCTGAAACAGGTGTAAATCTAGCTGCCCCTTGGGAAAGATTGATAATTTTGGCTTCCCCTACAATTTTGATTTCCTCGAAATTTAGGCTTCCTTCGGGACGACTAAATAGGTTGGTTGCCTCAATTGGCTTGAGAATTGCTTTCCCTTCGGTTAAATTTAGCTCTTGTGATTTATACTGTACGGGGTTGCCGTCAAAGTCTTGAGCAAGATATATGGCACCAGGGTAAACTTCTCGTAGTGCAGATGATGCCGAACTTTCCTCAAACTCTTCTGCACTATCTTGATTGATATAACTGATGTTTTGGTCAGTGTTGCCTCTGAATTTAATTTTTGAGTGGACATAACCGAGGTTTCGATTAGTTGTCAGTTTTTGGTTATAACTGAAAATTAGTTGATTATTACCGATTAGCTGTCGGGCGATTGCATCGCCAGAAATACTAAAATGTCGGGCAATTTGAGCTTGTGTTGGTTTACTTTCTTTGCAACAGGCGAGAATGTGCTGCTCCAAAATTGTTTCATAATTGTGGTTAAAGTTGATAATTTCTGGAGGGTCAGATAAGAGGCGTTTCGGGTGATTGGCGTAGTAAGAGTCCATAATCGACCTTTTCGACGGGATAAATACCAATAGCCCTGCTTCCTGTCTGCCTGCACGCCCCGCCCTTTGGCGAAAGGCAAGAATTGAGCCTGGGTAACTATGTACGATAGTTGCATCAATAGACCCGATATCCAGACCCGCTTCTAAAGCACTCGTGGATATAATGAACTTGACCTTCCCGCTTTGTATATCTGCAATAATTTTGTTCCGCTGATTTGCCTTCATGCTGCCATAAAATGCTGAGATGGTTTCTCCCATGTGGGGCAGTTGCATCTCTACTAAAGCTTTACGAATGGCATTAGTTAAAACCTTTACCAGTTCTCTACTATCGCAGAAACAAATCCCGACTATTCCTTTACTTACAAGCATGGCTGCAACTTGGGCAGTTTGGTAAAGAGTATTGTTTCGTGCTTTGAGGCTAAGGAAAGTAATCTCCGAGCGTTTTGCTCCACTTTGGTCGATAATAGCAAGGTTGCTTTGTTCTACTCGATTGGATATCTTCTGGGCAATTTCGCTGCTGTTACTAATTGTTGCAGAAGCGAATATGTACTGCAATTTAGAAATATTATTGCCAGCAGATTCTATCATTAATTGAGTTCGCCGATTAAGTAGGGCAAAGTGTGAGCCAAAGATGCCTTGATAGAAATGCGCTTCATCACAGACTATGATTGAAAGTTTTCTGATTGTTTCCCTAAATCCCCAGTTTGAGTCAAACTGATAGTTGTTCAGTTCGTGGTTCCATACATCGGGTGTAACGCATAAAATCGAGGGTTGATGGCTGTAAAGTTGTTTGCGCTCTTGGGGAGGAATATCACCATTGATATTGAGAACTTGGGGGCGAATTTCTTCATCTAGGTGGCTAACAAACGAGCGAATTTTCTCTACCTGATCAAATGCAAGTGCTTTCAAGTTAAAAAATACTAAAGCTGATTTACCTTTTAGGCACTCGTGAACGATTGGAATTAAAAAGGAGATACTTTTACCACTGCTGGTTGGAGTTTGAAGAATAATATCTTCCTCTTTTTTGTAAGCTTCCCATGCCTCGACTTGATGAGAGTATAGTTGCGTAATTCCTGACTTACTTAAAGCAAGTTTAACTACAGGGTGAATATCATCTGGTATGGGACAAAGTTTAGCTTCTTGAGCCGGAATTATATCACAACTTTGTAGTTTTCCTGAGCCATCAAGAATAGCTGCTATTTCTTGGTACAGAATACTTTTACCTGTTGGTGCTTGATTAAGAGGTAATAAATTACCGCTATTTACCTCCTGCTCCCAGTCAAAAATAATTTGATTTACACTTCCCTTTTTGAAGTAAAGATTTTTCTCGATGATGGCGGCGATATGGATAACACCATGTTCTTTAGAATAAACCTGTTTATTTGCTTGTAACCATTCAAGCTGGGTCATAAAAAGTTACCTACTTGCTGTTTTAGCAAGTAGGCGTTAGTCAAAAGTAGTGGTTTTTGTTATTGCCATAACTGACTAATTAACCACAGATACTTCTGACAATTTGTAGAAACTCCCGTAAAACAGGTGTCATATCCTCTTGTCGCCACACTACAGCCGTTTCTACTAATGGTGTTTTCTCTTCTAAAACGCGATAAACGACACCAGCCCTTTGAAGATTTTGCAAAGAAGACGGTACGATCGCAATCCCCATTCCCGCTGACACCAGCCCAATAATTGTTTGCATTTGGATTGCTTCTTGAGTCACTTTTGGGCTAAAATTTCCTTGCTGGCAAAGACTCACGATTTGATCGTAAAGTCCGGGGCCCAAATGGCGGGGGAACATAATAAAATTTTCGTCTTTTAGCTCGCGCACTGAAATATTTTCTTGTTTGGCTAAGAAATGAGTTTCTAGCAAAGCTACAATTAGTCCTTCTTGCTGAATGCATTCTTGATTGAAAGTGTTGTCTTCTAAAGGTGGATGAGCAAAGCCTACATGGATGTGGCGATTGAATAGCGCTTGTTCTTGCTGAGTTGTCGTTAATTCCTGCAACACTAACTCCACCTCTAGAAACTGTTCTCGAAACCGCCGCAAAATCACAGGCAGCAAATCGTAAGTTACCAAGCTGGTGAAACCTACTCGTAGTTGTCCTTTCTCACCCCTACCTGTCCGTTGAGTCAGATCAATTGCCTTGGACAGTTGAGCAAACAATTGATAAGCTTCTTGCAAAAATACTTGTCCGGCTTCCGTTAGCTGCACCTGTCGTTTAGTTTTGCGTTGAAAAAGTTCTACCCCAAGGGATGCTTCTAGCTGCTGAATTTGCTGGCTTAAGGGCGGTTGAGCGATGTGAAGTCGCTCTGCGGCTTTACTAAAGTGTAGTTCTTCAGCTACTGCAATGAAGTAGCGCAGGTGTCGCAGTTCCATAGTTTTGATATTTTATAAGTCTCAAATATCTATAAATATATATTGGACATATTAAAAATTGCTACATATCATACTCATACATGCAAGTCAGAGGATGATGTAACTATGTCGGAGAATTTGAGAAGCCAAGTTGTAACGCAAGGAGTACAGCGATCGCCAAATCGAGCTATGCTGCGTGCAGTTGGTTTTAAAGATGAAGATTTCAACAAAGCCATTGTCGGTATAGCCAACGGTTACAGCACCATCACCCCCTGCAATATGGGGATAAATCAACTGGCACTCATAGCAGAGGTTGCTGTTAAAACCGCCGGGGCAATGCCACAAATGTTTGGCACAATAACCATCAGCGACGGGATTTCGATGGGAACTGAAGGGATGAAATATTCCCTAGTATCGCGGGAAGTCATCGCTGATTCCATTGAAACCGCCTGTACTGGACAAAGTATGGATGGTGTGCTAGCCATTGGTGGTTGTGATAAAAATATGCCAGGGGCAATGCTGGCGATCGCCCGGATGAATATCCCTGCAATATTCGTTTACGGTGGCACAATTAAACCCGGTCACTATAACGGACGCGATTTAACAGTTGTCAGTTCTTTTGAAGCAGTTGGTCAATACAGTGCTGGAAGAATTGACGACAAGGAATTATTAGAAGTTGAAAGTCGCGCTTGTCCTGGCGCTGGTTCCTGTGGAGGAATGTTCACAGCTAACACCATGTCTTCAGCATTTGAAGCACTGGGGATGAGTTTGCCGTATTCTTCGACAATGGCGGCGGAAGATGCCGAAAAAGCTGATAGTACGGAAAAATCAGCGTTTGTGTTAGTCGAAGCTATTCGCAAACAAATCTTACCCCGCCAAATTATCACCCGCAAATCCATAGAGAATGCTATCTCTGTGATTATGGCGGTGGGTGGTTCGACGAATGCGGTGTTGCATTTCTTAGCGATCGCCCGCGCTGCTAATGTAGACTTAACGCTAGACGATTTTGAAACAATCCGCGCCCGTGTTCCGGTTTTGTGTGATTTAAAACCTAGTGGTAAATATGTAGCTACAGATTTGCACAAAGCTGGTGGCATTCCACAAGTAATGAAGATGCTACTTGTGCATGACTTGTTACATGGTGATAGCCTGACCATTAGCGGTCAAACCATTGCAGAGATATTAGCAGACATCCCCGAAGAACCATCTGCCAATCAAGATGTGATTCGGACTTGGAATAACCCGATGTATGCTCAAGGACATTTAGCCATCCTTAGAGGTAATTTGGCAACGGAAGGGGCAGTCGCTAAAATTACTGGCGTGAAAAAACCAGTAATTACTGGGCCTGCACGGGTATTTGAATCAGAAGAAGCCTCTTTAGATGCAATTTTGGCGGGTAAAATTCAAGCAGGTGATATTTTGGTTATCCGCTACGAAGGGCCCAAGGGTGGCCCTGGAATGCGAGAAATGTTGGCTCCCACTTCGGCAATTATCGGGGCTGGTTTGGGTGATGCGGTGGGATTAATTACCGACGGGCGCTTTTCTGGTGGTACTTACGGTATGGTGGTTGGTCATGTTGCACCAGAAGCAGCAGTTGGTGGGGCGATCGCTCTTGTAGAAGAAGGCGATAGTATTACGATTGATGCACCTGCACGCCTCTTGCAGTTGAACATATCTGAGTCAGAATTAGCTCGTCGTCGTGCTAATTGGCAACCTCCTGCACCACGTTACACTAAAGGCGTGTTGGCGAAATATGCCTTTTTGGTATCTTCTAGCAGTATTGGTGCTGTGACCGATTTAGACTTGTTCAATAACTAGTGATTAAGCATATAGAGACCGAAAAAATTAAGAATAGACTAACAACAAGGACTGTTGAAGTTTTTGATGATTTGAATGGAATTGACCTATCCTGGGCGAGTAAGCAGTATCTTGGTGAGCGCTATCGCTAACTGAAGAAATTCTGTCCCGCTTGGAATTGTTGTGTTTTGAAGCTTAAAGCTATAGAATTTTTACGTTTTTTCTATTCTCCATGGCCTCAATTAAGGCTTGAATGATTAGGTCAACTGTACTAATCTAGTCTCAATTCAACTAAAAAGCGGAGATCAATTGTGATTGATCACACTGGTATCGTTGTGAGTGATTTTGAGCGAAGCAAGTCCTTTTATGCTGCGGCATTAGAACCAATTGGACTCTCACTCATTTTAGAGTATTCACAGGAAACAAAAAATTTTTGAATATTAATTAATACCAATATTCATGCCCATACAGTTCATAATACTTTTTCACATTTAATGAAACAGGTGGATGCCAACCTGATGCTTTCAATTCATTATACTCTGGATGTATAATATCAAAATTCACAAATAACGTTGTCACTTGATCACAAGTTTTATAGCAATAAGGCAATTGTATAGGATTGTACCATCCTGCATCTTGAAATTTTTTCGGATAATGGCATCCTTGGTTAATCACTTCTAATTTACCACGTCGATATTGATATGGCATTTTTTCGGCTTCAGCAAAGCCTAAAGCTCTTGCTTCGGCTGGAATATCAAGGCTAAAACCAAACTCATCTCTACCAACAGTTAAACAATAGTCTTTATAACTGTAACAAATATTAGTTGCTGCACTGTAACCTGCTTCTTTTGCTTCACTGTCTAACGATTTAAGCACTTCCAGTGTAGATACTTTAAATAACTGATCTATTTTAAGAAGCCACATTTGATAAGGAATGCCACACATTCTATTTTGAGGTGGCAAACCTAACGCTTTACATACTTCGTGATTAGAGCAGTTCTCTGGTAGTTCACCCGTCATCACTTTGCAGTCTAGAAATAACCAACAATCTTTCTCCTGAATTTTAGGCATATTTAATTAGATGTTTTCAATTATTAGGATACTTAAAAATCAGTTAAAATTTAGCAAAGTTATCTTATTTTTAGACTATATTACCCTAAAATAAACGTTAGGAATAAATCGAAAATTTCTAAATTGTTATTAAAGCAAAAAGGAGAAAATGAATAACGTTATTATTCCCATCGAATTTGAACTCGCGGCAATAAAAATAGCTCAAGCGCATTTCCCTTGGCTACGTTTTAAAGTATCTCCTATCCAGGAGGAGGGAAGAGTCTACAATCGCTCATCAGACGCTATTTATTTTGAAGCTTACTTTCAAAATAGTTTGATTGATTATGATCCTCTCCACAAAAATAATTACTATCCTAGTTTTAACTTTTACTTGTTGCCAGGAAAGAGACTAATTCAGTTAAGTGGCTGGTGGCGCAATCAGGTGCTAACTTTCATCTACGCACCATTAGACCCAGAACCATACAATAAGCACTGGCAAAATGACAAAAACTTGGCTGTACCTTGCCCCTATCCAGACGGCGATAAATTTGAACAGATGGCAATCGCTTTATTTTCTTTAGTTCAGGAGTATTTAGTAGGGTATGAGGGGTGATGCTGCTTCTTCAATTGTCTAGGATTTTTCAGCCAAGCCATTTTAGTAGCTCAACTTACCCAATCAACCCCAATACGCTTGGGTTAAGCATTTTTTCTCTTCTCTCTGTTTCCTCTGCGCCTCTGCGGTAGCCTGCGGCAAGCCGCTCCGCGTCTACGTTAAAAAAGTTGACTTTGACAAAGAGTTTTAGCCTTAACTGAACCGTATTGCCTCCTGACTCTCTACTTCAGGCTAGATTCAGCGCTGTTGACAAGCTTCTTTAGATTTAAAGAAAGGCAAAAGCTTTTGGCGTTAATGAGATTTTTCCTTTAGTAATATAAGTGTTTACAAGCTGCTCTAAGGGTTCAACAGCATTGTCCTGAAGGATGAAATAGTTTGCTTGGTTACTGACAATCAGCGATAGCTCAGTTGCCCATTGCTCATAGTTGGAACTACCAATAATACCAATAGAAGACTGAATATAGTTAACAAGAATGCTGTTATTGAGACCAAAGCCACCTTCACCCCAGATGCAAGCACATTGCAGCAAATACTCATAGTCTGCGAATACTTTAAACTGGGGATTCCATCTAGGAGCATTGCTTCGGTAGTGGACGAAACCATTGCTGTCGAATATCTCTTGTTGCCATAGAAGCTGCTGTAAGGAGCAGCAATTGCTAGGCGAAACAAACGGTTTTCCTTGGCGAATAACACTACCATTGCGGATGACATCGCGGCGGCGCTGCTGTCTTGCCATGCTGTATCGGACATTGGGATGTTGTTCAAAGTACTGCCGCATTGAGGCAACAAATTCAGGAGCTATGCTGTTGTCATCGTCCAGGTATGAAACAATGTCACCACCAGCTGCATCTAGTCCCAGGTTACGAGCGTAGCACAAGCCAAAGCCAGTGCTCGGTTCAGGGTGTTCCATTTCAATGTAACTGATGGGAAAATCAGCTTTTGCCATAATGCTGTTGATGATATCTTTGGTATCAGGATTAGCGCCATCATTGATGACAATCCACTCGAAATTGCGGTCAGTTTGACTTTGAATGCTTGGCAGTGCAGTAGATGCAAGCTGCATAGGTCTATTGTAGGTTGCAGTGATAATTGATAGTCTCAAAGCTCTATACCTCTATCAGTTGATTGCGTTATTGTTGAATCGATCGCAGTTTGAATTTGCTGCCATCTTGCTATATCCTCGTTTGTTATACCCCTGGCGGTTTCAATTTGATTACTTGCAAGAGTTAGTCGAATTAGCGTTAGCTTTTCATTGGTTCTGGCAACAGTTAAACTTTGCGTGGTGCTATTGAAGCTGATCTGGTAGTTACTACCTTCCAAGACAAATAGGTTTTCTTTTTCTGTGCGAATGGATTGAGGATAGGCACTTGCTTGCTGTGCGAAGAACACTCTAGCTATGGGGGCAATTATAGTAGCGCGTTGCATCTGTTCTTGCTGTAATTGCTGATAGTCCCATTTCCCAAGTTCTATGCCCAAATCCATTTTTACCAAACGTTCTGCTAAAATTGCCATTTCTATTGGGCCAACACCTCCAGGGACGGGCGTAATGTTCTGGGGGATTCTGTAAGCACTGCGGTCTACATCGCCAGCAGCACCAGAAGCAGTAGGTGTAAAGCCACCATCGACAACCAAGCGATGAGAGGGGAGTACATAGTCCGTGAAAATTCCTCGTCTTCCGGTGACTGATACTACAATGTCAGCTTCTTGAGTTCTAGTCAGGTCATCGCCGTCTTCCAAACAGAAACAGCTGATTCTACTTGCTTCTAAATATTTGATAACACCATTGCCCACAAAGCCACCTCCGCCGACAACTGCAACATTGGAATCTCTTTGTGCGTAGGATTCAACAATTCTGGCGATTCCTTCAGCAGTAGCACAACTTTCAAATAAATTGTTGCTTTGTCTGCGGACGATATCTATATCTTTTTGTGGCTCTAATAGCCCAATTGAGCTTGTAAACTTAGCTGGAATTGGATATTGAACAATAGCAGCAGTGACTTGGGTGTTTTCGTTAATGGATTGAACAATGCCATCAAATTGCTCTACTGCGATATTGGGTGATAGCACAATATAATTGGGAGTAATGCCAATAGCGTTGAAAATAGCTACTTTTTGTTCTGCTGAGATTCTGGCTGCTTCATATCTAGCTCTTAATTCATTGCTGGCATTTTCTGAAGACTCAAATCTGATGATTGCTACTTCTTTTTGAGATGCTTGAAATATGGATTTGTATTTTTGACATTCTTGCTTTACGTGTTCTCGTATTAACTGTCCGTCTATGAGCGTCATTTAATATGGCGTTAAATTTGATGAAGAAAATTGTCTGGTACAAACAATTTTCTGAATTTCTAATAGGATTTGTTGGAATTAGGTAGGGCGTTTGGTGATTTCACCAACTTCTTGACCGTTGCAGGAAACCCAGTTAGTGACATAGCGTTCAGTATCATGGAAGCCACTAAATTCAATACTGTTATCAGAACACTTCTCTTGGAACCATTGTTGTGCTTCTTGTTCTGTATTGAATGTTCTAGCGGCGACTTCTTCTACTGGAATCTTCCAGTTTGTATTGCCATACAAATCGCAAACATAATGTGTCATATCTGTTACTCCTTTAACAATATTTAAAAACCACTATGACAATTTTAAATCAACAACAGCAGGCTGAATTAATTATCCAACAAGCTTGCAAGGAAAATTTTACTGATAGCGAGAAAGCTATTTACGATGACTTTATTCTGGAAGCGGGGGTAAAAAACCCATCCAAGATGACTGAGGCTACTGCTGATGCTTTGATTAGATACCTTAATGGCTGCGAAGCATCTAACGAGTTTATTGCTAATGTAGTAAATCGCCTGGCGCAAGTTGCCCCTGCTCATATCATGACCAAGATTCTTTTTAGTGATAATGACGGCGATGGTGTGCCTTTATACGAGGAATTAAAACTTGGAACAAAGGCTACCGAATTTGATACCTCTTTTGAAATAACGGCCGCAAGACAAAGGCAATATCAATTTTCTCCAACTCGGAATTGCGATATGGAGTTATAAGTATAACCCACTACTAAATAATCATCTGTAGTGGGTATGAGATTGTTATTCTATAAAACGACTGAAAATAGAAATTAACCAGTTGCTACACCGGCGTAGACGCTTACTCTTAGCTCGAAGTAAGTGTCTCAGCGGCTTTCCTCAAACATCGCCATCTTTCCCATACTCAAAATTAACCTTCGGGATACTGGGTGTAAAAAATGCGCTACTGTTAATCGTAAGCGCATTCCCGATCATGTACTGCGATCGCAATACTCCCAGCCCAAATAATCAGGCGATTCCCCTGTAAGTTTAACTTTGGAAAATTACCCCAGTGTCCTGATCTTCATCCCAAAACCACCAACCTTGGGATAGTTCAGAAAGAACGCGCATTAGTGCTAACTGTTGCTGTGTGATTTCCCCACCGCCGTAGCTGACGTTGCTAGTGCCATCCCATGATTTAAGAATTGATTCTAAATTGTATCCATTGCCCATAATCCAACTGGCGTAGAAGCAGTCTTTGGATATTTCTTCCATGATGGCTAGCAGTTCGAGTGCAGCATCAGGATTGGGTGATTTTAGGGCTTCGAGTGCAAGGCGGAGGTTTTCTTCCCTGTCTGCAAGAAACTCCGAAAAAGCTGCTCTATTTGATGGTAAATTCTCCTTTTCAAGTGTAATTAATTTTCCATTTACAATCTTGACTGGAGTTATATTTGAGTAGTCAGTTCGGTCATCTTCACTTGCCTTTACTTTCATAGCTAAAGGATGCCAATGGATGCGTTCAATTTTATTGGTCTGAGGATTTGTCCATGTCCAGAATAGTTTGTGAGATGCAGCACCCTTAACTGTCAGATAAGTTCTTTTATGTCGAATGGGATAGTCTACACCTTCTTCTTTTTTGGCTTGCAAAAAGGCTTCTATTGATAGATATTCTTCATTAAGGTATGCCATTTTACGTGGTGCTGTCGCATATGTATAACCCGATATGCTGCTGCTATCACCATCTTTCAAGACTACCAAATTCCATTTGTCGTTTATTGGATTCTGTATCCAAAACTCAACTGATATTGTTTGTACAAACCGATCTAAAATTTGAACTACACAAGGATAGTAAAGTGTGAGTTGTTGGTTGCTATTAGTCATTACTATTCCATCCATTCGATTGGGGATATGGTTTCCTTTTTGGCGGGAAGTATTTTGACTTCGTAGCCATAAAGAATTAATTCATACAGAGTTTCTAATAGTTGCTTGGGTGATATACTGTCCCATTGCTTGCACTCTAAGATATGTTTCAATACCTGCTCTGGAGCATTAACTACCCAAAGACTGTGAATTTTTTTGTTCCTAAATCCCGCACATAATTGAACAATTGGTTGTAGCTCAACTGTTGTTTTTGGTATGTGAATAATTGCTGAACTTATACGGATTGTTGGTTTTACTTCTAGATTTTTGGGTGGTAAAAAATCGGGGTCACTGTACCACTGTCCGTCGATTTGGTATGCAATCATTAGGTATGGCAATGCTTTAATCGCATTTATAGTTCCCCATCTTGCAGTTTGTCCTGCGTGAAACCAGATGTAAGAGCCGTTGTGTATTATCATGTACAGTCTTTATGATTTTGACTTGAGGTTTTGCTTGCCTAGCTAGTTGATAATTTCGTCTATGGGAGAAAATCTAGCTCCATTTTCTAGCTAGAGAATGATTCGTATTTGTATGAACACTTAGTTAAAAATCGCCATTATTTAGCCATGTGCAGTCAACTTCATGCTTAGGTAAAATACTTTGGATTTTATTTTATTGATTGCTGAATTGCTCCTAACAACTACCTTTACAAGGTGTGTAATAACTGTGGTGATTAATCTATGAACAGATTAATTTTTATTTAAAATATTCAATGATTTATTGAAAATAAAAAGTGCGCCATTATAATTGATGACGCAATTTTATTTTTAATAAAATTATGATTATGCGTGGTGAAGGATAATATTTATTGCGTCTTGAGTGCTAATTTGATATTGTGTAGCAAGTTTATTCATATTGGCTTCACCATTTGCATGAGCTTTGACAATTGCGCGAATAATATTTGGTGAAACATTTATCTCACAATTTGTAACAACTGGTTTGGGTAAAGTTTGAGAAATGAACAATTCTTTTCTTCTTAAGAAATGTATTTGACGGTAATGCTCTTTTCTAGGTATCCATTGACAATTTCCGGGAGCAAAGTCACTCTCTAGATCAATACGTGCTATGACTGTTCCTTCGGGTGCTACTCCCATATCTTTTAAGAACTGGGTAAAGTTATCGCGCCAGGATGCATCAACTTCAATTCCGCACCCGCCATGATACTTGTACTGATGGTGGTTCTTGTTATAGCAGATGCGCTTGATGTGTAACCAGGAGTTATACTCGTGGCTTTTGCAGTGTCCGTGGACAGTTTTATCGCTCTTGAGGGTTTCGCGCTGCAAGCATCCGCAGCTTTGTGTAAGCCCTCTTTTTAAGCTATTTTTACTGATATACTTTTGGGTTCCGCAGCTGCATAAGGTAAGGAGTAGTAGTTCACCCCTTTTCCCCTTAACTTCTACATCGGATATAACTTTTAGTCTCCCGAAGTTTGCCCCAACTGGGATGGATTCTTTTCTTTTTTTACAACCACAATTAGTTGATCGACCATTAGTGAGGGTGTGACTGTAGACAAGTTTTTGGGTTCCACAATCACACTGGCATAATACTTGCTTTCCTTGTTTATTTAGTACAATCCAACTACCGAATTTTTCACTTATATTAATTACTCGTTTTGTAGTCTCCATAAATTATTTTGGTGCTATTACTGCTGGGTTATATATTTAAAGGCTGACTAACATCCCACCGCCTAGTCCTTCTTGGATAAAAGTTGAACCTTGAACCTCGCGTGACTTCTAGTCATGCGATTCCTGCTTCAACGATCTCTGCCTGGAGTAATCCAGGACTTACAAGTTCTCGACAGGCGTTTAAAGCATTCGGCGCACCGACGGCTGCTGTCAAAATTCTTAATCCTTCAGCCAAAATATTTAATGCTGCGTTTGTATCTCTCAAATTGTAATTATTACAACTAGGGCAAGACCATTCACGCAACTTTAAATCTTTAACCAATGGGTTAATGAAACCACAATGATTACAAGTCTGAGATGAAGGGTAAAATGTACTAACTTTCTGCACAATTCTGTCATGCCACTTAGCTTTATATTCAAGCATAGCAACGAACTTAGACCAACTAGCATCATAAATACTCATGGCTAATTTGTGATTTTTAACCATGTTGGCAACTCGCAAATCTTCAATAAAGATAATGCTGTTTTCCTTGATTAAGCGAGTCGAAAGTTTGTGCAGAAAGTCATCTCTCAGATTGGTAATGCGTTCGTAGGTACGAGCCAGCTTGGTTTTCGCTTTGACTCTATTACTACTACCTTTTACAGAGCGAGATAGCTTTTTATGTGCCTTGCGTAACTTCCTGTGGTGAGTCCTATAATATTTGGGATTATCTACAACTTCACCCTTGCTAGTAACGTTGCTTCTAACAAAATCGCTCTTACCCAATACTGGATAGAAACCTAATTTCATAGTACTTAAACGATCAAAAGTTGATTTTAATTCGTTAAGTTAACCCTCTGCATAGAGAAGGCTAACTAGTAGATGTCTGTATTTATTTGCAATATTCAGAAAAGACTGCCGCCAACGCTTAGATACTTTTGTCGCAAGAGTGCTAATAGCATTTGCTGGAATTTCTTCTGCTTCAGTTTCAAAAGCATATCAAAGTGAATCTTGGCGTGATACTTCATACCATCGAAGTGGATATTGAAACTAGGATTGAGTTGAAAGTCTTGAATCATATTTTTATCCTTACTGGGGAAGATATAAACACTTATTTTGTTCTGCTAGCCTATTTATGTGATAGTTATCAAGAATCATTTTCTTAAATTCTTCTCTTGTCGCTTGCAAGTCGCGGAATATTTTGTTAGTAGGATAGAAGAATACCGACTGTTGGCGGCTGTAAAACCAGACCAGTTGATTGATACTATAGGTATCATTGCTATCAAGCAGGACGTAACTAATTTGTTGGTAAAAATTCTCTAGAGAGAAGGGACGCTTTTTGGCAGTTGTTCGTACATCGATGAGAGTATTTCCAGCAATTATCTGGCAATCAGCACCTCCAAGATATTCACTTAAAGGGTATGAAGCATTGCAGGTAATATTTCCACTTACTTGATTAGCTACTGTTTGCCAGGTACGGGGTACAATACCGATGATTTGAGATGTATCTTGGATACTAGGAAGCCATTTTTTGAAGTATTCTGCTTCAAGCTGAAGGGATTTTTCTCCTTGTAGAAAAGGTTGAATAATCTCATGAATATTACGGCTACGAGCATAATTTTCTAATGCACCCAGTAGCATACATTTTAGAGCTTCTTCTTCAAGTGAATTTGAATTTGTAATGGAATAATCGAAGGCATATTCTATTTTGAGGGCTTTTGCTCCAACCTGAGCAAGACAATTAGTAAACCATGTTTGGTCTTCATAGATGCTTCCTAAATACTTGGCAAGTGCTTTGGCGATCGCACTTCCTACTAAGGGAAAATCTACTCCATCAATCGGTCTGATAATTTCTTGATTTTCTAATAGCTGGTTATGGTTAGTAATCATCTTGATGACTGTCTTGTTGAGTCTAGAGTCAAACCATCTCCTGATAGGTGAGTTTCTATTTTTTAATTCGGATGTTAAGCTCACTTTTTAGTTTTTTGTTTGAGATACTACATTGAGTATCTGCGTGAGCTTTACGTAGTAATTTTTGTTTTAATCGCGTTACTGATTTAAGTAAAGAGACTAATAATTCAAAATCAGTGAAAAGTTTATGAAGTAAGCTTTTTAAATTTCGTAACTCGTACAAATTTGGATAAATTCTCAACCAAAGTTTTTATATTGTCAATGCGACTTTGTAAACTTGGTATTAGACAACCTGGTAATAGCTAGTTTACAACTCAACTTCTCTCGACTTGGTTTTAGATGCAGCTGCAACAGTTTGCCGTTGAAGGGAGGGTATGTGTTCAGTTGGGGTATATTGCTGCCGAATTTCTTCCCCTCGCCATTGTTGTAAGTCGCTCATAATGTCTTTGAGGGGAACAAAATCGACGACTGTTTCTCCTTTCTTTTCAGCTTCATTTGTCTTATGGTTTAAAATCTTGAAGTACATCTCCCTCTGGTCGGCAATTGGTAACTTGCCGTCATTCTCATTTATCCGTTGAAGAATCTCTTCATTACCCTGGTTCATTGCCTTTCCCCAGTCAGGGCTACCATGCTTGACCATGTTCGCCCATTCCTCAGCGATATAGGGGTGAACTTTGACAGGCAGATCGCCAGCTGCTTGTATGACTCGTTCTTTGGGTGCGGCTGCGGTTGCGGGGGTAGATTGTTCGTTACCAAAGATTTGTTCCAAGTTGAGTTTGCTGGCGTTCTGGGCAATAAACTTGACTTGGTTGATGTCGTAGTCAGAGATATTCATCTTACTAACTTCTTTAGTAATCCCAGCTTCGGTTTTAGTTAGGTCAAACCGGACAAGTTCCTGAGTACCTTTCTCTTGAGTAGTTTTAAATAATTGCAGGCTGGCTCGATTATTTTCGGGTTCACGAGTACGCTTGATGGTAAATTCACCTACTGTAAGTTCTTCCTTATCAGCCTGGATGAGGACATTATTAAGGGTGTGCAATATCTCGTTTTGTTTAAATACTTCCAAAGTTTTAATCGTGCCAGCAGGTGCAAGACTTCCCAGGCTATTTGCTACATCACGGATATCGGCATTGTTGAGGTCAGGGAGCTTGCCATTGTCGCCTAAGTACTCGGCCACAATGAGAAACTCCTGACGTTCAACAGGTAACATCTCTGTAGGTTTTTTCGTTATTTTGGGTTCCTCTTTTTTGTTGAATTTAAAATCCATCAAGGAGTTTTCCCACCCAAATAGTTCATCACTGCGACGGTGAATGCTAACAGTGTCTCCCTCTTGGCGAATCACAAATGTATCGCTACGGTAAATACGTGACCCATCTTGTTCAAGGATGCCGTATTTTTTCAACATTGCGATCGCGGTTTCAGCAATGTCTTTATTTTCCCCGTTGTAGCGTTTCTCCCGCGCTTGTTTATTATTAATTTGATAGATAGGTACTTCAACCTGACGCGCCCACTGCTGCGCTGGTGACTCTACACCTTGGGAGTTAGCTACTTCTTGATAGCTAAATTCAGGTGTATATTTGTTTCGATTATTAGTTTCTAGCTCCTCTGGCTCTTGTGCAAAAAACTGATTGCGAGTTGCATTTTCGTTTACCTCTCCTTCAGTTTTATCTTGAGATTGGTAGTTACTAACAACTATCTCTCTGATTTGAAGAGTTTCTTTGGACTGTGCTATTTCTTCTTGAAGATTATTGACTACATCATCTTCAAAACTCTCATCTGCTTCTATTTCAACAGATGAGTTTATTTCTTGAGTTATGGGCGAACTGTTTTCGCTGTTTTCATCTTGTAGTAACTTATTTATAGTCAGCTGACTATCATCTAACAGTGGATTTACTTCTATAGCAGTGAAATTTTCATTATTAGATAATAACTCTTTTGTATCTTCAGAATTTTCAATAATTTCAGCAGATGGAGGTAGTAGCTTAATCAATGGTTCACTTGCTACATCTATTATTTCATCTGGGGTAAGTATTTCAGTGACGAGATTAGTTGTACATTTACCTGCGCTATTTTGTTCGTAGATAACGATTTGTTTTTCTGAACCCTCTGACTCCAGATAAGCTGTAATTTTCAGAGCGATCTCACCTGTTTGCTGATAATCATTATTTAAATTGGGTATATCTTCTACTAATCTGGCAGCAATTCTTTGTGCTTGATAGTCTGTAAAAGGTTCAGTTTCTATTGTGTATTGACCTTCTATTAATAGATCGGGCATGAACACAATATTAGTTTCTTGATTGCTTTTTATACTTTGGCTGGTTAAATCTACCTTTTCCCATTTATATGTACCAGGGGTAGATTCATCAGATACAAGATTGTAAATGTCTTTGCCAACTTCAACTGCAATTTTACTTGCTTCTTGAGCTTCTTTGAGTTTTTCGAGAATTACTTTAGTTATCTTAGTAAGTGCATTGATGAGGGTTTTACTTAATTCCCGACTTGTTTTAATTGCAGTATCAGCTGTATTTAAATATGATTCATTAATTTGAGTTTGTCTAGGGTCAAACATATCTTACTTTGAAATGGGTAATTTTTTATGGAATCGGACTGAAGGTGAGGTAGTTTTATTAAATAAAATTTTTGAACTCTTCAAGTGATAGAGATGTTGAATTTCCATTTTGATGTTTGTTTTGACTTAGTTCTATTTGGCTATTTTTGAAATTTTGATTTATTTCGCTTAGTTGTTCGCTTTGGTTAGCAATAATTTTCAACATTGCTTCTAGCTTGTCATCTAGTCTGGATATTTTAACTTCCATTGATGTTATTTTTTCTTTTGCTATAAATATTTCTTGATTTATTTGTTGGTGCTGTACATTAATATCCTCACAAGTTTTATGCCATTTTTCTAAGAATTTGGTTAATTCTATTAATAGCGTTGTCGAGTTGTAGGTCGTAGTTTGTGACTTTTTCAGAATATTCAATAAGTCGTCTAATTTTCCGTTCAATATCTCTTCTATACTCAAGTTGTTGTTTTTCTGCTCTGTAATATTCATTGATAATTGCCTCGTAAGAGAGTTTAACTTTATATTCTGAATTCCACATACTATATTGAGGGAAACTAATGTCAATTAAGTTTCCTTGGCTTCCTGTGGCACGGTTGAAAATAATATGTATGTTTACTCTTTGAGAAGGAAGTAGATATGCAACATATTGTTGTTGTTCAAAACCAATTAAATTTACATGATGTTTGATTAATTCACCATAGTTTTTAGCATTTATTTCAATTTCAATTTTATCGATTACAATCTGTCTATGTAGCCCATGAACTTTCACTCTTGGTCGGAGGATAAACTGTTCCTCAAAAGAGCTAATAATTGAATGTGCATTCTTGCTATTTACTTGATGTGAACTAATTAATTGACCTTTTTGGTGATAATTATTTATTAGCTTAATTATTTTTGTCTGAGTGATATTTTCGTCTTTGACGCTACATTGTATCATTTTTAGAAAAAGCTCTTATATGCATCAACAGGTAATGGTGCATTGCCTGCTTGTACGGGTGCTTGTGGGATAGGAAACTTCCGATCTACTTCCTTGACTCGCAAATCTAAATCTTCTTGCGTGGGTTTTTTCTGGGTACTTTTCCTAGCAAGCTCTTTGATGACTTTATCCCACTTAGTATCGTTTTCTTGTTCGAGTCCGATAATATATTTCGGGATTTTGATATTTTTTAATAATGGTACTGAACCCTCATTTTTATTACTATAAGCAGGGTTAATAAATAGACATTTACCAGGTGGTAATTTGAGGAATTGGGCAGGCTCGAACAGCTTCCGAGTCCGTTCTTGTTCGCTGATAGATGTGCTAGCCCTACCCCCTCCAGTTGAGCGAGATTTTTGTTTATATTTAATTTCCTCTTCACCTAAATATGCAGAAAATAGTCGTGCTGATTCTTCTTCACCAGGATTAAAAACAAATTTTGTGCCGCACGCACCGAGGATGGCTTTAGAGATTTCCCTACCATAAATCTTTTCAAGCTGACCCATGTTTTGCCAACCCAGGATACCGCAGAATCCTTCGGAACGAGATTCGTTAAGCCATTTAAATAAATCTGGAAGGAAGATACTTGGCAACTCGTCAAGACATACTACTAATGGGCCATCTTCCTTGCGTTTTTTGGCGATACTGCGGGAAACTACCATGTGGAGAATGCTGGTCATCAGGGGGCTGACAGCATCGCGGCGTTCGCGGTCTAACCCGAAGATAATCATCTGTTTGCGTTTTACCTCCAGGGGGAGGGTTGTTTTACCGACAAAGCATCCCAATGTACCCCTTGCCATGAACCGGGTGAACATCAAAGAAGCGCTACCAGCGATACCCGCCACGGTTTTTTCCGAGCCAGCCGAACTAAATAATTGACCAAAAGCTATCTTAATCCAGGGGTTTAGTGCTGCTGCCATCAAGCGTTCGACCATCTTCTCGCTGGAAAGTATTGCCGCAGCCGTCATAATATCAGCGCGTTCGCCAAACTCTTTAGTTAGCATTAAGATAGCCTGCGTCAACTGATCGCCCGCAGGGCCAAAGAATGCATCCTCAGACGCATTACCCAACAGGCGGAAGTTCTTGTTAATTACTGTAGCTAACTGCCGTGCGGTTTCAGCATCGGAGGAATCGCGTAAAAAATCGATGGGGTTACATACCTCCGATTCGGGGAATCCTGGTGCAAATATGTGTACGTCATACCCCTTTGATTTGGCATAACTGGCGATTTTGGCAAGACTTGCATACTTAAAGTCGTATAGTACGATACCAAAACCTTGGTCAATTGCTGAGTAAATCATCGGGTTGATAGCCGAGAATGATTTACCGCTACCAGGTGCGCCAATTACAGCAGTTCCGCGTTGGACATCGGGTACATAAACTGGTACTCCCCCACTTCCCTTGGGTGATTTTTGACCCTTGTATTTATGTACTCCGATATACAGACTAGTACTATCACACTTAGGAGCTAAGATTTGCTTCAAGGCTTTTTTCTTAGCTTGGGCAGTTTCCTTTGCTCCACCCCAATAGCTAGTAGCAAGCTTGCCTTTTTTACCATTACTAAAAAGCTGGAAAAGCAACAATAAGCCAATTCCCCCTGCAAGTAGTAAACCTTGAGGTGACATGAGCTTATCTGTATATTTACTAAAGTCAGTATTGCTATTTTTATGAGCAGCTTTTACTTCTCTAACAGTTTTAGTTTTAGCAGTTGCAAACAGATAATTATTCATATTAATCTGTGTTAATTTGGCATGAGGAAATCGAAGAAATATGCGATGAAGTGAAGTTGCATATTTCTCCATTAGTTGTGTGGAATGTCTTCTCTAAGTCAAAAGTTAAAGAGGATAAATTATTCTCTGATTACCTTTTTACTTCTTTGGTATGGTGAGGGGTGTACCAAGGATAATTGGGTCTATCTCGCGGTAGGTGAAGAAGGGAACTGGGCCAATGAAGTAGGGCGAGCAGCCCAAGTCAACCCATCCCCGCTTGCAGATACGGAAGAACATCGCGGTGGTGATACTGCCGTCCGCTTCGTTAATGTCCCAGATGACTTGTTTAAATGATTTCCCAAAGGGATGACGACCTGTGGGTTCTTTTCCACCGTTGAGGCTGCCCAAGATGCCGAATCCGCCTTTAACGTTTTGGTCTTTACCAGACATCCATTGTGCGCCAACGATAGTCTCACTGCCCGAAACTTCGATATGACCACACTTTTTCTCGCACGGGACATTAAACCCAGCTTGATAGCTACCGCTTATTGACTTCCAGCGTCCGCTTTCAAGCGAACCGAGGGGTAAGTCTACTTTGCCGATAAAGCTAACATCGGGGATAGGAACACTGGGGAACTGATCAAACGGTACATCAGCCAATCCTGGAACCTTACTAATTGTTGTGTTTTGCCAGTTAGTAAAGTCCTTTAGCTGTGCATCCTGAATACCGGGGATGCTGGTTAGTTTATACTTATCGAGTTTGACATACTTACCAAGTTCCACTTCTCCCAGTTCGGGATAATTGTCTAGCACTTCACCAACAGTTTGGTAGCTTGCGGTGCTGCCTGTAACTTTGGTCACTAGTTCTTGAATTGGTGGGATGGCTCCGACTTCTGAATCTTCAAGCTTGGGAATTGCTTCGGCGAGGTCTTCAAGTGTTTGCCAATTGAGTGTCTCAAAATCTGACAGTTTGAGATTTTTGAGGTTAATTCCCGTGATGTTGGCGATATCTTCAAGCGTAAAATCTTCAATATTGAACTCAGTTGCTTCAAAATCGCCCAGTTCCATGACTTCGGCAAGGCTTTGTCCGGTACTCCAGGTGCGTGTCTCCTTCATACCAGGGTTTTTGATATTAGGGAATTCGACGCTGCCAGCACCGCCAAATTTCATATTTTTGAACGTGATACTACTCCAGTCAGGAGTAGGTGCGCCGTTGACGTATTTAGTTGCGACGGGCTGTGGCTGTTTGGCTTGTTTTGTTTTATCTATCGAAGTGTTCAAATTTGAATACTTCGATGGAACTGTTTGAGCTACTGCTTTCTCACCGAATAGGAGACTGCCGATATTGTAGCTACCTCCAAACCGGATTAACCCGTGTAGGGCAAGTCCTGCAATAAGTCCTGCTACCATCAGGTAGCGTAAGTTATTAAATTTTTCCATCCGATACTCAAGCGCTCGGTTGGTTTTTTTGTGAGTGGTTTCCTGACTTGCAGCTCTCACTGGTACAATCGCAGTTACCTCGGTTGTGATATCTAAAATTTGGTTGTTGGAGGTCAAATTTTCGTTATACATCACTGTTATTTAAAAATTGATTTACCTAGATTTGTTGTTGTGAGAGGGTTATTGCGCTGTGGTGGTATTTCTAACAAGCGTTTTCCACCCAGCACCATGAGTTTTTCAACCAACTGCATTGATACTCCGGTGGTGCTGGCGGCGACGACAAGTTCCTCTCCTTGCGATCGCAACTCCACAAGTTGGTTCAGACGCTTCCAAAGCTTGCTATCTGTAGTAACCCACTGGTTTTTTAAGGCAACTTGCATTCCTTTAGCGATATGTCTGCTATCAGATAATGCGGTGTAACTGACCTTTGGTTTTACTTCTTCAGGTTTGCTGGGAGTATCGCCAATAATTTCAATTTGGCTGTACTCTGGTGTGCCACTGCCCGCTACAATCCGAAAATGATAGCTTTTCCTTGTTGACCCAGATTCGGTAATCACCGTCATGTGCGCCCCGTAAGAAGCTTGTGGTAAACCGGGGATTTTTACTGTCTCGATGCGGCGAATGTGAATTAGTCCTGCGCCCGTACTGTTTCCAGAACACTTACCCAAGCCTTCAAGACATCCGTCTACATCAAAAACAAACCTAGATGGGTCATCCAGCCAGATTTTCTTGATGATTTCTCTGGTGTTGTAGAACGATATTGATACCCCATGTCCGGGCCAGGCCTTAACTGTCTGTAATTGGGCATTTTCCCCTGACACCTGGGACGCTGCAACTTGACGGATAGTATTTGCTAGTACAAGTTGGTTTGGTGCAAACACGGTGGCGATGGTGAAGCATCCGCCAAAGGCGATCGCGCAAGGGATAATTAAACTAAAGTCGGCTATATATCTGAATTTCACAGCTTGATTGACCTATCGACTTTGATTGTGATTTTGGTGTCTTTAGGCACATACCAGACATTGGGACGGCGATTGATTTCGTCAGTAGCACGTTCTGTCCGCTTGCTGACTGTTTCGCCAAGTTTGCCAAAGGCACCTTCAAGGAAGGCAGCTCCCAGGTTGCGGTTGTTATGGCGGCTGCGGGTTCTTGTCCCACCTAAAGGCAAATCTTCTGTGACTTCTTCATCTGGCTGGTTGATAATTTCCCCTACCTTGGCAATACCAGCTATTGTCCCCAATGTGGCATCATACTTGGCAATTTCAGATCCCTTGTTGTCGTAGGGTCTGGCGGCTAGGGGGGAACCTGCTTCTCCCAGGACTGATATCGTTCCGGGTGATAGGGGGTATTCGGTTCCGTCTTTGAGGATGGCCGTGACTTCGGCACGCACGCCTGATGTGCTATCAACCGAAATCATGACGATAGTTACCTGTGTTCCTGCTGGAATGGCTATTTCGCCAGTATTGCTGTAAAGCGGCTCGTTCAACTGGGCGACAAACCGTAACGTATTTGTCTGCTCCTGGGAACGACCGTTATTGCTGATTTGGGGCATAACGAGCGGAGTTACGAGAGTTGCACTTGCAAACGAACCGACAACTAGATACTGTGGTTGTGTTTCTTGAAGTATCTGTGCTTCTTCTGGCAAGTAGTTATTTGCAAGTCGTTCGACTTGCTGAGTGGGGTTGTTTTCTTTATTACCAGCAAAACTGGATTCTAAGGTTTTTTCTTTGCCAAGTTCTGAGCTAGTTTGTGGTTCTTTTACCAAGAAGCTATAAATAACTGGTACGGCTTGATTGTCCTCTTTGTCACCAGTATTGCTATACTCTGGAGTACTGTCGTTTGTGGTCACAGGTTCCCAGCGCGGGCGCAGTTCTTCAATTTGGTTAGGAGTGTTGGTAACTGTTTCGGTATTCTCGCTGCGGCGGCTACGGCGACGACGAGAGCGATTGGTATTTTGTTCTGCTGGGCGTAATGTTTCTTCAGTTTTAGCTGTAACTTCTTCTGCTGTTGTGCTTGTAGGTTCACTGACAGTGGTACTGGCTAACATATAATCAACCCGACCAACCGAACCCAGGCTACGCAGGCGTTCGAGTTCGGCTATTGGGTCTTTGGCGACACTCTGGTTGCTGGCAACTATTTGTTTGGCAAATTTTGGCAGAGGAGCGCTAGGACGCAGGGGTGGTATTGGCTGTGAGGCGACTTCTCTACGTCTTGGTCTAACAGTTTCGGGTGCTTTTTCCCGGTATACACGTCTTCTGGAAGTAGGGGGAGTTTCTTGAGCGACTACCCTTCGTTGTCGAGTAGAACGTGTTTTCTCTTTGTTTTTGGATTGTTCTTCTTCAGTAGCTTCCTTTTTCTCTTCTTTGTCTTCCGTCTTGCCTTTACCGTTTAGTGCATCAAGTTCTTCCTGTTGCTTGGCAAGGGCAAGCTTGGCATAAACATCCCCATCTTTTTTCTCAGATGCCGCAACTGTGGGAGTGGGGGTAGGGGTTACTTCTGGTTTTTTTGCATTTTTACCACCCCCATTCATCATGCCGTTGAGGACAACAAATATAACTAGGAACCCAGCACCGAATGCACCACCAATAATTCCTAATCTTGACCAGGGGGATGTGACAAAATCGTGTTTAGTTTGTATTAATGCGGGGTCTTCTACTTCCAGTTCATCTTCTTCCGCTACCTCATATTGTGAAACTTCTAGTTCATTTTCTACAGGTTTTATATCTTTACTATCGATTGGTAAAAGACTATCTACGGAAGATAATTCATGCTTATTTGAAGCCTCATCTTGTAGCTGTAACATATTTCGGTATCTAATTACTAATTATTTTCTTTTTTGCCGAGATTATAATCAACAATTTGAGTAATTTCTAAACCTGGCTCTCGTACTAAATAAATTTTTTTATCAAGTTCAGTTGGCTTGGCTGGTAACTTGGGAGTATCGATAGCTTCGACAGTAATTGTTTTGTTAAAGGCGATTCCTTTGCCTTGGTTTTCATTTCTATCAAAGCTTACGAGCGTACCGATATAATCAACCTCCCACTTTCCATCCTTGATTTTTCTGGGTTCAGAGATATGGCGAGTGACGAGTGAGACTTGAACTTCACCGTTAAATACACCATTTGGGACAATTTCTGCTAACTTTTTGAGGAAGTTTGCCCGAAAATCTTGATTTTCAGATAGTGCAAATGCAGCTTCCCAAGCTCTAGTCGGAATTCTTTTTCTACTATTTTTTGTTGTTTGAACATCTATTCCTTTATCAGGTTTGGTAACGTTTTCGCCATTCTCTGTTGCTTCGATTATTCCGTTCCAACCGAACATTTTAATCATGCTATCTGAGATAAAGCGTTTGATAGTTTCATCTTCACGTTCGTTGGGAGCAGCAAATTTACCAGGTGAAATAGAGCCATCTTGGAGTTGAACAACCGTCATACCTTTGACATGACGATTTGTACTAGAACTCATACCAATATTTACAATTTGCAATAGGATAGATAAGATAGTTCCTCCTGCTGTTATGGTGATTGCCATTGCAATAGGTGTAGAGGTAGATTGACCGTAACTGAGAAGGCGGGCTGGTTGAGATTTAGACTTAGCTTTAAGCATATATTTGCGATTTAGGGAACTCACTAGTAAATTGATATACTAATAAAACAAAATGATGTGCTTTTTGCCAAACTATCAAATATTTAAATGTCTTGGCTGACTCCTGAATTCTGACTCCTGAATTCTGAGTAATTACTTTTTAACTTTAATTTTGGAACTAACAAATTTGGTGGCATTGACAGCAACCGTAGCAGTTGTACTTGCTCCACCAGTAGCGATTCCTGCTGCAATTTCAGATCCAAATGCTACTGTTTTACCTAATCCTGTCCAAACAGCTATTCCACCACCTGCGGCTAATGCAGATGAAAGGATAGGAGAAACCAATCCGACAAAAAGGAGAAATATCATCGGTTGGTTTTGTTCAGAATTAGCAATAAGTTGTCCGCACAAACCAATAATCATGTTGAAGCAAAGTTTTGCCATTCCAACGGTGAAATAACCAGTTAGCCAAGCGAAAATAGGTTTCGCGCCAAAGGGGAGTAGTGAACCGCCTATTGCCAATGGGCCAAGTAGGGCAGTTAAAAGCATCGTGAATTCGATACCCCACTGGTAAGCGTTATTGAGAGCGAGGAGGATGACTGCAACAAATCCGGTAATCATCGAGCCGATTGTACTGGTGATAGAATTACCAATCTTTTCGGCAATTTGACCGGGGGAGAGGTCGTTGAGCGCATCTTTGGCATCAGATAAAGCCTGAAGTGGGTTAAATTCCCAACTACCGCTATCGGGGGCTTCTCCTTTAAATAGATCGGGCGCAGAGGTTTTGAGTTCTGCTTCTGCTTCTTGCAAGCAGGTGATTGAATCTTGCGTGTTACCAGGGATTGAGCGGCATCTTTCCATTGCCGCCCCTACTTGCTGCTGGAGGGCAATATTGCCGACTGCTCGATTGAATGCTACTTCTAGGTTTGCTCCGGCAGCAGTAAATTCAAGAATGTCACTATTGACAGTATTAATGTATCCCCGGATGGCGAGTGTTCCACTTCTGAGTAAAGTGCCATTGTTAGCTAGTAGCCCGATAACCAGGATGGGCCATATCCAACTGGAGAGGGCTTTCATATCCTCTTGATTTATCCAGTTTTTACCTAACTCAACCATAAAAAGGGTAAGTGTGGCGATCGCAAAAAACTGACCAACTTTGCACATCGAGCCATACAAGCTACCGTTGAGGGTTTCTTGCCAAAGTTCATTGAAACCTTCAGCTACTAATTGCGCTCCGGCGGCGGCATTTTCTAAAATGTCTTGTCCAAAAAATGGGTCGGTTGCAATTATGAGATGTTCTAACATAGCACTTGATTAACAGGCGTGAAGGTTTGGTCATCTCTGCAATTGAGATGACCAACTAATTAGGGTGAATTATTGCCCAGCAGTAGTTTTGAGACTACTAAACCCGCTGATTTCGATATACTGGGCGCTAATACCGTCCATCATCAGGTTTTGACGACGGCGATCGCTTGCCCCCTGTTCGGCAAGTTGAGATAGCATCAGGTTAGTTTGCTGGACATCGTGCCGTGCTTGCAGTCCGTCGGTGCGGGATTGTCCCAACATTGAGACAATTTGCGAGTTTTGGGCAGCAATTACCTTGAGGATGTTTTGTGAAGCATCCATTGATTGTGCAGATTCCGCGAGTTCTTTGGCCTCAGCTACAGTTTGTTCAGTTGCTTCTATTTCATTTTTGGTACGTTCCTGACCGACTTCCCCTAAGACGCTGGCGATCGTAGCGCGGGTGGTTTCTCTCTCCAGTTCGTTAGCTGCACCTACAGCACCTTCAACTGTGTTACTTTCATTCCAGTTCCCCTTGCTCTTGAGTTGCTCTTTGAGCTTTTCGGCTGAATTTACTGGGTCTGGCATATCCATACTGCCAGTCTGAATAGCAGTTTTAGCTTCGCTTTTCATCCCACCCCATTCATTAGCTGCTGCGGTGAGTTCGTTTTTGGTTTCCTCAAAATAGTTATTGAATTTGCCTAAAACCTTGAAGAAATCGTCAATTGAAAAGGCATAACTGGGTGCTGTACCGAGTAAAGTAACCAGACCAATTATTGACCCGATTATTACCCCTTTCTTAGTAAACTTGAACTTTGTTTTCATACTTTTGGTGGATAAAATAACCAATGTGGCAATTAAATTTAAGCCACTTTTTTATGATTTATTGATTCTTGTTTTTCCCAGTCTAGATTATTTGTTAGTTTGTCTTATATAATTTATGCTGACTTTAATTGCTTATTGTTATCCAGTAATTGTTGTGCTTCTTGGCTTAACTCATCTCCCCGAAGCATTTGTATGTAGCCTTCTGAAAATCTCACCATACCCAGCATTGGATTATCGGTATATTTATTGAGGAAGAGAGTGCGTAATTCTTGCTCGTTCGGGTTATTTGCTACTGCTGCAAGTAAACAATAAGCAGGGTAATATCTACAGAAGGTAAGCTTGCCATTATCGTCAAGTAACCACTGTGAGTAAATACTTTCGCGTTTTGGGAAGAATGCTTCAGTACTATTGCGTGAGATGATTTCATAAGGATATTTAAACCTGTTAACAAATGGGTCAACTGCCGATGTTTGAATTCGACCGATCAGGCGGGTTGTGATGTTAGCAAATATTTTGGAGGCAGACTTACTTTGGAAAATACTTTCTGGTTCTTGGGCAGATAAAATTACACGTATACCTGCTTTTGCACCGTTGGCGCAGAGTCTACCAATTAGCTCGGCTATACTGTCAAAACTGAATAAAATCGGCGCTTCATCTAAGAAAAATATTGATACTTTAGATGATAAAGCTCTACGTAATGCTGCGGAATAGGCGCTAAGGGCAAGGACTGCTGCATCAGCTTCACTCCCAAGCGATCGCAATGCAAATACCAGTAGTCGGGCATCAGTTTTAAAGCTAGATGGATTGGCGATTGATTGTCCAACTCGTGAGTTCAGCCAAAACTTTAATCGCAATCTGATTTGGTCAAGAGCATCAAGAATTTCTTTACTATTATTGGTGATTGAATCAAGTTTGATAAACCCAGGCGAACAATAATTATAGAAATCCTTAAGTGTGGGAATATCTGCCCATTCACTTGTTCCTACTCCATTTTCTAGTGCAAGTTTATACCGCAGTTTGATATCCTCATCGTTGTAGAAAGTTTCAATTGTGATTGTAATGATACTCTCGATATTTGATATCATTGTCGGACTTACCCCGACAGGATTTGTCCCAAGTACCATTATCATTAATGTGGATTTCAAGAATTCCTTGAAATCGGTCATCCTCTCCTTAATAACTTCCGGCTCATACCCCCTTAAATCAGGTAATTCAAATAGATTGTTCGATTCTTTACTAATATCGAAATATGCCCCTTCTTCTCCCATAAATTTGGTATAGTCGGTAAACGTGCTAGTACCATCGGGTTTGGGATAATCAAGTGCAATTACGGGAATGTCTTGAGCCAAGGCAGGTGTTAATAGACCTGCTACTAAGACAGATTTACCAGCACGGGTAGTACCGAAAATGGCGAGATTTTTGTGCTGCTTGTACAAGTCGAGATGTACTGGAGTTCCTCCCTCTTCAGCAATTAGCTCAAACCCGGATTTATCTCCCGTAGCCGTTCTAACTATCGGCATGAGTCCGGGAACTTCTGATGAAAAATAGGGGAGGCGACGGTTAAAGGGTCTTGTAAGTAGGTTTTCCCAGACAATAGGTACACATTGTAACCATGTCTTCCAAGCATACTCAATTTCTCTATCAACTACGGCAGGTCGTAAGAAGCAGCTAGAAAGATATTGGCAAGCTTCATCGAGTTTTTGACGACTATGACGATGAACACAAAAAACAACAGCAGTATGGATGGGGAGACTGCCTCTGAGGATAGTTTCTTGTGCCTTAACTGCCTCCTCAATGTTCATATTGGCTTTTACGTCAATTGATCCCTTCTCGGAAGACATCGCGCTGGAGGTAATTGACTGTTTGGTAATCCGTTGAAGGGCAGTTTTGGCGAGTCCCTGGTTAGCTTTAGATAGCTGGCAGATTATCTCAGTGTCGGAAATTTTTTCTTTGGATATTACCTCCCAGAGGTATCGAAGCTGGGCGTATTCGTCTACCCACCCTTGGGGCTTTTCGCTAAATTGCAGGACACCGATATACTTGTCTTGTAGTTTTACCCAGCTGCGATCGAGAAAGGGGACAGATTTTTCATTCTCCAGCATCAGGTGGCGAATATGGAAATCGCTGCTTTGAACTTCTCGAAGCCCTTCTTCATCTAATATGAGGGGATTGGGAACTTTGGGTGCATCGCTACGGTTAAACTGACTCCAAAGAATCGACCATACTTCCTCACTTGTGACTGCTCGTACTGAAAGCCCCATCGAGTTGGTAAAAAGTTGTTCCCACCGTTGAAACCCAGAGGTAAAACTATCCCGTAAAATTGTTTCGATTCGTTCTTGCCGAACACCGTGAATTTGACCAGTAAATTGGAACCAGGCATTTTGCAATTGTTTGATAGTTTTTTCAATTGCATCATTTGAGCGACTGTCTTCAGAAGCCAGGACACTATAGGTACACCAGAAACGTAAAAACTTATTTTTACGAGTTCCTGCTTCGGTGAGTTCTCTTGCTCGCAGACGTTCCGATCGCACTAATAAAGTTAATTGCTCTAAATCGCATTTATCCTCTATCTTTTTTAGTTCCTGCTGCCGGAGAAAGTCATCAGTGAACGAACCAAGATGAATTGTTAAGGTTTCGCGTTCGGGAAGTTCTTTGAGTCCGCCCTCAATATTTTCAAAAATCGGGATAATCTGTTCTTCGGGTAAAGACGGGTGAATTCCCTGTACGTCGAAGCAGAACTTGATTTGAATATCTTCTTTTTTTTGGAGGATGAGTGCGCCGATATCTCTACGACCAGCAAGCGAGATACTTGCAATCCCGGCTAAATGGGTAATATCTTCAAACGGTGTCAGGTTTTTGACAACACCTAATTGTTCGGTGTCGAGAGATTTTTTACCAATTTTGTGCTTTATTTTCGTTGAGGTGGTCGAACTCATAGCCTGTAATTTTGTTCGCTGGTATTAATTCAGAAGCTTTATCTGCGTTTTTTCAGCTGGCGCTTTTTCTTGGGTTGAGGTTGTAGAGGATTAACGAGGGAGACAAAAGGTTTGTAACCACGGGTGATGCGGGGTGTGCCGACAAACTTACCGAAAAAGGCTTTGTTGGAACTTACTGTCCACCAGGTTGCCCATCCCCAGGCGGTTACAATTCCGGTTGCAAGCCAAGAAGCTTGCATAAAACCTTTGACTACCATGTAGGAGATGAGAGCGATCGCACTCCAGGGAACAATTTGGTCGGCGGGGAATGGCCCGAGGCGTGGTTGGTCTCCTAATACGCGGTTGACAGTACGAAATTCCCGAACTCTTGTCATTATTACGAAAGGCAAAAGTCAGCTTTTGAAATCTTGATGAGTGGCACTTTGAAGTGTGCCACTCGTGGTGGCTTTTTTGACGAGTGGCCCCTCAGCCTGTTACCAGTCCTGCAAGCAAGTCTCCGACTACAACTGTGAGGGCAACGATAATTGGTGTACGGGCGATCGTTTGCCAATCCTCGTCGTTTCTGGCTGATTGAACGACCCGGATCAGACCAATACCAAGGTAAATTAAGAACAAACCGCGCAGTACCGCAAATACGTATTTGATAATGTCTGCATTAACACCAGTAAAATACTCAGTGAAAAAGTCCTCTGCATTTTGCATGAACTGGGCGTTTGCTGGTGCAGCAGCGATATCCAACATAAATACTACACCTACCAAGCAGAACAAGACAGTATAAATATTGATGCCATACTTGCGCTGCCATTTCTCGAAGTTGGAAAGTAGCAAGTTTGCTTCCTTGGGTAGTAACGCTATAATGCCAGTTCCAAAGGCCAGCGATGCCATTACCATGTGATGAATGGAGATATCTGCAATCATCAAGCCAGTACCAACTGCCATTAGTCCGGCAATGCTGGCGTTTTCTTTCCAGTTGCGACGGCGACGGCTGGGAGCGGGGTATCCGTATTCTTCGTAGGAAGGAATGCGATCGTTGCTAAAATTAGATTCGTAGTCTGTTCTCATAAAAAAAGTAGATGATTTCGGAAATTACTGGATGAAACTTTGTAGGGGTAATTACGACTGAATTACTGCTTTATTCCGTTGGCGGAGTCTGCCCCTAGTACATAGTTTGGATTGGAGTAAATCTCTGCTTCAACTTCTCGGTTGTAAACCTATTTTATGAGACTAATATCCGTAAAAGCATCTAAGAATTTTCCATTTTTAAACACTATGATTTTCAGTAAATCATTAGTAAAAAATTAGAAAAATTGAATTGACAACTTTCAACATTTAAATCAGTGGTTTATTTCATAATGTTTGACCCCCGATATAATCTATATCGGGGGTCAGTAATTGATATATGAGGTAGTGTAATTACGGTGGTTTACCGTTAATTTACCGAGTGAAATAAATTGTCCGTCAACTAATTCTGCGTTTGATTTGGGTTGAAGTCGAGATGGAGCTTCTTGCCTACTTTGAGGTTGAGGGTTTTGGTACTGTTAGCAGGTAGTTCGATAACTTGGTTAACAGGATAAATGGAATCGTACTTAGGACAGGTTTTTGTTTTGCAGGGGGGAGCCGCCTCTACGATTGATTTAATAACTCCGTCTTGGAGAAATATCATATCTAAAGGAATATACGTATCCTGCATCCAAAGTTTAACTTTTTCAGGTTTGTTGAGGACAAATAGCATTCCGTGATTTTCGGGAATAGAGTCACGAAATTTGAGTCCGTGGGCATATTCTTTTCTATCGTCTGCTAGTTCGAGTTGAATTGTTTGATTATTGCTGGTAAAGGTTGCACCTATAGGTAGATACTGGGGCTGGCGAGTCCAAAAGTATAGTGGTAGGGGTGAGAGGGCAGCAGTAAAACCAGCAATTGGCCCAACGATATTGAGAATTTTGAAAAATAGGCTTTTTTCTGGATTTTGTGCTTGTTTAGTTTGAATGTTGGTTTGAGCGGTTTGTCTTGTGACTTCCATAGTTTTAGATAAATAAAGTAGTACAGTGGTTAGAAATGGCAAGCATTATTATCTGTTAAAATGTTTTGGCTACATTTGCTTTCGTTCAAACATAATGAAACTTTGAATTGATTTATGGAAACAGAATTCAGAAGTCAGGAGTTAGAATTCAGCATGAATTCTGTAGAACTGGCGGATGAATAACCTTTTTTTGACTCCACCAAATTTAAATTTGGTGGTCTTCAATCAGTGAAGGATTCAGACCCGCCACTGATTGATTCTGACTTCTGAATTCTTCTTGAAGATGTTTGCTAGCTAAAAATCTCGATGTTGCCAACAGCAAACTTGCTTTCATCGAGGGGACTACTAGGTAAAGCTTGTTGGTCAGCTTTGTTACGCATCGACTCGACTTTATCGGCTTCGCGGATGGCAAGTGGGTTAATCTGGCGGCGTTCTTCTAGTAATGCCTCGATTGTTAGTTCAAGTGTGGGGACTTGGCTTTCTGAGTAGGTATCTTCTGTTATTGTTTCGCAGAATATGGTACTAGCGGCGCGTTCTACAATTGTCTGGATTTCTGCACCTACACACCGATTGGTGGCTTTAAGAATTCTGCGCCACTGTTCCTCGCTCCAGGGGTCGCCGCCATTGCGAAAACGTTCGTCAAATCGGGCAGCGTGCAGTTTGAAGATACTATATCTTTCCCCATTATTGGGCAGGTCTACTTTAAATAAATAGTCAAACCGTCCAGCACGGGTGAGTTCGGGTGGCAGCCATTCCATTCGGTTGACTGAGGCGATGACCAGTACATCTGACGTGCGCTCTTGCATCCATGTCAGCAGCTGGCCAGCAAGCCGTTTGGCGAGGTCATCATCCCCAGCGAAGCCTTTATCAAAGTCGTCGAAGTACAAAATTACTTGATTGAGCCTATCTGCCAGTCGCAACAAGCGTTTAAGTTTCATTTCTGCTTGGTTGCCAAAACTTCTAAAGTTGCCCCAATCGACCATGATGAGGGGAATACCCATATTCTGGGAACAGGCTTTTGCTGAGTGTGATTTTCCTGTCCCCGGTGGACCCACAAGCATAATCCCTTTGGGTACACGCAGATTATATTGTTTGGCACGCGGGGTAAGCAATCGCTTGAACTTTTTGAATGACTGCTGCATGAGTTCCAATCCCCCAAGTTGGACTTTTGGCGGAGGTAAGAATTCGATGTCATACAAGCGGTTGAGCAGTTGAATTTTTTTTGATAGCAGAAGCTTGGCTATCTCACTGGAATTTCCTAAATCATGATTTTTACTAATATCGTTTAGGCAATACATAATATCAGAAATATACAAACCAGCACTAGCGTTAGCAATTTCTAAATAGTCTTGTTCCGTATATGTGAAAGAAAATTTTTTGCTTTTAATTAAACTATCAATAATTTCTTGTGCGTCTGGTAGTTCTTGACTCCATAGGGGAATTTCTGCCGCTATTTCGCTTGCTATCTCGGCGTTGGCTCCTAGTAATATAGTAGTTTTACCACTATCTCTTGTATAAAATTTGAGATTGATTAACGACGACTTCATCCATTCTGATATAATAAAATCGATTTCTTTCGGTGTATCTTCTTTTATCCAAGGGAAGATATTCTCAATGATTAATACTCCCTTGCCAGAATAAATTTTCCAGAAATTGAGTACTTGAAAATAGTCTTCTTTATTTTGTTTTATCGAAGGTTTATAGTCGTCAAACTCTCGAAGAACGAGATTTTCTTCGGCGCTGACGGCTAGTTCTTTAATACTGTCCTCGCTGAGATTCCAAATGTAGGCTTTTTTGCCTGCTTGCTGACAGTAAGTAGTGATTCGGGTGAGGAGGCGGTGACGTTCTTGGAGGGGAGATTCGCAGGCGATGATTGGATAGTTGTCCGCAAGAAGGTCTTCTAGATAGTCAAAGCTAGACTTCATCTCAGTTGCTTGTAGCGTACTCAGAAGTAATCTTATCCAGAAGAGATGCTGTACGAGAACTGATAATTTTCTAATTCTTGCGTCCATAAATTAGAAAAAAGTTGATTTACTTTCAGTATTTTGTTGATTGTGTAATCGCGTTGTGAATTTAGATAATTGCAGTATGAAGAGTTAGTGCAAGTATGGCAAAGACACCAGAATATCCAATTGTTGTTATCCCAGAGTTAGTTAAAGAAAAAAAACAGTTTACCCCTTTAGTTTTTCCTTCTGGACAGGGAGATGCACCAATCGGGGCAAGTGAGGGGCTGTTTGAAAATGTTCTCAAACACTATTTTGGTGAAATTGTTTCTCCCCAGCAGGTGATGCTTCCTCCAGGGCATCGACTACCATTTACGGCTGATTTTCTTATTATTGAACCAAATACTGGCTTACACATAGATTTGGAGGTCGATGAGCCAATTTCGTTTGCAACTCTTAAGCCTACCCACTGTATCGGCGAGGATGATTACAGGAACAAGTGTTTTGTCGATGCCAACTGGCTAGTCATCCGGTTTGCAGAAGAACAAGTCTCGTCTCAGCCAGAACGCTGCGCTCGATTTCTTGCTGGTGCGATCGCCCAACTGACAGATAATAATACTTATCGCCAGAAGCTACTTCATGTAGATAAAGTTACTCCTATGCGTCAGTGGTCTGCACATCAAGCTTCCAAATTAAAGAAGAGTGATTACCGCCAAGGCTATCTTGGCCAAAGGAAGAACTAAGGATGTGAATATTCGATACAACAATATTAGTGAGAGCTATTAGCATTATTTTCCCATCACAATAAACCTTAAAAATGTTGAGTTTTATTGCGTCAACCTAAATGATGAGTCGGCGACCATACTAATCTTCTACCAGTCTTGGATCGGGAATACCCCACAGTCGTTCAGCTTTATCTATAGGATCTTCATATTCTGGTTCATATCCATAGTAATCCGATACACTTTGCGGCTTAAAACCCGACGAAATTTTCTCAAAGTTAAAATAATGTTGCTTTTGTTGTCTACAGTCAAATCTCTCCAATGACTTCCAAGGCATTTCGTTGGATGTTTCTGAATCCCATGCCTTTTCAAAGCGAGCGGTGGAATATTCCTCGTCATCCTTGTATTTCCTGGCATACAATGTTGCAATTTTATTTTTGGCAATTTGAAGTTGCATATTCTTATCTAATCTATTGAATTCATCCGAGCCATACTCTACAATTCCGGCGAAGAAGGTTCTAATATAAACCCAAGGCATTTTTATCCAGTCATAGCCTAAAACTCGTCCATCATGATATTCGACAACCACATCACTTCCACCAGGTATGTGTGAAAGTATGTTTGTTCGATATCTACGGTCAACCCACAATATCAGATGAGCGAGACGTTGTGGCAAACCTATGTAAACTCGTTCAGGTTCGATAGACCTTATTGGGTTTTGTCTTACCAAAATATCTGGAATATTAGACTCCCTTCGAGATGTTATAACCTCATTAGGAATTGTGGGACTTAATAAACTCGCCAATTTCTCTAAGCTGAATTGCTCTTGATTTTTTAGAGATGTCAGCCTATTAGAAATTTCTTGCACTTCATGTTCGTCAACAAAAGCTTTTACTAAATGCTCTCCACTTAATCCATTTTGGAAAACTAACAAGCCTATTAATTTAAAAACTTTTTTAGATTCTATCTCTTGATATCCTGTTACAACTTTTTCCTGATCATGGCAAAAAAAACTTTGTAAAGCTTCCAGGTTTAAGCGTGACTGTGTATTAAATTCATTTTCTAAATCGCTTAAATCATCTAATCTCTTTAGAGCAAAGGGGGCATTCTTAAAAGGGGTGATGTTAAAACTCAAATTTCCAGTTAAAGCATCGTCAATAGCATATATCTGTTGAGTAGATTTAGGCTTGAGAATAGAGTTTTTATCGGTAAATAATTTTTTCGTGGCAGGCTTTACCATAATCGTGGATTCAGAACTAATCACCAAATTGTTATAAGCCTGAAGTGTTGCAGTCGTATTTCGCACAAACATGGGATCAATACCCAGCATATCAGCTATTTCAGTTTCTGTCGGAGAAGGAATAATATCAAGAGCAGATCGCAAGACAAATTCCTCAAATATATCTACCTTGCGGGGTTCATTTACTGTTACTTGTAAGGTTGTTTGATTCAGACTGTAGCGAAGATAGCCTCCTCCTATGAATGAAAGTTGATTTTGTAATTGAAATTGTTCTACTAATTTATTTAATTGAGAATCAATTGGTTGGTCAGAGAAGGCTGGACACATCTATAAAACCTCTATAACGTTCAACAACGTTTGATACTTCTTGGTAGATAGGAATGCTTGTAAAAAGGTTATGACATCCCACAATTATCAGTAATTCTTTTGCTCTAGAAAAGGCTACATTAACCCGTTCAGGCGTTTTAGCAAATCCAACTCTTCCTTGATTGTTATTACGAACCATGCTAACAATGACAACAGCTTTTTCCATTCCCTGAAATCTATCAACTGTTCCAGTGCGAATATCAAGGTTAGAAAAACGGTGTTCATGGGAAATGCGTCTATCAATAAGTCTCAACTGAGCGCCATAGAAGGTGATAATACCTATCTCTTTTTTGGGTTCCCCTTTAGCAACTTTGGCAGCCCAAGTTGTGTTCATCTGCTCGCACAATTTTTCTATCCAATCAACTTCCTTCTCGTTTTGATAAGAAGTTCCTGTTCGGTTTTCTCTAAAATTGGGATCAGAAGGTATTTTCACCCAAATTATATGCTGATCTTCCTTAATAAGTTGACCTGCTAAATTATGTGCGCGTTGGTTGTCAGGATCGGGAAGTCCGCAGGTTAATCCGCCATCACCCTCATTATAAAACTGGTTGATTGCTTCCATAATCTGAGGGTGCATCCTATACTGGATGTTCAGCCTTCGCGTTATCCCTGTTTGTCCATTTTTTGCTGCTTCAAATTGAAGTTTAAACCAAGAATCTTCTAAAAATTGCACACTATCTCTAGGAATTGAAAGTTCTTCGGCTATTTCATCTAAATTTCCCTCATCAAGGATAGGTGGTAACTGGCGATAGTCGCCAATCATTACAACTTTTTTGCCTTTGAGTGCTGGTATTAGCAATTCTGGAGGAGTGCTTTTACTGACTTCATCAATAATTACAACATCGAATTGGCTGAATTTTTGAGAAAAATTCCATTTCGCTGCTTTGATGCAGGTAATTCCCACAACATTAACATTCTCTAAATATTTTCGGCTGATTGATTCGAGGTCTTCCTCTGATGGTTGGCGTAACCTGGCAATCCAATCCCGCATGGTATACCCATATTGGTCAAGGTAAGACGAGGCTTTAGCTAGGTGATCTTTCCAAGGTTCAAAATGTTGTTGAACACTTGTTAAAAAATCAGAGTTGAATAATTCTGTAGTAGGAATATCTGTTTTTAGATAATTTGGAATAGACTGCCAAATGTTTTGCCACCAATTCCTTTGATTGTTTAAATTTTCTTGCAATATTTGTATCTCTTTATAGTGTTCAGCAATCTGCTTGTCTAATTCTGCGATCTCCTGAACAATACGTTCTCTCTGGTGCTGTAATTCATCTATTTGAAGTTGGAAATAATCGTTAATATTAAAAAGTACAACAAATGGATATTGAGTATTATGTAAATTACTTTTATCTGTTTCTAGTTTATTTATTTCTGTATTTTTTTGAGACTGCAATCCCTTCAATAATGCCTGGAGTTTTGTTGTAATTTCAATAAGATATTTTGCCGCAATACTATTCAATTTTAATTCAATATTGCTAGGCTTATTTTGCTCTATTAAAATTTCATACTGCTGTTTAATCGCCTCTAGTTTAATCGCCGTTTTATAATGCTCTTGAGGCTCTTGAGATTGGTTAGACTGGCGAATAATCCTTTGGGTTATTTGTAAAAGTTGGCTGATAGTTTGCAAGGGTTGGGTACTGTCAATGCTAGATTTCAATTGATTAACACACAAAGAAATATGCGCCGCACTGGGTTTTTGATCGGCTAGATAATTTTTTGTCTGGAAAAATAGCCAATAGATGCGGTTAGCGACTTTGCAGATTTCATCCCAGTCCATACACTGGGTAATTAGTTGGTTAATTTCCCGCAGCAGGGGATCGCAAGTGTCTTTCCAAGGTAAGCCGTCAGGTTGAGCTTCTTTTGCAATGGACAGCCCTATTCTAGGCAAGTAAATCAAGTCTTCTGTAACAAATAAGCGCTGTTGTAAGTACTGCTTAAATAAGTTATAAATATTAGAGTTGGCATCCCTTGTCCATTCACTCAATTCATCGAGTGCTATTGCTATTTCAGACTGACGATTTTTTAAATTTTGAAGTGTTTTTGCCTGCTCTGCCACAAATATACTGTTAGATTCTAGTATATTATTTAACTGATTTTTTAGTAAATTAATTTGCTGATTTCGCGTTTCTAAAATTTCGTGTTCACTGTTTTTATTAAAACGGACTACCGCTAGTTTTGTTTGGCAATCTAGCAATTTTTTATGCTCTAATGGGAAGTTTATTTCAGCTTCTAAATAAACTCTGAATTTTTCTAATGATGTCAGTAGTGGATGCAAACCTTGAACAATTTGCTGCTGTTCCGATAAGTGGTTTTCACAGTTAATAGCAGTATTTTCCAACCACCTGTCAATCGCCCTGTGGGCTAAAAAGGGTTCTCCTTCTCTACCTACTCTGTTGCCTGCTTCTCCCTCTCGCAGAGGACGCAATACTGGGTGGTGAGCTAATCGACTGAGAGCGTTGTCTACTGCAAGGTTAGCTTGAGACGCAATCAGCGTGCGACCACCCCGACGTGCTACTTGATAACAGATTTCAGCAATTACTGTAGTTTTGCCTGTTCCTGGTGGCCCTTGTATTAAAACCAAATCTTCAGCAGCCAACACTGCTTCTACCGCCGCTATTTGAGTTTCATTAGCCTCAGAGAGCAACAAGTCTGCCTTTGAAAGTCGAGAACTTTCAGGTAGCGGTCTGGCTTTAGCGGCATCAAAGAAAAATTCCCCCAAATAACGATTTTGGGTGTGACCCTCTCGCAAGTCTCTTAAGGCTTGTTCCTGCCAGCGAATCTGAGTAAGGCTACCAACATCTTCAAAAAACAAAAATCCTGTAACGGGCAGCGCAAAATCTCCTCTGTTTAAGGAATCAGTTACCTGTACTTTTATCTGGTTCTTATTACTTTCGACTGTTTCGATTTCTCCCAATTTTTGCCCACGCCGATGATTTCCTAAGTCACTAGAGGTTCTAAACAACTGAACAAATTCGTTTCTAGCCCGTCCTGCTCGTTGCCAAAACTCATCTGGAGTCAGGGACACTGAACCATTACTTGTTGCTAAATCAACATTAAGGGTAAAGGTGATACGATTTTGGGATTCAGGATGGTTATGTCCAACAAAAGGCACACAAAATTGTCGTTGTTTAGCTGTACGGCTTTGAATCGCTAAATACTGTCCCCAACCTCTGATCTGATCCCTGGTAGGTACATGAGAGCCGCAGACTGGCATTGTTATTATCTGTGCAAATGCTTCTTGCGGAATCCCGATATCTTGTCTTACATTGGGCAAGAGATGAATAAGCCAAGCTGAAGAAAAAGCATCTATCTGTCCTTGTTCCGGGTCTACCAAATTAATTCTCTTTAACCCTAAACAGCCGTTACCGTCTTTACGCACACTTGCCGACACCTGTAATGTTTGCTGCTGTTCTTGCAGTTTGGTGGGAAGTTGAAAATCATCGTGGTCTGTTGCTATAGTTAGCTCCCAAATTTCGTATTCAGGTTGTGGCGCTTCTCTTTGTCTGCGAATATAAAACAAACAAGGCTCTGACCCTAGAAGCTCAGAGATTAGCTCGTCAGCGCGAATGTACCGATCTCTAAACTCAGGATAGGCATCAAGTGCACCTGAACCTTCGATTTGGCAGATAAAGCGATCGCTTGCTCCGTTTATGTAGCGATAACCCCAAGTTTCAGACATCACCTTTTCTCATAATCTAAATAACCTGTACTAAACCTGTTCAACAATTAGCTTTTAACCCTTGATTTATAAGGCTTCCAGGATAATTTTTGCATAATTCTACTAGTCAACTGCATTTAATCTCGCTGACCCACCCATTTTTAGTTGTTAGCTGTAGCGAATGGCATCTAATTATACAAAACTAATTGTTACTTGATTTTGGCTTACATTTACACGGGTGTCCACCGAGATTCCTACAAAATGAAGAATACTAGCTTTTGTTGTTGATCAAGGGCAATCGCTCTTGGAGGAGAGTGCCACAGCGATTGCCACTCTGGAACGAAAATATGGATTTAACATCATGAAGCACTCAGTAGCTACCTGATTTTAGGAGGAGATAATGGGAGATTTGTTAACTGTTGAACAGTCATCTGTTTGGTTGTAGGTACTTGATTTTTGTTTTTGTTAGATATCTGAAATTTGGATTTTTCAGTTAAGCTCTCGGTTTTAATTACACTGTGTTTTGTAGATGTAGTGCAGTTACAGTGTTTTTCAAAAGCGATAGATATATCTAGCAAGAATTGGAAAATAAAGAGAGTAGAAAATCCGTAAATAATAACGTAGAGAAGTCCTGTTAGGATATACTGTGCTAATTCCATTCTTTTAACTCGTGTTGATATAACTAGTAACTGGCTATTTTATGAAGCGATATGCCACCAGCTTTCTATTTAAGCGTTAGCTCGTGTGGTATTAAAAATATTTTTTTACAATTCTATCGGTTTTGATGTTATCCCAAAACCAGAAATATTTAATATTGGTAAATAAATTTTAATTATTTAGTTGTGGTTGGTGTCGGGAGTATTGATAACTTTCCCGGTAAGCAAAGTTTCAGCATCAAACTAAGTTTTGATACAGAAAGTATCAAACTGATGCAGGAATAGTGATAAGATAAATTTTGAGTTTGGTTTGGTTAGATGAACCTGTTTATCTATATGTACTTAATAACTGTTCTGATATTATCTACTAACTGTACTATCATACCCAAAATAGCTTTCCAGCCAAGTATTATCCCCCAAAAGCCGCTAACAAATAGACCAAATACTGACTTGAGGAAGATAACTCCCCTGTAATTTATCTCGATATTTGATTCAGCTTTGGTATAGATAAAACCATCCCCAATTTTATTTTCTAACTTCCTGATTTTTCGTTCTTCTTCTCTATCTCTTCTTTCTTCTTGTACCTTCCAACCCCAAGGGGCAAATCCCAAAATAATCGAAATTGGAAAATAGAATGGCCAGCTATATATGTAGCCAAGGGAAGCATAGATGATAAAGAAGGTTAGCCCCAAACCAGTACGCCAAACTAAACACCAGAGGATAAAAAAACTGTCGATAATAGCGTTACGGATAACTATACTTCGGTTTTTGTGATATGACATTTTAAGCTTGCTTCCGATAACTAATATTTAAGTTTTTATTTAGGGTGATTGCATCCCTTCAGATTAAACTTAAACTTAGCAGTAGTTTGAATTATCATATTGATAGTTGAAAATAGAAACTACCTAATCAATTGCAATTACCTATTTAGCCACACTAAATAAGGTTAAATATACCAACCTATCGTAACGATGTTTTTACCTAATCCGACATAGTTACTGTTGCTGTCATTGATATCTACAATTTCATCGATTATATCTTCACGGAGTTTAAATTCAGGCAAAGTTTTGATGATTTTTTGAAAAAGTTTAAAATGGTGCTATAGGTTAAAAAAAATAAAAATGATTAAGATTTGACCCTTAACCATTTGATGATATTTTTGTAAAATGATGGGATATACCTATGTTTGATTCACATGGTTGGGGCGTATGCCATTAGTTGTGGTTTTTCTTGTTGCGAGACTTACTACCTGATTGCACCTTAAACCGCACCTGCTTCCCGATACTTACCTCGGCAAGATTGCTAATATCTTTACCAGATTTATAAGCTTCAAGAATTGCCTTATTATTAGCTTGGTACTTAATAACTCTAAATTCATCAGGAAAATCTTCATCATCTACTTCTACTAGTAATTTAGCGACCTTTGGTGGGTTATCCCTGATTTCAATTACCCTTTCCTTACCGATGTTTTTGTCACTAATTAATCCAATCTCGTGCAGATGGATGAGGGTGCGCTTGATTTGTTCAAGTTGAGTTTTGCGACGTGAAATTACCAGGTCGTGGAGTTCGGCTACTCGCGCTTTTCTTTCCTCCCAGGTTTCAAGGTCAAGATTTAACTGGTCAACTACCCAGGCGATCGCATCGATTTTGGTTTCGATACCATTTTGAACACCTATAAGTTCTTGTAAGAGTTGTTCTACATTACCCTGTTCGCCTAACTCGCCTGCTTCTTCTATCTGTGACCAAAGTTTAGCAGCATCTAGGCTTAATTCTTTGAGAGTGAGTTGGTTGATTTCGCGTTCAATTGCTGAAGTCATAATTTACTTTTGATATAAAAAGCAACTAGCAGTTAGTTGCTACTAGTTGTTGACTAAGAAGAGTTGATGCTTGAAGGGAGATTGAATTTAGTATCCGTACTGCAAGTGATAGTAGTCTGATTTTTCTTGTGCTAATTCTGCTTCGTAGTCGTAGTAATCTGCTTCGCTTATGAAGGTGCTTTTTTGTTGAATTTGCTGTGCAGATTTTACTAATTGTTTGTTAGTTGTTGGGTTAGAACTCGTAGTACTTTTCATGTCTATACAACTTCAATTACTTCAACGAAGTTGTTGCGTCAGCAAATGTTGTGATGTTGACTTAGAAAGATGATATTTATCTTTTCACTTTCTCAAAACTATCTACTATTGAGTTGTTTTAAACTACTAGTTTTTCTACCACAAAGATAGTTGTCCTGGTGATACATTTCCCCGTCTGCGTGTATGAAACAGCATATGACAAGCTGTGCATAAAGCCGCGAGATTTTCTGCTCGGTTGTCCTCGGGCGTATAATTGCGGTGGTGAACCACTAACGTTTTAATGCTGCGTTCTCTACGATTTAATCCGTCCCTTTTATCAGTTGGACGTAAGCATTGCATACCGCAGCGCGTGCATTTCCAGTCTGATTTGGATTTGACCTCAAGTGCGATAGTATCCCAGTTTGAAGAATAGCGACTGCGGTTTTTACCAGTCATCAATCAGTTCCTTTTGGGTTGCAGAAAACTAATTTTGATTTAATTTTACCCGATATTATTGTGATTATATTTACGCAGAAAGTTTTCCGGAAAAATTCACCTGTGACATAACTTGTGTGCGTATTGAATTAGCAGCCTTCTCTGCAATTTCTTCTCTATCAGAATCAGTAAGAACTACTGCAAGTAGCGATTTGAGGACTTCGCGGTTAGATATAAACTCTTCACCGTATAAATCATCTTGCAACAAAGTAGCTTCCAAGTGAGGTATTAACTCAGGCGTAGGAGATAGCAACCGCTCTTTAATGCGTGCCCTTGCAGTCTCTGTTGCAGAAGTTGTACCTATACCTAAATCCCATGTTTCAATTATTAGCCTGACTTCGCGGTTAAGAGATACACGCAGCGTTGATAGACGACCAAATAAAGGAAGGTTGAGCATTAAAGGTGGTAATGCATTACCCCAATCCAAACCAGCGCCAATCGTGCAATTTGCTTCATCTTCGATGCAAACAGCCTCTTCGAGCCATCCTTCACCAAAAAGTAAATCTATAGCTTCTTGGGTTGTTATTGACTCGTTTGCCTCAGAATTATCCTTTTGCTGTTGATGATTCATAAAATTTTACCCGGATCAGCCCTTATCTTCGTCTCAATACACCATACTCAAAGTAGACTAAATTTTCATATTCTTCTTCCGAACCGCAGTTCAACATATTTTGTTTTTCATAAAATCCTTCAGACCTTGGTAAGGAATGCAACCCAATTCTACCTTCATACCCAAGCTCAACACTTCTAATTCTTGCGAAATTTAATAGTGCTTGACCAACACCTTTGAATTGAGGCGGACGCTGAATTTCTATTCGGTTAGTAGGGGCAGTGGCAATGCCATCAACATAAACTAGCCTCTTACCAACATTTAACCGAGAACCGTGCATTTGTGTTTCTATTATCATTAATCCTTGAGTTTTGTTTTCGCACTCAATTGCGTAACCTTCAAGATTTTCTTGATTGGAAATATATCTTAATTTGAATATCCAATCCCAGTATTTATCTTCTTGACTAAATAACCTTAAGCTTTCTACCCAATAATTGACATAATCATCAACATGTCTTTGGACTAAATCTACCAAATATGCTTCAACACTTGTATTATCAACACCCCTTTTTAACTCGATTTTTCGCTGCACCTAAAGCTCCTAATTGTCAACTGATTATTAAAGCTTGTGACTGCTATTTGACTGGTAGATAAAAGAGTAAATATGAATGCGTATATCAATAGCTTTATGCCAACCAGCAAGCACAGCATCATCTGAAATGTCTCCAAGAACTACCAAACCATCTTCTTTATGCATATAGTAAGGTAAAGGTTCAGCGCTCAACCAACCATAAGCAATGGCTTCTTGATCTCGCTCAACAATTGAAACTTCTAAACTTTGCTTGTATGTTGAATAGTAGTAAGGTAAATAGCAGGCTGGGTACTCTCTTAGAAATTCGTAACTGTATATGATTGCCAACGCAGTCGCTCCCCCTTGATTTCTTTATGATTAGCTTCTAGCCAATCATAGAGCTTTTTAGCTTGCCGCAATGCGTGGTCTTTGCCTGCAAAAACGACGTTGGGAAGAAAAATATCGCCGTCAAAATGCACCGCAACTTCAAATAAATCTTTATCTTCATCTTCTGCTTCTGTTACCTCAATGATTCCAGCCTTATATAGTTCGGTCATTTCCCTACATTGGTAGCTCTACCCCTACATGGTTAAAATTTTAGCTAGTTACAGAATAATCAGAACACTCTGTTGGTTCTAGCCCACCTATGAAACTAATCAACGCAAAGGGACACTAGAATTTCAACCAAATTATGAGGTGATGTCTTAAGTTCACTTCTTAAACTGTCCAATTCTTATTGGCCTAAATTGCTACGCAGCTTGGCGATGTCACGATGCGGGGGAATACCAAATAGTTTTTTATATTCCCGGCTGAAATATGAAGGGTCTTCATAACCGACGCGGAAGCTGGCGATCGCCACGTCTATGTTTTCGCCGAGCATCAGACGGCGCGCTTCCTGAAGCCGTATTTGTTTCTGGAACTGTAAAGGACTCATCGCCGTGACAGACTTAAAATGTTGGTGAAAGCCTGACACGCTCATGCCGATCTCGCGGGCTGTATCTTCGATTTTCAGAGGCTGATCAATATTCTCACGGATTTGCTTGACCACCCTGGAGATGCGCTGTGCGTCGCCTTCGGTAGTGATAAGCTGGCCCAGGCGTGCGCTCTGTTTTCCCTTTAAAAGCCGGTAGATGATCTCGCGGATGATGAGCGGCGCGAGAAACTTCATTTCGTCAGGCGTATCAAATAGTTTTACCAATTTGACGACCGCTTCCAGCAAATCGGCATCAACCGGGCTGACATCCATCGCTTTGACTCCAGTGCCACTTTTTTTAGTTTCGATGCCAGATTCAATCATCACCGCAGCTACAAGTGCCGGATCGAGGTCTATGCGAAGATTCAAATAAGGTTTTTCCTCGGACGCTTCGACGACATTACTCATAATCGGCAAATCAAGCGTCGAGATTAAGTAATGACCGGAATCATAGTGAAATAATTCATCGTTTAAAAGCACATCCTTGCTGCCCTGCGCGATGACGCAGAAGGCGGGCTTTAATACGGATACCTGGCTCTCGGTCGGTTTCGACGATTGATATATGAAAATGCCCGGAAACACTTCCAAAAGGCTGTTTTCGGGAGCGAGACGAATCATTCTTTCGATCAGCTCCTCCCGATTGATCTGCATCTTTCGCTTTTCAAATTCTGCTTCTTTTGCGTTCATAAATTTATATTAGACATTTTGTTTTTGTTCAGCACGTTGCACGGCGATTTTTTGGAGAATTGTCCGGTTTTTTTCAATGAACGTCCTAACGCTATCCGTTTTCACGCCTGCATAATTGAACTCATACAGCAAACGGTAGAAACCCTGGTGATAAAACCAGATTGATATTTGGAGAAATTTCAGATTAATAGAGCAACAATTTCAATCTGTAAATCTCACAATCAAAAGGGGAGAAATTATATGAAATATATATTAATTTTAGCAATGTTAGCTCCTATGATAAGCGGGCAAGCTTACACACAAACAGAACAAAAAGGACAATCAGAAAAAACAAAACAAATGGAACAAATAACACCAAAGGGATATACCACTTTTCAGGTAAGCGACAACGTTACGATGTATAAGGTTACTTTTAAAAACCAATACAAAATGAATGTTGCGGGACATCTATTTATTCCCAAGAATTTAGATCAGAGTAAAAAACATTCGGCGATCATTGTTGGGCATCCTATGGGAGCGGTAAAAGAACAAAGTGCCAACGTGTATGCTGCAAATATGGCTGAACGAGGGTTTGTGACTTTATCTGTTGACTTGTCTTTCTGGGGTGAGAGTGAGGGCGAACCACGCAACGCTGTTGCGCCTGATATTTATTCTGAAGATTTCAGTGCAGCAGTTGACTTTCTTGGCACCCGTCCATTTGTTGACAGAAACAGAATCGGAATAATTGGAGTTTGTGGTAGCGGAAGCTTTGTTATCAGTGCCGCTAAGATTGATCCGCGAATGAAAGCTGTTGCCACAGTCAGTATGTATGACATGGGAGCAGCGAGCCGCAATGCGCTTAATCTTTCGCAAACCCTAGAGCAGAGAAAGAAACTTATAGCTGAGGCTGCGGAGCAGCGTTACGCAGAGTTTACCGGCGGCGAAACCAAATATACGGGCGGGACTGTTCATAAGTTGGATGAAAACACTCATCCTATTCAGCGTGAATTTTATGAATTCTACCGCACTCCGCGAGGTGACTATACCCCAAAGGGAGGGTCGCCGGAACTGACGACGCATCCGACATTGAGCAGTAACACTAAGTTTATGAACTTTTATCCGTTCAATGACATTGAAACGATTTCCCCTCGTCCGATGCTTTTCATTACGGGTGATAAGGCTCACTCAAAAGAGTTTAGTGAGGATGCTTACAAACGCGCAGCCGAACCGAAAGAACTGGTTATTGTTCCGAATGCCGGACACGTTGATTTATACGACAAAACCGATCTGATTCCTTTTGACAAGCTGGAAGGCTTTTTCAAAACGAATCTAAAGTAATCAGGAAGCAGAAACCAAGAAGTCGTTTCACTTTGAAAAAAGACGAATGAGCAATATGAAATTCTTAATCGTAATGATGTTTTCAGCAACATTTCTTTTCGGCAGCTCCGTCGGTTGCAGTCAAGACCAATCGGCATTTGCTGGTAATACGAATATTAATAATCAAAGCAGTAATGCTGCCAACGAGACTAAAGGCAATAAGATAAAGATTAAAATCGGGTCAAAGACTTTCAATGCCACACTCTTTGACAATGCGACGGCAAACGCTTTCAAAGCGATGCTGCCGTTGACGCTGAAGATGGATGAACTGAACGGCAACGAGAAAAAATATGATTTCTCGAACAATTTGCCGACCGACTCTTCCAATCCCAAAACAATCAACAAAGGCGATCTGATGGTTTGGGGAAGCAATACCTTAGTGCTTTTCTATAAAACATTTCCGACGCAATATAGTTATACAAAACTCGGACGGATGGACGATCTTTCAGGGCTTGAAGCCGCAGTAGGATCAGGAAACGTAACGGTGACGTTTGAATTGGAGTAATCACCGGGAGAATAAAATTATGAAAAATATAACAATCGGATTGATATTATGCGCGGCACTTTTTTTAGCCGTTGGATGCAGCAATCAGCAATCGGCTAATACGGAGCAAACAAAAATGGAAAAGGCGGAAAATAAAACTGAAAACACGATTTTTCCGAAGGGCGAAAAAGCCCCGGCGGAAACTTTTACGGGAACGGTTTATGTGCAGCCACTCGCTCCAAAAACCGAAAACAATAATTTTTCAATCGCCAGTGTGACCTTCGAGCCGGGCGCACGGGCAAACTGGCACAACCATCCGGCAGGACAAACTATACTCGTGACGATGGGCAAAGGGCTTTATCAAGAAAAAGGCAAACCCATCAAAACGATTAACAAAGGCGATGTAATTCTTTGCAATCCCGACATTGAACACTGGCACGGCGCATCACCCGAATCTCCGATGACGCACGTTGTAATTACCAACTACAAAGGCGACAGTCAGGTGAATTGGCTCAAGCCTGTGACGGACGAGGAATATAAAGCTGACGCGAAATGACGGCTTTCAGAAATCTTGATTGGAATAAAAGTTAGGAGTTCAAAAATGACAACGAACGAGAATGGAAAGTATACAGGAAAAGTTGCGTTTGTAACCGGAGCAGCGAACGGCATCGGTCGAGCTACGGCGCTGGCATTTGCCCGTGAGGGCGCTAATGTAGTGGTCGCCGACGTTTCAGAACAGGGCAATCAAGAAACAGCACACATGATCGAACAACTCGGCTCCCGAGCGATCGCCGTCAAGTGCGATGTGACGCGAACCGAGGACGTAAAGGCAGCTCTTTCCAAGACCATCGAGGCCTTCGGACGGTTGGACTTTGCCTTTAACAACGCCGGTGTGGAGCAGAAGAATGCAGCAACAGCCCAAATCGAAGAGTCAGAGTGGGATCGGATCGTCAACATTAACCTGCGCGGCGTTTTTCTGTGCATGAAGTATGAAATTCCGCTGCTACTCAAGCAAGGCGGCGGCGCGATCGTGAACACATCATCGGGTGCCGGCGTCATAGGTATCAAGGGCGGAGCCGCATACACCGCCGCAAAACACGGCTTGATCGGACTCACCAAGTCGGCAGCTCTCGACTACGCCTCGCAGAACATCCGCATCAACGCCGTCTGTCCTGGCTATATCGACACGTCGATGATGGATCGCTTCACCGGCGGCACTCCTGAAGGACGAGAACAGGTAATCTCAGAGGAACCGATTGGAAGGATGGGACAGCCCGAAGAGATCGCCAATGCCGTGGTCTGGCTGTGTTCGGATGCGTCTTCCTTTGTTGTCGGGCACGCCTTGGTCGTTGATGGCGGTCAAACCGTGTAGTGAAATCCCAATTGGCATCACTGTGGTCGGGTAGCAGGATTATATCGCTATAATCCCGCCCCCTCAGAACCGGACTTGCGCCTTGCAACGCATCCGGCTCAAGCAAGTCATAAACTACAAATTGCTCCAGAATGTATTTGCTGATGGCAGTACAGATGTACGAGTTGTAGGTTGCCGTAATTGTCACCACCACCCTGAGATTTTGGCTTTTTATGATGAAGATGTAACTCCTCATCATTTAATAGGGATTCCCCGCATACAGGACAGACATATTGTTGCCTTTGGGCTATCTTCTGCCTACTTTTGATTAATTCGGATTTAGTTTTAGCTTCTTGCCGTTTAATCCAGTAGTCCCTTAATTTTGGGTCATCGGGTGATGATTTACCTTGTGACTTGAATGTGCCTTTCAATCTTGAACCAAGCAAATTTCAATATATAGGCTCCGGTTTGTTTATTACCAAAAACCCATCGCTCAAATGGTCTATCAAGATTTAGATTTCCCCAGTATTTAGCCTTACGCCAGCTATCGGATTTATTTCGATGAGTGCGTTTGGCATACATTTTCTGTTTCTCATATAACCAGTGGTCAAGAGAATTGAAAATTTTCGAGGCTACTCCAACTCGGAAGTAATTCGCTTGTCCCCGAATAATCGGGTTGAGCTTTTTAATGACTGCATCTACTGACTTACCTTTACAGTTAAACCTGCCTCAACAAGGATTCATTTACATTCACCCATCCAATCTTTCCTTTGCCCGGTTACATTTTTAGGCTAAATGCTTCCTTGGGCTTTACTTTACTTTCCGCTTCACACACCGCCGTTACCAGTGGTGCATGGGAATGTTAGGAACAGTCTTGGACACCAGACTGGAGGAATCGGTTCCTCGCTCATCTTTTGGAAGCTTTATATATAGGGGCTTCCAGCCCTTCGTGCGCCATCGTGTCGCACCCAAAACGGAAAAATTGTACGCGCTTGGAACTGATGCTAACCTCAACGCTATGAAAATCAGTTGTTTTGAGAAGCGATCGCTCTAGTAATAACGTAGCGTGTGCGCGGCGTACAGGCAAGCAAGCGATTTATGGACGGATGCCTGGAGCGGGGTAAAGCACCTAACAGAAATTGTTGGACTTTATTATTTATTGTTGAACTTTTTTATTCCTCTACAGCAGATTGTGTCTAAATGTAACAATCTTAAAAATCTGGACACAATTAATACTCAGTAAATTATAGCTTTGCGCCAAACCTTTTACAATCAATATGTCGATATCAAAAATGATATCAAATGCCTGACCAAAAGTCCCCACCAAGCGAGATGATTCGTGTGCCCGTTCCACTAATTAAGGTGGTTCGGCGACTATCAAAACTACATAGGCAGGGTCATACAATTGCCTTGCTGCAAGCCTTAGAGGAATTACTAATAAAATTTGATATCAATAATGATATCGATGTAACGGCAGACAGTAAATCAGTCAAACAGCTAGAGAAAAAGCTGGAGAAACTGGAATCCCATCTTGCAGATCTTGGCTCCTCGGTGGAAACAAAACTTGAAGCTATCACCAAAAAGCTGGAGCTAATCGAACGGGCAATCGCCTCTGGGAGATTGGGCAACAACAAGCCGCGAAGACAAGTGCACCCGTACCAACAAACACAAGTTGAATTACAACCCAGGACAAACGAAAGTCTTGCCCCAAGACTCGGTGTTAACCCCCAAAGCCTGATTGCTGAAAGAGAAAAACTCAGCGCCAAAGAATTTTTGAGTTGGTCACGTAACCGCGATCCAATGAGCGTGGGTTGGGAATGGAATGCTCTTGACGAACTGTATCATCCGCTCAGGTGACGCAAGCGTTCACATTTCTGGGCTAGTGGCGCGATGGGCTACGTGGCGATCGCCGCTAATTTCTAATCGGGGCATATCTTACAAAGTCTCAGCGATATCGTTTGAGATTAAGAGAGCTAGCTTCATCTTCACCCACGTGTAGATAGTTGTCTATCGTGATTTTCCCTGACGAGTGGCCCAGCGTTTTAGTGATGATGTGAATAGGCGTGTTTTTAGCAGCATGGGTAGCGTGGCTGTGCCGTAACCAGTGTGGGGAGGGGATGCGACTTAACCCTGCTACTTCAGCAATGGATTTGATGATGCGGCGGATGTGGCGATCGCAAATGGGTTCACCCGTTTTTTGGCTTGTGAAAAGCGGCTCGGTTTTGTCTTTAGTATGTTGTCGATTAGCCAAAAGGTATTGGTAAAGTTCTATTGGTATGGGAACATCGCGCTCCTTGTCTCCTTTGCCTACCACTTTAATGTAAGGTAGCCCGGACTGATTTGAATGCATGGTAGCCCAGGTTAAACCACTCTCACCTACCCGAATAGCACCGTAGTAAAAAAGCTCCAGAATTAGTTGGTTGCGTTGCGCTTGTATCTTTTTGTGAGGAGTGGGGGCTTGTTCTACAACTTGTGCAGCTGCATCGAATAGGATTTCAATCTCAGTCTCAGTCAGGGTGCGCTCCTTAATCTTTTTGCGCTCCGGAGGTACTTTCAACAACATTGCAGGGTTGGCCCGCAAGTAGCCTACATCGCAAGCGTAGCGCAGAAAGCTTTTAAGGGAAGCAAGGCGACGGCGGACGGAAGCACGAGCAATTTCCCCTGTTTTCTCTTTTTTAAGTAGGTGGGCTTTGTAATTGTCCACATCTTCTTTGGTGGTGGTGTGCAGGTTTAAATTATCTAAGTCTGGATAGTCAATGCCTAGTCGCCACTGAACAAAGTGCATCACGTCATTTCGGTATGCCCGCACAGTTTGCTCTGACTCCCTACTGGTGAGCCAACTAGAAAACAGTTCGCTGGTAGTTTCCGCCCCAGTGATTTTGGGTGTGCCAGTTGCCTGTACCACCGCTTCGACTGTTGCTTTGATCACCGCTAGTTGTTCCGGTGATAACTGAGCGATCGCCACCCCTAATTCTTCTGTATCTACACCTGCGTCTGTACGTGATAACGTCATCACACAGCCTCAAAATAATACGCGGGATGAAGCGGGTTTATCCGCCCCAAAAAAATGTCCGATAACGTTTGTTCCCAGACATTTTTAGTCTCATTCTACTCCCCCTTGCTACTCTACTCACTACTAACAAAAAGGGTTTTGCCAAATTAATTGAAATGTTAACTTGTGTGAACGCACGAGTCGGTTTTCTGATACTCAAGAGCAAGGGCCTTCATCAGGCACAGTATCCAAAACTACTCTTGGAATAGGCATTCTGACATTAATTCACCGCCCGTGTTTGTTTCGGAAGCTGATGCTGTTATAGCAAGGGACTGGGGACTGGGTGAAAAGTCTTTTTGTGTCTTAAGTTTTATCATCTGTTAATGTCCTGACCACCAAGGCTTGTGCTATAGCTTCTTCCCAAACCGCCGCAGATGAACGGGAGCAACTGTTTAGGAGCGCGATGACACGCCCCGCCTTCTTGCGATGGCGTAACCGCCCGCCGTAGGCGATGATCTCCGGTCGGTCGGAAACCGTCGCACCAATAAAGTGCAGATAATTCTCGTAAAAGCGCAATTTACTTACCTTGGTACGCCGTAAAATCCATCGTGTCAAGTCTAATTTGTTATTGAAATTCGGAAATCCTTTTTTAGTAAAGGCTACAGGTTTTAGGGGTAGACGGTAATTGCCAACCCACCCACAGAACCTGTATTTTGAAAATCCCTTGCGCTGCGATGGCACAAAGCGCCTACGGTGGGCGATCGCAACACAATTAGGCTTTGCCTAGAGACTGGGATTCTAGAAAATGCCCATAATCTCTTCCTAGATGACAATTAATTGTTAAGTGGACATTTTAGGTTGGTGTCAGCGTTAATTCTTCACGCTTGGCGGAATTGACAATTTTCACCAAATGCTGGTTTAAATAACTTTGGGCCGAAATGTACAGACTTTCCCAAATTTCTGAGTTGCGACAAATTTTAGTCCCCACTGTATTTCCTGCTGTTTTCTCCGATATCAAGTATTTACGGTAATAGTTAACCCACAGGTGTTGGAGAAAGTTTTCGGCGAATTCGTCAAAAGGAATAATCCAGTTATAGTCTTGGTCTAGGAATACCCGATAGGATGCAATTATGGGTAGTGCGAGGTCAGTTGGCGCACCAAACCCAAACGAGTACTTGCTATCGGGGAGAAGGGTAGTTTTGCGTGTATCGATTGATGCTAAATCGTTGACACCCTTTCTTCTGGGGTTGCTGATATGTTCTTGGATTATTTCGTACAGTCTTTGCTCAATCCACAGAGCTTTGGGAAGTAGAGGCAATAGAAGAGTTAATCTTTCCCTCTCAGTGTCTGTGATTTGACTAGGGGTGTTCGTACCTGTAGGGTGCTTGCTTCGTTTATTGCCGTCGGGATTGTATCTATTTCTGTCGAGGCAGTTGATCAGCTTGAACAAGTGGTTAACATTACACTGGGCATTTCTAGGAGCGCCGCTTTGGTTTTGGTAATAGGCTATTCTAAATTTTCTATCTTCTGCTCTTTCTAACTGGGCTAAATACTGCTTGATAAATTTGTAATCTCCCCTAGCGTTCACTTTGGAGCGAGAATCTACTGGCGATGTGGTATTTGAGGCGAGGGCTATATCTTTAGCCTCCTCTTCCTGGAGTCCGATGTGGATGGTAACTTTGACTCTGGCAAGGCTGAGGTCATATTTGTAATTTTTAGCACTTTCAAAAGCTAAAACTGTGTGACCTCCATTGATAATGCCATCGCTACCCCCCTCGCTAGCTTCTAATACTTCTAACTCCAGTTCGGTTTTGTTTTTGCTGGGCTTAACTTTATTGGCTGACAGAACTATTCCACTGTGACGAGAGAAGAATTTTTCTGGTTGAGTCGTCACAGAGTCAAAGATTTGTCGGTATGTCGCACTTTTGCGGTTAGGTTCCCGGATGTTGGGTTCTAGGGGTAGGTTTGCGGGAAACGTGGCCACATGGGCGGTGGCGATGATGCAATTGGGGTTTGCATGGAAATAGTTGTCTACTTTAATAATCCAGTTTTTCGGCATGGGTGGTTTCTGCATCTTAGCGATACATTCTCAATTATTCTTCTCGTGGGAAGAAGCTCGCGCTTAAAGATTATATTTTGTAATTTATGTCTAAAATTGTTGCAGTTGACTGGCAACGTCTAAACAACTTGCGGCAGTCCCCATCCGAACGCGAAGTAGAGGTGGATGGCGAAGGAAATTCCGACACTGATAGCGACTAGCTTTTTGGGGAAGGCTTCGGTGGTGTGGGAGCAGAAAATACTGAGGGTTTTTGAAATTGATCATAAAACAATTGTATTGACCAAAAATAAGCCCTAATGAATTGAGCTAGAGGTTTTCTGGATTGAGGAGTGAATTTGACGAATAATACAAAGTTTTAAACAGCCCTCTAGGGAACTCCAAAAAATAAATTATCCAATTTCTGGACTTCACTACAACTTTCCCTCCCCCTGCTCCCTGCTCCCTTGCCTTCAGAGCGATGGGATATTTTTTTCTTTGGAAATCCCCTATTGTGCAACGCCAATTCTTCGCCATCCTCAAATTTTAAATGGTTTTCTCAACTACTACATAAGTAGTAAATTTAACACGATATTTCCCGCGCTCTCTTGCTAAAAAGGTCATCCCGATGTCAAAAATCACTTGATAATGCAATCCGTCTTGTCGGTAGATTTCCAGAACGCGACCGTGAGGAATAAGGTGACTCCATTGTTTGAAATCAACTGAGCGTTTAACTCGAATCGACAAATTATTTTCATTCGGTTGGAGTTGAACAAATATTTTTTTAAGCTCTTTCTCTATGGTAAAAGCGTTCTTAGCATCCTTATATTCGGCTGTGAGAATTTCTACATGAGATTGAGTATCAAATCCACCCCATTTTAATAATTCAACTAAAATGGAAGCCCCTTCTTCCCTCAGATAGCGATCGCGGTAGATAATCTTCGTCACCTCGCTTCCAGATAAAGCAGCCTCTAATCTCAGTTTATTTCTAAGTTCTGACATGCTGAAGTCGCCGCGCCATTCCTTCTCAGAAGGGTTTAAGAAGATTACGGTAGTGTTTATATCTTCTAACTCAGATGCTTGAACAAGTCTTGCTTCCTGGCGTAATTTTTCTAACCGACTAAAAACTGTTTTAACACCTTCTGGGCTTCGGGTTTGAAACCATGTTGATGGTTCATTGTTTGAGAATTGCTGCAATGACAGTGCAATACGATTACTTTGGTTGCTATTGAAACAGAGAGTTGGGACATCCTGATGTAAATTTTCAGCACAAACCTGGTAAAGTTTTACTAAACCTTGGTCTATCAACTGTTGTAAGCGTTTTCGCCAAACCTTGAGGTGATTTCGTTGGTCTAAAGAAGCATCTGAAAGTGTATTGGGGTCTGGCAAATGGTTTACTATTAATTCAAGTGGCTTATTAATCGGTCTCATAGAGTAAACTGCATCTGTAAGCAGATTTAACCAAGGCAAATTTGAACCTTTATTTAAACCAAACTCATCGGTTAGTTTGGGTAAATAAATTAAAGTATCTGGTGCAGCCGCTCGGCAAATTGCTGGTAAGATATCTGCGATGAGAGACAAACTTATTCTGTTAGAGTTGGGAGCAAATTTTTGTAATTCTTCATCTGGACTGACTTGCTCAACTATCGGTCTAAGAAAATCTGCCACTAAATGACGGTTAAATTGGTTGTGAAATGGCTGATTTGAGTAAGTTTGCAAACAGTCATAACAACTAGTTGCACAGTTGCATGATGAAACTATTTTTAATGCTGTCTTTAAAACTTCATCAAAGCGTTCGGCAACGCGACGGCTGTATCCTGCCCCTCCAGGCACATTGTCATAAATAATAATGTTAGCGCGTTTGTCCGAACGAGGCGTAAACAGCCCATCTAATTCTGTACGCGGTACGTCAATTACTTGGGCTGCTGCTGCTAACAATGCATAGGTGAGAGAACGCCAAAATTCTAAACCTCGGTTACGATTTTTTGTATTGGTAAAAATTTCGCCGTCATCTTCGCGTTCTCCGTCTTCGCCGAACAGGGGTGTGGGTTCAGTTTTGGAGTCAAAGACAATTTTTAGTAAATCGCTACAAAATTCATGTCCCAAATGCATCAATGTATAGCGGCCAGAACATGGTTTTCCTGTTCTGGGATGAGTATGAGAAATTTGCGATGATTGTTGGCTAGTTGCAGAGTTTTTATTGGCTCCTTTTTTACCTCGGCTTTTTTTCGGTTCTCCTTTGGGTAATAAATCGCTCAAATCGCGTCCACAGGTAGTACAAATTGCAAATCCTTTTCTATCAAACCCTTTGTCTTTACCATAGGAACCTTGATTAGCTAAAAAGAAATTTCCACCTTTGCTAACAGTAAGAGTATACAAACCCAATTGTGGTGGTAAGGTTTCTGATAAATCCCCATCATTTATTAAGAAAATCTGAGATACTGGTTGACGCTGCGGTTTGATATAGGGGGTGACTTCTGGAAGCTTTTCCCAATCAGTTGTAAATGCTTTGGGAACCTTGTAAAGTTTCATTTTTTTAGCCGCAGGTGAAGATGGCTCATCACCGCAGACGGGACAGGATTCTACTAGTTCATCTCCCGTATTAGCATCTAAAAAATGATTGCAATTTTGGCAAACCCAATAGAACTTTTGTTCTAATTCTGTTGGTTTAAGAATGCCAACACTTTTGTACATTCGGTCATCTACTATTATTTCTTGATCTGGAGCATATTCACCAAGAGCAAGTCGGCGATCGCGTTCTAGTCGATGTTTTCCTTGTGCGGAATTATACTCATTGCTTTCCCCGGTCAAAAGGCGAACTACGTCAATAGGAAAACCATAAATTGGTAGGATACTGGCTTGCGCTAGTTCGTTGTGTAGGCGACGAGAGCCAATTTTATCAAGTTCGCGCTTTGTCCCAGCAATAAGTCTGGCTATTTTCTCTAAATTTTTTGTTTCAGATGGATCGGTAATGCGGTTTCGTAGTTCAAGCATATCTTCCGCTAAACTATTCCAATCTTGAAGTTGCTGCTCTTGAAAATCTTCAATCCCATCTTTAAAGCCTCTCAGCACTATAGCTGCTTGACTTTCGGAGCTACCTAACCGAGTTAGCCACTGCACGGCTAGCTCTGCTGCTTCATCGCTATTTAGCCATTGTTGTAACTTACAAATCTTGGCTTCAGCAGCAGGAGTGAAATTTTCAGAGGAAGCAGGATTTTCTAGTGGTAAATCCAAAAACTCTGCTATTTTTATTTCTTCTGCACTGAGATTCCAGTTTTTTCGTAAAAATGCAGCTAGTAACTCAGCATGAATGTGACGCTGCTGTATTTGGAAGTTAGCAGAATCAAGCTTGGGAATTTGATTGCTACCAGCAATTAACTCTTTTGGTTGCTCAAAATAAAAGCGGTCGTGGGGACGACGTTGCCCATACATTAAAGTAATAGCTACACCATCTGTGCGTCGTCCAGCGCGTCCAGCTCGTTGCTGGTAGTTGCTAACATGGGGAGGGAAATTGCGAAGAACCACCGCTTGCAACTCACCAATATCTACACCCATTTCTAAGGTTGTCGAACAACTGAGCATATTGATGCGACCTTGGCGAAAACGATTTTCGCGTTTTTCTAGTTCCGCAACACCTAGCTGTGCTGTATGTTCTTGCGATCGCAGTGGCAAGGGTAAGCGTTGTTTAATTAAATACTGCTGGTAATGTTCGGCAGAGGTTTGATCAATTTTTTCAGGTGTGTAAGACTCAAGAGTACCACCACATTTATAAGCCGAACATCTTTGAACGCTAAGTTTTCCAAGAGTAATTTTTGATAAACTTGGAACATGAAAAATCTGCTGGCAGCAATTACATTTATACCAATCTTGCCGCGTCTCTATAATATATAAGTATTTCCAGTTGAGTTGAAATCCCTTTTTAGCTGAAACAAGTAAGCCAAAGTCTTGAAGTTGCCGGAAAAGCCATATAAAATCTTCTCTACTAGGAATTCCCCCTTCGCCAAATATTTGTAAGAAGTACCAACCCAAACGATTTGGTGGTTTTCTCACCTTTCCTTGTTTCCAAGGCATAAAAGAGGGAGAGTCTTTATATTGTTTCGTTTCATCATCTGATTTTTCTAGAAATAGGTAATTTTTAGACTTACCCTGAGCATCTATCATTTCGGGACGGCGACCATCGCCTCCGGTTTCTTGAAAGTAGCTGGATGAGCCTTCAATGCTAACAATTCCTGTGCGACGGATGATGTCAGTAATAACTGTCAATAAAATCTGCGCCTCATCATTGCTGATTTCAAATTTACCAGCAACTGACTCTATTAAATGCTTCTCCAATTCTATATGACAAGTTAACAATGCAAATGCTTCTAAGGTTAAACGACGGTTAAAATAAAGAGCAAATTCCTTAACTAATATTTCCTTAGCTCGTTTCTGAGCTAAATCTTCCGCATCTATTTTATTTTTTCTATCTTTAGGTTCCTCTTCTGGATCGTTAGGACGGTAACTTTTATAATTTACATCAGATTTTCGGTCAGGGTGAGGAATATAAAATTCTAAAAAGTCTGCTTTCAGTTGATTAATTACTTGATTAACAGATGTAATACCTTCAGTATTTTTTACCTGGTTAAATGCTTGCCAAAGCATCTGTCGGTATAGCATTTCGGTATGAGTACGTTGATAGTCAGAGGCAAAAAAGGCTGCATCTTGACGACCATCGGAAAAGGTAAGTATTTTCCGCTTTGAAGAGTTTTTATCAGTCTTTTCTGTTTCTGGTAGTAGTTCAAAGAGACTATCAAGCATCGCCTCTAATGGGCCATCTGTATAAGTCACAAATCGATTAATTGCTAGAGTAGTGCGTCCAGTACCAGCACCACAAGCAGCACATCTGTTTAAATAACAACCGCCTTCATCTCCGTCATTTTTTTTGCGATGCCATGCTAAAATAAATTCATTTTCTGGTATTATTTTGTTTGTAAACGCTTCATCTGAAAGTTTACCAATCCAGCCATGCTTCTGAAGTTCAAATTTAAAAGTTTTTAGTGTTGTTGATTCTTGTTCCTCTTCATCTTCACCCATTTCCTCTTCTTCTGTTACACTGTCTAAATTGCCAGAAGTCAAAGTGTAAATCTTGGTATTATCCTTTAATGCTTGAATTGATCTGGGTAGAGATTCTAGTTCTCCCGAATCTTGACGTTGAGTAAATACATAACCCTGACCGCATTGAGAACAACTACCCAATTCTAATACAGGGGAACCACAGCATTCACAGGTTTTTTTCTCATTCAAATAAAGTTGCCCATACCGTACTTCACGGTCTGAATAAATTGGGTCGTGCGCTGCTCCCGAACATTTGGGATTAATACAGGCATAAAGTCCCTCTAAACTGCGAAATAAAAGATGCAATCTCACAGGAAGTAAAGGTAAATCATCTGGATTTGCACGAGCGAGAGTACCTATTTGCAGCAAATGAGCTAATGCAACTTCTGCATCTGTATCATCAACGCTACCATCTAATTTAATTGGCAGATTTACACCCCATAATTCTGTAGAGCGAACTATTTCTTCCCAAGGTTTAGGTTCGCGACAAAGTATGTTAATCAGTCGATGTATTAAGGGATGTCGCTTGAGAGCAAACCAGAGGAATTTGTGGATATCGCTATCAGCTTGCGACTCAGCTAATTTTAGTTTTTGTTCGGGTACAATAGCGCTTAGTGGATCAAACCAAGAACTAATTGGAGAACCTTGTTGTGGTAATTCAATAATACTTAAATATTGTATAATTTCTTCATTAGTAAGTGCAGCAGGTAGGGTATAAGGTTTGCCTAATCGGTCTTTGGCATTGAGACGCTGACCGCGAATTACTTGACTAAAAGTTTCACCAAAAAACTCTCCTGCAAATGCGATAACTTTATCATCAACCGAAGCATCTCCTAAGCTGGCACTGGTAGCGATGCAGCGAATTTTACCTTTTTGTTCCACACCTACGGAAGCTTTAAAACGCTCCAACAGCATGGAAACTTCACTACCCTTAGCACCATCATAGGTGTGAGCTTCATCTACTACTAACATTTTGAAAGTATTTACTGAAGCCTCAAAAATTTTTTCTCGCTCCTTGGGTCGAATTAACATATGCTCCAGCATGGAGTAGTTGGTAATTAAAATATGGGGTGGTGCTTCCCACATTTCTTCTCTTGAGAGTAATTGCACTTGGCTAGTTTTTTCAATAGCTTTATCAATTAATTCCTCATCTTTTATAGATTCTATTTCAGCCAAGGTAAATAATTGCCGCAGTTCCTCTGGATCGTAAGCTGCAAATTCTTCTCTTAATGACTCTATTGCTTTACCTCTGTCCTTTTCGGTGCGACTGGTGTAGAATCCAAATTTAGTTTTGGTTGTCGTCTTTTGGCGACATAATAATTGCCGCAGACGTTTAACTTGGTCATTTACCAGAGCGTTCATCGGGTATAAAATTAGCACCCGCACTCCAGCGATCGATAAATTATCTCCTTCTTTCAGCAGCATATCGAGCATGGGTGTCAGGAAACACTCAGTTTTTCCCGAACCTGTACCAGTCGCAACGACTATATTTTGCTGTTGTTCCACAACTGCGCGGATAGCTTTTTCTTGATGTTCGTACAACCGACGGCTACTAGGTATAAATAGTGTTGCCATATCAGGGTCTAAAACCCCTTGTTCGACCAAATCATTGATACTAAGACTTGATTTATACGGCTGGGAACCTTCGAGGTAAGGATGTTGCCAAAGGTTTCCAGGTTGCTCTAATAATTGCTTAAAACCGTAGCGGAGATGGGGGTCACGTAGGGGGTAAGCTGTAAGTAAATAGCGAATAAAGTCTGCACGGGGTTGTTCAACTGCTGCGATTGGATCTAGATATTTAGTCATACTAATTTAGCTCCTAAACGTTTAAATGCTTCTTTTACAAGTGGCCAGTTTTTTGATTGAAAATTTCGAGTTCTGTATTCTTCTCCAGGCTCAGAAATATGCCATAACCACCGTGCATAGGTACTGGGAAGATAGACACCTTGCAAATTTAACTTTCCTGGAGGTTCATCCCAAATTATTTTTAAAGGACATCCCATTTGTTTGTCCTGGTAGAACATGGCTAAAATAGCTAAATCTGGCTCTAATTCATAAAAATTTTGGTCTTCAAACCAGAGATATTCACCTGTGGGTAAGTGCAATATATCTTCATTTTTGATACTTTCGCGGCTCGGATTGCGCCAACGTTCTTTCTGCGCTTCATTACAGGGTACGTATCGCTGAATATAGCTTCCATTTTGCCAATTTTTGATAGAAAAAGGGTCTTCTGTCCAAGTTGAACGCAACTCCGATTTCAAGGGTTTTCTTGGGATTGGGAAATTTTCAATACTATCTGAAATAGTCAGCAAACGAATACCAACTTGATGAAGGCGATTTTTAATCCTATGAAATTGATTACTTTGAGGGCGTAATACTAAAGGATTTGGAGGGTTTTGTTGACTTTCTAGGACTTGATGAGCCAGAGTCAAATAAGCGCGATCGCCCCGAAATAGCAAACTTGTTAAATCTTCTTTATTCTGGGTTAAAACCATCGGAGGAGCAATGCAGTAATGGTTTCGCGTTCCTGCTAATATTTCACCTTCTGCTTGTAATTCATTTAGTGTATTTTGAATTGTATCTGTTAGGTTTTCTTGAGATTCGTTGGGAGAAAGACTTGAAACTAGCAGCGAAATAATCTGATGCTTTGTTAAAGGCTGTGGAATTGTCTGATTATCGGAATGACGATGATTGCTGAGTAGTCGAGTAATTTTTTCGGCAAACATGATTTTATGATATTAATATTTTTTGAGCCTCGTTGGAGGTTAAAGGCTGAGTTTTTTGAATGTATTCTAGAGGTATATAGCTGTTAATATTATTTATATTCTTGTATTTCAATACTAGAATATCATTGTAAACAGGTTGTTTAGGAAGATGAATACTTAAATTTCCTTTCTGCCGATGATTCTTTTCAATGTTTATTTCTATTTGTTTAAAAACAAAAATACGTTTTTTAGGGTTTGTTAAACTTATTAATAACCAATTTTCTTGAATAGCTGCTACATGAACAGTATCCGCTCCTTTTGATATTGTTACTTTTTGCGTACTTGCCGGACTTTTCAACTTGACTTTTAGATTTTCAACAATAGCTTGGAGTTTCTCTGTAAGAGAATTAATCTGCAACCATTCTGGAAGATAGCAGGGTAAATTTTTCAGGCTATCAATAGCAGTTTGTAATAAATAGGGGTCATAGTCATATTTATTGGCAGATTTCACAAAATCACTAACAGATTCATTATCTAGAATGGTGTAGCAGTAATCTGCCAAATCTTCATTTTCTAAAGTTTCATCCGGTAAATCATTTTGATTGCTATTACACCACCAACCAAGGTTATGTCGTAGTTTACGTGAGCCTAATATCTGAATGTTATAAATTCCAGGTTGCAATTTTAACGGAATAGCAATTATATCTTCATTTGACGAAACTGGGGAAATTTTAATTTCTACTGGCGGATTTTCAGGTAAGAGTAAATTCCAGCATGAAAGAGAATAAAGTTCGTTAGGTAATAAACCAGATATTTGAACTGCTTGATTATCCCAAGTGCAGCTAATTACCAGCGAAGCAACTTCCATTTCTATTAAACGTTGTGTTTCGCCACCTATCCTCTGGAAATCTAAAGCATACCAATTAGAATCAGGAGATAATAAATTATAGAAAGATGCCAAGTTTATGTGTAAATTACCCAATGAATCTGCTTGACACTGAGAAGATACAGTTTCCTGCCTATCATATAAAGATAAACTGATAATTTCTAGAGGTAAAAGACCTTTCATTTTAATTTCTTCTGCCCAAAAAGTATCAGCATAACTATTATGAATAGGTAAGTTTTCTACCTGTCCTTGCGAACTACTACTAATTAGTAAATTTTTAATTTCTGGCTTGCTAGCCATCTGATAGTTTGACTGAGTTTCAAACTTATATGACCAGCGATGAAATTGATTCCAAAAGCGGGCTTCATATTTCCCTGCTTCAATAATCCATTTATCGAGAGGAATTGCTTGCCATTTATCGCTTGATTGTATTATTTCAGTTGTAGTAATAATTGTTGTTTGATGGGTGATATTTTCGATAGAAACATTTAAGGATATTTGTCCCTCAATAGGCGGATACCAGAACGTGGGAATTTCTAAATAAACAGATTTTTTACCCTTGAGCTTCAGTCCTCTTAAGCTTGGTTGTTCCTCAGAAGAAACTTTCCAGCTAATCGTTGGGAATGTAGTAATCTTTTCATCGGAGAAAGCTATGAAGACAATTGATGATTCTTTCGTTGTCAGTGTCAGCTGTTTACCTTGCCAGCCTCTAATACTAGATGGTACACAAGTATCTACAATTTCAATACCATTACCAAAGTCTAGACAAACGCCTTTAGGAGTAAAGAAAATAATTTCTTTGGCTCCCCTGATGCTAGGATTAGCAGAGTCTAAATTTAAGTGTTCGCCTGTCCCAGCATCGAATATTAGACAAGGCAGATTCCTGGCTACACCCTCAAGCTTCCACTCATTTAAGCAATTTTTTCGATGATCTAAGAGTTGCCATTCCCATAGTTCAGCCCCATTTTTGATATTTACAACTTGTTCGGGAATCATTAATCCTGGATTATTGGGAATAGTACCTTCCCAATGTGCTGCTGGAATTTGGCAGAAAGTACCACTTAAGCGTTCCCAACCTTTCTTCCAAAGGCTTTGTTCTGGCAGCACTAGCTGCATATTCAATGATTCAGTAACATCTAAAACCAGTGATAGAGGCTTTTGGCGACGACTAATTATTTTACGGCTATTAGCAAAACGACGCTGTTTAGGAGTTAAAACCTGAATTAGACTGTTCCAATCCCTCAAGAAAAAATTGTTTGGTAAGTAATAGTTTCTCAGCAGCTTTTCGCGCTCATTGTCATCTTTCAGCGTTTCAGGTAATGTTCCTTGACGTTCAAGTTCAACAGCAATAATAGCAATACCTTGAAGTAACTGCCCGGATATTGGTTCAACTTCCTCGTTTTCTTTCTGCGGGCAACTAGATTTAAGAAAATGAATTAGAGTAGTCCATTGAGGATGCTTTTCGTGACAAAAATCAAACAGTTCTTCAGAAATATCTTCACATGAGCTATGGGCAATTTCCCACCATCCATATTCATTTGAGAATTCCTGAACTAAGTGGGCAAAATGATTGAGGTTTTGTTGAGGAATACCACTTTGCAGCCATAAGGTTGATACATAGGGATACCCTCCTTTAGCTTTGACAAGACCAAGTAGGTCAAACCCTTCACCAACGATCCGACGTAGTGTCTTCTCTAAACTTTGATTACACGAAAGTTTTAACCTTTGACAAAAACCATACCAAAATTTTTCTTCAACGCTTGAATAATAATATGCATACTCAGATAGAGCAAAGGTTAGGATTTTCAGCCAGTTCTGCTCAGGCTCATCGAATCTTTCATATAACTTATTATAAGTAACTGTACTTAGGTTGCTCAAGTTATAGCCTACAACATCTAAAACTTGGTCTGTGGCTTTTTGACTAATCTGAATGCTACCCAAAAATCGCTGTTTATCTGGACGATTATAATGAGACCAATGTGACGAAATTGTTTGCCAAAGATGTTGCGTTTGTCTTGGTATAGAGAAATTAAAAGTAGTCATTGTTTAGTAGATAACTAACTTAGTTAAACTGCGTCGCTAACGCTGGGCTATCGGGCAATCGGAGAAGGGATTTATCCCTTCTGCCTTTTTCTCTCTGCTTTCTTGTTCAATTTTTACTAACCAGACAACCAACAAAGTTCGGTTGCTGCCCTGACAAAAAAGTATCTCTATACTTAAGATTCCCTGCAAAGGGTTTTAAGTAACTATTTTTACACTATATCTACAATTTACGCGGAAAATTATCTATTAAGATATCGGTCTAGTACTTCTGCTGTTTGAGTGCAATGTAGCCTGAATTCCTTGATTTACCTTGTATAAACTGCATAGTAGCAAAAGGGATTTCAAGAAATCCATTAAATCCGAGTATTTATTTGATTATTTAAAATTACCTAAAAAGCAAGACTAGTAGAGCTTTGAGAGGTTAATTTAAGTACTAGTTGAATATTTTCTTTTACTTGACAGGTCAAAATGCCCAAGAAGTCTATTGCTCATCTTTATACTGACCTCCAGGCGTTTGAACGGTTGATGCTACTGATTGCGACTTTTGTGCGTTATCCCGGAGTGGGCAACAGTGATTTTAATGATTCAATCGATACAAAATCTGGGGGTTATCATGATGCACTTACTGAGGTGTCGGTGCGTTTGCAGGAAGTTGCTCGTGACTGCGGTATTGATTTGCCAGCTTACTCACTACACACGCTGCGAAAAGATTTGCGGACATTGCGTCACTACAATATCCTAGACAACCGTATGTATCGTTGGGGTTATTATCTGGGGACTGGTGCAATGAGTCTGGTCGAATTACAGGTTGCGTTCAATGCCTTAACCTCTCAAGCAAAATATCAACAAGATCCGCAAGTTAACAAAATTTATCAAATATTGATGCAACGATTACGGGGACTGAACTTAGCAGAACAATTTGCCTATCCAGTGCGAGCGCAAATCAATCGAGCAATTATTTACACTGACCCGCAAGAAATGATGGCTGATAGTAAGTATCGTGGCACCCTTTTTGAAAAACTAGAACAGTTAGAAAGCGCTATTATTCGGGGCCAGGCAATAGAAATTTACCGCAGTCGTAATGCTTATCAAAAAGGTATTACTGAGTTTTTAAATATTTATCCTTTACAACTTATCTATTCAGATATAGCTTGGTATCTATTGCATGAAGATTGTCAGAATGGACATTTAGCTATCTCAAGGTTGGATAGGTTTACCGAACACTTTAAGTTGCTTGACTCTAAAGGACGGGATTCAACAGAACAATGGCAAAGCCTCCAAGTCGCACATCAACTACTGGAGAATGGCTGGGGGTTATATTTAGGTAAACAAGAGGAACAAAGTTTAGAGCGACAGGGAAAATTAGATTTTGTTAAAGTAACCGTGCGCTTCTTTCCTGATGTTATGGTGTTTATTCAAGAAGGCGAAAAACGCCATAAAAGCCAGAAAATTTCTTTTGGAGCGAAAACTCCAGATGGAAAACCAAGCTACCTAGATTACAGACTCAAACTTCCATCGCGATCGCTGACGGAATTTAGCCGTTGGGTTTATCGCTTTATGGGTAGCGCTCAATTCCTTACACCGAAGGAATTGGTGGAAAAACACAAGCAAGCTGCTCAGGAATTGCTTGCTCGTTATCTTTGAACTATTGGCATCTCCTTTCTTTTCTAGCCCTAATTGATTAAATGCTTGGTTAGAGCGATCGCAATCCTCTACTTCCGCGCCCACTCAAACCTACATTCCGCAGGTTTATCGCGAAACACCGTATTTTTGAAGCATGGCAGCTTCAGCATGAGATATTAGAGCATAGAACTTGACCACAGCGCCATAGTCGCAAATACAGAGGCAGGGAAAAGCTCTACGCCCTTACAAATTTGTACCTCACCGAGTTGCATCTGCTGTATGTAATGAGATGAACTTGGTAGAGCAAAACAACTGTCTACTAGGGACTCATCCTCAAACGGTAGCACCAAATACAGCCTTAACGCTTTTGGTACTCAGCAAACGCCAAAGTTTTGCTAATCTCCGAAATCAAAATTTAATAGTATTTCTATACTACTGAACTGATATCATCACTAAATTTTACTTGCATTAATACATAAACTCCTATTTAATTTAATACAAGTCTAGTTTCAGACAGGGAGCAAGGGGTGATGGATACACCATTTCAGACTTCTGCATCTACTCAGTCTTTCAAATCACGTAAAAAATTACCTCTATCACCTAGTACGAGAAAAAGCTGGGTTCAAATATTAACAACGCTATTCATAACCTTTTTCATTGTTGGCGGTGTAGCTTACCTAGAAAATGAGCAGAAAAAAGACAAGTGTGAATATAAATTTAATATATCCACAATTATTTGTCTGGTTTCGGATTCTAAGTTGTTAGGACAACTTCAAAATATTGGTGTGCTTTCCGCAGCACTTTTATTTTTCTGGGATACTTTTGATAGAAAAAAACAATTAGAACGTCAAGCTTGGCAGTTAATAGATGGTGCTCAAGGTTCAGAAACAAGTGGCGCAAGAAAACTAGCAATTGAGGATTTATATCAAGAAGGCGCTGATATCACAGGACTTGATGCAGATGGCGCAGACTTAAGAGGAATAAACTTAAGTGGTGCTGATTTAACAGGAGCCAGTTTTAAAAATGCCATTTTAAAAGAAGCTAATTTTGAAGGAGCAATTCTTAGAGAAGCTAATTTTGAGAGAGCTAATTTAGAAGGAGCCGATTTAAGTGATGCTAACCTTTGGGGTGCAGATTTGACAGGTGCAGATTTATGCAGAGCTAAGTTAAAAGGTACAAATTTAAGTAATGCTACTTTGAACAAAGTTGATTTATGTCAAGCTGAATTTGGTGAGTATAAGGGCAAATCTCAAAGTAGATTTACCAATTTAACAGCCGCCTCTCTTAGAAGAGCAAATATTCAAGGTGTCGATTTGACTGAAGTAGATATTTCAAATGCTCATTTTGGTGGCGCTAGAACGGGTAAAGACTCTGCATTAAACATAGATATACTTCGTCAGGCAAAAAATAATTCTTATAAAGAGGCGGAATATGACGAAAATGTTTGCTCCACTTATCCACGAGAAAATCTGAAACTTGATATAGAATATGATAAACAAGAACGAAATAGAAAAAATAGAGACGAAAAAATTGAGCAGATAAAAAATAGAATTTTTATAAAGCTTCAGAATGAAGATAACTCGTCAGTTTTACCAGATTTATTAGATGCTTTGATAGAAATTCTTCCCGAATTAGGACAAGAATCAAATAGTACATCTGAATCAAAAGATTTGAGAAATGAAGCAATAGCCATTAGAGATAAGTTGAAGCAAGACGTAAATAATGCTAAACAAACTTTACCTCTTGTACAGTCTGAAAGGCAGGAGCTAGATAAAAAGCAGCAAGATGCAGATCAAGAAAAACTTATACTAGAGGAACAATTCGCAGCTTTGATAAAACAATCAAAGTCGTCTCCATCTGAGGAAATAACAGATGAACAAGATTCCTAAATGTAAGATTATTTTTCAAACAATCTAACTTAATTTATGTCTCCACAGCATTGTTTATAATTTTCATATTGTTCAGACTCTTCTAAACAGAATGTTTCTATCAAGGTTAATATTTCTCTACATACGTCATTAGAGCATCGTGCCTTTTGACAACCTCTTATTTTATGTATTAAATTTTCTAAACTACGTATAGTATCTTGATATTGAGCAACTGGATTTTCACATATTGATGCTAATTCTAATTGCTCTGCCGCTATTTTTTCGTATTTCTCTGCATTACTAAGAAAGCTTTGCGCTAGCTTCTCTATATCTTTGTCTTGTGGGTTATTTCTAGCCGAATCAAACAATTCTTCAGCTTTATTTCTACTATCAGAAGCTTCCTGGACATTATTTTCTGATTTTTTTCTATAAAATACAGCTAGCTGTTGTAGCTCATGAATAGGTTCTAACATTTCTTAAACCTGAATAAATTTGGAACGAGATTAAAAAAAATGAGAAAGAGAATAATTAGCCAACCAAAATAATAGACTTATTGCAAAAGTCTTCTTTACGTCTTTGCAGCTTTCTTTGAGCTTCTCAAAAATATTGTTAACAACACCAAAATATTTATGTAATACGTCTAACTTTCAAAAAATTTTATGTTTTGACACATATAAAGTCACTTCCACAAACTAGGAAGGAAATAAGTTTTATGTGAAAAATGCAATAATTAACTTATTTTTTGCTTATGTCCCAAAAACCTGCTATAAAGCAGGAGGCGCAGGGAAGTTGGTGAAATCCTTCACGGAATATAGCTGGTTGGGTAGGTAGGATATAAAGCTCTAGGTTCTATCTGAACTTGGGCTTTTTGCTTTTGTGCTGAGTTGTCATTGAGCAAAAACTTGTTATCTGTGTTACACGCTTTTGCGTAAACAAGATTTCAGGTTGCAACTCATGATACAAAATAAGTCACAACAGCAATGCCTTGAACTTTTAGAAAAAATTCGTTGGGATGGAGTACCAAAATGTCCCTATTGCGGTTCTACTAATTCCACCAACATCAAGAAAGAAAACAGATATCATTGTAATTACTGTTTTAATTCTTACAGTGTTACCGTGAATACGCTGTTTCACAAGACTCATGTGGACTTATATAAATGGTTTACTGCTATTGACCTAGTTCTCAAATCTCAAAAAAATATTACTGTTCTTGACCTAGCTGCTAAAATTCAAGTCAATAAAAATACAGCATCTTACATGATTACCCGTATTTCTAAAGCGATATCTGAGGAACCAGAGTTACTTCAGAAACTCTTAGATGGCAATATTTATTAACCCAGATTCCGCAGGTTAGTTAGCAAAGGAGATAATGTTTTCGACAGGGGGCACCAAAAAAGTTGAGAATCCAGTGTCTTTCGGGAGTCAAATTAGTAAGGCGAGGAGAAATCTACCGACTCGTTGGACTTCAACATCTATTGGATTGTCACCGCGTTCTTACCCTTAGCCCTATTGCGGCTGCTATTGATAAACAATCCCGTGGGATTATCACGCTACCCCTCCTGCACAGCTTCCTTCACACGAGCGATGTCTGCGCCAAGCTGCTACGTGTTTACGCATCCTGAACATTTGCTTACTATCTCTTTCACCCTCAAACAAGACTCTGGGTTGATCCGTAATCGTTTCAATTCAGCCTACTTTGATCGTTGCTCTAATTTTTGCCGTAGCAAACCAGCCAAGGGTACACCTGCATCTACTAGTCGATACACTAGGTCAGAGTAATGTTGCAAAGTAGCTGTGCGCTCCCTAATTTGTTTTTCAAAATTATTCCATATCCGTTGCAGCAATTCGGCTGTTCTCTCGCCGTTATCTCGTTCTTGCCAAAGTGGATGAGTACTTGCGTTTACACATTGAGTTAGCCATCCCAGTGTAGGTTCTGGTGCAAATTGCCATACTGAACTGCTCAACATTGTTATCAGGTAGCTGAAAGCCTGGGGGTTATGTCCAATAACTTTGACCCACTTTTCTATAATGTCGGAGAATAAAGCCGCATGAGACCATTGTTCCTCAAACCAGCACTTACCGTGCTCGACAAATACAATACGCGATAAGGCATCAGATATTTCGTTACTTAAAAAATAGTTATTTGCTTCTTTCTTGACTTCGGGACTATCAAGCACCCAGTTACATATTTCTTTCCATCCTAATTGAGCCTTCCTTGTTAATGGTTCTACATATCCAATGTGGTAATCAATAAAACCACTGAGAAGGTTTGTTGTAAGATTAGGTGCTTTTGACCAACAATTTTGTAGAGGAGTCAACAAATGGTTATGTATTTCTTCAAAATTTAGTGACTGTGCCAGGCATGAGACCCATCTCAGGAAAAAACGATTCCACTCGAAAGTAATTTGAGATGAACAGTCAGAATCATTCTCATTCGGTGTATTTTCTTCAATTGTCCAAGCCATTAAATCATCGGTGACCTGAAGAATATTTTGTTTGCTTGTCGGCTTTTTAAGCAACTCTGGAAAGGGGAGAGCATGAAGAACATTTTGAGCTAAATCATGCAAAAAAACTGCATCTTTTCTTGAAGGCACTCTTATTATTGGAAGTGTATTTTTACTTAAATTATCTAGACTAGTTTGCAGCAGATTGAGTTGCCATTTTTCTTTTTCAGCAAAACTTGTACCAAAGTCACTACCAGGGCTTCCGAATGCAATGTTTATCGGTTCTAAGCATAACGAAATACCAAGGTTAAGAGCATTCCAGCACAATACTTCATCGACCATCCATGCCTCATATATGCCACGAAAAGCTGCTTGAACTACTTGCTGTTGTGGGTCACTAATAAGCTTAAGAATTACCTCCCGCACATCTTGATCGGCTGAACTATGGGTAACAAGTATGCCTAGTCCACGTCCAGCAGATACTTTGGGGTCGGCAGGAAAACGATTATATACATATCCTTGATAAGGTAAGCGAGCTGCTGCAAGCAAAATGCCACGACTCCATGTAATTAAACCTTGTGCTTTTGTCCATTCAAAATCAGCAACAAGAATCGCAGCCGCAACACCAACGATCGCTCGTAAACGATTAGCATCAGGTTGATCGCTCTCGTATTTTACAGAAAAATCGTCAGTTTTTTGGAATCCTTTAGCAGCTGCAACTGCTTCCTCCAAAGTCATTCTCTCTTCGGCTTGACCTATTTTTATAGTTTTCTGTGCCCACATACTCAAACTGAACCAGCGTTGCCACTCCAAATTTGCAGCAAGCTGTTCCTGGTTACGTTCTCTAATTGCTTGAGGTGCTTCAACCTGAACTAACCATTGATTACCATGTTGCACCCAAAAATAGTTATCTAAATTACCAAAAGCTTGATAGTTCTCCATTTGTTCTCGAAGAGCAGCAATAATTTCTAAATTTTCTTCTTCTTGTTTGTAACGAAAAGGAAGTTTATCAGTAAACTTAGCAACAGCTTCTTGAAAAGGAATACATAGAGAGTCATCTCCAGACAACATATACTGCATAGCAAGTGCGCGAATATCAACCTTTCGATGTGGCTTTTGATTTCGCTCATCAATTAGCCTGTATATCAATTTATCTTGTTCCCAAGGAAATCTAGATGGATTATCATCCTCATGAGCTAAACGGTATATATCCATTCGCCATATAGCAGGAGCAGAGACAATAGGTAGTATTGCTTTCAAACATTTTTCTGGATATGCAAGAGCAAGAGTTACGCAAATACCTAACACTGCTACGCAGTCACTTCCCAATAAAACTTTATGGAAAAGTTCTTCTACATTTCTGCCAGCCTCAATTTGTCTCTCCATCCATACTTCCAAAGCCATTAGTGCCGAAATAACTGGATACGGCCCGACACTTGTACCTCTATACCAACAGTAAATATCTGCATTACCCCAAAACTCATGTGCCTGTGATGATAAATCAATTATTACAGGTAAAGGCGTTCTACTACTTTCATCGGTTCGAGCTTTTTGTTCTCGTTTCCGCCATTCGGATACTGCAAAATTAGTCAAAGTTTGAACTAGCCGCAGCCCTTCATCTTCATTTTTTTGAAGAAGATATAAAAATGATCCTTGGACATGAGATGGTGGCAAAAATCCCATGAAGTCTTCAATTCCTAATTTGCCGAAATCCAAAGGTTCATAATCATGGCTAGTAACTATTTCCTCAAACAGATAAGATGGCAAATTTTTTATCAAATTGGAATTTTCTGCTTCCTCAAAATTATCACTTGTAACTGGAGGTGGAAGTCTTCGCATTCTGGGCTTTTTAATAAAAATATCAAGTGCAAAATCAACAAATGCTTTAGGAATATGATCGACTAAGGGTTTATATTCTTTGAGGATTTCCTTTTTGGTATCTGTATAGCCGTATTTAGCAACTTCCTGAAGATATTCCGCTACTTTCTCCGGAATAATATCGGCTGAATGAAGCACAATTTTTCTTAATTGTTTTTCGTAATCATCTCTAGTCACGTCTATAATTCCTCTCAACTTCTTTCAGCCAAGCAACTGCTAGTTCTCCAATTTCTCTCCGATAAACTGAGCCAACTGGTGTTTTAGTTTGCCATATTTCCATCAGTTTGGCTGCTTCTGGTCGAATAGAACTGGGTAACTTATTTAAGCGTGGGACAAGCCACTCCATCATTGGTAACCAAACCTGCCATACAGGAATAGGGTTGAGCATTAAAATTGGGAGCAACTCATTAAGAGGCTTATTCGGTTCTTGTAAAAAAGGCAACAGTGAAAAATCAGGATTTACTTCTACAGTCCTCAGTGCCACTAGCAATTGTGTCAAACGTTGAGCATCATCTGATACAAGTAGTGGCTCTGCTTGGTCAAGCAAATCGGGCGCACGAGGCGAAATTAGGGGAGCAGTGAGTAGAGCCTGTCGCCATCTAGAAGACAGGTCATTTGCTTGTTCAACATCTCTGACTAACTGCACCCAGGTGTCAGTTTCATTTTTTTCAAGCAGAGAAGCTCCCAATAGTTGAACAGCCCGAAATAATCCTATTGGCTGACCAATTTTTTGAAGATAGGAAACCAATTGTTCCCGATTTTGGTCTAAAATCCGACAAATTACCCAATCTTCCAGCAAATCATGACGGAAACGATACACGTCCCGGCGCGGGACTCGCGAAATTATTTGGTCAGATTCAAGAGAAATAAGGGCATCAGGAGATATTTCGTCAACCAAAAGGCGATTTCCTGGTAAGTTAACAACTTGTCTGCCCAGTTTCAAAAGTGCTTGTCGTTTCGCAATACCAAGAACACGGTCTTTATCTACTTCGCCTACAACCCTTTCCCACCAAACCTCACTGACTTCTATCTCTGTAGCAATTGGCGGTAGTGGTTCTGAATCTGGGAGCATTCGTTGGTCTTCCAGTAGACTTAGCATAAATGGATTTTTAATTACTGCTTCCAGTTGAGTCAGTAATAAAAGTGGCTTTAAGCGAGGGCTATGCTCGATAATGCTTTGTAGTTCTTCGGTTGTTAATTCTGGTATTGCTAGCGTTTTTGGTTTTCCCAAAGCTCTCAAATCGATCCAAGTATGAACCTCTTGAAGGTTTTCCTCTCTCAGTGAAACAACAACTATCCAGTGTCGAGAGCCATCTTCACTTAGAGGAAAATTGGCCAGACTACGGAGCAAATCATTTACAACCTTGCGTCTGCCAGAATCAAAAATCTTATCAATACCGTCAATAAAAATTGAGGGTTGAGGACTGCTACTGGCTGCTAATAGTAATTTAGCTAAGGGTTGAGTCAGTTGTAGGTCGCTAGCATAACTACTCCAGCCTGTACCGTTAATGCGATCGCCTGCGAACAAAATTACAGGCCCCTCTCCCTGTTGAATTTCAACCAGTGCTTTCAACACAGCAGATTTACCAGCACCAGGCGAGCCAACCAATTCCAGCAGTCTTGTTTCTCGTATCATTTCTCTAGCAGCAGCGACTAGGTTAGTTCGGCTGAGGGTAAGACCACCAATATCAGTACGTATGTCTTGCAACACAAATTCTGCTTCCTGCTGCAACTTTCGTAGGTCAGCACGGCAGTCTGGAGATGGAACTAGGGCAAAATGCGATTGTAGTCTTTGTCTAAGTGTTTCTGTATTAAAACTGCCAGCAGTTCGATTTGCTTCTGCTGCATACTCAACAAGTTGAGCAAAAAGTTGGGGAAAATCAGCTTTTTTCTCTGGATTTAGTAAGTGGCTAATTATCTCGACAGTATAAGTGTAATCACGTGACCCCTCGCGTTGAAAGTCAAAGTAGAGAATGACCATCGAGCGCAGGAATTGCCATAGCTCGTCATCACTAACATTGCTGCCCTTGTAACTATCTAATTTTTTGCGTATCAATTCAACAAACTTACGCTGTTCTTTATTCGATAATCCTTGTTGGGCAATTCTAGTCAGAAAATCGCCAGCATTAGCACTGTTACGTGCCCAGCTGAGAACACTTTGGTAATTTTCATCTATATTTTTTGAATAAAGTGCAACAACAATACCAAAACGGTCAATTCCAATGTTAAATTTAGGGGACTTAAATGTCTGCCAGCAAGCAAGTATGACTTCATCAAATGTCTCGTCTTTCTCACCAAAGGTGAGGTCACGCTTGACTTGGAGCGCAAGTTTGGCGTCACCAATGGTCAGGTCTGCAATGATAACAAGGTCGTCTAAGGGTTCTCCCTCAAAAAGGCGTTGAAAACGTACTTCCCGTGTAATACCCGCCTCTAAACCACGGGGAACGGAACCAAGCAACAGCGCTGCTAAATAGTAAGCACCAACACGCTTTTCGTAGTCACTTCCACCACCTCCAGTAGAAACGGGGCTTGCAACCTTGGTCATATAAATTTACAGCTAATTTTTATGGTAACAATTCTCGATAACTAAGAATAGGATTGTAACCTAATCCTGTATAAAGTCCCGTTTCTTTTCTATTTCAATATTTTCCCGTATCAACTGAATTTTTTGCTCTACGTATTGCTTATGTTGGAGAAAATCTACACTATTGAAAAGCGGAAGGAGTGACTCTAAGTACTCAACACGCTTTTGATATACGGGAACCCAACTGCCTGAGCAACCCCAAGAACTTGGTTCTAGACGAAGTTTTTCAAAGTCCTCGAAGTTTTTGTTGTGTTTGATAAAGCAGTCAATAAATGAACGCCTTCTCTCATACGAGAAGTTTATAACTATGTCAGATATAAATTGAATAAACTCAATTTCTTTGTACTTAGATATGACTAATGCTATCAAAAGTTTATCTTGGCGTTCCCACAAAATTTCATTGTCTTTTCCATTTGCATTAAGAATAAAAAATTGCTAACTCTAATAGATCGTAAGCTAAGCTGTTCTCGATTCCGATTATAAATATATTCTATTATCTGGCTCATTAATTTATCATAGTTGTCATATCTCCAGAGGAATGAATAATCTTGTCTATCATTTCGATGATATGAGTAATCTTGCTGCTGGTAAATCCAATCGATATATTCAAAAATAAATTCTGGATTGCGGTTTAGAATATAAACAAAGTATAGCCCATTATCATCCATGTGCCGATCGTGCTTCAATACTTGAAGATAAGCTTCCTTTAATATATTAAATTGGTTATCAAAACAATTAAATAATAAAAGTGTATTAGATTCGTATTCATATTTATTGAATAAGCATGATAGTGGATAATTCTTGTAGTTATCATTGCCAACTTCTAGCAGAATTTTTACTATCTTGACCAAGATACCCTTTTCTAAGGCACAATATTTTAAAATAAAGTTCAAATCGTCTGGCACTTCATTAGTCTGACTTTCTTTATAGAGGTTACAAAGTTGATCTAGATGCTCTTCTCTAATTAGTTCTTGAGGTAATAAACGATAAAAGTTAAATAACCACTTCCGTTTTGAAGGATAATCAGCTTGATTAATAATTTCATAAGTCTTGTCAACATCTAAAATATGAATTAGATAATTAATCAGTCTAAGGTCATTAATCTTCAGTTGCTCCCCCCAACTTAGGTAATATTTCATAACATCAATATATAATTGGGGATCTCGATCAGCCAGAGCAATAAACACTCTAGCTACTTGGCTTGGAAAATAGTATGCATTATGTTTTAGACGACCTGTTTCTTGCTGAATCTCAAGGCATTGATTAAAGAACTGCTTGTAGTCTTCCAAGTTGTAGTTTACAAAGAAGTCTTGAATTTTTTGTTGCTTAAGTCGCTCTTCCTCCTCAAAGCTATAGTTGACCAAGAAGTTTTCAATAAGTCGCTCATTTTCCTTATTTGTTATATTGCGGTGTAGTCTTTCTGAAGAATCATAAAAAAGAATTTCAGACAGAGCATAGGTTTTATTAGTAAAACGTTCATGCAAATTTTCACCAAATGGCACATTATGACGTTCTAAATGATCTAAATAGCTTTGAATAATCAAGCAATTAGAATAGCTGCTGGCATCTAAATATGACTCAATAAAAGGAAGCACCTCAGATGAATCTTGGGCAATTATTTCATCTACCGAAACTTTATAACCTGATGTACTGTAATTGTGAAGAAGGTTAAGCACATCTTCCTTGAGAATAGCCACTTGATAAAGTTGGAATACCCTCTGCCAAATTTTTTGTCTAAGTTCAGATAGTTCCGGTATTTGTGGTAAGGTGAATTTAAAGATGTTTATCGCTCTCCCTTTCATTCTAGTAGTATCAAATTCTGTAAAAAGGTAATGTTTAGCTACAGCGATAAATAGCTTTGAGAATAATACATCTTTACCATTTTTAACTCGTTCCCACAGTACATCAATTACTATCTCCTGAATGGCAAAACCATAACGATAAGATTCGTGATCAAACCCAAATTGTTCAGTCAGAAGGTAAAGCACTTGCGGTATTTCAGTAGGTCGTTTTGTGGCGTATTGTAAAAGAATATCTAACGCTATTTTGAGATTACTCTCATCTGAATTGTTGAATAACCCTAGTGTGCTGAGGATAGAAGGTGATGGAATATTAGAGTTAGGCTCAATTTCCAATTGAGAGAGGTCTACTAATTCCGGTTCCATTGAGGAAATGCGGTTATGTATATATACAAGGATGTCTGTTTGCTTGAGGAACCAGAAAACTTGTATAAAGTGCATCAGATTTTTTTCGTCTCCTGCATTTTTATATATTTCCCATGCTTGATTAACGTGTGGACGCATTACTTCTATAACTCTTTCACTATCAAAGGTATTTAAAACAGGATTGAGAGCGTCAACAAGTCGATACTGAAGCTGAGGAAAAAAATGAGTTAGGAGAGTAGCAAACTTAAGTAATCTATCTTTAAAGAAGGTAAGGTAAAAAAGATATGTAGCGAGAACTTGGTCAGAAACTCGCACAATCTCGTTCTCATACATATCGAGCAATTCTGTTTCATGTAGCTGGCGAACAGCCTTCCAAAAAACTTTCTGGCTAATAGTGAATGCTGTCTCAATTGCCTTCATCATGTTTTCGTCTGAGCGATCTACTGTCCTGAAAAATGCAATGATTCCAGCAGCTTTTAAGAGATTTTCATCACCTAGTTCGTGCAAATCTCTTCGGACTGAAGAGTAATATTCATCATAAAGATTAGATACATTATTAATACTGTCAAGCCTATTTTCTTGCTTTGCTAATAGTGCAGCCATGATTGCAAGACGAGGATTTCCTTGTGCAATGTCAGCAATTCTGTGGAGATAGAGAGGATTAATAATTTCATACTCGTCCTTAAGAATCTGCTTTATCTGATTTTCGTCCAAAGAGTTTAGCTCTACGCCAGCCCAATTATTATAAGAACACGATAATTTCTGAATTTTTTCAAAGGCATAATCTCGAACAGTAGCAATAACCTTGATTTTTTGATCCTCACGTTGGTTATGAAGCAGATCAATGAAGTAGTCAAATGAATTGACCCGATTGGCATCATCTACCAAGATCAGGTGACAACCAGGTTCTGAGAAATAAACCCGTAGATCCTCAAAAATATCTGCTCCTCGAAGAAAAATACATCGAACTTGATATTCAGGGTGACTTGCTAAAAATCGATTGCAACATTCGAGTGCCAGTCGAGATTTACCTACCCCTGCTTTTCCAGATACAATAACAAGATTACTCTTCTCTAACCCTTGTAATACTTCTTCTAACTCTTCCTCTCGAAAGTGAAAAGTTGTATTAATAGGAGTAGCTGCTTTTTTATTATAAGCATTAACAAATTCATCAACATCAATAATTTGTCCTGTATCTACCTCAACCCCTAGCTGCTCTCGTGCAATGCCTGGATACTTTTGGTAAAGGTCATAGGAGATAGGCCCAATACCAAAGATATTGAGGTTTACTCCTCGCTTCTGGCATTCATCCCTCAGTAAATCTTCCTCATCAGGGGAAAGCATAGAGGTATGACATAAAACTATCTCTTGGATTTTTTCAACAGATATTCCAGTTTTTGACTCATCAAAACATTTGTTGAGGTCTTTCTTAAACTTGTTAGTAACCCCTTCTTTTTGTGTTGTGTATTCTGCAAAGACATACTTTCCATTAGGTAGTACTACTAATGTATCAGGAGTTCCTTGTCTCACTTTGTCAGCACCAATTACAGATCCAAGTGGATTGATACGGTCGTATCCTCTCTTGTAGAGGTAAGCATCCGCAAGCTTTTGGAATGTTCCACCATCTAGTCTCAGCAGTTCGTTTTGAATCTGGTTAATTTTTGACATATGAGTTTACGCAGACAAAGGAAAATAGTCATTGCAATACTTTTGTACTATATTAATCTATAAATCTAGTTAAGATGCGATCGCTATTCATGGAATGCCGTCAAAAATGCGCTTCACATCCCAAGCAAGGCTAAGACAGCTTTTACACTATCGAGTTAATGCCGACGAGCGTTTATCTGAAAAACTCACTGTTATTTCTTGCGCGTCAGCGCATCTTCATACAGAATTAGGATTAATAACAAAAGCTTACCTGTAATGCACATTTTAAATTGTATCTACCTTGTTTGTATCGAATTCGTTTTGGCATTTTGTACTCTCCTTAATAATCGTGCGTGGTTCTTATATCGCTTAAGTTGAATTTCAAGCTGACGGGCTTCTTTTTTACTTGAGGTCTTCCACACATAGACAATTTTGAATTCGATGCCGCGTTCTATCGCAGCACGAGTAAATGCTGATCCAGACCCTTGTAGATGCTGCTGAAATCTTTTCTTGAGGTTCGCGCACGAACCTAAGTAATAACGAGCTTTATGTTTCTCATTACCAAGCGGACGAGATAGCTCAATCAGGTAACAGCAAGGAATTGAGGGGATTTTTCCTAACAATTCCATTTATGGTTTTTTAGGATTATTTTGAAAACTGAGGCGTTAGCTAATTGTGGTGGTTTATGACGTTATGCAGTTGAGCCTTTCTTGCTCTTATACCCAAGTGATTATGCTTGAATTACTAACGCTCACAGGCTTATCCTCACCTGTAATAAATATTTGAAACCAACCAGTTTCTAACTAATATAAATCAAGAACTAAACCTGATTATTTAGAGATTTTTAGAGCTAATACTTCCTGGGGGAACAATCTTTAAATTCTTAACTGTTCTTCTGGGGAAAGCTGCTTCCAAGCTTCATCTTTAACAGCCAGATGCCTATATATAGCACTTCTAATTTGATAGTAACTGGTAGCTGATTTGAGTTTTTCTGCCAGCATTAATACGTCTTCCTCAACTGGCGGCTCTTCTGTAGCGTTACTGGTGCTGGTTTGTTCGTTTTGTTTTAGCCTGGAGTTAACTTCTATAGCTTTTTCGCTCTCTGTTGAGGATGTTTCCTCTTGTGGTATTCCTGACTCAACCACAACCACTTCAGATTCAGCAGTCTCTTCTTGCGGCTGCTCTTTTTCTTGAGATTTGATTTTGGCGTGATAGTCTGCGATCGCTTGGCCTTCAATCAATTCCTATGTGATTACTCCTGTTTGGTGGTCTTCTTGCCCAGAGTGACGCACACAATTAATTCGCGGTTAAAATAATCATTTATTATCCGCCAGACCTAAAGGCAAGTAACCAAATTTTGCTTTCTTTTAGCCAGACGTGGAGGCGATCGCTCTTTGCTGATTTTGCTTAACCTCCTTAAAGTCAGCATTTCATTGACAAAAACGAGTAGATTATTATAATTGCAACAAATTGGTAAAAATAGGCATTTTTGCCAATTTTGGTGCTTAATTTGAGAAGTGATATTGCATTCTAGATGTTCTCTAACTTGCATTCCCACAGCATATGCAAGCAATGGGGGTACCGAATTTCCGATTTCTCTTTGGGCGTGGAGTATTGCCTCACTAAAATTAAACCAATCAGGATAACTGTGTAAGCGAGCAGCTTCTCTAACTGAGATAACCCGTGGTTGTTCTGGATGGAGGGGACGTAATGCGGTGCGGTTGCCACTCCCGGCTCTTAACGTCACGCAGAATCCATCCCATTGCAGCTTTTTTGATTTGGATTTAGCTTCCCTCGCACCTGGGGGAGTGTTGATGAATTGCTGAATTACTTCTGGTGTATGTGTTGTCGCTGCGAATCCCGTTCTAATGTTAGTTACTATACCAAGATTTGGGAATATTTTTTCAAGATACTTAGCATATTCTCCCTTCACCCAATCTGGATGCCATTCTTGAGTGTTTTGCTTGGGGAGTAGGGGGACTGGCAACAAGTCCGCGATCGCATCTCTAACTGTATGTTGAGGTTGATGCTCCGGCGGTATAATTTCTCCAAACTTAGATGCAACAAAAAACACCCTTTTTCTAGCTTGCGGAACCCCGTAATCTGAAGCGTTCAGGTTCCATTTGCTAAGGAAATAATGTTCTTCTAGCATTGCTTGGAGGTTAGCAGTAATGCAGCCAAACTTCTGATTTTCAATCCCCGGCACATTCTCCATGATTGCTGCAAGAGGATTGAGTTCCAACACCAGCCGAACAAACTCCCCTACCAAAGAGTTTCTCTCATCTTCAACATTTTGCAGTCCGGCAACACTAAATCCTTGGCATGGTGGCCCACCAAAAACGGCATGAATTTCCCCGTCCCAATTTACGTAGTTCCCCTGAATATGGGCGCGTATTTCCTCCGCCGTCACCTCCCGAATGTCTTTGCACAAGACTGTGGCGTGCGGGAAATTATGTTGGTATGTTGCTAGGGCGATGGGATTGCTATCAATGGCGATCGCTATTTCAAATCCTGCTGCTTTAAATCCCAAGTCAAATCCACCCACCCCGGAGAATAGGCTAACAGCTATTTTTTTGTTTGTTGCTGTTGAGTTCATCGAGATTCTAATTAATGTTAATTTCTTGCACTTGGCTTTTAACACATGTCAATTACAATCGGAATTCTGCCTGAGTTTTAAGTCTGCCAACCATCTGTCTAACCGACTATTACTAATTGTTTCTTCTATTAATGGGTAATCTGTAGTAAAGACTTTATATATTCCTCCTGACTCCATCTCGTAAAAGTTGACAATCAACCCTTCACGCTTGGCATTACTAAGCTTTTTGATTGCTTCTGGAAGCATCTGCCATACAGATTTCCTTTCGGAATCCGAGAGGATCTTCCAAGCTTCTTCTTTAGCTTGTTGATATTGCCATAGCCCCCGGCGCACTGAGGAATAATCTGAAGCTTTCCGCAATATGTCTGCGAGGACTTCTGCATCAGTTCCTGGGACTTCATTTGTACCGAACATTCCAGCCAATGTACTTTCTACTGCCTGAATCTCATCTTCTTCAAAGCCAATGTTTGACTCTTCAGGTTCTTCCAGGTATTCTTCGCAGTCATATTCTTCTGTATCCCTTTGCCACAAGGTTTCAAGTTCTCGCTGCATTACCTCAAGGTTTGTTGGGTTGACGACACTTTCATCGTTGACAGGAATCAATTCTTCTATGGTGTTAGTAGGTTGTTCACAAGGGATTAGTTCTTCAAAAGAGCCGATTTCATTCTTGGCTATCTCAGCTTGATGCTTTTCATATAAATCAGCGATCGCCATTCTGACAATTCGCTGCGGTGACAATCCGAATTCCTCTATTAACTTCTCGGTAAACACCCCTGTTTGGTGGTCATCCTCCATAATTTTGCCGAAGGTGTAATATCTATTTCCATCTGGTGTTGCTCGCCAGTTGCCATCTTTTTTTTCTTGATTCATGGCTTTGAGAAACAATCTTCTTTTCTCAATCAGTTCTAACACTAATCCGCAAGTCAATCCACCAATAGGAATATCTTTCAATTCATCAATTAGGATTTTGTAGTTCACAGAACATAACCGAAGTAGTACCGATATTGGTAAAACCGCTAAGTGTTCGGGGCAACTGATAAATGCTTGAAAATTCTCGGCAATTCGGAGCGATCGCCTTGACTCAGTACTGCCCTTATCCCAACCGTACTCTTCTAACAGTGCGCGATATTCTTTTTTGGTGTAAGTCTGCTTGTACTCGTAGAGTAGGAAAGCCGTATGGAGGTACTCTAGGGTACTTTGCTCTATGTGGGTGGTAGGATTGGAGTCTACCTGATGCTGCTCGACGTATAATTTATTTGCAAAAGTTGTTGTAGTCATGATATTGTATGCGCGGTCTTAATCTCTAAGACTAAGTTTCCTAATTCGACTAGTTGAATAAGTCACGCTGCTTTCTGCAAGTTTTTTGATGATGATTTGGAGATAGCAGCCAAGGCATAGCCCAAGGTGTGTTTGTGAATTTTGGGCATTTTGTGAAACGACATATCCTGACCCCAATCTTGGACTGACTTGGTGCCAATATGTAATACTTGCGTGAGGGTTTTGACACAAGTTGCGCGAAAATTGGCGTGAGAGACAGTTTGTAGTACTTGTTGTTCGCTTAACCCTTCGAGGAGTATTTTTTCTAGAAACGTTTGAGCATCTACGAACGGTGCGTTGTATTCTCCTCTCAAGATGCTATGAAGCTGCTTTGGCACGATTTCGGCGGTATGAATGTAAGCAAGTGAAACTTTGGAGTAGTTGGGTATCCCATCAAAATTGAGGTCACTTCCCCACTTGCGAACTGTTGGTCTTTGTACACCTAAGACTGCACATAGTACAGTGATACATTTTTTGCGGTATTGTGAGTCGGTTTCTTCTTCGAGCAGTTCGGGGGGACTAAGTTTGGCGATATCAAAACAGTGGCGTAGAAATTGCCTTGGTTCTAAGCCTTCTTTGGGTAGACTCTTGAGCATTTCATAGTTTTTCATAAAAAATCCCTCACCTAAATGCAATTACGGCAACTCAAGGGTCATAGATACATTTTTGTGTATTCTCTGCGTGGCAATTATGTGAAGCTAGCTGTACTTTGTTAGACGAAACTCTAAAATGTGATTTGTTGTTAGGAAGTAGGTTGTGAAACAGCCAAATCGAACACAAAAGCCGCAATAGCGTTTATCCCTGTATGTAAAATTCCATTTACTGTTCGATAGCCTTGACGACTCCAACCAGTCCAGCCATGCTTCAAAAATCTTTTTTCCATCAATACCCACAGCGATGTAGTCGTAATAGATATGCTGTAAAGCTCGACCACTTTCTAATAAACCATCAAAGGTCTGGCGGACAAACCCTAAGAAGTTACCTAGCGTTGTTCGGGCTTTGCTTTGTAGTTCAGGTGTTTTAAATTGGTTGTAATCGAAGCTGTAAGTTATTGCAAAAGGAGCAATGGCGCCGGCCTGTTCTTCGATGTATTGCTCCAATTCTAATTGGGCGATCGCTTGGTTGTCAGGTAAAACTACGATCGCTCCTTGCAGTTGTGTCATGATTATATTGACCTCGCAAGGGGTTGACGTTAGCCGTTGCGATTCTTCCTGGAAGTTGAGTGCAGCGGCTTTCTGTTACTAATTCTAGTTGTGTTAAGTAAAAACGTCAACCCGTTGCGGTAATGCAAATGGTAAAGTTACTGTAATGGATATGAAGCAGTTAAGAGAGCGGTTAAATCTAAGAACTGTCGATGTAGCTAGTAAAGTTGGGGTTGGAGAATCTTCTGTACGCAATTGGGAGAAAGGGCGTACTATACCAAAACTGAGAATTGATCAGACAGCAGCATTATGTAAGCTTTATGGGTGTTCAATTGAGGAATTAGACCAAGCGGTTAAAGAATCCATAGCTAATGCTTCACAATACCAAGATTGAAAATTCTATATTGTTTTTAGATATTACAAACGAAGATGGAATAGCACTTAACTATTACCAGGCTATTATCAGCCGTGTGATTTGCTAGTTTACTTGTCGGATACCAAAAGTAACGGACAACAAGAAATAGGAAGGTGAATATGCGATAACACAGGTAGTAGCAATTACAGAATGAAAAAGAGAGCAGTTTGAAATTTTGCAAATTCTCAAGGTATTGGTCAGGCAATCGCCCAAGAGGTGTAACTTTGACTATAAGAATTTTTAAGCTAGTTTCTGCTTCTAATTTACATTTCTTGCTGGCGCATGAGCATAGCGTCAATTTGCTCAAAAATTGCTGGCTGTCGCTTGGGCTGATGTAGTGTCTTGGCACTTAACACCACCATCTTTGCCCAGCATTTTGGGGTTGAGATGAACGTTCCATCATCTCCAACTATCATTAATTTTCCTTCTCTAATTCCATCCAGCGATGATGATTAAATAAGTGTGATGCCTACCCACAAGAGCAATAGCTGCTTTGATGTTTATAACATTACTTTAGAGGCAGTATAGCGGTTCTCGTTCACGTGAGGTATACCCGTAGGGGCAATTCATGAATTGCCCCTACACCTTGCGATATCATTTTGTACCGCATCTGAGTGGGAACCGCTATAGCCCTCTTCTGTCACTTTCCGGGAGTGCGATCGCTATACAGCGCTTCCGGCTATTATGCAATATAGTTTTCTCCTTGCCCCTCTCCTATCATCGCTTTCAGCTTTTAAGATGTACCTCATTGTCCTTTGAATCATAATTTGGGAAAAATTTTGAACCATAAATCGAGAAAGAGTTAACGTAATTTCGGGCTTTCTCACTAATCACAACATAAAACTTTGAATCAAATCATGAGAGAGAGTTGAAATTCTGAAGCATAATTAAAAAATGAGTTGAAAAAACACAATTGAATGAAACTTGCACAAAAAATCTCTGAAAAAATTGCGCTAACTTAAACTTTTAATTCAAAATATGGTTCAAAATTCCAAGATATGCTTCACTTTAAACCATGACTCCGTAGTTTTTTCTTGTGTCCTGAAAGCCTAAAACTGCCTCCTGGCAAAGAGAAACACTCTTTTCTTGGATAAAAAACTCTCATGACAGACGATGAATTTGACCATTGGTGTAAGCAACAGCAACTAACGGCACAAACACTCTTACTAATCGCCGCAATTCGTGCTGCCCCACCTTCTCGCAGAGTACAAGGACGCGCCAAGAACGTCAGTGGAGTTTACCCTAGTCGCAAAATGGGTCAAACCATTCAATTTGAGAGCTACACAGTAGAACTTTGGGCGATTTATCAAATGGAACACGACCCACAGGTGTTAGAGTTCTACGACCAACCACCGCCATTTAAAATTCAGTACCAAAACCAAAACGGACGAAAAATAGGTCATTATCATACTCCAGACTTCTTCGTACTGCGGATGACAGGTGCAGCCTGGGAAGAATGGAAAACCGAAACCGAATTAAAACGACTAGCCCAAAAATACCCTTCACGCTACCAAAAAACTGCCGACGGTACATGGCATTGCCCCCCAGGGGAAACTTACGCCACATCATTTGGACTCAAATACCACGTCCGCACCGATACCGAACTAAATCCCATATTCACCCAGAACCTAATGTTTTTAGAAGACTACTTTAGGTTCACCGCCAATGTCCCCCTTTCCATTACAGAACAAATACTGTCTTCAGTTCAAGCCAGTCCAGGAACAACCATAGCCGCCACACTTGCAACCATCGGGGGAGTGCGTGCTAACGATATTTACGCCATGATTGCCACAGAGCAACTCTACGTGGACTTGTATGCAGTTCCCCTAGTGGAACATTGGCGAGTTCAGCTATGGGCTTCGGAGCAAACTCATACTGCTCATACACATTTAGCGATAGGGACAACTGGGCATCATCAACAAATCACCTCTCCCACAACACTTTTGCCCAATACCTTATTAGTCTGGGACGCACAACTTTGGACTTTAGTTAACTTGGGCGAGAAGACAACCACACTTTTACCCGAAGTTGGGCAACCAATGCAATTGCCCACAGCATTTTTTCTGCAATTATTTAATAGCGGCACTATCAACATTCATACTTCAGAAACACACGCAACTATAAATTCTAGAGTGCGTGAATTGATGGATGCTGCCTCGCCTACGGATCTACAAAAAGCTAATCGTAGATTTCATCTAGTACAAGCATATTTCCAGCACCGCACAGACATATATAAGGACATACCTCAAAGCACCTTGTCTCGATGGGTCAAACAGTTTCGTGAAGCCGAAGCCACTTTTGGTTGCGGTTATGTTGGGTTGCTCCCACGTACAAATAATAGAGGAAATCGCCTACCCAAAGCACCAACAGATGCCAGCGTTTTACTAGATAAATTTATTACAGAACACTTTGAGACACCAAGACAAGCTCCAGCCGCTTCCGTTTATCGCGCCTATACAAGAGCCTGCGAAAGAGCCAACATCCCACCACTGAGTCAGCGTACATTTTATACTCGGCTAAAAAAGCGTCCCATCCATGAGCAGACATTAAAACGTCAGGGAGCAAAAGCCGCATACGCAACCGAACCGATTGTTTTAGAACTAGCTAAAACTACACCCCGGCACGGAGACCGCCCCTTTGCTATCTGCCATCTTGACCACACCCAACTCGACATCGAGTTACGTTCCCAAGTAACTGGTCGGAACTTAGGACGACCTTGGCTGACCTTACTGATTGATGCTTACTCCCGACGCATCTTAGCAGTTTATCTCACCTTTGACCCACCTTCTTACAGGTCTTGCATGATGGCACTACGGTTGTGTATCCAGCGTTTTGGTCGTTTTCCCCAATCCGTAGTTGTAGATGGCGGCAAGGAATTTCATAGCGTTTACTTTGATACCTTATTAGCACGCTACCACTGCATCAAAAAGACAAGACCTGGTGCTAAACCCCGTTTTGGCTCAGTAGTTGAGCGATTATTCGGTACAACCAATACGGAATTTATCTTTAACTTACTGGGCAACACCCAAGCCAGTAAGCAGCCACGTCAATTAACCAAGGTTGTTGACCCCAAACAACTTGCTGTTTGGACATTAGCAGATTTATATACATACCTGTGTGAGTGGGCATACACCATTTATGACACGAGCGTACATGATTCCTTGGGTGAGACACCATTACAAGTTTATACCGACGCTATTGCTGCCACTGGGGAGAGGGAACACCGACGCATTGCATACAACGAAGACTTCCTCATGGCAACACGCCCTAGCACACCAAAAGGCAACGCTAAAGTCCAGGCAGGACAGGGAATTAAAGTCAATTATCTTTATTACTGGAACGATGCTTTCCGCAATCCGGTTGTCGAAAAAACCAAAGTCAGTGTGCGCTATGACCCTTTTGATATGGGTGTAGCTTATGCGTACCTGGAGGGAAGATGGGTCAAATGTATCTCCCAGTATTACAGCACCTTTGCCGGGCGCACAGAGAAAGAAGTGCTGTTAGCAGCCCAAGAAATTAGACAGCAAGATAAGCGTAATGCTGTGAGTACAAATATCTCTGCTAAACGCCTAGCAGACTTCATCGCGGCAGTGCAAGAACATGAAACTTTGCTCATGCAACGATTACGGGATTTGGAAGCTGTTGGGGTACTGGAAAATTTAACGCCTAATAAGGAAGGTGTACCCCAGTTCCCCCCAGTTAGCATTCTTGAGTCGGCTATGGAAGCACACAGTCAAGATGACGAACAATTGCCAGCACTGCAAAATAACGTTGAACTGTTGGATCTCACACGACTGCCGATACTAGGGGAATACCGTTAATGGACAAATTTTTAACCGGGAAAGGGAGCGACCAAATGCACCTCAAACTTACTCAGTTTAAGGAGTATGCAGTTTTACATCCCCAGTTAGCACGGGTAGATATGCTGTTAATGCGTGCGATTCGAGAACCCGCCGGATTTGCTCATGTGTTGGTTTATGGGCCAAGCGGTGTGGGTAAAACAACGATGATTCGACAGATTGCTAAACGGTTAAATGAAAATGTACCCGAACCGTTATCCGGTGTTTCCAACCCCTTGAGCTATCGTAACGGCAGTCAGCCCCCGATGCCATTATTGCTATTAGAAACACGACCATCTGATGGTGGGGTGTTTAATCGGGCAGATTATTACCGCACTGCACTTAAACTTTTGGGAGAACCATTCTATGAGCGGCGGATGCTGATAGATATTGATGCGGAGCAGACTTGGGAGAAGAAAGGACGTGGGCGTACTAAAACAGCACAGTTTAATGATTCGCCTGAACTGCGTCACGCATTAGAAGAGGTAATGACCAAACGTGGTGTACGAGCAGTGATTTTGGATGAAGCACAGCACTTAATGAAGATTGGGACTGGTGCTAGTGCTGGTAAGCTTTTAGACCAGTTAGACTGGATTAAGTCCATGACCAATGTTACGGGTGTGCTACACATTCTGATTGGGACTTACGAACTGCTCAATTTTCGCAATTTAAGTGGTCAAGCATCCCGCCGGGGACTGGATATCCATTTTCCGCGTTATTTGTATCAGAATGAACTTGACCGCCAAGACTTTCAATCCGCATTATTGGCACTCCTGATGCAAATACCGATGAATGTGGATGTTCCGCAACTAATGCAGCATTGGCTTTACTTCTATGAACGTTCCATTGGTTGTGTTGGGGTACTTAAGGACTGGCTCATCCGTACTGTGGCGGCGGCATTGCATGATGGACACGATACTCTGAGTTTAGAACAATTCCATGAACATACGCTCTCTCTTGCCCAATGTGAACGCATGGCGCTGGATACTACTGAGGGTGAACAAAAACTTAGTTACATGGAAAGTCGTCGTGAACATTTGTGGCATTTGCTACAGATGGGAATGGGTTCTACATCTGTGCCAAAAACTGCGGTGGATTTATCAAAGGGCGCAGCAGATGTGGTTGCATCGCCCTCGAAATCTGACAAACCACCATCCCCAACAAAGCGGACTCGTAAAAAGCCCGTTAGTTCTACGGCCGATGAAACGGATTCCACAACACCAGATGAAATTCCTATCGAGCCAGCCCCCAAGAAAAAACAAACTCGCAAGAAGATAAAACCAGCTGATTCTTCAATTAGCGAGACACCACTAGAAACAAATATTACCGCCAGTCACACGGTAGAAAAGAAGACGATTGATGATGAAGCCGCAACTCAACAGGAAACGCCTAAAAAGTCTTCCCAACGTGTTGGGCAACGCAAACCCAAACGAGATACTGTAGGACTTCAGTGAACATCAAAAAATTCAGTAGTAAACTTTACTAAGATGAATCAGCTAACAATCTCTTCCAAAATCGAAACTTGTTTCTCTATTAAAAAGCTAGTTAACTTAATAGAAGTACAAATATTGGAATTAGATGAAAATCTAGAATTAACTAGCGAAGAGATTTTTGAGATTGTCTGCCAAGAATCTCACCTAAATACTGATTTTCTAAAACAAGCTTTGGGTTGTAAATGTCCATTTGCTTTAATGGGTTTTATTAATGAATTAGAATTCAATGAATTTTCTCATTATTGTGTTATTATCGAAGACTCAAATATGTATAGTCAAAATGTAAACCAACCAGCCATTTAGGGACTTCCAGAAAATAAACTATTCCATTCTCTGCTTCTGCTGGAAGGGATGGCATCTACCCAACCACAGCAGAAGTCTTTTAGCGTTCCTGTGACAAAAAGGGAATTATGGAGAATGAAGATACTTTTTAGAAATCTAAGCGGAGAAATCAGAAAATCTCCTTTTTACCCTCAGGATACTTATGTGGTAGAAATAAGATTTTCAGATAGCCCAAACTTTAATTTGGGACATGATTACGTAGGCAGCTTTACAGATTGCCTAGAGAATGCTGTAGCAAGCTTTAAAGATTTGGCTGAATTTACAGAAACCGATGCGACATTTTAGGAATTCCCTTCTGCCTCCTACCCTCTATGCTGATAAAAAATAAAAATATGCTTAAAAGAACGCAGTCCGAGGAATTGGTAAAAATATTTGAGAAAGCTTGTGAAGGTATGGCTGAAAAAGGATACAAAGATTATGACTTTTGTGGCATGGAATGGGATGATGAAAGAGATAAATGGGAGGTAACTTTTTTTACTGAACACGGGAGCATTAGCTTTGTAGTGGTATGTGTTACACCTGCAAATAATGGTTATCAAATCAGTTAGCAGTGCCAAATGACGAAATGGAGATTTTGTATATAGCTAATAATCAATTACCAGACTTGCCAAGTTGATTACTCATCGGCTAACCACCATTTCCTAACTAGCAAGTGGTTGCTGTCTGACGCAACGATAATCCCTCATCAAGTGCTGCAATTACTTGGTAGATGTGATTTTTCTACTTTGACGCTGATTTCTGAAGCATAAAATGGTTAACTCTTTTTGAAGCATATCTTGAGCTAAAAGTTTATTTTATGATTCAAATCACACTCATAGCTGCTGGAAGTGCTGTAAGCCTTATGGGGCAATCAATACAAGCTATACTATTAGAAAAAAATGGGTCTTGTATTTGTTATTAGAAAATAATCGCGCGATCGCTTGCTATACAAAAGCTCTAGAATGCAGAAATGGCAAATGTTTTCGGAGAGTGACAGAAGAGGGATAGTCAAAGCATTTGGATGAGTTTATAGTGGAGTTGGAGGCATGAGTAATGAGGGCAATGGTAGAGAAATTGTCATGCAATTTTCATTGTTTCATCGTTTACCACTACGACGATTTTTGCTCTTGGGTTTAGATTTGGGTTTGCTTCTAGAATGCCCTTTGACAGTTATCGTTCTTTTGTGGGAACGAACAGGTGTCGTTTTTTCCTCTTCTTTATTCTTAATTATAAACCAAATTATTCCAGCAATAATTAAAGCGATTATCAATGGGATAAGATTAGATGGGTTCATTTTTATTAGATAATTGAAACATTATTAAACATCAAATTGTTTCATTTGGCTTGATTTATACGAACATTTATTTAACAACAAACTACTCGAAAGCCAAGGTAATTTCCTTGTTCATCAATTCGAGCTTTTTTGCGAGATACTGAACGGCAATTTACTGGAATATCAGCCCAAGAACCTCCTCTGATTACACGAAGTTGGTTGTCTCTATTGTTGACCCATGCTTTACCATCATTGGGCGCTTTATTGTAGCTATCATGCCAGTGATCCATGCACCATTCCCAAACTAACCCGTGCATATCATATAGCCCTAAGAGATTTGAAAACTTAAAGTTATCAACAGGAGTAGTTTGATTATGAAAAACTTCTCTTGAAGATTTAGGAGCTTTATAATCTTGATAGTTTGCCAACTCAGGAGTAATAATGTCTCCAAAGTGGAATAAAGTTGTAGTTCCAGCACGACAGGCATATTCCCATTCAGCTTCACTGGGCAATCGGTAGTCCCGATTTGTCTTTTGGGACAGGCGATCGCAGAATTCAACAGCATCATCCCAGCAAACTTGTTCTACGGGATAGCTGTCTCCCTTGAATTTGGAACAATCAACTACTAAGGGGCGATTTATCTCTGGTAAACAAGCTACAGCTTTCCATTGTTTTTGAGTAATGGGGTATTTCCCTATAAAGAAGGAATTAACAGATACTCGATGTTGAGGAAATTCCGATCTATTTGCATTTTTTTCTTCAGATGATCCCATAAAAAAAATTCCATCAGGGATAGCAATCATTTCTAATTCCACTCCCCCATCTAAATCTTCGACAAAATACTTAGATTCCTTTCTATGAGAGTTGATGATTGGTTTTCTTAGTAATCCAAACAGTTTAGAAGGCTTAACGATTTCTGCATATTCAAATCGATACTTTCGTAGACTGGGCTTAAGCTTGGGTCGTGTTCTGACTTCTTTCTCTGGTTCCGCATTTAAATCATCTCGTTTATTTTGTAAAGTGTTTTTAGTCTCTTTGACAGATTTTATAAAAGCCTTACTAACTTCTTCATAATAATTATGGGTGATAAAACTGATATTCTGTGTATTGTTATTACCTTGAATTACTGTGTTATTATCACCTAGAACAGATTGGTTCTCATTACCTTGAACTATGCGGTTTTGATTCCCCTGCACTAAATTTTGAGGTGCGTAACTATTAGCCTGCTGCGTTAAATTTGCATCAGGCTGTTGTGCATCAGGGTTATGAGGTGTCTGACTCATAAATGAGTTTTACAATCCCAACAGGTGAGAACCAGCCGCCACACCTAACCAAGTTGCGATTTTGACAATAATCGGCTTGGCTGTTGTCCAGATTTTCTGACTAGATTCTACAGTCTTACTCGTTTTTTCAAGTGTTTCTGCCACAGTTCCCAATCGCTCTAATGCACGTTGTTTATTTGGTTCTTCTTTATCTGTGGCTTTTTTAGCTGCACTCAAATCTTCAACTACTTCTTCTTTGGTATCTGCTGGTAGTTCTGCGCCTTGAATTAAAGCTTCAAGTTCTGCCAGTAATTTGACAATATCCTCTTTAGTGAATGATTCTCCGGTATCTGCACCCACTTGGTTATGTTTCGTCACCTGATTACCATCACCAAGGACAGCCTGATTATTATCTCCTTGAACTGCTCGATTGCCGTCACCTTGGATATTATTAGCATTACCGCCTACAGAACCACCAACTGAAAAGCCACCTGGGTTGTTAGTCATAGTACTTACCTGTCCTACTTGGGTGTTTGAATAAAAATTAGGGCGCTCCAACGCCGTCATTACCATATTCTCTAATCCGCGGATTTGATTATCTTTTTCTGATAATAGTAATCAAATTTATAGTCCAACGCTTTTGCAACCCTGCTTGAGCATGGCTAAAATTTATTCCTCTCAGACTCTCAGATTAGCACCAGTAAAATCCGCCCCTCGGATATCTGCACCCCTAAAACTTGCCCCCGCTAGGTTTTGACCTTTGAAGGAACACCCACGAAGATTTTGACCTGAGTAGTTCTGTGGCATGGCTGGTTACAGCATCCAAATTTGTTTTTGGATACAGATATACCACGAACAATTCGTAAACTCAACGGTTTCAAGCACATTTATTTTCGCTCTTAAGGCGGGCGCCTAACTCTGTAAATTTTTGAAGTAGGAGAAGAGATAATTTTCAACAGCCATACTTCATTAATAAAATATCTTTATTGATTTTTAAATAGCTTATTATTAACAATTGAATATTCACTTACAAGATATCCACTCTGCTCAACAATTCTTTGAGCCAATTCTCGATTTTCAGCTGGATAAATTCTATCTAATCTATGTGCTAAGACAGCAACAGTACGGCCTTTTCCTTCTAAACAGCCTTGATGACCAACAGTATCACAACCTTGCGCTAAACCACTTACAACTATCAAACCTTGCTCTGCGAATCGTTGATCAATCCTATCCGCTGTTCTTTTACCATAATCGGTAGGCTGGCGAGTTCCAATGACAGCTACTGAGCGTTCTGGTTTTAAGCAATTGATATCTGCCTTAACATAAAGAACTGATGGAGGATTTGCTATGGTTCTTAATTGTGGTGGAAATTCTGGGTCATCAATTCCAATAACCTTAATACCAGCCTTGTCGTGTTCTTCCAATACTTGTTCAGCACGACTGAAAGCTAATTCTAATTGTAAATCGGTGATGATATGCGATCGCCTGTGCGTTGGCACGCAAATTGATGGTTGGTACTCTTCAACAAACTGCCAAGGGTGATCATCGTTTTACTGGTGAGCGCCTGACTGCGTGCTTCTGCAATTAAGTAGTACTTTTATACCAATAAAGCTGCTTAGAGAAAGCCCATAGTCCGCGCAATTTCATGCGGGGATGAAAGTTTTGTTAGTTGGGGTGATGGGGTGCGATCCGCACAGCTTAACAAAGTTATCGCATTCTATGCCTTTTCAGTTGGACAAAACTGCGTTGAATCTTGTTAAGCCAAAAAATTTCCGAGTATTTGCGGAGAGCGCACCAGTCTTGGTGTAGCTAAGATGTGTCAAATGATATATCAAGTGTTACATCAAGTTTGTTATTTGAGTTCAGAAGCTAGATGGTCACAAAAAAGCCCCTAGTCATCAACCAGCCAGAAGTTGGCAAGCTCATTCGTGAACTCAGGCTTTTGACTGGGCTAACGCAAGAACAGTTTGCAGCTACTTTAGGTGTCACTTACCCAACAATCAACCGATGGGAGAATGGACGCGCTAAACCATCGCCCTTAGCAATGGAAAAGATTGAAACGCAACTGCACGAGATGGGCGATCAGGGTAAGGATTTAAAGCACAAGTATTTTAGTGAGTAAAAATCAAGAGCAAGATTAGTGTTCAAAATGCAGATTATTTATGTATAGCAATGAACTTAACTCGGCACAAAATGCGATCGCCAGACATACCAAAGGCTCAATTTTAGTACTTGCTCCAGTTGGTACAGGCAAAACCCGTGTTTTGGCAGAGCGAGTTCTATGTGCAATAAATAGGGGCATACCTCCTCAAAGGATTCTGTGCCTAACGTTTACGAACCGAGCCGCTAAAGAAATGAGTGAGCGGCTATCTCAGTACTGTCCAAATCAATTACATGATTTGACAATCAAGACTTTTCATGGTTTGTGTACCTCCATACTGCGGATCGAGGCTCGTCAGCTTGGATTACCAGCAGATTTTGTCATCTACGATGATGCCGACTGTGTTGAACTAGTCAAGGAAGTTTTCGATTTGTCGAGTGACCGGGATGCCAAGCAGTTATTCTTTGACTTGGCTAACTGCAAAATTCTGGCTAGTGATCGCCAATTATCCCTAAATTATCCATTAAAAAAACTGTATGCCCCATTAGGCTCTAACTATGATGCCAAACGTGCTGCTCAGTATCAATCTGTTCTACAAAAACGTCACGCCTTAGACTTTGCTGATCTGGTGTTTTATGTCCGGGTGATGTTACACCATGAACCGGAGATTAGCCAACGTTGGGCAGATAAGTTTGATTTTGTTCAGGTTGATGAAGTTCAAGATACTCATCTTTCGGAGTACGGCATCGTTAAGCATCTAGCAGCTAACAGTGGTAATCTGGCGATGATTGGAGATTTAGATCAGACCATTTATGAATGGCGAGGATCTGAGCCGGATAAAGTAATTGAGCAATTTAAGCGTGACTTTAACCCCGCAGAGTATTCCCTAACCTGGAACTATCGAGCAACAAAAACACTGCTAAACGCGGCTTCTGGGTTTGCAGATTCATTTGAACACCGAAAAACAAAGATTACACCTGCTCCTGATTGTGAAGTAGGAGAACTGATTCAAGTTCATTTAGCAAACAATGAGCGAGCAGAGGCAGAGTGGATTGGTAGACAAATCCAGCAACTAGCAGCCAATCAAAAAGATTTTGTCTACAGCCGAGTAGCAATTCTTGCCCGCAGTCATAAACGCACAGAAGTTGTTAGTCAAATGTTGGAGCGCATGGGTATTCCTTGCGTCACAGTTGAGCGATTCCAATTTTTTATGCGGCAGGAAGTTAAAGATGCACTTGCTTATTTGCGTCTTATCTTGAACCCTTTTGATGCAGGTTCGATGCGTCGAATGTTGCTTCGCCCCAGTCGTGGAATTGGTGATGCAACCATAACAGGAGTAATTGAAGAAGGAAAGGAATGCGGCTTTAATTTGACAGATATGGCATCAAGCCGGACGTTTATTAATGGTGATCCGTTCAGTGAACTTTTGACAACCTATTCATCTAGTACAGTAATTGTTTTTGATGTAGAGACAACAGGATTTTCGGTCAGCAAGGATGAGGTTGTAGAAATTGCCGCAATCCGTCTATTTGAAGGGAAACCACAAGCTGAGTTTCATGCTTATATTGCTAATACTGTCAGTGTTGGTGACTCAGAGCAGATACATGGACATAGCGATCGCTTTCTAGCAGAACACGGTAGACCTGTAAAAGACGTTTTTTGTGAGTTCTTCGAGTTTGCCGGGAATTCCATGCTGGTTGGGCATAATGTAGGCTTTGACATCAAGATGGTGACTGCCCAAGCCCAAAAAGCTGGTATCACTGCTCCAAAACTGGAATGGGAAGACACGTTAGATATAGCAAATCGCTTTATCGAATGTGACCGTTACAAGCTAGAAGCATTAGCAAAGCATCTGAATCTTGCACACTTGCCTAGTCACAAGGCAATGGATGATGTGCGAACCACAATTGACTTGCTAACAGTGCTAATTCCACTTATTGAGCATAAAGCCGATTACCGTCAGGCATTGGTGTATCGCTATGGAGAGGCGTTTGAAGGATTCGCCGAACAGATAGATAACTGGCGGGATGCTAGCCAAAGACTACGACCTTCATCTCTACTGGATAAATTGCTTATAGAATCTGGACTCTACAGTTATTACCAAGCAGAAGAAAAACACCTCAAAAACCTTCTCCATCTTGTACGAATTTTTCAGGAACGGGATGCTCCAGATTTGCACCCTGATACTTCTTTACGTAGCATCCTTGAATTTGCTGCCCTTGCCAAAAATTTAGATCAAGTTTCTCAAGACGATAACCAAGTTCCTATTATCACCATTCATCAGTCGAAAGGTCTTGAGTTTGACAGTGTTTTCATGGCAGGTGCTACTGAGGGTGAATTTCCTAGTTTTTTCAGTGTTCGTGACAATTATTTAGAGGAAGAAAGGCGGTTATTTTATGTTGCAATGACGAGAGCAAAGACAAGGTTGTTTATATCAGCTTACTCAAGAGATTTTAGGGGCTTCTCAAAATCTCGTAGTGAATTTATTAACGAAATACATAAGGAATATATATATCAGTGACTGAAAATACACCACCTATATATCGCTCTTTTCATCCTATTATTGAAAATGCCTATACTGTTGTACATCAGTGGCTTGGAACAAATGTTCAAGAGGCTAATGGCTATAAAGATTTGACCTATACTAACTTGAAGCAAAAACTTCAAGAAAGTGACTGGAAACATATAGCTTTTCAATACTATGCTCTTTTTCCAGCACATTATTTCAAAGCAGTACATACTCTAGATTATATTGTTGGAGAAGAGAAGCTAATAACCTGGTTGAGACATAGACAAATAGTTTGTTTATTGGATGTAGGTTGTGGTGCTGGTGCTGGTTCTATTGCTTTTATAGAAGCAGTTATACGATTGAAAGAAGAAGGTAAACTTACAAATGATGTAAATATTATTTGTATTGGTGTAGATCCAAGCCATCGAGCAATTGGACTCTATATAAAGATGATGAAAAATTTAAAATCATCTCTAACAGGAATAGTTGATCTGAATTTTGATTATGTATACAAGGGATTTCCAGATGCCACAATTGATCTGATTCGGATTCTTAAAAAACAAAAATCATTGTCAAAATTACCATGCTTAACAAATGTCTTAATAATGCAGCTTAATGTTATCTCGCCATTTAGCAAAAATTATAGAGATTGCCAAGCAAATATAGATGAATTGAAAGAATTAGGTATTGATATAGCAGGAGAAATAGGAGAAGAAAGTGCAGGGCTTGGAACTGCGGAAGCTCAAGCTTATAAACAATTAGTAGAAGACGTTCCAATTGATGTGATGCACATCTTAACGATTGGAACTAAAAATATGGAAAAACAAGTACAACTTGGCACAAATAGCGAAATTACTTTAGATGAAAGAATTAAGCAAATGGCAAGTACCCTACATGAGGTTGTAGGTAGTCGGCACACTATTAATCAACTTACTTCAGGGCATCATTTCGTTTATTTTACGAATCCTCCTAATTGTTTTTGGCTCGATAAGAAAGGGATTACACAATACGACAAAGAATTTTATGCTGATTTTCAGACGATATGGAGTGCTGATAGAGCAGAGGATCAGGATTGGAACGGCGTTACCAGTCTCGATAATCTTAAATTAGCTTGGGCAAGAGCGCGTAACAACCTTTTAAAAGAAACATTATGTGATGAGACTGAAATGCGTCTGTTTGAGCTAAGTCTTGATACAAGGCTTGAAGAAATGCGAGAACAATTGAATGCTTATGCTGGCGACGTTGCTAAAACAGATGAAATGCTCTCATATAAAGTACCTAAAAACATAACAGTTACTCGACCTAAAGGACTTTCACGTATTGAAGAAGAGATTTTGTCAGTAGCAATTATTCAAAGATTGGGTGATAAAGCTTCTCAGTTGAGAGGTAGTAGCTACGCATATAGAATTGCTGGAAAACATGGGCATAGAGACACAGAGTACCTTTATGAGTATTGGTTCAAAGCTTATTGCTATTACATGAAAAAGGCACGGGATAGTGCTAACAATTACGCCAATGGCGCAATCCTGAGAGTGGATATCGAATCATTCTATACAAAAATTATTCAGGAGCAACTTTGTGATGGGCTTTCTAGGGAATTAACAGTGAGTCAGCGTGTACGTTGGCTGATCCGATTACTGCTTTCTAAAAATATTGATGAACATGAGTTTGGTCAAGGTATAACACAAGGAAGTATTGGATCACACTTCTATGCAAATATTTATTTAACTCCAATAGATGCACGCTTTGGAAGCGGTAATGAATGGGGAGTTGAGTTTCATCGCTATGTAGATGACATAATTCTGATCATTCCAAATCCAGAAGACACGCATGAGATCAAAAATGTTTTAGGAGATGAACTAAAAAAACTAGGACTAAACTTTAATGAGGAGAAAACAGAAGAAGATAACATCTGTTCATTTTTACAGCAATCTAACGATGATGAATATCTAGAGAGATTAAGCGATCGCTTTGACAGTGTTGTAAACCCACTTTGGATTCTGAACTCAGAACACCGCGCTATTTTTGCAAGCTTTTATCATAATGATCAACTTTGGTGGCACAATATTCAATGTTATGAACAATGTTTAAAAACAATAAAAATTTATACTCATGGAACAGAACTCAGTCGTAAGATATACAAATATCTATTCAGCTCAAAAAGTCGAGATAAAGACTTAGCAAAACAAAAAGAAGTTTTTGGAATGGAGGGAGAGTTAAAGTCTACACAAGTACCCGATAGTGACACTTTGAATGCAATTCTCCAGTGGGCTGCTTCCTTTACTATTTCTAATAACATCTGGAACGAAAATAGAAACGACTTACGTAGAGAACTAGTTGATCTATTCAAGAATAGCTGGCAAGACTGGCAAGAGCTACGTAAATCAAATAGTGATAATTCAAGTGAGACACGCAAGCTGCAAAGGTATATTCGCTTTGCCCTCTACAGACTTTCTGTTTTAGGATTTGAGGATATACTTCACGTCCTAATGGAAATCTTACGTGAGGCTTTTTGGATTATTCGTGATCCCATAAATATACTAGAGAATCTAGCACGACAAGGCTACCTTGCTGAAATTAGAAGTTTACTAGTATATTATCAAAACCTTGAGCAACCCGTTGAATATCTCAAAGCAATAACAATTAGAGCAATGCGCTTCTTGCCAGATATTGATGCTCAAGAATGGGAACTAATTGTTGAATTTGCCACCATATCAGATGGTTCAGTTAGTGTAGCCGAGAGGCTGATGGCAACTGAATCCTGGCTATATCTGGGGCATAAGTATAATGACTTTAAGCAAAGTCATCATATTGATGCCGTTAAAAAAGCTCTACAATCTGAGCCTTCAAGCAGATTAAAGAAAAACTATTTCTTGCTCTTGGGGCAATTCGAGCCAAATGCTGTGCAAGAGTTTTCTATCAACGTAAATGATCCTATGCTTGTAGATGCGCGAAATATTGCTCTACAAGGCAATCCCTCTGACATATTCGACTTGCCAGAACTTAAAATTCTTCGAGAGAACTACTACAGTGGTCAAGGGCCAACAGATAGTGAAGAAGGCTCACCTTAAAACCTCCCTGCGATCGCCTCGCCCCCCTTATTAGAGGAAATCTACCAAACAATGACCTACTGGCTGCTTCAAGGCAACCCCAAGTATTACCGCATCACTGAAGGTGAAGGTATCCGCGACTTTGAGCAGATGCCGTGGCTAGCAATGCGCTACGCCAAAGACATGGCTCTTAGTGATGGAGTACTCGGCAAGGAAATCTGGGGATAAGGCGGGAATATATGCGATCGCACCTCAGCTAATTAAGTAAACAGTGCAACAAACTAGATAATTATTTATATGAGTGAGCCTATTTCTTTAACGGCACTTTTCTTCGGAGCTTCTAAAGGAGTTGTTGGCATTTCCATAAGAATAGCTAAATCTTTAAAGCTAATAGAATCTATTGAAAGTAAAGTTGACCTTTTAACGCAAGTAGAATTTAATGCTGCTTGGAAAACACTTCTTCAGGCGTGTAATTCTAGCTCTTATGATGAACAAAAGTCTATTCTGATTAACGATGCCAGGGATAGTTTTACTAAGGCTAATTGTTTTGAAAAAGGGGAGCGACTTTTTTATACTTACTTAGGATTAACCTGAGTTCGGGTTAAGCCAGAAGCTAAAAAGCTTATTTTGTCAGGATTGAATAAAACTGGAATTGATCAAAGCAGGGATAAAAGTGGAATCATTTTGTCAATAAGGTTCACAAATGAAACTAATCTCAGCAATATGTCTTATTGACAATAGATGAAAGCAGAGCTTTAGACCGAACAACGATAATTCAAGGGTTTTGAGGATTTATTATCCCGAACTCAGGTTAGGATTAGCAATTTGTCATTATTTACTTGATGATGTAAATAATATTAAAACAGCTTTAATAGAGGCTACCAAAATTAGTATATATAAGGATATTTATCTACAAGAAAGAGATTTATATTTTGGTTTTAATAAGTATGGTATTAATTCCCTTATCAATAGTTATAATCCTGCAAATATGTTAAACCTTATAAAAGGTATCTTTGTATATCCATTGTTTTTAGTACAAAAAACAGAAATTCAAAGATACAATAAATCAAAAAGTGATTTAATTCACCATATTTTGAAAAAAAATAATGCTGAAGAGCAAATAATTACTATGGTAACAAAAGCTAATCAGCCAAGCGTTTTATTTACAAACTTAGAATCAAAATCATTAGAATTAATAAATTTACAAAAACAATTTCTAGAAATAATAACTAATATCTGATTTTAAATATTTAGTGTTCGAGCGACAAAAGAGCAACTTGACGAAATGCTCAAAACCTGCGAAGTATTTATAAAATTGGCAGTCGATATAAACAGAGAAATTCTTGCTGAAGGCAGTCAACTTCATTACACATCTACATAATAGTAATATTCTGCGGATTTCAGGGAACCGGAAGGTTGAGACAGTTGCCCTCAAGGAAGTCCAGCCACTAACAGGATATATCCGTGGGTGTGTAACAGCTTTAGCTAGTAAAAAAGACTAAGCTAATCGGCACTTAAGTTGCATAATAAGAAGAGAAAGCCGTTGAAAAGCAACTATGCCGCCGCCAGCCAAGAACTTTTTAACACCAGAACAAATCAGCAAGCTACAGCAAGCTCTAAAAGATAGCGAGCAACCACACGTCAGGGAAAGAATTCTCATTATTCTCCTACAGAATGATGGAAAACCTCAATACGAAATTGCTAAATTTTTAGGCTGTTCACACAGAACAGTAGCATATTGGTGTATGCACGGCGATCCAGATGATCTAGAAACTATACATAATAAAAGAGAGTATGAACATTACCGAAAAGCGACTCCTGAATATATTGAACTATTATTAAAAACTGTTGACCAAGAACCATCAGATTTAGGCTACGACTTCGGCAGATGGACGGCAGAAAGATTAGCCACATATTTAACAGAGAAAACAGGAATTGATTTAAGTAGCTCTCAGGTGAGGAGGATATTAAAGCGAAAAAAGTATAGTTATATCTGGTCTAAATATGGTTTAGAAGATAAACAAAATCCAATTGAAAGAGCCAATTTTCAAAAGAAGCTGACTCAATATTTAACAATCGCAAGAGAACAACCAGAGCGTTTACAGGTATGGTTTTGGGATGAGAGCGGGTTCAGTTTACGTGTGATTCGTCGTAAGGGTTGGGGTAAAAAAGGAAAACGCAAGAATGTTCCAGGACAACGGCGTTGTGGTCGTGTTAATGTCATGGGAGCAATTCGAGAATTAGACCGAAAACGTGTATGCTTTTTTGTAAAAAAGGGAAATGCAGATATTTTTTATGAGCAATTACAACAATTAAATGAACTAATAAAACAAGAATGGGTAAGTAAAGGGAACCGTTCTGAAGATTTTGCGAAATTTGGGCCGAAAATTATTTTAATTTTAGATAATGCTAGTTTTCATAAACGCAAAGATGTTCTAGCTAAAATATCTCAAGAGTTTCCAAATTTTATTTTAGAATTCTTGCCTACTTACAGCCCTGATTACAACATTATCGAGTTAGTCTGGCACTCATGTAAAGAATATATTGCTCATCGCTTATTCAAATCAGTAGATGAATTAAAATCACTACTAGATAAGCTTTTGAATCAAGGCGATTTAGTGATTAAGTGGCATCGAAAAATCCAAAACAAAGGCAATATCACCTATGTTGCAGCTTGAATGCCGATTAGCTTATCCAGTTTACCTTGATGAAACGGCAACTCTATTTGAGCAGATTACTGTTTCTGGTGGAATGCGAGGTATGCTGCTTCTGCTATCTCCATCTGATTATTTACGTGCGATCAATGGCACTTTGGGAGCAATTGTACAAAATTAGTACAGAAATTTTCATCAGAAACCATAAAGCGATCGCTACTGCAAGGAAGCTATCTCAAAGTCGTACAACAAAATATCGCTTACTCTAAAAAAGTAAGTATTTTTACTATAAAATTTTAGTGTTTACCTGGGTTTTAAAACTAATCTACGTAAGACTTCTGAGAAAAATAATTTGTAAATTGCTTATCAAATAAAAGCTTTAAAATTTTCTTGATAATTAGCTAAATAATATAGCCGTATATAAAAATACTTCATAAGATGTAGCAGGTGCTAAGACTCGAATAGATTAATAAACTATTTTATACCTGCTACTTAAAAAAAGCATAGTTGCTTTCTTAGCACTCTAGTCCAACCAGTCATTAGACATAAGGGTTTAGGGGAGTGAAATTGTCATGGGAGGGAGAATACCAGTCCAGTTACAAGGGGGAAGACACGAGTGACTGACATTGTAACTGGACAGATTGTGCGCGTGCGATCGCGGCAATATCTTGTAGAAGAAGTTGTGTCGAAACCGTCTCCAGAGCAAGACACAAAAGTTAGCCTTTCTTGTTTAGAAGATGATGCGTTAGGAGAATCGCTAGAAGTCCTGTGGGAACGGGAAATAGATGCCAAAATCGTAGGAGCGACATCATGGGAATCGATAGCGAATCGAGGTTTTGATAATCCGCGTCTGTTTTCTGCTTACCTGCACACATTACGGTGGAATTGCGTAACTTCCACAGATGCCAAGCTTTTCCAAGCGCCTTACCGTGCGGGAATAGAAGTCAAAGCTTATCAATTAGAGCCGCTACGTAAAGCTTTGCTGATGCCGAGAGTCGGTTTGTTTATTGCGGACGATGTAGGGCTGGGCAAAACCATAGAAGCAGGGCTGATACTGCGTGAGATGCTGATGCGGCAAAAGGTTAGGCGAGTCGTTATCTCGTGTCCGCCGTCAGTAGTGCGTCAGTGGCAAGAGGAAATGGAAAGTCGCTTTGGACTTACATTTATGATTCTTGACCGTGAGTTTATTGCTGCCCGTCGTCAAGAAAGGGGTTATGGAATTAACCCTTGGATGACGCACACTCGGTTCATTATTTCCCACGCTTTGCTACGAGATGAAACCTATGCTGCACCATTACGGGACTGGCTTGGTGATTTTGCAGCTGCATCCATGCTCATTCTTGACGAAGCTCACAATGCTGCACCTGCGAGTGGTGCCAAGTATGCGGTTGATTCCCAACTTACCAAAACTGTTCGAGACTTAGCACCGCGTTTTGAACACAAGCTGTTTTTGTCTGCCACTCCCCACAATGGACATTCCAACAGCTTCGCTGCCTTGCTAGAAATCCTTGATCCCCAGCGTTTCTGCCGAGGAGTACCCGTTCGTAATCGCAAGTTGCTGGACACTGTAATGGTGCGGCGTTTAAAGCAAGATTTACGGGAGATCGGAGAAGAGTTTCCCCAACGCTACGTTCTTCCTATAGTTATTGATAACCTGCCAGAAGACGCGCCCGAACTCAAATTATCCCGATTGCTGCAACAATATCGCAATCTGCGTGAGGAACGACTTAAAGATGCAGCAAAGTCTACTCAGACTACGGCGATGTTAGTAATCACTTCACTACAAAAGCGTCTTTTGTCTTCCATTGAGGCATTTGCTCGGACTTTAAAGGTGCATCGAACGGGGATAGAAAAGCAAGCGGCGAACCGGACTTCGATACATCAAGTCAGTCTACCTTTGCTGTTTGAATCCCCTGGTGCAGATGACGAACGGGCTGAATTCTCCGAAGAGGAAGTAATTGCAGAAGAAGATGCTCAAATGGCAGCAGTTAGTATGCAGGCTGCCGGACAAACAGCGCGTGAATTAGCAATTTTAGATGAAATGGCAGATGTAGCGAATTCCTCTCGCTACCAGCCAGATCCAAGGATTCAACAACTTGTGGAGTGGATTCGCCAAAATCTTTGTCCCGATTTGGGTCAACCGAATGCTGCTTGGTTAGAAAGGCGAGTAATTATCTTTACAGAATATACAGATACTAAACGTTATTTACAACAGCAATTACAAACAGCGATCGCAGGCTCTAACCGTGAACATGAACGCATAGATGTATTTCATGGGGGCATTGGAGAAGAACGCCGCGAAGCGATTAAAAGTGCATTTAACGCTGATCCAGCACGTCATCCCCTGCGTATCCTGATTGCCACAGATGCAGCACGAGAAGGGGTGAACCTGCAAAACAACTGTGCTGATTTGTTCCATTTTGATGTGCCGTGGAACCCATCGAGGATGGAACAGCGCAATGGACGGATTGACCGCAAATTACAGCGATCGCCTGTTGTCCATTGTTATTACTTTGTTTTACCACAACGCACAGAAGACAAAGTATTGGACGTACTGGTGCGGAAAACAGCCACGATTCAACAAGAACTTGGCTCTCTTGCACCAGTAGTTGAAAGAAATGTGTCGCGGTTACTGGCTAATGGGATTTGCCACCAAGAAGTAAATAATCTTGCCGATTCTATTAATAAAGCAGAGCAACTCAGTAACAAGGAAACAGTAAACACACAGGTAATTAATGAAGAACTGGAGCAAGCCAGACTCCGCCAACAGGATTTGACTAAACAAGTAGAGAATTTACAAGAAATGTTGCAAGCATCGCGGAAATGGTTGGGACTAGATGACAATCACTTCCGTAATGCCATCTCTGCTTCTTTAGAAATTCTGGGAGTCCCAACACTTGCCCCTGTAGATGTGAATGAAGTTGCTAACAATCCTGTAACTGCGCGTTGGACAATTCCGGCTCTCGACCAGCGTACTGGTGCAGATCCAACATGGTCAACTACACTTGATACCCTGAGAACACCTCGAAAAATCGGACAAAAGCCTTGGGAATGGCGGAAAGAAGCACCGATTCGCCCTGTAGTCTTTCGAGATCCTGGTTCTTTAGATGGGGATGTAGTTCATCTGCATTTAGAACACAGAATTGTCCAGCGTTTACTGAGCAGGTTTTTAGCTCAGGGTTTCTTGCATGATGAATTAACTCGTGCTTGTGTTTGTCTGACTAATGACCCAATGCCAAAAGTGATTGCACTGGGACGGCTGGCTCTGTATGGTGAACGGGCTTCTCGCTTGCACGATCAGGTAATTGCAGTCGCAGCAGAGTGGTCAGACCCAACCAGTCGGGGACGCAAAAAACTTCAGCCTTTAAGAGAAGGCGAGAAAGACAACGTACTGGAATTACTCGAAAATTCCCTAGCTTCCCCTCACTTGCTGGAAGTTACAGAAGCGGTGAAAGAGCGACTGAAAAAAAGTGCTGCACAAGATGTAGCAGAATTAATTCCCCATCTGGAACGCCGCGCTACAGCTTTGGCTGAAAGTGCTGAGAAAAAGCTGGCCAATCGGGGTACTAAAGAAGCTGCTGAGATGAAGAACATTCTGGAGGAACAGCAGACGCGAATTCTCAAGTGTCAGGAAGAATCTAAGGTAGTGCAGTTGTCTCTTCCATTCATAGAAGAACAGCGCCAATTGGATGCAGACCGTCGCCATTGGGAAAAACGCCTTCAAGCGATCGCAACCGAACTAATTTCAGAACCAGCCCGAATTGAAGCCGCCTACAAAGTGAAAGCAGTGCGGGTTGAGCCAGTCGGCGTAATTTATTTATGGCCGATTTCCGGCTAGAGGGAGTATAAACAATGGCAAACGATCCAGAAATTCGCTTACATAAAGAATGGTTGGGCTTTCTCCAGCCTGTGGGGTTGGTGGTGTCTCCGCCGGCATTGTCAGCAGCCCAAGCTGTGGTTAATCGCAATGTGGTGGAACTGCAACAAACACTCGCTACAGTTGCCAGACGTGAACCTCTGCCCGGTGATAGCAAGGAAACCTTTGGAATTGACGACTTTCCTGCTTTTACGATCAATGTTTTAGGTTGGCAGGCAGAAGATTTAGTTGCCAGTCCAGAAGAATTTGCGATCGCACTCCCAGATTACAACGAAGTTTTGACCCCCACGTATGCTGTACCCGACCCAAATGGCGGTTGGATGATGTTGGTACAGGTGCTTCCTGATGGTACTGAACTGGACAATGCAGGCGCGGAGGATAGTAAATCTACTGGTTGGCACGCCAGCCCCCAGTCTAAGTTTGAGCGGCTTTTGAAAGAAACGAAAGTTTATACTGGGCTATTGTGCAACGGTACAGAATTGCGTTTGGTTTATGCACCACTTGGTGAGTCATCGGGACACCTGACTTTTCCTGTACAGGCAATGTGTGAGGTATCTGGGCGGCTGATTTTGGGTGCAATGGAAATGTTACTCTCGGCTGACCGACTGTTTAATGTCCCTAGCGATCGCCGTTTGTCTGCAATCCTGGAAAAAAGCCGCAAATATCAAAACGATGTCTCTATTAAGCTTGCAGAGCAGGTATTAGAGGCATTATGGGATTTACTGCGCGGCTTCCAAATAGCAGATGCAACTACTAAAAGCGGCTTAATAAGTGATATTGCCACGACTGCACCCCAGCATATTTACGGTGGGCTGATTACTGTTTTGCTGCGGTTAGTGTTTCTGCTTTACGCTGAAGATCGGGGACTGATGTCTCAAGATGCAGTTTATACACGCTACTACTCAGTTAGTGGACTTTACGAGCGCTTGCGAGAAGATGCAGGCAACTACCCAGATACAATGGATCAGAGGTATGGTGCTTGGGCATGGTTGCTGAGTCTGTTCCGTTTGGTTTACGACGGCGGCGGTCATGCTGATTTGTACTTACCTGCTCGTCATGGGCAACTATTTGACCCAGATGAATATCCGTTTTTAGAAGGTCGTCTCCAGTCTACAGAATATCAAACAGGGGAAAGTCTTGAACCCCCTCGCGTTTCAGACGGGGTAATTCACAGGGTATTGCAAGGGTTGCTGGTACTGGATGGAGAACGTCTGTCTTACCGTTCTCTGGATGTTGAACAAATTGGTTCCGTTTATACCGCAATTATGGGCTACGAGGTAGAAAGAGCAAGTAGTCCTGCTATCGGTGTTTGGAGTAAACCCAAAGGTTCTAAATCTTCGGTAACAGTTGTTGTCAGCGTTGAGGAAGTTCTCAAAACTAAGGTGGGAGAACGGGCTAAATATTTAAAGGATGTTGCAGGTTGCGAAATTACTGGTAAATCCCTAACAGAGTTAAAGGATGCGAGGACAGCAGAGGATGTAGTGGCGGCTTTAGGACGGAAGGTATCACCGAAAACGCCGAGTTTAATGTCTGTGGGTTCTCTGTATTTGCAACCGGGGGAAGAACGGCGGCGTAGTGGTTCTCATTATACGCCTCGTGCTTTGACTGAGCCGATTGTTAAAGAAACTCTCAGACCGATTTTATCGGCTTTGGGAGAAAACCCCACACCAGAGCAGATTTTAGAGTTGAAAGTTTGTGATTTGGCGATGGGTTCGGGTGCATTCTTGGTAGAAAGTTGTCGTCAGTTGGCAGATAAATTAGTTGAAGCGTGGAATAAGCAAAACGTATTACCTGAAATTCCAATTGATGAAGAACCATTACTTTATGCGCGGCGATTAGTAGCGCAACGGTGTTTGTATGGTGTGGATAAAAACCCCTTTGCGGTGAATTTGGCTAAATTATCGCTGTGGCTGGCGACTTTGGCGAAAGCTCATCCTTTTACTTTTTTAGACCATGCGTTGAAATGGGGAGATTCTTTAGTTGGGTTAACCTCTCAACAAATTCAAACGTTTAATTGGGATGAAGACAAGACTTATAAAGACCCAAACTTACCTTTGTTTAATCTAGCAATGGAGAAAGCGAAGTTTTATCGCAATGGAATTCACAATTTGGATGAAGATGATTATGCAGCCAAACGCGATTTTTACGAAAATATAGAAACAGAGTTGGGGAATATTCGGCTAAAAGGGGATTTAGTTATTGCTTCATTTTTCGCCAAAGATAAGGACAAGGCGAGAAAAGATGAGCGTGATAATTCATGGTTGAAGTTTTATCAATGGCAGAAAAATCAGGAAGATGATTTAGATGTTAGGCGGATTTGTGCAGAGTTGCGGTCTGGTGAGAAACCAGTTCCGGTTTTTAATTGGGAGATTGAATTTCCTGAAGTATTTGGTAGGGAGAATCCGGGATTTGATGCGATTGTTGGTAATCCACCTTTTTTGGGTGGTAAACGTATTAGTACAGTATTCGGTGATGGTTATAGAGATTGGTTGCCTGTTGTACATCCTGAAACAAATAGCAATGGTGACTTAGTGGCGCATTTTTTCCGACGAGCATTTAGCCTTTTACGTCAATCTGGATGTTTTGGATTAATTGCCACAAATACTATTGCCCAAGGAGATACTCGCAGCACAGGTTTGAGATATATCTGTGAGCAAGGTGGTGCAATTTACAATGCTCAAAAGCGGATGAAGTGGCCGGGTTTAGCGGCGGTTGTTGTGAGTGTTATTCATGTTTTTAAGGGTCAATACGAAAATAGAAAATTGCTAGATGGACGAGAGGTTAACTTAATTTCTGCGTTTCTATTTCATACTGGTGGTAATGAAAATCCCAAAGTGTTATTGGTAAATGCTGAAAAAAGCTTTCAGGGTAGCATCGTATTAGGAATGGGTTTTACATTTGATGATTCCAATACTGATGCAACACCTATTGCAGAAATGCAACGTTTGATTGAAAAAAATAAGAAAAATGCAGAGTTAATTTTTCCTTACATGGGTGGGGAAGAAGTAAATACTAGCCCAACCCATATCCATCATCGCTATGTAATTAATTTTGGAGAAATGAGTGAAGCTGAAGCCAGAGAATATCCTGACTTATATGGGATAGTCAAAGAAAAAGTTTTCCCAGAAAGAAAGAATAAGCCAGGAAGCTATAGCCGTCAGTGGTGGCTTTTTGGAAGAAGAAACCAACAAGGAAATAAAGCGATCGCTCCTCTTAAGAGTGTATTAGTAATTTCTCGTGTTGGTCAGCATGGTTCATTCACTTTTCTACCTAATAAAATAGTTTATTCTGACTCACTTGTTGTTATTGCGATTGATAGTTTTTCTGCATTTTCGACATTACAATCTCGTCCTCACGAAATTTGGGCTAGGTTTCTGGGTTCATCCATGAAAGATGACCTCCGTTACACCCCCTCAGATTGCTTTGAAACCTTCCCCTTCCCCGAAAATTGGGAAACCAACGCCGCCCTAGAAGCAGTAGGTAAAACCTACTACGAATACCGCGCCGCCTTAATGGTTCGCAACAACCAGGGACTCACCGACACATACAACCGCTTCCACGATCCCGACGAACGCCACCCTGATATTTTACAACTACGCTTACTCCACGCCCAATGCGATCGCGCTGTCCTTGATGCTTACGGCTGGACAGATATTTCCACAGAATGCACCTTCCTGCTTGACTACGAAGACGAAGAAGACGACGAAAACACCAGCAAACGCCAGAAGAAAAAGCCTTGGCGCTACCGTTGGCCAGAAGAAATTCACGACGAAGTATTAGCCCGTTTACTCGAACTCAACCAGCAACGCGCCGAAGCGGAAATTTTAGGCGGTAAAGCTGCTGAGAAATCCAAGGCAAAAGGGAATACTAAAAAAGTAGCAAAATCTCGCAAGGCGACGGAAACGACTTTAACTATTCCTGATTTTCCCTCTACTTCTATGTGACAGGTTCAACGTTAGCTATACCGATGAATTCCCAAAAAAGCATAGCCATCCTAAATCATTTATGAACACTTACTGTTCCCTGTTCCCTATTCCCTGTTCCCTGCCCTCATTATGACCACATCTGCCGAAGTGCGATCGCATCTAATCCGCGCCATGCAACTAGACTTGGTGGGGCCAACCCCTGATGATGTTGAATATGCCGAAGAAATCCTCACCCAAGCTCCTTCTAAGTGGTATCTTACAGGTTTTTTAGTACCTTTTGGAGCGCCTGTTGAAGTGCGATCGGACGAAACAGCAGACGACACACTCGAACAACTTAGTAGCAGTGATACTAATGAAGATGCCAATGCTCCCGAAGCCTCCTCAGCCCGTAAAGCTCACTTTCCTTCTTCCATTGGCTTGAGCTTTCTTCTACTAGAAAATACCACAGAACTGAATATAACTGTGCAGTGGGGTGACTACCAATTTCTTGAAAGCGAAACAGAATTAGATGATAGCGAGAATCCCCAGTCAGCCAAGCAAGAATTATGGCAACGCTCTCCTCATTGCATTAGTATGCCTATTTCCTTGCTGGGAAATCAGCGAAAAATTCAGATTGAAGTTCCAGACAGCAACGGCTTAAAGTTATTTGTGTCAAATCGGGCTGTAGCTTCATCACCTCAACAAAAACTCCCTGTTGGTACGCGTTCAGTTTCAGTATTCTTAGTTAACTACCGCAGCAACAATCCCAACCAAAAGCACGACATCAGTTTTATTTTTCAAGCCTGCCTCACCATCCGCACAGCTGACGCTTTTGTATCCCGCCCAAACTTGCGGGGGCAAAACAGCCAAGACAGAGACGAAGCGGTGTCAAGCCTGCAATACCGCAACGATTGCGAATATGCTGTTGGACACAACGTTTCTGCTATTACTATCCTTAGCTCGAATCATATCTGTCAAGAAATTCGTACTAACTGGATGCCCACAGCAGAGGTGGCCAGAGTAGAACCAGCAGAAATTCCGGGGCTAGAACTAGGCATGGAAGCGTTGGCTAAGGCAAAAGACGCGGCAACAATCTCTCAGATGGTTTACCCAATGGTGACTGCATATACTGACTGGATTGCCCAACAGCAAGCCGCAGCCCCTACTGAACCGCACCAGAGAAAAATTGCTAGTGAATTATTAACCACAGCTAGCAGGATTAAGCAACGCATAGCCGCCGGATTACAAGCTTTAGACGATCCTCTGGTGTTAGAAGCTTTTCAAATTGCTAACCAAGCCTTAGCAACTGCCAGAAGACAACGCCTAACTCACGATAATCCAGACAAATCCCCTGAAGACTTTTCACCACCGAAGTGGCGACCTTTCCAGCTAGCTTTTCTGCTGTTGAACATCCTGAGCATTGCTCAACCAGAACATCCAGATCGGGAAATAGTAGATTTGCTGTTCTTTCCCACAGGTGGCGGCAAAACCGAAGCCTATTTAGGGTTGGCAGCCTTCACTCTGGTGCTGCGTCGTCTGCGCGATCCTAGTATCCACTCTGCTGGTGTCAGCGTTCTCATGCGCTACACTCTGCGCCTCCTGACCCTAGACCAATTGGAAAGAGCTGCAACCCTCGTCTGTGCCTTAGAACTAGAACGTCAGCAAAATCCTAGACTAGGTAAGCATCCCTTTGAGATTGGGTTGTGGGTTGGGCAGGGTGCCACACCCAATAAAATGGGTAAAAAAGGCGACAAAGATAATTCAGCTTGGGCGCGGACTCAAGAATTTGATCGGCATTATCCTCATAAACCGAAGCCGATTCCCCTAGAAAGGTGTCCTTGGTGTGGCACGGAATTGAAAGCGCGATCGTTTCAACTTTTACCACTTGCTGATGCACCTACTGACCTGCGGGTAATCTGCGACAATCGGAAAAAACACGCAGATGGTAAACCTGCTTGTATATTTAAAGGCAACAACCCCTTACCCATCGTTGCCGTAGATGAACAAATCTATCGACGGCTTCCTTGCTTCATAATTTCCACCGTTGATAAATTTGCGAATCTGCCTTGGGTTGGTCAAACTGGAGCGCTATTTGGCAAGGTAACTCATTTTGATGAAAAAGTAGGATTCACTGGGCCAGCTGATGCTAAAACCAAAGGTCGAGCCTTAGACAAAAATTTACCTCCACCAGATTTGATTATTCAAGACGAATTGCACTTGATTTCTGGGCCTCTGGGAACAATGGTGGGATTATACGAAACGGTTATCGATGTTCTGTGTAGTGTGACGCACAATGATAAAACTATCCGACCGAAGATTATTGCTTCCACTGCTACAGTCCGCCGTGCGGAGCGCCAAATTCAAGCTTTGTTTAGTCACAGCCAGGTAGATATTTTTCCGCCTCCTGGGCCCGATCGCCACGACTCCTTTTTTGCCGAAACCGTACCAATTACTAAAACACCGGGACGGCTTTATGTCGGAGTTGTAGCCCAAGGACGCAGCCTTAAAGTAGTTCTGTTACGAGCATACTTAGCCCTGTTGGGAGCAGCTAAACAAGCTTGGGAAGATGCCGGCGGAAAAACAAATCCGCATAATCCTGCTGACCCTTATATGACACTGCTAGGTTATTTTAATTCCCTGCGGGAATTGGGTGGTAGTCGCCGCCTAGTGGAAGATGAGGTAAACTCCCGCCTGAGTCATTATGGCGATCGCCGTCGCTACCAAGAACCGTTTAGCTTATTTTGCGATCGCAAAATTGATGATGAACCAGAAGAATTAACCTCTCGCATCAGCACTAACAAAGTTGCTAATACCAAACGTCGTCTAGCTTTACCTTTTCATGAGAAAGAAAGAGTTGATATTGCCCTAGCAACTAACATGATTTCCGTAGGGCTAGATATCACGCGCTTAGGGCTGATGGTAGTTTTAGGACAGCCGAAAACCACTGCCGAATACATCCAAGCCACCAGCCGCGTCGGTCGAGAAGCTGAAAAACCTGGTTTAGTCGTTACCTTACTCAACATTCACCGACCGCGCGATCGCTCTCACTACGAACGTTTTCAAATCTGGCATGATACTTTCTACCGCACAGTGGAAGCAAGTAGCGTTACTCCCTTCTCACCCCGCGCCATCGATCGGGGTTTATCAGGTGTTACCGTTGCCCTTGCCAGATTAGGTAATGCAGAGATGACAGCGCCTCTAGGTGCTGCTCAAATTAGCCAACATCGCCTGCTTTTAGATTTTGTGGTGGATGCGATCGTTAAACGTGCAGAAGGACATAGCCCTTTAAAAGCCGATGAAGCCGAAAGTCTGCGTCAAGAAATCCGGCGACAAGTTATAGACCGTTTAGATACATGGCAACATATTGCCGTGCAAGACCAACGCCTACAATATCAACGCAATGAAATAGAGATGGCAGCCCCTTTACTACTTGATGCCCTTGACCCCAAGGCGGACAAAGAAAGTAGCGATCGGCAAAAATTCAAAGCCCAACGCAGCTTGCGAGATGTCGAGCCAGTAGTGAAACTTTTTGTGCGTGACCCTGTTGGTTTAGAAATAGAGGAAGAGGTTTAATGAAGAAGTCAAATAATAAAATAAAACCACAAGCAGAAATCCGCCAAAGCCAGCTTTTATCAACCTTTGGCCCAGGAGCGATGGTAGATTTACCTAAATACTCGGTAGTAATTGGGGGATTGACCTACTGGAAAGGCGAAATGCAGCCTATTCGTGAAGACCGTTTGAAAGATAAAGTTTGCGAAATGCTGCAAGTTAAGAATATCGAACTATTTAGTCCACCAAGAGAGACTTCAGACCCTAATATGCCCCTCACTGGTGTGGATGCATTTATTTTTCCTGCTTGGTTTGTAGCTCAAGTCGATCAAACCATTCGCTTCAACGGGAAAGATTATCGTACCCGTCCCCTAGCTAACTGGCGAACAGTCAAGGAGGGATCAAAATTTGAAGGACAGCGCGTGTCATACGTACCAGTCCGCTTTGTGCAAGCTTGTATAAATGGACATCTGAGCGATATAGACTGGTACGCCTTTGCCCATAATGATTTTAAAACCACCTGTCGGGGACAACTGTGGCTAGATGAAGGTGGCTCTGGCAATGACTTTGAAGAAATTTTTGTGCGCTGTGATGGCTGTAAAAAAGCCCGTCGTCCACTTTCCATAGCTAAAGCCAAAAATTCCAAAGTTTTCGGACAATGCCAAGGGCATCGTCCTTGGCTGGGTGCTAAAGCTCAGGAACCATGTTGGGTCTGTGTCCCAGATAAATCAGGTAATATTGTCCAAACCAACGAACCAGAACATAACCGTCTTTTGGTACGTTCTGCTAGTAATGCTTATTTTGCTCAAACCCTCAGCGTGATTTCGATTCCAGATGCTGATGAGCAATTGAAAAAAGTAGTGGATCGCCATTACTTACAGGATTTGGAATATTTGGAAGACTTAGATGAAGTGCAAAAAAATCTGAAAAGGAATCCTAAGTATGCTGACTTAACTAAATTTGGAGCAGAGGTGGTTTGGGCAGAAATTCAACGCCGTCAAAGTGGAAGAAGCAGCGATTCTAAAACCATCAAACAAGTAGAAATTGAAGCCTTACTTTCTTGTTCAGCAGAAATAGGTACTTCTAATGACGAGTTTTACGCTAGTAAACGCAAGTTAGATAATTTCAATCCTGCACTATTGCCATTTATAGAACAGGTAGTGTTGGTGCATCGTCTGCGAGAAGTGATTGCCCAAGTTGGCTTTACCCGTTTTGAGGCATCCATCCCTAATATTGAAGGAGAAATTGATGATTTAAGCATTAATGTGCGGCGTGCTGATTTGGATTTTGAACGTCAATGGGTGCCTGCGATTGAGAATAAAGGCGAAGGGGTGTTTATTGCCTTCAACAAACAAGCTGTTAAAGATTGGCAGCAACGGAAGGCTGTTAAACAACAGGGGCAAAAATTAGAAAGGGGTTTCAATGTCTGGCGCGATCGCAAAGGCATTCCCCCTGAAAAAGCCATTTTCCCTGGACTTCCTTATATCATGCTCCATTCCCTATCACACCTCTTAATTACAGCAGTGTCTTTGGAGTGTGGTTATGCAGCTAGTTCAATTCGTGAACGCATCTATGCCAGTGATGCAGGTTATGGCATCCTTTTATATACTGGTTCTCCCGGTTCTGAGGGGACTTTAGGGGGACTTGTACAAGTAGGAAATCAACTTGAAGAACATTTGAATGTTGCCCTAGAGTTGGGAAAACTTTGCTCTAACGATCCAGTATGCGCTCAACATCAACCAGACAACGTACAAGAGGAAAGATTTTTACACGGATCTGCTTGTCACGGATGCCTACTGATCGCGGAAACTTCCTGCGAACGCCGCAATGAGTTTCTCGATAGAGCATTAGTTGTGGCTACTGTTGAAGGACTAGGAGCAGAATTCTTTCCAGATCAGGTACTTGTTTAATGGGTTTTCTCAACCTCAGTCGTCCAGTCCTTGTTAATTTGGCAGCAGCTTTAGAAACTGGCAGACTTTCCCCGCCCTTTTCTATATCCAATGTAGCTAACTACATCCCTGCGGCTTTAAATCGAGACATAGTTGATGAACTCAACCGCCTCAATGTCATCGGCGTACATTCTCAGCATATTGCTTATACGCTGCGACTGCTGGCAGAAGAACGAAGTACATCCCAAGCAGTAAGCGATCGCGTTGATTTGGTTTGGACTGGCCCAGAAATTGCTGGTTCTCAAAGCCGTGACACTGGGGTTGTTGTGCGCGAGTTGTTTAGCACTGCCAAAATAAGCGTTCTCATTTCTAGTTTTGCTATTGATAAAAAACAAAAAGCACGAGAGTTATTTATGGTGCTGGCAGAACGCATGGATTTTAACCCAGAATTAAATGTGCGAATGTTTCTTAACGTTAATCGACCACACAATAATGAAGTACCAACATCTACTTTACTACGGGAGTTTGCCAGTAGTTTTCGCCAAGATATTTGGCCAGGAAAAAGACTACCTGAAGTGTTTCACGATCCGCGATCGCTGATGGTGGGTGTGGAATCAAAAGCTTGTTTACACGCCAAGTGTGTTGTTGTAGATAAGCAGCGTGTGCTTGTGACATCCGCCAATTTTACAGAAGCGGCTCACGAGCGCAATATCGAAGCTGGTGTATTACTAAACGACCCAGTAACGGCTATTGCTTTGCAAATGCAATTTGAAAGCTTGGTTACAAGAAATATACTATGTCGAATTCCTGGAATTTAAATATTTAAAGTAACATCTTATGTCTACATTTGATTCTACCAAGACAAGTCTAGCCACTTTACTAAACGATATCGTAGTTGGCAAAATTCAACTGCCCGATTTTCAACGAGGGTGGGTTTGGGATGATGAACATATCCGCTCTCTGTTAGTAAGTATTGCTCGTGCCTTTCCTGTCGGAGCAATCATGTTACTAGAGGCAGGTGGTGATGCTAAGTTCAAAGCGCGTCCCATTGAAGGAGTAGAGCTAACAAAAGCAATACTTAGCAAATTAGAAAAGTTGATTCTTGATGGACAACAGAGACTGACTTCATTAACGCAAGTGTTAATGTTTACACAACCAGTACAAACTCGTGACTACAAGAAAAAATTACTTCATCGCTATTACTACATTGATATCGAAACAGCCCTATTAGGAAAAGAGCATTATGAAAGTGCGATTATTAGCGTTGATACTGATCGCACTGTGCGAGAAAACTTTGGACGTGATTTAAAGCTGGATCTCAGCACTCCAGAAAAGGAATATGAGAACTTTTACTTTCCTTGTAACCAGCTCCTTAACTCTGATGAGTGGGAGGAGGGATTGCTTGCCTACGACGTTACAAAGTTCGGGCGATATGCTCAATTCCGTAAACAGGTTGTGAATGAATTTCGTAACTATAACATTCCGATCATTGAACTCAGCAAGGAAAACAAGAAAGAAGCAGTCTGCCTTGTCTTTGAGAAAGTCAATACCGGAGGTGTTTCCCTCTCGGTATTTGAACTCATGACTGCCACTTACGCTATTGATGATGTAAACCTGCGGGATGAATGGTTTGGTAATGCTCACGAAGGTATCGAAGGTACTCAACCGCATCTAAGAAAGCAAAGTTTGTTACGCGAGGTTCAACCTACTGAGTTTCTTCAAGGATTGACACTACTGCATACTTGGGATAAACGAAGGGAAGACTTAAAGGCGGGAAAAACTGGCAAGCAAATAACAGGTGTGACTGCCAAGCGCGAAGCCGTTCTATCTTTAACTGTAGATGCTTACCAAAAATGGAAACAGCCTCTTACAGAGGGTTACTGGAAAGCAGCTAAATTTCTACGTCAAGAATCGTTTTTCTCTACCAACGATTTACCCTACCGTACCCAACTTGTTCCGCTTGCGGTAGTCATGGCATTCCTTGGCGATCGCTGGCTTGAACCTAAAATCTACGACAAAATCGCTCGTTGGTTTTGGTGTGGTATCCTCGGTGAACTGTACGGGGGGGCAGTTGAAACCCGTATAGCTCTAGATATTCAGGAACTTATAGATTGGATTGAGGGTGGCAAGGAAGAACCTTCGACTGTTATAGATGCTAACTTCCAGCCTACGCGTTTAGGTACTTTACGTTCCCGCAATAGCGCTGCATACAAAGGGATCAATGTCTTAGTTCAGCGTGAAGGTGCTCAAGACTTCTTCTGGAAAGTTGCTATACGAGATTTGGATGAAACCGATTGGGAGGAGCGCAAACTCGATATTCATCACATTTTCCCCAGGAATTGGTGTGATAAGAACGATATTCCCCCATCTCGCTATAACTCTATCCTCAACAAAACCCCAATATCCTTTAAAGCAAATCGCATGATTGGTGGTAAAGCTCCAAGTGAATATCTGGTTCAGCTTCAAAAGCATGACAGTGTTCAGCTAGACGATGCAGGTATGAATGCAATTCTGGCAACTCACCAAATCGATGCAATAAAACTTCGACAAGACGACTTTGAGGGTTTCATGGCATCGCGTCAACGGATGATACTTGGCAAAATTGAAGCTGCTATGGGCAAACCAGTCTTGGCTGTGGATGATTCAGCATTCAGCGATGTGACAGATGAAGAAGAGTGATTGGAGATAGATTAACTTCGCATTCAATGATGCTGTTTTAACATTCACATCGCTTACTCTCTTACTGCGTATTTGACCTTTTAAACCCTAATAATATGCCATGTAATGCTTGAAATCACCCCTCAGATTGTAATTGTGGTTTTGGAGGAGATGTTGGTGTTTATATTCATGGAAATATATCTAGCTTACTTAATAGTAATGAAAGACAATGCAAAGAATCAAAGGATAAAGTACAAGCAAAGACCTACTCAACTAAATGTAAAAAATGTGGGGAAGCTGTTTATTATCATACAAATGGTAACGGAGATTCAGTTTTCTTTAACAGCTTAGGATATCCCTGGCAGGTACACGGTTGTTGGTATGATTACTGGAAAGAAGAAAAGGCGAACCGTAAAGAACTAAGTGCTTTATCCCAATCAGTAGAATACTTCCTCAATCCTCAAAACACAGCAGAATGTAAATATGGAATTCTTGCAGGCGCTGTCCGAGGTTTAGCAGGGGTATCCTCTGGAACGATTTTTCCAGGTATCACTGAAGAGGAGGTAGCAAAATATATGAGTTTATCACTGAAAAAATTTAAAAAAGTGTATAGAGGACTTTATGTATTAACTCAATCAAGAGGAATACAATTATTTCGTCCACAAGTAAAACTTAAAAAAAAGCTAAAGGTGAATAAAAATGAAACCGTTTTGCGTTTGGTTTCTATTAAACATAGAGATGCTTGAAGCTTTACAAAATGCGACTTTTAGCAGATGCCCTGGCAAGCAAGTCTGCGAATAAGCGTGGATTTATACGGCTCAGTTATTTGCCCAGGGACACAAGAGACCGTGAAATTCGTGCTGATTGGGGGACACTTAAACTCAGGTAGTTATTATAGTTTACTCAAATTATTAGAGGAAAATATGCGACCGCTATTCAGGATCTAAAAATGAGAAATATTTTTTTTGTTTGCATTAATATTTAGTTTGGTTGTCGTTTTATCTTTATTAACTAGCAAAGCAGTTGCGTCCTTGAATCACCAAAAATTACTACCAGCACTCATAGCTGCTATTGGTCAAGATTTGTTACAGTATCGGGAAAATTTTGGTGACTATAACAGGAACAGCAAGGAATCACAGAGTTTTCTTTGTTGATGAGTGTGACTGGGACCCAGAACACGGCTTAGAAGTACGCTTTCGCAATGGAGTAGCAGACGATGCAGATCAGATAGGTGAAATAGGATGGTAAAAACTATATCGTTTAGCATAAAACCGTGGTGAATTGAAGCATATCGCTTATAGGCTGCGATCGCTGCCAGAGCAACCAAGTATGGTGCACAGTAAGAACAGTAAGGCCCATTCGTTTAGTAGAGGTACGCAACTATATTGCAACTGTATTGATCGTTTATGGCAAAAACCCCCACAGTGGCAACTATACCAGAGCGATCACGCGTAGGCTACCTCAGTGAGGGGGTTGGATTTCCTAACTCTGTTTTTAAGTCTTGGTTATTTGTTGTATGTGAGCAGCGTTTGGGGTTGGAGTTGAGGATAAATCGAAGTAGTAGGCAAAAGGTCTAATTTAATACATTATGTGTATCCAATTGATAAATTCCTCAGCAAGGGACTCGTATTTTCTATAGATTTGCTGTATCTTGTTTATTCCGTGCAATTATTAACACCCAATTTCTCCAAATTTTGCTGTCATCCAAATTTTCAGCCAATGCTTTTGGAGAGCAGTGAATGAAAACTTTTAATACATAGATATGAAGATCATCAAAAAATCCGACAAGCTGACTCTGAAGAAAATGATGGAAATCCAACACGCTGAAGACCAAAATCTTCAACCTGATAGCGTCAATTCTTCAGCCCTTATAGTTGATGAGCAACCAGCAGCAATTCTTTTTCCAAGAGAACCTGACTATATTCCATTCCTTGACAATCCTCCAGTACAGTCTGTTGGTAACTCTGGCTGGCAGATTTCTGACATTTGGCGGGATATCCGGGTGGATGATTTTTGTGGGTGATACTCCTGATAAATATAGGCAAAAAAGAATACGTTGCTTTTGTGGTGTACGTACTGTCACAAACAGGAGTTGCTCTTTGGTAAAGAAGTCTACCAAATAATCAACGATAGCATTAAAGTTGAGTGCGTAGACGTTTAGGCGGCAAGACGATAGACATTGCAATGGCTTAATGGGTAAACGAAAGACAAAACATCAGAAGACATCCTTCCCTTGGATGGTAGAAGAAGAAAATCTGTTCATTGCAAAGACTGGTAACGAAATAGTTACAGATGCTGGATGGGAGAAAATTTCATTTGAAGAAGCCAGAAAACTATTTAGTCCCGAAACATTTCAAGAATGGTACGAACTGTTCCTAGAAAATACAGATATTTCGGAAATACTTTCAGAATCTAACGTAGATATAGATTTAGATGATGAATCAGCAATAGATAACTTTTTACAAAGGAGCAACTGGACACCAAAACAAGTTAATTTAGTTGTAGCGAAGGCTATCTATAAAAATCATGCCTGGGTGAGAGCATTGCTGATTTCTACACCTGATGTTGAAGAACCCTACTTTCAAAATTATGAAATGGAGGCAATTCGTTTAGGAGTCCAATTGCGGAAATACATCAAAGAAGATATTCCAGTAATTAATGACTGCAAGAATGCTGTCAGACATTTACATGGAAGATATGCCCTCATTGGCTGGCAACCAAGAAATTGTGTGACAGCAGCTCACAACCTAAAAATATCTCAAGCAACTAAGGTTTACAATGAACTTCTCTGGGATGAAGATTGGGTAGATGAAGAAGACTGTTCAGGAGATTGACAGCTTTGATGATATCGTTGAAGTGACTTGGCTTTTGCTAGACAATGATTGCGTCTAGAAGCGATCGCAGCGCTGCAATTGGTAGAAGCTGGAAAAATTAACCTGGATGTCCTGGATGTCTCTGTAAAACAATATCTACCAGACTTCACTCTGGCTGATACCCAAACGGCTGATCAGATCGTGAATCATTGTGAGGTATGATTGAGACTTGCAAGTGCAGCTGCGATTCGCCCAGATGCCTTTGGTCGTTTGTACATTCGTTCCATGTAGTCCACCAGCGTGGGGAAAGTGGCGAGTAGCTGAACTTCGTTCGCCCAATCCAGTGTGTAAGCAAGCACAAAATCAGCCACTGTGACGTGTTCACCCACTACAAACTGCCGATCCAACAGATGGTTCTCTAAAACGACAGCCATACTGGTGAAGTCTTGCCGAGCGAGAGGTATTTCAGCAGGCAATCTCAACTCTTCTGGGTATATAAACGTGTGGCGAGCGATACGCCATAACGGCTGTTCCAATTCGGTGGCAGTAAAGAGGAGCCAACGATAAAGCTGTGCTCGCAGAAGCAAGTCTGTAGGTACCAGGTTAGATTCTGGGTACTTCTCACCGAGGTACAAAGCAATGGCTACGGATTCAGTGATGATGTGTTCGCCATCGATGAGTACAGGGAGCTTGCCAGTGGGATTAATGGTGAGAAAATCGGGTGTACGGTGTTCACCTGCCCGCATGTTGATGGAGATTGCTTCAAATTCCACCCCAAGTTCCTGGAGAATCCAGCGAACCCGAATTGATCGTGTGGGAGCAAATTCATAGAGTTTCATGAATCAACCTCAGTGATGTGCAAATATCTTTAATCTTCTTGTATGAATGGGTGTACTCATGTTTTGATGAGTTCGCAAATTTGTGTTCCACTGGTTGTTCTGTTGTGGTTTACACTCCTGCTCCTTCCCTTTTGGCCTCAACTGGATGGGTTGCTTCGGGTTCCATGTAAATCAGTTCCCAAATGTGACCATCTAAATCCTGAAATCCATGCGCGTACATAAATCCGTGGTCTTGAGGTTCGTTGTAGGTTGTGCCACCAGCAGCAACGGCTTCACGAACCAGCTGATCCACTTTTTCTCGGCTATCAACTGATAAGCACGTCAACACTTCGGTACTTTTTGTGGCATCGCAAATCGGGTTTGGCGTGAATGTTTTGAATTTCTCATGCGTCAAAAGCATCACAAAGATGGTTTCGGACACAATCATGCAGGTGGCCGTTTCATCGGTAAATTGGGGGTTGAACTGAAAGCCAAGTTTTGTGAAAAACTCGATCGATTGCTGGAGATATTTGACGGGTAGGTTGACGAAAATTTGAGTACTCATGGTTTCTCCTGGTGTAGTTAGTTGTTGGTCAGTGGTCAGTGGCTATTTGCAAAGGACAAAGGACGAATGGCACTAAGTTAATCGCAAAGCCTTGATGTAACTTGCTTTTTGAGTGTGGGGAGTGTGGGGGGTAAGACTTCTTCCCCGTCCTCCCACACCTCCCACACCATGCCCTGACCAGGTTTCAGCTTTTCTTAGTGCCATTTGACAAAGGGCAAAGGACGAATGACAGATGTTGGTATAGGCTCAGATAGTTTGTTCGCAGTTGATCATCCACGGTGTCCCAAACTGATCGGTCAACATGCCAAAGCGCGATGACCAGAACGTTTGCGCGATCGCCATCTTCACCTTGCCGTTTTCTGCTAGAGCGTGAAAAAGCCGTTCTGCCTCAGCGATTTCAGGAACGCTAATTTGTACGTAGAAACCTTGCGGGGTTTCAAAGTATCCTGGTGGGCAGTCAGATCCCATCAGGAGGCGATCATCTAGTTCAAGGCAAGCGTGCATGATTTTGTCCTGCCATTCCGGTGAGACATTTTCGGCGGAAGGCGCTTCTTTGTGTGTCATCATCATAGTCATCTTGCCACCCAGACATTGTTCATAGAACTTGAACGCTGCCTCACAGTTGCCGTTGAACATCAGGTAAGAATTGAGTTGCATTGATTTCTCCTTTTGTAATCGATTCTGCATTTTGATGAGCGGATCGTTCGCACATGAACATCATTAGACTTCTTGCATAAGTCGGGAAAAGGGGAAGGGGGAAGGGGGAAGGGGAAAAAGTTCTGTATTGTCCCCTTCCCCTTTAACCTTTACCCTTTTCCCCCTCTTGCAAAAAGCACTTTTGCAAGAGGTCTATTTGCGGGGTTGCTGATGACGTTACTCTTGCTGCTGCGTTTCAAGTTGAGCGCGAATGCGGTCTGACTGCTCCCTTAAGGCGGGTGTCAGGACTTCACCAAAATCCTCTGCCTCGAATACGGGACGAATCTCAATCTCGGAGTCTCCTGGCATAGGGTTAGGGCAACGCTTTACCCAAGCAACTGCCTCTTCCATTGAGTTCACCTGCCACAGCCAGTACCCTGCCACTAGCTCCTGCGCTGGAGTGAAAGGTCCCTGGGTGACGGTGCGATCGGTTCCTGAAAAGCGAACTCGCACCCCTTTTGAGCTAGGATGAAACCCCTCAGCGGCGAGCAAGATACCTGCCCTGGCTAATTCTTCGTTGTACTGCCCCATTTCAGTTAAAAGCTGTTCGCTCGGCATGACCCCAGTTTCGGAGTCTTGGGTTGCTTTGACAAAGACCATGACTTTCATTGTGAAATCTCCTGTTGAATGGTTTTGAGTTAGATTGCGAGGGGTTGGGTGTCAATACTGCACGCTTTGTGCATTTTCAACTCGGCATTGGGTTTGGGGAAAAGGTTAAAGGGTAAAGGTTAAAGGTTTTTTCTTTCCCCTTCCCCTTTTCCCAAAAACCCGACAAGTATTGGGTTGGGTGTGCTGATTAGCGCAAAGCGCAACTTTGAAGGAACCGCTAATCAGCAGCGCCACGCTTGAGTTCATCAATCTCGATCTTCTTCATTTGCAGCATGGCAGTAATCACTTTTTCAGAGGTTGCCGCGTCGGGGCGGTTGAGTAACTCAATCAAAATGCGAGGAATAATTTGCCAGGAGACACCGTATTTGTCTTTAAGCCAGCCGCATTGCTGTGCGGTTTCATCCCCACCGGCAGACAATTTTTGCCAGTAATCGTCCACGTCCGCCTGGGTATCGCAAAAGATTTGGAAGGAAATCGCCTCGTTAAATTTGAAGGTCGGACCACCGTTGAGTGCTGTGAACGGCTGACCATCAAGTTCAAAACTGACAGTCATGACGGCTCCGGCTGGTTTTCCGTGAATTTCCTGTCCAGCGTCTCCATATCGACTGACGTGGAGAATTTTGGAATTGGGAAAAATCGACGTATAAAACTGAGCGGCGGCTTCGGCTTGATCGTCAAACCATAAACAGGGAGTGATTTTGGAATTGTTTTGCATGAGGGTTCTCCTTGAGTTCAAGCGGTTAAGGACGGTCAGGGCTGTGCTGGTAGTCCCACAACTTCGATGACAGGACGGATTTCGACGGTGCCGACTTTTGCACCTGGGATGCGGGTGGCGATCGCAATGGCTTCATCCAAATCCTGAGCATTAACGAGGAAGAATCCACCCAATTGTTCGCGGGTTTCGGCAAATGGTCCATCGGTCACGAGTGATTTGCCATCACGGACTTGGACACTGGTTGCGGTTGCAACAGGATGGAGTGGAGCCGTCGCCAGAAATTGTCCTTGAGTATGCAAGTCCTGGGCGAGTTGGGCAGATTCCCCATAGCAATGCTCCCGCTCGGTGTCGCTCATGGCGTTTTCGTCCATATAAATCAGCAGCAAATATTTCATCGGTTGCCTCCTTTGTGATTAAGTCGAACGGGAATTGTCCAAATCGACACCTGAGTGCAAAAATTTTGTTTAGTACAATTGAACTTATCTCCCTTTATCAGTTAGTCGAACGGCAATTGCTCAAATCGACACCTTGCCCAAAATTCTTTATGTCTTTTTGTCAAAGGTATGGCTTCAATCCCAAAAACAGATGTGGCTCAAGCAATTGCTGCCCTTTATCGAACTGAATGGGGGCGCATTGTTGCTATTCTGATTCGGCTGGTCGGAGATTTTGATGTAGCTGAAGAAGCTGCACAGGCAGCATTTACAGCGGCAGTGAATCAGTGGGAAAGCGACGGTATTCCCGATCGTCCCCGTGCCTGGATTATCCGAACTGCCCGGTACAAGGCGATCGATCGCCTCCGACGACGCACGAAACTGACCGAAAAACTGGAGTGGTATGCGGCATCTGGCTTAATTCCATCCACTGAAGAACCAACCTATGACAGTGATGAAATTGGAGACGATCGCCTGCGATTAATCTTTACCTGCTGTCACCCGGCACTGGCAACGGAAACTCAAGTAGCGTTGACCCTCCGAATGTTGGGTGGACTGGAAACCGACGAAATTGCCCGCGCCTTTCTTATACCGACTGCAACAATGGCACAGCGGTTAGTTCGTGCTAAACGCAAAATTCGAGACGCAGGCATTCCTTACAAAGTACCTGAGACGACTGATCTCGCTCCCCGGATAGAGGCAGTCCTGACAGTCATCTATCTGATCTTCAACGAAGGCTATGCTGCAACCAAAGGAGATGCGATCGTGCGGGCTGACCTCTGCATCAAAGCGATTCGCTTGGGGCAACTGGTGCGGCAATTGCTGGCACCCCAACCCCCATCTGAAGTCACAGCACTGGTGGCGCTGATGTTATTGCACGATTCGCGGCGCAATGCGCGTCTAGATGAGGCAGGCGATTTGATTTTGCTAGAAGATCAGGATCGCAGTCGTTGGAACCATCTACAGATTGCTGAGGCGTTACCTCTGGTAGAGGAAGCGTTGCTCTTTGGAACCGGAGTGTATGCCCTGCAAGCGGCGATCGCAGCCCTCCATTGTCAGGCAACCCGCGCCGAAGAAACAGACTGGGCGCAGATCGTGCAGCTCTATGAGGTGTTGGAACGCTTGCAGCCCTCACCCATTGTGACCTTGAACCGAGCAGTGGCGATCGCAATGGCAGACAGTCCTCAAGCCGCATTTGGACTGATTGATAGCCTTGCTCCAGAACTGGACAGCTATCATCTCTTTCATGCCACCCGTGCAGATTTATTCCGGCGTGTTGGAGCATTAGAGGAAGCGACCCAGAGCTATACACGGGCACTAGAATTAGTGACAAATGACAGTGAGCGTCGTTTTCTGGAACGTCGGTTGCGCGAAGTTCAACCTAACATTCAGTCCGGCTAAGGGTTTACAACAGTTTAAAGCGCCAGGCATCCATGATGCCGTTGAAAAAGAAATGAAAAATCTTTTAACAGGGTGAACTTGTAACTTAACAAAAGGCAAAAGAAGACAAGTCGGATTAGTACTTTAGTACTGTTATAATCCAATCGTTTCATCAAGTTGTGTTAGGGTGCAGCAAATCACCGATCGGCTCTCTGGCACATCCACATCCACCTCAACTGATAGAGGATTCCGACATGGATAACAATCCCAGCATTCTCTCGCACGTTTCGATTGGTACTAATGATTTTGAAAGAGCGATCGCCTTCTATGATGTTGTGTTGCCAACATTGGGCTGTAAGCGATTTATGGAGCATCCGGGGGCGATCGCCTATGGCAAACAGTATCCCGAATTTTGGGTGGGAACTCCCTTCGACGGGCAACCTGCAACGGTTGGCAATGGAACTCACATTGGTTTTATTGCTCCTACAAAAGAAGCAGTCCACGCCTTCTATGAGGCAGCATTAGCGGCAGGAGGCAAAGACGATGGTGCCCCCGGTGGCAGACCCGACTATAGTGAGCCGTATTACGGCTGCTTTGTGCGCGATCCAGATGGACACAAAATAGAAGCTGCCTTCTGGGATGAGCAGCTTGAGCAGCAACTCAACCAGAACAATGGTTGACCAGAGAATGACTCATTTTTAGAGGCAAGATAACACTATGGAATTCCATCGAGGTCGCCTGATTGACCATGTTCATCTACGGGTTGCTGATGTTGCTGCCAGCAAACGGTTTTACCGGGCAGTGTTGCGATCACTCTTTACGAGATATTGATGGCGAAGGGGACGGCTACTTTTTTGCCGATGAGTTGTTTGTCGATCAGGCAGATAGTACACCATCAAAAGTTCATCTTGCCTTAATTGCGTCTAGAAGCGATGCCTACGGCGGGCTACGCCTACGCACTTAGGTGCGGTTTGCTTAAGTAATCAACGATAATAAATGTACTCCCGGCTCCTGCTCATCGCCCCACTAATTCTGTTAAAATCGCGTCTTCCAGCACGTAAATTTTGAGGCAGTGCCATGTGTGCAAAGGGATTTGGGCAATCTGAACCTACTAAAATCGATAAACTTATTGAATCTGCGGTGCGTTATTGCCACAAGCGACACCCAGAAGCCCTAGACAGCATCTTTGATAATCTACCTGTCAACCTCAACGAACGAGTAGTAACGGGGATTTTGGCAGCATTGCAGAAAGATATTGACACTTTGAGTTGGTTTTGCGGCTACATGGCATCAGAAATCGTGCGATTCGTTGATTAGTGAATCACGGTAGTCAGTCCGTAAATAACTAATCCAGCCCGACAGCAGATTACTGTCATTAAAGGCTGAACTCTCGGTCAGATGCAAGTGCAAGCCTTGCCATTCAGACTCAGAATTGACTCCTCATCTGCCCACACCGAACAAGCTCGATTCTTGTAGAGTGAAGCTGGGAACAGGGCGCAATCAGACGATCGTTGCGGGTTGACACTGGCGCTAACAGGGAGTTCCTACGATGAAACCGAGCCTAGAAAAGCGACTCAGATGCAAGCAGGGCGCAACACAAAACCCCTGACCTCACTGGAGCTTCATTCCCGCCGAATTGATTTCAGTAACGGCAAAGAGTCCAGGGAATCCAGCAGTCGAATTGGCTACATCTAACGGAACAACGCCACATGCTACAACGGGGGGAACCCCCGCAACGCAGTGGCTCATCAATCTCTCCGAGGGAACGAATAAAAACGAGTTGTGGGTCTAGGGGCTTTCGTTCCCCATGTAGACCAGACGAGCGGATTAATCCCCACAATTCGGGTAGGACAGACCGTAATTGGTCTGAGGTGTTCAGAATACACTAACTCCAGAAGAGAAAATGATTAGGCACGGTTACAAAACTAGTGAATCTTGGAGAGCTTTACCGTGGAAGAAATTCCGCAGTAACCTTTTCCGCCTTCAAAAGCGCGTGTACAAAGCTGTTCAGGTTGGAGACAAGCGGAAAGCTAGGTCACTCCAAAAGCTTATTCTAAAATCCACCTCGGCTCGATTTCTTGCAATTAGACTTGTATCTCAGCTAAACGCTGGTAAAAAGACGGCTGGTATTGATGGTAAGAAATCCCTCTCATTTGAGGAACGCTTCAACCTTGAAGAACTATTGAAAATGAATAGTGGAAATTGGAAGCATCAAGGACTACGGGAAATCCCCATCCCTAAAAAGGACGGGACAACCAGAATGCTTAAAATACCAACCATCGTGGATAGAGCTTGGCAATGCCTCGCAAAATATGCACTTGAACCAGCACACGAAGCCACTTTCCACGCTAGGAGTTACGGGTTTAGAACTGGGCGCTCTGCCCATGATGCACAAAAATACATCTTTTCAAACCTCAACTCCAATGCCAACGGAATAGAGAAACGAGTAATTGAACTCGATATCGAAAAATGCTTCGACAGGATTAACCACTCAGCAATAATGGACGAACTCATCGCCCCTAAAGGACTAAAACTCGGTATCTTCCGATGTCTCAAGGCAGGGGTAAATCCAGAATTTCCTGAACAAGGAACCCCACAAGGAGGAGTGGTTAGCCCATTACTAGCTAATATTGCGCTCAACGGAATTGAGAGTATCCACAGATACCACGCTCAATATAAAGAGGGTAAAAGGATCACACCTAAAACATCAGCAGAACAAATTGCCGAGCCATCAATCCGATACGCGGATGATATGGTTATTATACTCCGACCCGGAGATGACGCAACAGAGATACTTGAAAGAATCAGCGAGTTCCTCCGCAAACGCGGAATGAATGTAAGCCAAAAGAAAACCAAAGTTACCGCCGCGACAGATGGGTTTGATTTCCTCGGCTGGCACTTCAAAGTCCAGAAAAACGGAAAATTTAAAAGTAGTCCCTCAGTGGACAACTTCAAAGCATTCCGTAAGAAAGTAAAACACATCGTCAACAACTCGAATTATGGTGCTACCACAAAGGCTGAGAGATTAGCCCCGGTAGTTAGAGGTTGGAGAGTGCGATTCGTTCACTCGAAATGAGTAGAAATATTCAGGGATGAGTGACATTTGAGAGATAACCCCAATGGGTTGAGTTCGCACTTTAATCTCTCTCAGATGATAACTGAATAACCATGAGGGTGACTCCAAATAAATTAAGGAGAAGTCCCTCTCCGTAGGTGCAACGGTAACAGCATCATCCCTACGGTAGCGACTAGCCATCAATCCGTAAAGCGGGATGAAAAGGAGGTAAAAACTGGCAGCCTAAGCTGGTTCCCTTCGAGCATGAACCCATGAGTAGCGTAAGCAAAGATGCGTCTGAACCATCGTAACTCTGAACCAGCGAAATAAGGCTTTTTGCGCTGGAGCCAAAAGGCAAAGGATAAGGGACTGGCAATTCTCCATTGACTAGCAAGCACTCCCAAAAGAAACCCGGTGGATAGCATCATCTCTAAAGGTTCTAACAATGGTTGTTCGGAACGAAGTAACCTATCGTTGCCCTTGATCGGTCGATATCAAGTAGGTGCTAACTGTATGCAACGAACAGGAAAGATTGAGTCAGAAGCGAATGCCTTGCTGTAATGGTAAGGATATGCTGACGGACTCACGGTGATTTGGAATGTAAAGTTATGAGTAGCAATGCAAAAGTCTAATACACGACAAATTACTCCCAAACTAACCAATAACGGTTTCTTTCCCCTGAAGACTAACCCAAACAGGAAAGCAAAGAGTAATGAATCGATGGGGGAATGGAAACATATCAACTGGCGTAAGCTCGAACGACGTGTTTTTAAGTTGCAAAAACGAATTTACAAAGCATCTCTTCGTGGTGATGTCAAAGCATTTCGTAGACTCCAGAAGACGCTGATGAAGTCCTGGGCAGCAAAGTGTTTATCGGTACGTCGGGTAACACAAGACAACCAAGGTAAAAAGACGGCAGGAGTGGATGGAATCAAATCATTATCCCCAGAAGCACGTCTTATATTGGTTGCAAAATTAAAACCTAACTCAAAGGTGAAACCGACACGACGGGTTTGGATTCCTAAACCAGGAACGGAGGAAAAACGACCTTTGGGCATTCCCGTAATGGGCGACCGAGCCTTGCAAGCGCTTTTCAAAATGGCATTAGAGCCAGAATGGGAAGCTCGATTTGAACCTAACTCATACGGGTTCCGACCAGGGCGCTCATGTCATGATGCAATTGAAGCAATATTCCTCAGTATTAGACGCAAGCCAAAATTTGTGCTAGATGCTGATATATCAAAATGTTTTGACCGCATCGACCATGAAGCACTGCTAAGAAAATTAAATACGTCCCCCACCATACGCCGACAAGTTCGAGCTTGGTTAAAAGCGGGGGTGATGGATAATGGGCAGTTGTTTGCGACATCTGAGGGTACGCCACAGGGTGGCGTGATATCGCCATTATTGGCTAACTTAGCCCTCCACGGTATGGAAAAACGGATTAAATCAGAATTCCCAAAACTCAAGGTAAGAGATAGGGAAACATGGTTTCACAAAAAGGGGAGCAATTTTAATTCCCCATATCTAATCCGATACGCTGATGACTTTGTGATTCTCCACGAAGACTTAACCGTTGTCCAAAGATGCCAGCAAATTATTTCTGAATGGTTACATGACATGGGCTTAGAATTGAAGCCATCTAAGACACGCCTAACACATACCTTAAATAAGTATGGAGAAGAAGAACCGGGGTTTAACTTTCTCGGTTTCAATATACGGCAGTGGAAAGTGGGGAAATACCACTCAAAACAAGGCTTCAAAACAATCATCACCCCAAGCTCATATAAGCAAAAGATACATTACGACCGAGTAGCAAGTATCATCGACAACCACAAGTCAGCGCCACAAGCGGCGTTAATTAATAACCTAAATCCGGTAATTACTGGATGGTCAAACTACTACTCAACAGTGGTAAGTAAGGTTGCTTACTCCTACTTAGATAACCTCATGTATCCAAAGCTTAAAGCTTGGGCAAAACGCCGCCATCCCAAGAAAACTTGGGAATGGGTGTCAAATAAATATTGGCAAACCATAGGTGGTGATAATTGGGCATTCGCAACCAAGCAAGAAGGGAAAAACCCAATGCGGTTACGGACACATGCGGAAACTCCAATAGTCCGTCATGTGAAAGTCAAAGGCGAGGTTAGTCCTTATGATGGCAACCTAATTTACTGGAGTTCAAGAATGGGTAAACACCCGGAAGCGACTAAAAGAGTGGCAACACTTTTGAAGGAACAAAAAGGAAAGTGTACTCACTGCGGATTGTACTTCCGAGAGGAAGATGTACTGGAGATTGACCACATAACCCCAAAAAAGTTGGGAGGCAAAGACGAATACAAAAATCTCCAGATATTACACAGACACTGCCACGATGAAAAAACAACCGAAGATGGTTCAGTTGTGAAGTACACATGACAATGTGCCGATTCATTGAGGAGCCGTGTAATGGGAAACTATTAAGCACGGTTTTGAAGACCAACGAGGTTGGTGACAACCTCGTTGAGTTTATTAATTACCATAAGTTCTGCAAGATGCGCGGGTCTAGAAACTCGTTATACCACATCGAAACAAGAGCTTACACGGTATTCAACAAGGAAACCAAACAAAACCGCTACTCTAGTAAGAAATTACTAGACAAAGCATTCCCAGCAGTTTCCTACTCCGAAAATAAACATGGCATAGTTAAAGGAACAAAATCCCCCTATGACGGAGATACAGCCTACTGGAGCGAACGAAATAGTAAGCTCTATGACGGTGAAACCTCTAAAGCTCTTAAGAAGCAAAACCATAGATGTGCTTCCTGTGGTCTGAAATTTATCGATGAAGAACGGATTCATCTGCATCACATCGACGGAAAACACGCCAACTGGAAGAAAAATAATCTGGAAGCAATTCATGAGAGCTGCCACGATTACAAACACATGAGCAAAAGCGCAAGCTGAGAACATCGGGAGCCGTGTACACGGAAACGGGTACGCACGGATCTAAATGAGAGGTGCGGGGAATAATATCCCCCATCGACTCAACCAACCGCAGTGAGGACAACCAAAAGCCTCATCATCCCATCGCGGAACTTAGCAAAACTCTGATTAAATCGGGGATGGAACCCTTTACTGATTTTATGCCTTACCCAGGTTGCCGCATCGTTATACTCAATTCGGAAAAATTTGAATCATTGCCAGAGTCAGTTCAAGCTGTGGTGCAGCAGGCTTTTGACATCAAGGAAAGTACTGGGAAAGAGGCACAAAGGATAAATGATGCCTTGCTGCAAGAGTTGGTGGTTCAGGAATAAAAAATTGAATAACAGGAATTGTAGTAAGCGCCAGCCATGTCGCTCTTGCTTATCGCCCTTCATTCAAGCGCTCGCGTTCAGCGTCTCGTAGAGAGGAAAAAAGAGCGATGCCTCCGGCGGGCGGGTACGCCATCGCACATCAAAAGCAGTCTGCTTTCAAACGATGCCTGCGGCGGGCTATTCGGTGTCGCCCCCATCTTTTTAGTTTTGTAGTCAGGCGATCGCACCTACAAATGATTAACTGTGATGCATAAGTTGTTAGATTATTTCAATTAAAAATATATATTCAATAACCAACACAAAATCACCTATGAAACTCGCTAACCCGCTCAATTTGGCAAATCTTGTTGGTTCTATTTTACTACCTAGAATCGCTAACAACCAAACAGCTACTTCTAACAAGAGTGAAACATCAATTACTTTACACAGTAATCCCATAAATATCAATTACCTGCAACCCTTTGATATTGCTGTTATTGCTTATCACATGATGGGTATTGGCAACTTTGAATAAAGCATAGTTTCAGTACAGCCTTTGAAAAGCTACTTTACCCCTCCAACCTTGGAGGGGTTTTTAATTGGTACATTAATTCTTAAAATTAACATTATATTACTCCAGAAGATAGAGACATATTAGAAAAGTTAAAGCACACTAGTAAGAGCAACTTTAACTATTCAGTAATGGTGTGGCAATGTGGCTAAAATATGGTGTAAATGAAGAAGGTATCTTGATATGTATTGAAGATATCAACAGGGGCAAGACTTCACTTAAGTGTCCTTACTGTAATAGCAGTCTAACTGCTAAAAAAGGCAAGGTGAAGGAGCATCATTTTGCTCATAATGAAGAAACCTGCCGCCCCATAGCTAACCGAGAATTCCCTACTCTGCCACTCTATGACAATTTCAACGTTCAATTATCTGGCAAGGATTTGGCACAGTTAAAACTACTTTGGCAAGAGTACGGAGCCAAAAATTACCCTATTAGTTCCTACTTAATTACTTCTGGTTTACTCAAAGCAAGAGTGTTAAGAAAAAGCTTATACTTAACCCCACCTGAGTATGAATTTAGTGATTTGGGTAAAATTCCTGTTGGAGCGCTAGAGTTTGCGCGGTTCAATGATGTACAGGAGCCACTATTACTTAAAAAACTCCTAAAACTTGAGCTAGCTTTTAAACACGCCGAGTACAAAAACGCCCCAGATTTAGCATATCGATTTACTGATTTGAAGCTGTATCGCGCTCAACTTCAACGTATTCTATCTTCTAGTCTGTATTTTTTAGAGATTGAAACTAATGTTGGAATTATCTACAAAATAGGAGTAACCACTAGATCCGTTTTCAAGCGAGTAGCAGAAGTAAAAATTAATTTGCTTGCTCATTATTCGAGTGCTGCTATTAAAGTATTAGGAACTTGGGAACACAGGGGAAATATTGAATTATATTTCAAACACCGTTATCAAATCTTTAATCATCCCATAGGGAGTTTAACTGAGTACTATAAATTTAATGCTGAGGATACCGAAATGGTACTGCGTGACCTACAACAAATGCAACCTAAAATACTATCTCAAGATGAAATAGATATTTTTGAGGAGAATTATAGCTGGGAGCAAATTGCTGTGTAGTATTCTCATAATCCCGTAGCAAAATCTAATTAATTACCAAATAAAAATAATTATTTTATTGCTATACCTCTAAATACTCTACCACTGATGATAAGGCGACTGCTAACTCTTGATACAGCAGTATTTACCGAGGAGCGATGGCGTAACCGCAAGAGCGTAGCTGATCGCAGTGGTTAAGTGCATTACTTGAGACTATGCACTCAACGATTTAAGAAGCTAGCAAACCCGACATCTCCAATACTCGCTGTGACCAAGTAGACGCAAGAGATGCAATATCTGTAATTTCCATTGATTTGTCCCAAACATTAATCCAGTTTTGTAATAAGTCTTGGAGTTGATTTAATTCAACATTATTTATTTCACTTTTTTGTTGTATTAAAGACACGTACAACAAACTTTCTGACAACAATGATTGATTGTGCTATCAGGCTGACACGGCTTTTGGACACACCGCAGGATATTCCATTCCTAGCACCAATGATCGTCCGCGAAATCTACTACCGTTTGCTAATTGGTGAACAAGGTGAAGCAGTTCGCCAAATTGCCACATCGGGCAGCAATATGCAGCGCATTGCTGAAGTGATAAAACTTATCAAGGCTGATTTTACAAAGCCACTGCGGGTTGAGGATCTAGCTCTTCAAGCCAATATGTCTCCTTCCTCGTTCCATCGCCATTTCAAAGAAGTCACCTCCATGAGTCCGCTGCAATATCAAAAGCAATTAAGACTATTGAAAGCGCGTCACCTGATGCTTGCCGAGAATGCCGATGCGACCCATACTGCCTATCAGGTGGGGTATGAAAGTCCTTCACAGTTTAGTCGCGAATATTCTCGGATGTTTGGTGCGCCTCCTATGAAGGACATTGAACGATTACGAATAGCTTGAGCAAAGACTGTGAGTTCGCTACAGCTAACTGCAAACATCCAAGGTACATATAGCGTTATATATTTCTGTTAGAGTACTTTTTTAGTAAAAAAGTAATTTTTCTATTTTTTTTACTCATATATACAAACGTGCTTGCATTATCAATAGGCAGTATGTAACTTGGCTATTGTGCAGTTTATTAGGACATGAACTGAAATTGAGTTGTATTTGAGTTGAGCTATACCTGTACTAAACTGACATGATTTGTAAATTATTTTTTAATCTACAAACAGTTTTGCAAGGTGCTAGTTTAATTCGCTTTCAATTGATGTTGTCTTTCAGTTGGAATAGAGTTTGATGATATGTGAGAACGTTATCTACACCCAAAAAACACTTGCCGAAAGATACGGGATTTCCATTGCCGCTTTACAACGGTGGTATCCCTATGCCGGTATAGTCAAACCCCGAAAGCGGGGAGGATATTTTGATGCAACAACAGTCGAGATTGCGGATGTTTTCTACGTTGCTATCAAGATTCGGCGGTTGACTTGTGAGGAATATTTACAGCAGGTGATTCCTGCTGGTGGCTTAGATGCTTATTTGCAAAAAGTTAATGACGTAAGCCTTTATGACTTTTTGACTAAGCATATATCTGATGAAGAAAAAAATAACCCGATTGTGCAAGCAGTAATTAGGAGAATTGAGCGAAATGAAGCATATCAACAAAGTGGCAGAGACTTTGCAGGTGTCGCCTGATGTAGTACGTACCTGCTGTCGGTTGTTAGATTTAGCTTTGCAGTCAAATGATACACTTGACGAAACTGTTGAACAGCAATTAGTTCAACTTAAAGAGACAGCCTCTCGTGAAGGTATGTCCCTTGAAGAAGCCGCCCAGCATTTGATTGCAATGCGCGATCGCAAATCAGAAGTAGGCGAGCATAAGTTCGACAAGCGCGAGTACATCAAACAGCGATTTGGCGTAGACCCAGAACAAGCTTTACCGGACAGCTTTGTAGGAATACTTTACCGAGATGCAGATAGGGGTATTCAGTTAGGAGAATTACGCCATAAAGTGGTGCTTGAATCTTCCACACTTGCTCTAGAAGAATTTGTTTTTCATGGCAGCAGTTTACTTGGTGAAGGTAATACTTCCGTTCCGCCTGGTTACGATGAAGCGCAAGAGCGAATTAACTCGCGCATTGATAACGATTTTTTTGGCAAAGTGAACTGGGGGGAAGAGACTCATCCTGTGTTAGTCGGTACATCGACACCGCAGCTGAGACAGTTGAAGTCCTCGCAGCCGAAAACCGGGCAATCTCCGAAGAAATAGTAGCTCAAATGCTACCCATCTGCTATCAAATACGGGATGAGAGTTTACTCAACTTGAGAAAGACATCTACCCAGGCAGTTGGTATAAATTTACTTTCGTTAGTAGCTGGTACTGTGATTGGGACGTGGGTAGCAGTTCCCCCAACTCAAGAGAGACAGGAAATTCCAAGTCTTCAACCAATTTTGATTGGTGTGGGTATAGGCGAATTAGTTGGTTTAATTTTGGCACTAGTAATAATTTGGTTTACTAGGGACGAGCAAAAAACCTAATTAACCTTTCAAAATCAACGGAATTACTCATTTTAGTCGCATTATTGCCAGGGAGCAGGTATGAGTGCAGCATTTGACTTTTTAGTTAACACAGCAGGCGGTTTGTTGATGAACCTGGGTGTTTCCGGGATGGTAGGACAATTATTGGGAGTGGGGGCAACCCTTGCCTTGCATCCTCTGTTGCTACTAACCGGGATAGTTGTAGGTGGTGCGGGAATTGCGATTGCACGAGAGTTAAACAAGCGCCCTCAATTGCAGTTGGTTGTTGATAATACATGAGGGGTAGATGATGTTTACTCCTACACCTGTGCGAAATAAACAGCCAAGTCGCAGAAAGAAAAAGGTAAATGTTACCCTGTGGACGGTTTGTTCAACTGTTAGTGCGCTGTCTGTTATAGGGGCGGTTGCATTGATGGTTGGATGGAAGCAACAGGTTCCAGGTAATCAAATATCGGAGGTACAACAGGTAAAGGCGCAAGTTTCCCAAATTCGGGAAGTGTACTTAGAAAAGCTTTCTCGTACTGACTACAATATAGACCATCTTTCCAGTTACTCCTCAGTCGAGGGTGCGCCTACTCTTACAGGCTGGCGACAGTTGGCGGCGGCATTGTGGGGACAGCAATTGCGGGGTGAAATATCCAGAATGCAGGCTAATGAGAAATCTGGATTTTACCGCCTTCACTATATGCCGGCACTGGAGATAGTTAAATTCAACTCGCTGGATGTTTTACTAGAAGCGGCTTCTGGTAATAATACTTTTTACTGGGGGTATCGCAAAACCGATGGTACGAAAGTTGAGGAGAAGATACCAACTGGAGCGGCTGCTGTTTTGATTTTGGGGAAATTAGAGGCGATTGATTACGCTCAAAACTTGGAATCTCAACCATCAGTTGATCTGAATCAAATGCTAATTCAGATTAAGAATGCTCAAGAACCATATTCTCTTGCACAGGCGCAGCTGTTACGAGCGCGGGGGTATTTAGATCCAGTAGAGCAGATGGCACAGGTGGCAGACATCCGCGAGAGAATACACCAACGGGAGGAGCAAAGGCGGATGTATATCCAACAAATGAAGAAGCAATTACCTCAGCCAGTTCCTAATAAACAGCCTGTTAATAAATCGAGGGGATGATGTCATGTATGTCAAGTTTGCTGCTGCGATAATTTGCATAGCTTTGTGTTCGCTCAACGTTGTAGCGGCAGTCAAACGTACCCCTATTCGTACTACCCTGGAAGGTTCAACTCGCACGACAGTTGAGATGATGCCATCTCCTAATTCAGGAGTGCATTGGATGAGTGCAGTTATATTTCTGGCTGGATTTGCTTGTTTTTTGGGCTGGGGAATTTCTGACTATAACAATGCAATTGAAGAAAGAGATGAACTGTCTGATAACTTGGCTAATCCCAGCAATCAACAACTTCATGTTGGTGCTTCTGATATTGATATTCAGCCTTCTTTAGTGCCCCCGGTGTCACCTTCTCCTGGGATGAGATTAAATAACGAATTTTCTGCCAAGAATGTAGTCCAATTTTCTCCTCGTTCTAGTGTTTCTGGGTTAGGGCGAGTACATAGTAGTCAGTTTGTTGAAGATGGAGTGCAAAATCAACCTGGAATGTTATCTCCAGAAGAGTTTTACGCCCAACTTCAGGATGAAGATTTTTGGGAAGATACTAACTCCCAGGTAAATGATAAACCCGCCAGCTAGTTACTTAATTTGAGGTCATATTATGAGTAGAAATCAGCGCCGCAACTTTGATGTTGATTATTCTGAAGGTGGAGCAATTGTGCCTGCAAACCGCTTACAAAATATGTTGCAGCAGGTACAGCAACAAGGAGGAATAGTAAATCAGCAACCTAACGTTTCTCCCATGACTACTTATGAGACTCAGCCAGTAGAAGTTAGGTATATCAATGCACCTACTTCCTATAAGCCGAGGGTTCCTCAAATAGAGATTCCCTACATCGAGACTTGGAAAGCACATCGGCTGCATCCGCAAAACCCCTGGAGGTTTGGCTGGTATCCAGTATATTTTTTATCTGATGTAATTAAATCTCCTGTGGGTGTGGCTGGTGTAGGAGTGTGGTTGTTAATAATGCTGTTGAATTTTTTCCTAAATGGCAGTTATACCGGGCCGGGGTATGCGTCTGGGAAGAAGATTGAAGTTGTACCCAAGGAAGTTCCTTCTTTTGCCCTGCCTGTGGTTAAGCAGTTGGAATAATGTGGGTAAAAGCAATTTTTTGGTTCGTACTGCTGGTATGGATTGCAGATATCTTGCAACCGGGATATTTGCAGTTTTATAACTGGCGTAATGCTGTGGCGTTGGTACAAAAGCTTCAGTTTTCATCGTCGGCTGTTGTCCCAACTGCCGCACCTGGCGTGAATATGTCTTCTACTCCTGTTTCTACACGTTACTCCCCGCAAGTAAGGGAACATGCAACATCCGGGGATGGCCTAAATTCTCCTGATTGCCGTGTGGCTAGGAATGATTTTGAGGAAGTATTGAGTACTGCAAAGATTGGTTGTTGGCAGGTTTCTCCTGCTAATGCAAAAAGGCGTTGAGGCAATGCGAATAATCTTTGAAACTGACGGTGGCAAGGAGGTTAGGAATTCAACTGTAACTAGTTTGGATGAGACAGCTGATACTAGTTCGAGTGCAAATTGGAGATATGCGATCGCAACCTCAGTTGTAATTGCAGCTATGGTCATTCCCCAGGTTTCTGGATGGATTGAATCTCAACTGTTAGTCAAATCTCTCCAAAGTCTAATACTACCTAAAACTATTCGTAGTAATCAGGTTTTAAATAACGGTCGAATTGCCTTTCCTACTGCGCCTGGTACTCCTGTAACTAGTGAATTTGGTTGGCGGACACACCCCATTACAGGCGATCGCAAGTTTCACGCGGGGATTGATTTTGGTGCAGTAAAGGGTACACCAATTTATGCGGTTGATGCTGGTCGAGTGGTTTTTGCAGGCGACAAGGGTGGTTATGGCAAAGCAGTTGTTATTCAGCATCAGGGAAGTTTATCTACTCTGTACGGTCATGCCAGTCAGCTGTATGTACAGCAAGGACAACAAGTTGTCCGTGGGCAGATGATTGCAGCAGTAGGTAGTACGGGCTTTTCCACGGGGCCGCATTTGCATTTTGAAGTTCACGTTAATGGTGTAACACAGAACCCCCGTCCTTATTTACGCGAATATTTAGCAACCCGTTGAAAGTTATGAGTCGTGATACCTAAAATCCTGAATAAATCCGGTGCATATAAGCATATAGCCAAATAAATTTGGCTTTCTTAAATCAGTCGAGATAAATCAGGTTGAGCCATGATAATCTATGAGTTAAAAGTCAAAGGAAAAGACAAGCAGTATCGTGCTATTGACGAAGCCATTCGCACCAGTCAATTCATCCAAAACAAATGTTTACGTTACTGGATGGATAATAAAAATGTAGGCAAGTATGACCTCAGCAAATACTGTGCGATACTAGCTGCTGAATTTCCCTTTGCTGATCAATTAAATTCAATGGCTCGGCAGTCGGCGGCGGAACGTTCTTGGAGCGCAATTAGTCGATTTTACAATAACTGCAAGAAAAAGATTAATGGTAAAAAGGGTTTCCCAAAGTTTAAGAAAAATTGCCGCTCAGTGGAGTACAAAACCTCTGGCTGGAAGCTTTCTAAAACTCGTAAAGCCATTAGTTTTTCAGATAAGAAAGGCATAGGAACACTCAATTTGAAGGGAACCTATGATCTTAATTACTACGACATTAAACAAATTAAGCGTGTCCGTTTAGTACGTCGCGCTGACGGTTACTACGCTCAGTTCGTACTTGATGTTGATGTTAAGGTTAAAACGCAGCCAACAAATCAAGTAGTTGGTATCGACTTAGGATTAAAGTATTTCATTGCTGATAGTAGAGGTAATGTAGAACCCTCGCCCCAGTTTTACCGCAAGTCGGAAAAGCAGTTAAATCGAGCTAATCGCAAAAAATCTAAGAAATTCAATCAAGCTAAAAATAAAGCCAAGCTTCGTCAGTCTAATAATTACTACAAAGCTAGAAATAGATATGCGCGTAAGCATTTAAGAGTAAGTAGGCAGCGAAAAGAGTATTGCAAGAGATTGGCGTACTCCGTCATCCAATCTAATGATTTGGTAGCCTATGAAGATTTAAATGTGAAAGGCTTGGTCAAGAACCGACATCTAGCTAAATCAATCAGTGATGCTGGTTGGTCAACTTTTCGCAGTTGGGTGGAGTATTTTGGTCATAAATATGGGAAGGTAACGGTTGCTGTCCCTCCTAACAACACAAGCCAAAATTGCTCTAACTGCGGCAAGAAAGTGAATAAATCTCTATCTACTAGAACCCATATTTGCACACATTGCGGATATGTAGAAGACAGAGATGTCAATGCCAGTATAAATATCCTGAATCTAGGATTAAGTACCGTGGGGCACACGGGAAATTACGCTTGGGGAGATTTGCCCTCTTGGGGAATTGGTGTAAACCAATTGTCTAACGGCGAGTCACTGAACCAAGAATCCCTTTCTCTTTAGAGCAGGGAGTGTCAAGGAGTAGCTTCACTGCCGTGTCAGTTGCCATCATGTTATATGCATAGTTTTGGTAAGACAATTGATAGTTGGAAATTTGGGTTTATTGTTGATAGTTTAGTTGAGTTAATGCAAAATACTCGCCGTCAATTTATATTACGTTTTCAACCCATTCATCTGTCAACTGCTTCCTTAATTACTTTGGGCATTTATTTTTCAATTTCTCAAAGTACTGGTGTTTCTTCAGTATCATTAAATAGTTTAAGAGGAAGAGTTAGTACAAGTTCTTATTCACCGCGTCCTTATTCACCACGGTTGAGTGCTTTTTTAGCGACAATTCGTTGGGCAGAAACAGGAACCAGTGAGCCAGAAAGTTATCACAAATTAGTATTTAACGGAACTTTTAATAATTTTTCTACACACCCGTTAAAGAAACAGTGCGCTCCTATTAATGGCAAAAATGTTTGTTCAACTGCGGCTGGTGCTTATCAAATGTTGGATAAAAGTTGGTATGACCTTCAGCCAAAGTTAAACTTAAAGGATTTTAGTCCAGCTTCTCAGGACAAGATGGCAATTGAATATATTCGTCGTAATAATGCCTTAAGTGATGTTGAAGCAGGAAGGTTTGATACTGCGATATGTAAAGTAGGTAGGGTATGGGCCAGTCTTATTTGTAACTCGTATAATCAAAATCCAAAATCTTTAGCGCAGTTGAGAATTTACTATCAGCAGCAATTACAAAAGTTTGAAATTTCTAGGAGGTAAAAATCAGTGATGTTATTACCATACAATAACACTAATGGTAATATTGAAGTTCAAAAACAACAGCTTTTGACTGCAATTGTGCAGGCAAAACAAGATGGTTTGGGCAATGAAGAGATTATAGAGAATATACGGGAAGCTTTACCTGACGTAATGGTTTCTTATGCTGAAACTGTTCTACAAGAAATTGATTTTATAGCAAAATTATCACGTCCTGTTATAGAATTTAATTTAGAATTTTTATTTCAGTTAATATACGAATCAGTAATTGCAGGTACAAATGATGAAAAAATATTATCAATATGTGCAGAACACTGTACTTTAAATCAGTACGAATTTGTACGTTATGCACTTGAGTATATTCATGTTAATCGGTTTCCATCGCAGTGGGAGCAAAATAACATATATCAAAAAATGATTGACATACTTAGTAGCTCACCCATTGAATCTTTATTTGAATACATTGAAGCAATCAAAAATATTTATCTTAAGCAGATTGGTTATAAAGTAGTTCAGGAGAATCTTTATAATTTATTTTTGAGCAATAAAGAAACTAGTTATTTTACTGATTTAGCTAATAAATCTAGAGATAACTTCATTAAAAACTATTGCTGCCGAACGGCAGTGCTTGTTGCGCGTGCTACAGGTAAGCCATTAGATTTAAAACTTACAGGTGATGGCTCAATTATTTTAAAAGAGCCTAAATATTTAGATAGAAATACTGGTGCAAATGAGATTGGTACTTCACAAAATTTAACTATGTTACAGGCAGGGAAGTTATTAGTTGATACGTTAGAGGATTTTAATATTAATGCTAAGTATGTTGATGCCAAAAATGGCCCTACTTTTAACCGTATTAGGGTAAAACTGGGACGGGGTGTTAGTTACAAGAAAGTAGAAGACATCGGTAATGACTTAGTGCAGCAGCTTGGTGAAGAGTTAGGCTTGAAATTTGCACCAATGGTGAGTGTAGTGCCTGGAGGAGTTGTATTTGACATACCCCGATTAGATAGACAATTTGCTTATTTCCGCGATCATTTTACTTTTGACAGTGAACCTGACATTCATTCTGTATCTATTCCTGGTGGTGTTGATGTAAATGGCACCTATGTCGAAATTCCACTTTATAGCGACAACGTGACTCATATCTTGGGTGGTGGGCGGACACGGGGTGGGAAGTCGCAGTTTGAGAAAGCAGCAATTTTGTATTTAGTGCGACGATATCCCCCTTCGGTTGTTCGATTAGCACTTTCGGATGTCAAACGCGTGACTTTTGGTAAATTTGATGGGCTACCCCATCTCGTTGCACCAGTTGCGCGTGATGCAGAGTCTACCGCCAACTTGCTTGATTACTTGGTAGAAGAAATGGAATTGCGATATCAGGAATTTGAGCGCCACAGCAGTATTGAAACGATCGCACAGTACAACCTGCGGTTTGCACCTGATTTTGTCATGCCGCGAGTGATTTGTCTAATTGACGAGTGTTTTGATCTACTTTCCGATGATAACTACTGCGATCGCATTGAGACTGCGCTGATGAAGTTGCTTGCAAAAGCTGGTGGTGCAGGGATTCACGTACTGTTGTACACCCAGCGACCTGATAAGAACGTGATAGACCCGTTAATTCGCTCAAACTTTCCAGCCAAGACAGCCTTTGTTACGACTCGCCCTGAAGACAGTTGTATTATCCTTGGGGACGATAAAGACAAACGTGCGGTTTACTTACTGGGATACGGAGATTTCTTGTACAAGACAACTGAAGTGTTGCGACTCCAGGCGCTTTATGTAGCTGACGATGAAGACCCTAAATACTTCCAGCAATTACTTCTAGAAGCTAAAAATCAAAACGACCCCTACACAGCTTGGCAGTCTGGGTTAGACTTTGATGAATTTGTCGCTAGTTTGTATGGTGAGAGCAATAGTAAGGACATAGGTAAATCTAAAGCTACTGCTGTTACTAAAACTAAACAGCATAAAACTGATTTTGAGGGCAGTTTTAACTTTAAGGTACAGCTTGACGAGGAAGCAAGAAACTCAATTTTGAATTTGCATCAAAAGGGCTATCAACTTGATGAAATTGTCAAAGCGGTATTCAATTTATCCCGTCAAGATGGTAGGTCGTATAAGAAATTTAGAAATGTTGTTGAGGATTTTTTAAATAGCTTGAAAGGGGGTGAAGAAGATGATATTTGAATTAACGATGCCTTTACCTCCTAGTATGAACGAAATTATTAACCAGGCACGGTCAGGTTGGCAAGCCAGCGCTGGACTTAAGAAGTACTGGACAAACTTAATTGGTGAATTTGTTCGAGAATGTGGATTTTGTTTAGATGGTGCAGTTTGGATTGAATTTCATTGGTATCTCAAAAATTTTGGACGAGATAGCGATAACGTAGCTGCTGCCGCCAAATTTATCATGGATGGTCTGGTTACAGGACGAGCAATTCGTAACGATAACTTGACAGTTATCCAATCACCTGTAGTTCATTATTATCATCGCAGTAGTGGTGATGATGGTGTGCTGTTGAGACTTTCACAATCACCTGATTTTCTGTTAGATAATTTTATTGTATCTAACCAATTTTCCCGAAACAGCTTAGAGAAGCACAGCCAAAAAATCACATATTTAGTGTCAATTTAATTTATGGATATATTGGATTTAAAGGATGACGATAATGTTACGTTATAAAGACTACCGTCAGTTAATCGATCAGGTAAATGCAGGCAAGAATATTAACCTATGGGGCAAGCAAAATATTGGTAAGACTCTTACTGTTAAAAACTGTTTACTCAAGGATATTAACTTAGAGTCTGTTTACCTCAATCTTGAACATCCTTTTAGTGTGGATCATCTATTCAACGTTATTCCTATTAGCTTCAGCTTTTACTACCAGCAGGATTGGCAAAATATCATAAGCAAATTATCTGATGGTTATAATAAACTGCTGGTGATAGATAATTTTGATAGATTACACTTTGTTAGCAATAGTTTTATCGACGACTTATTTCGATTACAACAGTTAGCTCAACTAGAAAATTTTTCTTTACTATTAATATCTCGGATGCCGTTAGAATATTTTCACTTTCCAGGTTTTGCTAACTATTTTGAAAGATTGGAATTAAACGAAACTAATACTTGGACTTTTGGACAGTAGATATATGGCTTTTAGATATCGTTTTTTGGTGATATCCGCTCCGGGTGGAATGTTGGTTTAAGCAATAAAGCAAGTTCGACCCTTGCTATCACCATTGAGGATGAAACTACTGCCGATACTGAAAATTAACTAGTACGAATCTATTAAATAGTTTTGGAATTGTTAATAGAGTAAGGGGTAGGTTAGTAGTGTAGTTCTCAGTAAATCCCAATCCTTGCCGGGGCAAGAGTAATTAAAAACCTTGTAACCTGCATTTTGGAGGGATGAATTATGTTGAAGAAGTTTGCGTTTAATTGCTTGAGAAACATTAATGCTGCTTTTGGAATGGTGTCTTTGACTGCTATTGGTTTGGGCGCTATAGCAACTTTTTCTGGTTTGGGTTTATTGTACTTAGCTAGGGGCGGATTCCCAATTATTGAGAAAGAACGCTCTGAACAAATTGCCTCTACTGGCATTGGTGCTATTGTATTAGGCTTTACCGGAATTATTTTTGCTTCCTTGGGCGGTGGTTTCTTAAGTATTGTTGAAGAATCGGAGGAAACTAATTCGAGTAGAGAAACTGCAAAAATAGCTGAAAAAAAACCACTTGTATTAACAAAATATGAGAGCTTTGAAAAATCTGATTGTCTACCTTCAATTTACACTTACACGGTGATGAATTTCGAGGGACATTCTGATTTAAAGGGCTTAGTTGTTTGCAGATTTGAGGAAGAACCGTATCGGAAATTGGTACTTTACGAAGAATTACGTTCTCACCATATTGACCAGGGTAAGCTCATCTAATTTGGTATAGTATTAACTTGACAAAAGAGACAAGATAACCATAAGCAACCAGATAAAAAATGTACTTGACATCAGAGCAAAATAAGTGAGAAGAATTCAATGCTCTCAAGGAAAAACTCAAGGAATTAAGCTTTATGTCTGTTCGTGCAGCGTCTGGTAGAGAGGGATTTGAAACTAAATTTGGTAAAGCCAAGAAAAGTAATCCTCATCAGCTAAAGCCTAAAGAAGTAGCATCCATTGAAACTATACAACAGAGTTTATTGGAGAATTTTGGAGACATCAAAGATCCAAGAGTAGAGCGAACAAAGAAACATCAACTCACAGATATCTTGGTGATTGCAATTCTGGCAGTTATCGGTGGAGCGCAAGGTTGGGAGGACATCGAGAATTACGGCATCAGCAAGCGAAAATGGTTAGAAGAGTTTTTAGTATTACCAAACGGAATTCCCTCCGATGACACCTTTCGGCGAGTATTTGAGTTTATCAACCCAGAAGAATTAAATCGCTGTTTCTTGAGATGGATAGAAAGCCTAGTGAAAAACATGGGAGGAGAAATAATTCCCATAGATGGAAAGACCATTAGGGGTTCTTACGACCGAAATCAAGGGAAATCAGCATTGCACTTGATTAGTGCCTGGGCAAGTGAACAAAACTTGGTATTGGCACAGATGAAAGTGGAAGATAAGTCAAATGAGATTATAGCAATTCCGGCATTATTAGAGTTCCTAGATATCACAGGCTCTATCATCACCATTGATGCAATGGGGACTCAAACCGAGATTGCCAAAAAGATTATCGACAAAAAAGCAGATTATGTTCTGGCACTCAAAGCAAATCATCCGACTCTCTACCATCAGGTAGAACAATGGTTTGAAACAGCGGCTGCACAGGATTTTCAAGGCATTGATGTCAGTTATGACCACCGGATTGAAAAAGGACATCATCGCACGGAAATTCGCTCCTGTTGGTCTGTTCCGATTTCGGCTCTTGGTGAACTTTACCAACCCAAAATCTGGGCTGGACTGCAAAGTGTTGTCATGGTTGTTCGGGAGCGTCGTCTTTGGAACAAAACCACTCGTGAGGTTCAATTTTATCTTTCTTCTTTACACAGTGATGCTCAACTTTTAGGTCGAGCTATCCGCAAGCATTGGGGGATTGAAAATCAAGCTCATTGGATTCTTGATTGCACTTTTGCTGAGGATTCCTGTCGCATTCGCTCTTTTCATAGTCCCCGGAATTTTGCTCTTTTACGACGCATTGCTCTCAATGCCCTTAATCGTGAACAGACTTACAAACGTAGTCTTCGACAAAAAATGAAACGCACTGGTATGGACAATGATTATATGATTCAAGTTCTCAGTTCTTGTTTCATTGACTCTACATTAGATTCCTCACAGTCCTTATGTCAAGACTAATTGAGATGCTCTTACCCTGCCATATTGACGACTTGACAGTAATCTATGATGAAATTGATCCAGACAAATTAATTGGACAAACTTTTTCCTCATATAAGCCTTTACCTTGTGAAGCTTTAGAGGAGCATTTAAATATACACCGACGCTATGTTAATGCAGTTAATAGCGAAGAATTTACTTCTTGCTATTTGCAAGTGTGTGCTGGGTGTAAGTTACTGCATGGTGCCAATAATATTGTTTGTGGCATTCATTCATACGGATGGTTTGAAGATGGTTGCTGTCCAGATAAGCAATGGGATGAACGTAAGGCGTTGTTTCCATTTGAAGATGATGCTGTTGTCGAAAGCTTAAATAGAGAAATATCGTCCAATCAGGCGAATCTTTGTAAGTTTTACGGCGACCTTATTTTGTGGGATGAATACGCTAATCGTAGGTTTTCTTTTTCTTATTCCGGTATCTTGCTGAAACATTCTGATAGACTGCTTGAGCTTGGTACGGAAGCGAGACTTCTTTCCTACATCCAGTATTTCCGCACTCGAAATGTAGTGGTCTTTGACTACGTAGCATCAGGGCGAGTTTCGGAGTTTACGAAGGAACTTAAGGGCATAGCCAAAATCGAGGTTGATGGTGATGAGATATCTATCTTTTTTGATATATATGCGCCTTGTCACCGCTTTCGCCGTGATGGTGTAGCGCTGCATCCTTACTCAACTTTTGTTCCCCAAGAACTCAAATATAACTATAACTTGGTTAGTTACGTCAACTACCTTAAGAGTAAAAAATTTGGAGTGCTGGGATGAATAAGGAAGTTTCTAAAAGCTGCGGGTGCAAGTCGGAAAAATCGCATTTTTGCTATTTCTGTATCTTGGATTGGTAATTTCTAAAATTCAACAACTGCAAATTTTGGAAAACTTGGTTTGTCTAATTGCTTAAAGGCAATTTACCCTCCTTCCTCCTACTGGTGGATGGGATACGTATAAAAGCTTTCACTCAGTACGGGGGTTTCCCCCCGCTACTGGGTGGCAAGCCGCTACAACGCCGCCCATCAGTAATTCATGGAGGAATCACATTATGTCTGCTTTTGCAATATCACCTTTTGTGCAATCTGTTAACGATGTTTTGTTTCCAATCGAGTTGTTTTTGATTATCTTCCCAATCTTGTACGTGATTTTTATCCCTGGTCAATCAGCATCACTTCAAGTTAGTAATAGCGCTGCGGTGATTTCTGAAGAGTCGCCAGTTTTGGGAACTCAGGGGGATTTGACTGTTGTTGGTGCTGTTTATGATGAGAAAGAATTTTCTGAACCAGAATCTTCGATTATTGAAACTGCACCGCCACTTGTTGAAACTAGGTTTGCGGATGAAGCCAGACAACTTGTGCTAATAGATGTTACGGAAGAGAGGAAGAAGCTTTTGGATTTAGGCGCGCGGAAGCTGCGACAGTTCTGCAAGGAATGCCAAATTCAAGGCTATTCTACCGTCTATAACCGTAAAAAACTCGATGGACTCGTTGATTTTCTGATCGCACAACAAGTGACTTCTGCTCAAGTAGTCGAGTTTGTGGAAATGCTTGCTTAGAGTTTAATGAAAAGCCTCGGTAAAAATTGGGATTTCAAAACTACTTCCTTGAGATAGGATGGTGCTTGCTTGATAATTCCTTCTATTAAGTTTGGGCTTCCAAGATGCGTCCTATACTTCTTGGCGATAATGTCGGTAATCCTCTCCGAGTGGCTTCCTCAGCTACCTGCGTATGGTAATGGTGCTTTGAACGACTGGGTTTCCGGTTCTTGCTCCATTCGCTGATTTCGACGATTTTGCTCGCCTCTGTACTTTTGCACTTCTTAGGTCTACCTACGTTGACACCTAGCACCTCATTAGCTTTTGCGATCGCCGACTCCTGGGTTTCAGACAAGATGGTACTTGATGTCCATCTTTTTTTCCACTTTGCTATTGAGTTTTCGGTTACGCCAATCTCTTGGGCTAAGGCTACATATTTTTTGCCTTCGTTTAGTCCTAGCAGAATTTTCGCTCTTTTGCTAACTTCATCGCTGCTGGTCGCTGCTAGGTGCTCTAGTGCTTGCTTTTCAATAGAATTTAGTATTTGAAGACGAGGCATGTAAAAATTTACCCCTCTTTACTGTACAATTTTGCCAAATGGAACGAAGCCTGATATACTTTTTTTGTAGAGTCCATTTTTCCTAAAGATTCACTCAAAGCCTTGGTGCAAACAGGGCTTTGAGAAAAAAACAAACCCACCTGTTACTAAAACAGGACGGAATTTTGTTTTGTCAATTTAGTTATCTAGAGCCATCATATCATGAGTTTACACAGTTTTACAAATCTTTCTTCGGATAGATGCTTTTTGTCTCAATATCGGTGCCTTAAATATCTCTTCAGTTGTATTGGTTGTCAATGGGTTGAGAATAATAGTTACTGCGGGAGAAAATCTCTCAAAGAGAATCTTCTGGTAGGTAATTTTTGGTATTTACAAGAATTAATTATTTTTTAAAATAATCAATTTTCCCAAGCGATAGAAGCGCTGCAAATGTTGCTGTATAGGCTCTTCCTGCTTTATTTTTGGGATTTTCACTTCTTGAAATTATCTTTTGACTGACAATTTGTGAACCGGAGTATAAATATGTCTGAGGTGCAGAATCCGGCAATCGTATATATTTCGCCTGCGGAGTTGGTTGTTCATCCGAAGCTGATAGAAATATATGGTGAGAATGAGGAACGTCCGGCTTTAGAAAAAAGTATCTCGGAAAAAGGGATTCTTGAATCTTTAAAGGTATCTGCACGTACTGGTGTGAATGTGGTATTGGCAGGTAAGTGTCGCTTGCAGATAGCTCGCAAGCTCTTAATTTCCTCTGTGAAAGTGGAATTTGTTGAGTCTGGTTCGCCTGAAGAAGATTTGAAACTAGTGCTTGACTTTAATCTCCATCGGGAAGGTGGGAAGACTCATTACCAGAAATTTCACGAGGGGCAGTACTGGGAGAGCGTACTTCGTCCCCAAGCAAAAGAAAGACAAAGGGAGAGCGCTCGTCGTTTGAATGAATCGAAGTGTTCAAATTTGAATCATTCGATAAATGAGAGTAAGTCTCAATTAAAGAAGGGTAAACCCGTGATTCGGGAGGTTTCGGAGAATCTAAATATAAGTGTTGGTAGTTATCACAAGGGCAAGAAAGTTTTTGAATTAATTTCTCAATTACGAGAAATGGAAAAATTTAAGGCAGTTGTTGCACTGGAGATGGAGTTTAACCGAAGTATTGATGCAGCATACAAGTTTGTTTGCAATCAAGATATCTGTTACCAGGTAATAGACCTTTTGGAGGCAGATGAGATAGGTAGTATAGGCGATGGTATTGCTTGGATGCGAAATGGCGAGCGCAATCCGTTTCGACGTTTCCAGCTTGACCAAGTATATCAATTCAATAAGAGACTGCGGCCCGAGTTGGAAATTGTGGGACGGGTTATTGGTATAACTAATGAGTTTGTTGTGTTTGGATTGAGGAATTTAGGGAATATGAGCCTAGAAATTGTGAATCTACGTCCGCGACAAATTGATGCAGAGTTGCAAGATGAACCATCTGCATCACAGAGAAAAAGAATATTTCACTTAATGCAAAAGTTTAGTGATGTTTTCCCAGTTCAGGTGTCTTTAACGGAGTTATTGAAACTTCCGAATTTAACTGAGAAAGAGGAGGTTTTGTTGCGGATGTATGAGTCTGACGTATTTGAAAAAACTTGGGAAGATTATAAGACCCAAATGAAAGCAATGGAAGTATCTACAAATAGAAAAAAGGATAAAATTTGTGCTGCATAGGTAGCTGTGGGCTGCTAATTTAGTAGAGAACTTGTCCCACAATTTAACATTATTTACTAGATTAGCATTTCAATACTAATTGCAATACGAGTTCACTATTGTGGGTGCTGAACTCGTATCAAGATATTTGACTGTTTTTTGTTTTTTAACTCGGTGGTGGAGTATGAGTAATTTCATCTTCACCAGTTGTATTAACAAGAGCCAATGTGGGGTGACACTTGTGGGTGTTACTAGCTTTGCATTGTTATCCCAAAACTCTTTTGTCGATTTAATGATAACTTCGCTCGAACTGCCTCATTTAAATAATAACCAAAAAAAAGTTGGGTAGTCGCATTGTTGTTGGTGAAGCGTGTTGGACTAAATCTTAGCCTAAGCCTACGTATGTCTAAGCCTAAACAAGTATAAACCTTTGTTTGCTTTCAACCATGAGACGATTACCAGTCGCCTCCAACAAGCGGATAACCAACCGCTTCATTCAAAATAAAATTTCAAATTTAGGCTAACACATTTTGACCAACAGCGAGACTACCTGATGCACAAAAATCATCAGGACAGTCACTCATGTTCCCAGAAAATTTCGGGGGAGATTTTGATAACAAGCCCCAATTAAGCCTTTCACAGCCTTCAAAAAAGAAAATCAAACCCCACCTACCCGCAGAATCCGTGGGTAAACGCTACGTAGAGCGCTTTTGGCATCCATTTGGGGCGATAGTTGCCCCAAATCAAGCACAAGGTGTAAAACCAGCATGGCGTACCATCGATTATTACCTCCAACCCTCCCAACTGTGGAACCTGCACCAAGACAAGTCAAAACTAGTAGGTCTGCGCTTTAACGACACAACACGTTACGCCACAATCGATTTAGACCTAGAAGGCGACTACCATAACATTGAATCCATAAATCACATCAAAGCGGTGCTAGAGGACATCGGCATAGTCGATATCATCATCCTCCAGTCCAGCTTTAGTGGTGGCTATCACTTGATCCTAACCTTTACTTCCCCCTTACCCACCTTTCCCCTAGCCTGCGCCCTAGAGATTACCTTAAGAAACGCAGGCTTTATCCTCCGCCAAGGACACCTAGAAATCTTCCCCAACACCAAACCATATAGTGCCAAACAAATAACCAACTACAAAGCCATCCGTTGCCCCATGCAACCGGGTAGCGGGTCATTTTTACTCAATGATGACCTACAACCAATTAGTGACTCAGTTTCTATCTTCCTCGATTATTGCGATCGCGCGGCCAGTCGGCAAGATTTAGCCAAACTCAAACGGGTAGCGAACAAAGCCAAAAAACAAATTTCACGGGAGAGATATCGTAAGCAAGAGTCTGCTGATGCTGCCCAGTGGCGTGCCAACTGGGAAGAAATCATCACCACAGGCTGGACAGGAAAAGGACAAACAAACACCCTCTTACAAATCTTCGTAGGCTACGGAATCGTCTTTTTAGACTTAGAGAGTGATAAATTAGTCGAATTTTGCCTCTCCACCGCAATTAACGCCCCCGGCTATAGCCAATATTGCCGACACCAACATGAAATCGAAGCTAGAGTGAGGCATTGGGTAGAATCCACAATTCGCAACAAATGGTACAGCGCTTACATCAGTTATCCCGAAAGGTTGTTGGGTACATTCGCCAACACATTTGCAGAAGCCATAGCAGGGATTAGAAGCATCCATAAACCCAAAGACAATGTAATCTCATTTGACCGTCGCCAGCAGATGAACTGGGAAAGCAGTCAACAAGCCCAACGACGCATCCAGATAGTAGTAAGGGCAATAGAGTGGGATAGAGGCTTACCAGCAGGGGCTACTGAACGAGCGAAAGCGATACGTACTGAGTACAAGCGCCGCTTTCACAAAACTATCTCACAAGAGACACTACAAAAGCACTTGCATTTGTGGCATCCCACGCGCTACATCTTAGATCCGTGGGCAGAAAATAGCTCAAACCCTTATCAATCAGGTAATGACGGGCAATTTAATAGCTTTCAAAACTCATTTGCAAAACAGAGTGCTGAAAACCCTTACCAAAAGCAAAATGACGGTCATTTTTACTATATGAAGGTTTTTTGTAATTGCTTACCTTCTGCTACCGATGCCCCTACAGGGCAGTTGGCAGTCGTAAGTTTTGAAGAAGTTGCTAAGTCTGAAGGAGAATTATTTGTACTACAGGTACAAGATAAGTCTGAAGAAATTAATATTAATTCCGAAGAATTGAATTTATTCCAACCAGAGGATCTGTCTTTAACTTCAGGTGTCAATAATTCTGATAAGTCATTAGGTTTTTCAGATATTATTATACAATTAGTTGAAAATCCTAATGAAACTACTTTAGATAAGGATTTTAAATACCTCTCTACCCCTAGCGCGGCTGAAAATTACAATAATAAAAACTTATTAATCAATTCTGTCAGTATTCTACCTACTGCATCTACACCTGTAATTGTGCTGCCTGAAGCGTCACAAAAAGCCGAAGTTAGCGAGCAAAGTACATCTTCAGGTGATTCAGCAGCAACTTTGGCTTTATCAGAACTGAAGAATCTAACTAAGTTGCGACTCCAAGCAGCATCTTACGCCAAACGTGTAGCTAGAGAGTACTGCCTGATTGCACGATGCTTAATTGGGGGCAAGGAACGGGAAAGACTGGAGCAGACTGCCAAAATGCAATTTTATCTCGATTCAGGTAACAAAACTCTAATTGTAGAAGCTAACGAGTGGGCATTTGCTAATCCTAGCTGCCTACCATTTTCGTTGGAGTTAGCGTTTCAACAAAGTGAGACGTAATGGCATTGAGCCGAGATACGGATACCGTTGGCGAATTCCCCAAACAGCTAAACTGAACCGATTAGTTCAGCAATGAAACGATTGAGAACCTTCTGAGCAGTTTTATACCCAGTAGCTTGCTTACCTAACTTCAGTTGGGACAAAATGCGATGCCTTCGGCGCGGCGTAGCCATCGCGTAAAATTTCAAGTTCTGAAGTCGGTGGCAAACCGACAGGGTTTTTAGCGCTTGTGGTATTAGATATCTGATGTGGCTCACTCTGCCATGTAATACACGGTAAAGCAGCAGTTTTTTTGTTAAGCAATATTTCGCCAACGGTATCAGATACCTGTAAATGCGATTCGTTCTGGAAAAACTCAGTTTTCTGGGGGGATTCCAGACTTGAGTAGAGTAACCATGACGATCAAGTTAAGAGCGCTGTATTTAGTCCTGATGGCGATTTTGTTCTTACCACTAGCGGACACCGAAGTTCGCTTTACCTATGGGAAAAAGAAGGCCGCTTATTAGCCTCACTTCGGGGGGGACGTATCACAAAATTCAGTCCCGATGACACTCAAACCTTACCCGACTATCCCCCATCGACTCAACCATATCACCATAACGGGACAGTGAAGAAGTTGTACGAGGGATAGGGCAAAACTTTGCGCAACTGGTGTTCCGTGCTATGCCAGTTGTAAAATGAGTGCTGTAGAAACGCTCTACATAATTGATACAGCGCTCGTAAGTGAACGCCATTACTCTGCAACTGGCTAGAAATGAACGAAACCAAATAAAACCTCAGAAGATGAAAGATGTAGATAGCTAGATTGCTGTATAGTTTGGATTATGCCAGATTATTCTCTAAAGAGTTGCTCTATGATCGCTCTACCTGGTATTTTTATCCAAAACAAAATATACGAAAGTTCTAATTCTCTAGTGTATCGAGGCATTAGAGAGGATGGAGTAGGGATCATCGTAAAAATGCTAAAGCTTGATTATCCCTCACCTCAAGAACTAACCCGCTACAGACAGGAATATAAAATTACTCGCTCTCTAAATCTGGAAGGAGTTGTCAAGGCATACAGCCAGGAGGACTATCAACGCACCCTGGTGATTATCTTAGAAGATTTTGGAGGAGAGTCCTTAGAGCAATGGATGCATAAGCGTCCAGATATATTCTGCCCGATGCCTTTATCCACTTTTCTTGGTCTTGCGATCGCTAGTTGCGACATTCTGGGCAGAATCCATGTAGCCAATGTCATTCATAAAGATATCAACCCTGGAAACATAGTCTTTAATCTGGATACTGGCGTTGTCAAAATTATTGACTTTGGGATTGCAACCCAATTTAACCGCACGAATCCGACGTTCAAAAGTCCCCATGTGTTAGAAGGCACGCTTGCCTATCTGTCGCCAGAGCAAACTGGGCGGATGAACCGGATGCTCGACTATCGCACCGATTTCTACTCGCTGGGCGTGACCTTCTACGAACTGTTAACTGGACAGCTACCGTTCCCCACTCAAGACATCCTGGAGCTAGTTCATTGTCATATTGCCAAACCGCCGATTCCTGTGCATGAATTGAACGCCACGATTCCCAAACCTATTTCAGGCATAATTTTGAAGTTGATGGCGAAAAATGCGGAGGATCGCTATCAAAGTGCCTGGGGCATCAAAGCGGATCTAGAACGCTGCGCCGGGCAACTGGCAGAAATGGGTCAGATCAACGCCATGTCGTTGGGACTGCAAGATGTTTCAGAACAGTTTTGCATTCCTCAGAAACTGTATGGACGAGAAGCGGAGACTAAAGCATTATTGGCGGCGTTTGACAGAGTGGTTAGAAAAGAAACGTTTGGCGAAATTTGTCAACTAGAGTCAGGCATAGAAAATACTCAATTCAATGTCGAACTCATGCTCGTTGCTGGTTACGCTGGCGTTGGCAAAACAGCATTAGTGCAAGAACTCTATAAACCCATCACAGCAAAGCACGGCTATTTCATATCGGGTAAATTTGACCAATTTAGGCGCAATATTCCCTACAGCGCCATTGTGGATGCCCTGCAAAAGTTGGTGCAGCAACTTCTGGGGGAACCGGATGAGCAAGTGCAACAGTGGCGAGATCGTCTGCTCTCAGCTTTAGGAAGCAATGGGCAAATCATCATTGATGTCATTCCGGAAGTTGAATTAATTATTGGCAAACAACCACCTGTACCTGAAGTTGGAGCAACTGAAGCTCAAAATCGCTTTAATCGAATCTTTCAAAATTTTGTGCGGGTGTTTTGTTCAAAAGAACATCCCCTGGTGATCTTCTTAGACGATTTACAATGGTGCGACTCCGCGACGCTGAAGTTAATCGAGTTAATATTACTCGACGAGCAAACCCAATATCTATTTTTGATTGGAGCCTACCGAGACTCGGAAGTGCATCCAACGCATCCACTAGTATTAACGCTCTTAGAACTACGAAACCAAGGGGCAGTACTTCAGGAGATTACCTTAGCACCCTTAACGCTCGAACCCTTAAGTCAACTGATTGCCGAGACGCTAGGTCGCAATATTGACACCGTTCGTTCTTTAGCCCAATTAGTGTTACGTAAAACCGAAGGCAACCCTTTCTTTGTCGGTGAATTTTTGCGAATGCTGTATAGCGAAAATCTGTTACTCTTTAATGCAAAACAGTTAAGCTGGCAGTGGGATATTGCTAAAATTCAAGCCCAAAATATTACCGATAATGTGGTGGAGTTGCTGCTGATCCAGTTGAAGAAATTGCCAAATGAAACACGGCGAATTCTTCGCTTAGCCGCTTGTGTTGGAGCTGAATTTGATTTAAAAACGTTAGCGATCATTTGTGAGCGCTCGCCTCAAGCGATTTTCCAGGGTTTACTAGCAGCAATACAAGCTGAATTAATTCAACCTTTATCTGAATTAGACGAAAACTTGTTAGTTCAAGACTACAAGTTTTTGCACGATCGCGTGCAGCAAGCGGCTTATGCCCTAATTGATGAGTCGTGCAAACAAGTGGTTCATCTCCAAATCGGTCGCAATTTACTCGAAAAAACTTCACCGGAGCAACGATTCGATCGACTGTTTACTATTGTGGATCATCTCGATCAAGGAACGGAGCTTGTCACTGCTCAACCAGAACGAACTGAAATTGCCAGATTGAATTTAACGGCAGGTCAGAAAGCAAAGGCAGCAACGGCTTATGAAGCAGCTTTTAAGTATTTCACTACAGGGCTTAAACTCCTCAATTCAGAGAGTTGGCTCAGTGAGTATGACCTCACCTTAGCGCTGTACTCAGAAGCAGCAGAAGCAGCATATCTTCATGGTTGCTTTGATGAGATGGAACAGTTGGTAGAAGTGGTACTCGCTCGTGCCAAAACAGCGGTTGACAAAGTGCAGGCTTACGATAGCAGAATTCAAGGATATTTGTCACAGGGCAACCTGAAAGAAGCAGTAGAAACTGGATTGGAAGCGTTAAAGCTCCTGGGAATAGATTTAATAGAAAATCCAAGTCAGGCAGATATTCAAAGGGAATCGGAGTCAACGGCTACACTACTCGCCCAACGAGAAATTAAAGACTTGATTAATTTACCAGAGATGGCTGCACCAGAACCGCTGGCAGTAATGTCAATCCTAGCGAGTATGAGGTCTGCTGCATTTCTAACGTTACCAGCACTGTGGATACTGATTACGTTCAAAACGGTAAATTTATCAATCAACTATGGGAATGCTATCTGGTCATCACTGTTTTATGCTGGCTACGGGTTTGTTCTATGTGGAGTTGTTCAAGACATTGAATTGGGTTATGAGTTCGGCAAATTGGCTCTGGGTTTGGCAGAACGATTGAATACCAGAGGAAATGCTAGAACCTTAATGTTTTCAAATGTCCATATCATGAACTGGAAGGTGCATTTTAGGAACACAATACCCATGCTGGCTGATGCCTATCAAAATGGAGTGGAAACTGGAGACTTTGAAACTGCTGGTTATGCTGCATATTACGTGTGCTATAACTCATTTTTTGCTGGAGAGGAACTTACCCAACTGGAACAAAAAACAGCAGTTTACAGCAAGTCGATTGACCAAATTAGACGAGAAAGTCCCTCGAATTGGCTGGCAATATTGCGACAGACTATTCTTAATTTGCAAGATAGGCCTGAGAATTCCAGCCGCTTAGTTAGTAGGCTACATAATGAAGAACAGGCGTTATCACACGCTATTGCAGTTAAAGATGGAACTGCAATCCAGATACTCTATTTGCACAAAGTCATGTTGTGTTATTTATTTGAAGAACACCATCAAGCTGAACAGACTACTATTTTGGCAAGGCAACATTTTGAAGAGGTGACAGCAATAACGGTTCTACCTATATTCTGTTTCTATCATTCGCTGGCGCTTTTGAGCCTATCGCCTGATACTTCAAACTCTGAAAAAGCAGCTTGGCTGAGTTGTGTTAACACCAACCAAGAAAAAATGCAGAAATGGGCAGAACACGCCCCAATGAATTATCTACATAAATTTTATCTAGTCGAGGCAGAGAAAGCGCGAGTCTTAGGGCAATTTCTTGAGGCTGAGGAGTTTTATGAACGGGCGATCGCAGGTGCTGCTGAAAATGAGTATATCCAGGAAGAAGCATTAGCTTATGAATTAGCGGCTAAACACTATCTAGCGCGAGGCCGAGAGAAAATTGCTCAAACTTATATGAAAGAGGCGCACTATTGCTACGATCGCTGGGGCGCAACCGCTAAAGTTAAAGACTTAGAAAAACGCTATCCACAGTTCTTTTCTCAGTCGTCTAGAGCCGCTTCCACATCAATTCCTACTACTGCTAAAACTATCACTAATCCCTTCCATACCGCTTTCGATTTAGCAGCTGTGATGAAAGCTTCACAGGCGATTTCTCGTGAAATTGAACTGAAGCAACTGCTGCGATCACTGATGCAAACTTTAATTGAGAATGCTGGCGCACAAACCGGATATCTAATTTTAGAAAACTCAGGAGAATGGTCGATTGAAGCGGCTTGTGAACTCAATGCCGATGAGAATGCTTGTGCGACTCAGGTGTTACAGTCTATTCCAATTACCCATCAATTGCCAGAATCAATCATTCAATATGTAATTCGGACTCTAAAGCCTGTCACCTTAAATGATGCGACTCGTGAAGGTGCTTTTATTAATGAGCCATACATTCAACAGAACCAGCCTCAATCAGTTTTCTGTTTGCCGCTGCTGAATCAAGCCAAGCTGGTCGGTGTATTGTATTTAGAAAATCGGTTAGCAGCTGGAGTATTTACACCAGAGCGATCGCAGGTCTTGCAGCTATTATCGACCCAAGCAGCGATCGCCATCGAAAATGCCAACCTTTACTCAGAACTGCGGGCTAAGGAAAGCAAGATCACCCAGTTCCTCGAAGCGATTCCGGTGGGAATTGGGATCGTGGATGCGACGGGTCGCCCTTACTATACCAACCAATGCGGCAATCAACTCACGGGCAAAGAAACTGATACTTCCATAGCACCGGAGCAGATATCAGAGGCTTATCAGCTTTATGTAGCGGGAACGGATCAAATCTATCCAGCGGAGAGCTTGCCTACTGTGCGGGCATTAAGGGGCGAACGTATCAGGACTGAAGATATAGAAATTCGTCGAGATCATGTCTCAATTCTAATTGAGGCACGGGGAACACCGGTTTTTGATCAACAGGGCAATATCATTTATGCGATCACTACTTTTCAGGACATTACAGAGCGCAAACAAGCCGAGAAACTCCTAGCCGACTACAACTGCACTTTAGAGCAACAGGTCGCAGAACGAACTGCTGCGTTACGACAAAGTGAAGCCAATTACCGTAACCTGATCCAAACTGCGAATTCAGTCATCATTCGCTATGATCCGCAAGGACGGATTCGATATATCAACGATTATGGGGTAAAACTCCTAGGTTATGAAGAACATGAGATTTTAGGGCGAACCTTATTTGAAACCATCATTCCAGAAGCCGAACTCTCTGGACGCGATGTGAGACCTATAGTCCACGATTTACTTCGTAATCCTCAATCGTACCCGCAAGGCGAAGGTGAAAATCTGTGTCGAGACGGACGGCGAGTTTGGATGGCCTGGTCGAATCAAGCCATCTTCAATGACCAGGGAGATGTCGTTGAAATCTTATCGGTTGGCAATGACACTACCCAACGTAGACAAGCAGAAGAGGCACTACAACGCAGTGAGGCCAAGTTCCGAACTATCTTTGAAAACTCGCAGGTTGGCATCTACCGCACCCGCCTTTGTGATGGATTAATTCTCGACGCCAATCAACGCTTTGCCAATCTGTTTGGCTTTGATTCACCAGAGGAGATGATTAGGCTTGAACACACCACAGGCTATTACGCAAATCAGTGCGATCACCAACAAGCTATTGAATTGCTGAAGCGTGATGGTGAACTGCAAAACTTTGAAGTGCAACTGCAAAAACGAGATGGTACACCGTTTTGGGGACTTTTCTCTTCTTATCTGAATGCAGCCGATGACTACATCGAAGGGGTGATTGCAGATATTAGCGATCGCAAACAAGCAGAAGTCGCTCTACAAACGAGTGAAGAACGACTGCGCTTAGCATTAACCGCTTCAAATCAGGGACTCTACGATATGAATCTCAAAACTGAAGAAATCGTGGTTAACCCAGAATACGCTTTAATGCTGGGCTACGATCCAGCAACATTTCACGAGACCAAATCTAGGTGGGTTGAGAGTTTGCATCCTGATGACAGAGAATCAATGTTTGCAGTTTACAATGGTTTTATGACTGGAGAAGTCCCCAACTATCAAGCAGAGTATCGCCTGCGTACCCGGGATGGTCAGTGGAAATGGATTCTTTCTGTCGGCAAAATTGTTTCCTGGAATAAATCCGGTGAACCCATCCGAGCGTTGGGAGTTTATACGGATATCAACGATCGCAAACAGGCAGAAGCCGCGCTGCAAGCCTCTGAAGCAGAACTGCGGGCGCTCTTTTCAGCCATTCCCGATCCGCTGTGTATCTTCAATGCCCAAGGGCAATTAGTCTGTGCGATCAAAGGAAAGCTGCCCTATGAAGACGAGTATATGGAGGAGTATACTGACAAAACACTGCATCAACTCTATGCTAAAGAACAAGCCGATGAATTCCTGGGTTACATTCAGCAGGTGCTGAGAACCCAACAAGTCCTCACCGTTGAATACAGCGAGTGGATCGCTGGACGAGAAATCTGGTTTTCGGCTCGCATTGCCCCGATTCAGCACGAACAGGTGATTTGGTTAGCGCGAGATATTACGCTGCAAAAGCAAGCAGAAGCCGCGTCGATTCTGGAAGAACGTAACCGCATGGCGCGTGAAATTCACGACACACTCGCTCAGGCGTTTACAGGCATACTGGCTCAGGTGGGAGCGGCAAAACAGGTGCTAACGGATGATGTAGAAGCAACTGGGGCACACCTAGACCTGATCAAAGAATTGGCACGAACTGGACTGACTGAAGCGCGGCGATCGGTAGTAGCGCTCCGTCCTCAGCTTTTGGAGTCGGGCAGTTTACAGAGTGCTTTACATCGTCTCGTTGCTCAAATCAGAACTGCCGCAATGGATGTCACTCTATATTATGGGATTGAGGGTGCAGTGTATTCTCTACCCACTGAAGTCGAGAATAACCTACTACGGATTGGGCAGGAAGCATTAACCAATGCGATTAGACACGCCAATGCTGACGAAATTCGAGTGGAGCTAGTCTACGATCGCGATCGATTCTGCTTGCGCGTGAAAGACAATGGACAGGGCTTTGGAGTTGGGAGTATTTCAGCCTCTGAGGGTTTTGGCTTACTAGGCATGAGCGAACGGGCAGAGCGCATCGGCGCACAACTAACGATTAGGAGTCAACCTGGACAAGGAACAGAAATTATTGTCACCGTCAACCCTTGAGTGAGCATTACAATGAGCCAAGCCACGACCATTCGGGTTCTGATTGCGGACGATCACGCCATTTTTCGGCAAGGATTAGCCACGATTATTAACCGTGACCCAGATATGCAGGTGATTGCCCAAGCCGAAAATGGTGAACAGGCGATCGCCGCCTTTCGGGAACACCAACCAGATGTAACGCTAATGGATCTGCGAATGCCTGAAGTGGAAGGAGTTGCCGCCATTGGTGCAATTTGTGCGATCGTTAAATCTGCTCGGATTATTGTACTGACCACGTATGATAGTGACGAAGATATTTACCGGGGATTGCAGGCAGGCGCAAAAGGATACCTGTTGAAAGAAACTGAACCGGACGAGCTTCTGAATGCCATTCGTACCGTTCATCGTGGTCAGAAGTACATTCCGCCAGATGTGGGAGCAAAGTTGGTACAGCGCCTCAGCAATCCAGAATTGAGTGAAAGAGAACTAGAAGTACTCCGCTCACTGGCGCAGGGAATGAGTAATGCCGAGATTGCGGCGTCTTTGAGCATCGGTGAAGGCACGGTTAAATCTCATGTTAATCGGATTTTGAATAAGCTAGATGTCAGCGATCGCACTCAAGCTGTGATTGTTGCCGTTAAGCGCGGCATTGTCAGTTTATAGGGTTGCTGTAGTCAATGGATAACTAGCAGTCTTCGTTCAAGCTGTCCGTAACCGTTCAATGTCTCGAATGGGCGGCGCACCGAACAAGCGCGAATATTCCCGACTGAACTGTGAGGGACTTTCATATCCCACCTGGTAGGCAGTAGAGGTCGCATCGAAATCCTCAGCGAGCATCAGACGACGCGCTTCTAACAGTCTTAACTGCTTCTGATACTGAAGCGGACTCATCGAAGTGACTTGCTTGAAGTGCTGATGGAACGACGAAGTAGACATCCCGATCTGACTCGCTAAATCCTCGATCCGCATCGGCTGGGTAAAATCAGATTTGATTTGTTGAATCGCTAAGGCAATTCGCTGCATATTACTGCCGGATGTGGCAATTTGACGCACGGCTTCCCCTTGTTCACCGATCAGCAGATGGTAATAGAGTTCACGAATCATTAACGATGCCAGCATGGAGATGTGTTGCGGAGTGTCTAAGAGCTTGACGAGGCGAAGGGCACACTCCATCAACGCTGGATCGACGTTGCTAACCGATATACCTCGAATAGAGTTTTCTGGCTTTGCCGAACTGGAACCCATTTGGGCAACCATCTCACACAATTGCATCAAGTCTAAGTTCAGCTTCAGCCCTAAATACGGCTTGTCAGGTGTCGCCTCAGTCACAAAGCCACTCAGCGGTAAATCAACGGAAACGACGAGATACTGCATTGCACCATACTGATACGTCTCCTGACCCAGAAATGCTTTTTTCTGACCTTGAACGACGATCGCCAGGATGGGTTCATACACGCTATGAGGTGCGGTAGATACTGTATCTGAGCGCGCAAAGTCTAATTGCTCGATCGCCGTGGGTTGGATAATGTTGCCGCTGGATTTGGTATGCCGCACGATCCGTGTGGCGATTTCTTGGCGGTAATCCGCGATTATGTCAGGGCGAGAGATTACGACTGTCATAGCAGAGACTCGACTAACTCAATACCTTACAGTTGACATTATAGAATATCTGCAAACGATCGCTCTGGAGAATTAGGCAATCATCGGATAGGTTTGGGCATTTCAAGAACAGCTTTTCCAACCTATGCTGAACTTAGACTAATAGACAAGATGAGGATCAGGCAATGATGCAAGAAGGCAAAAATCGCCTGAGTGACCGGAATGATTAATGAGCAGGAGAACCTTATGTATGTAGTTTTTGGAGCGACGGGACAGACAGGTTCAGCAGTGGCTAACGCTTTGCTTGAGAGAAATTTTCCAGTGCGCGTTGTCTTGCGCTCTGATAAAGCTGCCAGTACATGGCGAGAGAAAGGTGCAGACGTAGCGGTTGCCGAAGTCACTGATGTCGAAGCGATGACCGCCGCGATGCGTGAAGCGGATGCCGTCTATGTGATGAACCCACCTGCTTACAACGTCAGCGATATGTTTGCGCTGGCAGAACAGATCGGCGAGTGTTATGTTGAAGCCCTTACAAACGCTGATGCACGGAAGGTCGTGTTACTGTCTTCGGTTGGTTCACAGCACGCTTCCGGTACGGGCAACATTTTGACGACCCATATTTTAGAGCGCATGTTGGGCAACTTGGCAGTTCCCGTCACAGTTCTGCGAGCGGCATCGTTTATGGAGAATTGGGGGAGTGCCGCCGCGATCGCTGCCGAACAAGGGGTACTGCCCAGTTTTTTTGCTCCACTCGATCGTCGGCTGCCCATGGTTTCGACCGAAGACATCGGGCGCACTGCGGCTGAAGCCATGATTGAAGACTGGAAAGGTCAGCGCATCATCGAACTGCATGGTCCGATCGACTACTCACCAAACGATGTCGCTGCTGCTTTTGCCGCTGTGCTTAACCGTAATGTACAGGCAATTGCTGTTCCCGAAAGCGACTGGCAAGCAACGATTTCCAGCTTTGGCTTTTCACCTGAAGCCGTCAACAGCTACAGCGAGATGATGCGCGGTTTCAACTCTGGTCATATCGTCTTTGAAAGTAGCCCAGAGATAGAAACGCGCACCGGACAAACTGCAATAGAAGCTGCTGTTGATAGATTGACTGGAAGCAAATCCAAGTAAAAATTAGCTTGAGGAGATTGAAATAGTGCGTTATTTAAGTCAAATTTTCACGGGAGCAGGACTGATTGGGCTGTTGGCTATTCCGGTGATGATGCAAGCTCGCGCGAAGGCAGAGATTCAATCGAATGTGACTGCGTTTGGGTCAAGTGATTACCCGACAGTATTGAATCAACAGTCCTTCCTGGTTCAGCCTTCAGCGATCGCAGACTTGTCCCAAGCAACTCCGTCTAATCCAGCAGATGCACAAGCAACTCAGATGATCGAGCAACGCAACAAAGCAACTGTCCAGCAGTCTTTCGCCCAATGGCGCAACGGAACTGGCAGTGCCTTTGATCTGCTTGCCCCGGATGTAACCTGGACAATTACTGGAACGGGTGCAACTGCGGGTACATATCGCAGCCGACAAGCATTACTCGATCAAGTCGTCAGCCCGACCAGTGCCCGATTATCAGCCCGGATCGTCCCGACTGTACGCGGCATCTGGGTGGACGGCGATATGGTGATCGTGCTATGGGACGGGGAGGCGACCGCCAGAGACGGCAGACCGTATCGGAATACCTACACTTGGTATTTCCGCATGAAAGACGACCAAGTAATCGAAGCGATCGCCTTTCTAGATATGAACAAATTTACAGAATTGTGGACAAGGGTTTCACCTTCATGACCGAGGTATGGAAATCAATATTTAGTTCACAGCACTGAACACGAACAGAAAGGAAAACAACGATGTTAAACATTGAGAACAAAGTCATTGCGATCGCTGGAGCCAGTAGCGGGATTGGCGAAGCCACAGCTAAGTTACTCGCTCGAAACGGTGCAAAGGTGCTTTTGGGCGCACGGCGCACCGAAAAGCTCGAAAAGATTGTTGAGGAGATCCACGCCTCAGGCGGTACAGCAGAATTCAAAGCAGTAGATGTTACTGATCGAGAAGATGTGAAAGCGTTCATTGGGTTTGCAAAAGACAAGTTTGATCGCGTCGATGTCATCTTTAACAATGCAGGCGTGATGCCTCTGTCCCCGATGAATGCTTTGAAAGTCGAGGAATGGGACAATACGATCGACGTGAATATCAACGGGGTGTTGAATGGCATTGCAGCAGCTTTGCCGATTATGGAAGCGCAAGGTAGCGGACAAATCATCAATACCGCGTCGATTGGTGCCCATGTGGTAGTACCCACTAGCGCAGTTTACAGCGCAACCAAGTACGCAGTTTGGGCAATCTCCGAGGGACTGCGGCAAGAGTCAAAAACGATTCGCGTCACCATCATCTCTCCTGGCGTGGTTGAGACCGAACTCGGCTCTGATATTACGGACGAGCCAGCAAAAGGCTTCTTGAAAGAACTCCGCAAAGATGCACTCAACCCGGACACGATCGCCAGAGCTGTCCTGTATGCCGTGTCTCAGCCGGATGATGTCGATGTCAACGAAGTGATTGTGCGCCCGATCCGCCAGATGATGTAGGCAACGGCTCTCGATCACGTCAGACGGATAGGATTGACCGTGCAATTAAGTTTTGAATCTAACTTGAGTTATAACCAATCTTCTATTTCGGGATAGAGCGGTTGTTCTACCGATTTATACTGTAAAAGTTTTAACTCGTTATAGACGACAACTTAAAGTCGATTGCCTATATTGAATTTATGTCAATCGTAATGGAGTAATTGGTTGAGCAACTTAATTGCAAGGTTCCATGTTTGATACCGATGTAGAAAGATGAGCGACGATCGTAGCCACAGTTCGTTACTTGTACCACCGTCAACCCAAGATTGGATGCAAGGTGTGCTGAGTGCCAAGGTCGTGCTGGTGATGTATGGAGACTATCAATGCTCTAGAAGTGCGGACGTTTACAAGCTGATTAAAGCGATCAAACGAGAGCTTAGTGCTTCTTTGGGAGAGGATTATTTATGCTTTATCTTCCGTCATTTTCCGCAAATACAGATTCATCCTCATGCTCAACGGGCAGCCCAAGCCGCTGAATCCGCCGCTGTTCAAGGACAGTTTTGGTCAATGCACGATACTTTATTTGCTCATCAACAAAAGTTGGAGAATGGTTATCTTGTCGAGTACGCTAATGATTTAGGGCTTGATATTCCTCAGTTTCTCAAAGAGTTGTCTAAACAAGTGCATATTGATCGTATCAATAAAGATATTGAAAGTGGATGCAAGAGTGGAGTAACGGCTGCTCCAGCCCTATTTATCAATAACATTCGATATACCGGACGCTGGAAAATGACAGAGTTGATGACAGCCATGATTGCTGCAAGTCACTAAGCTCTATTCATATCTGACTTGTTTGTTAGTGCTAGTAAGTGATCGAGTGCGCGATCGCTAGTTTTTGCCTGTTTTGTTGAATAAATTGCCAAGTTTGAATCATGCTAACAACGCCAACGCCAACCCTTGAATTCAAACACAGAGGTTTGACATGCACCCAATTGCAGCAAGTACTCAACTATATTCAGACTCACCGTCGATCGAGAATTGTCGTTAATTGAACTTGCAGAAGTGATCAACATTAGCCCGACTTATTTTGCAAGTTTGTTCAAACAAGCGAGCGAGGTTTCTCCACACCAGTACATAATTCAACAGCGGGTGGAACGATCAAAATTTATGCTGTCGAAAACAGATTTAGCAATAACCTCGATGGCGGGTATACGGCGAACTGATCAAAACTCACAAGTTTGCTACCTGTGAGCGGAATGTAGAGCAATGTGCGCCTGGGACATGACTATCACTCGACTAAAGCGCTCTCAAAGCCTGATCAATCCAATTACACCTTCAAACTAATCTCATGAAAAAGATAATTTTGCTAGCACTGGTGGGTACGGGATTCATAGTAAATATGCCCTTTACAGCACAGGCACTAGATTCAGAAAAAATTGGTCATAACCTTGACCGAGAGCCGAATATGTCAATCGCTCAGTACGATCGCGATCGTCGCGATCGATATCGTGATAACCAGCATCGTGACTACCAGTATGGTGACGACCGGCGCAATCGGCCATTTGTGGTTTATTACCGCAGCCGTGACAATCGGAAATGGATTTATGAGAGTATCCAAATCGTCGCGATGCCCGACGTGCTGCCAACCGACTGGAGCGGCGTGGTTATCGAACCCTAATTTTAGGATAGAGCCGTTGCAAACTATGAGTTGCCAACACCTAAATCCCACTTGCGGGCTGCCAACCGACTGGAGCAACGTAGTTATCTAACCTACGTTCAAGTGACAGCAAGCCAGTAGGGGGGGCAATGCCCACAAAACCTTACTGTGAAGGGTTTTACAAAATGGTCGGCAATGCTCACCCTACTACTTAGATTTTAGGAGAAATAGGAATGATACTTCAGAATAAGGTGGCGTTAGTCACCAGTTGTTATTCTCTATCTTGGCATTGTGTCTACCCAGTATTCTGATGTCTCTAGAGATTAAATCAATGGCAGTTTTGAAACAATTTGGGATTCTATTTGTGTTGGGCATTGCGGGAATTGCGGGAATTTCGATTACGTCGGTTCCATTAGTTGAGCAACAGTTGGCGAAACTGTCTCCAGAAATACTGGCAAAAGTTCCGCCACTGTGGGTTTTAATACTGCTGCAAGCACTACAGCTTACAGTTCTACTGGCAATCAGCATTCTGATCGGAATTGGCTGTGCCTACCGCGTTGGATTACGCTCACATTTGATTGACTACTGGGTACTTCATACCCCTAAGATTCCATTTTCTGTCATTGAGATGAAATGGAGCTTGGGTGTGGGTGCAGCGACGACGATCATTCTCCTGTTGCTCGATCGGTTCATGAAACCTGCTCTACCTGAAGCGCTACAGGCATCCAATAACACAGAACCGAATTGGCTGAGTTTGCTTACAGCAATGCTTTATGGCGGCATCACTGAGGAAATTCTGATGCGCTGGGGGTTAATGTCGCTGCTTGTTTGGATCGCGTGGAAAGGGCTAAAACAAGGCGTTACGTTGCCAAGTCAAGGGATTTACCAGGGTGCGATCGTTCTAGCCGCGTTGGTATTTGGACTACTACACCTGCCAGCGACTGCCGCGATCGTTCCCCTCACTCCGCTTGTGATTATCCGAGCGATATTACTCAATGGGATTGCTGGTATTGCTTTTGGTTGGCTCTTTTGGCAATACTCGCTTGAGGCTGCGATGTTATCCCATGTCAGCGTTCATGCCTTTTCCTTTGCTCTTAGCCTAATGCTTGCAAGATTTGTCTAAGCTTTTTTCTAAAGCGATTTCATGATTATTTCAAGAGAGAACAACCGGACTTAGATTTCAGGAGAAATAGAATGATACTTCAGGATAAAGTGGCGTTAGTCACTGGTGGCACATCGGGAATCGGCAGAGCAACCGCGTTAGCGTACCCCTACGGGGAAGCAAGCTACGCGCAGCGTTCCGTTGGCGCAGCCTCTCGTAGAGAAGGAAAGCTTAACGTTCGCGTAGCGTCTCGCAGAGAAGTTATCGCCTTCGGTGCTGCTGGAGCAAAGGTAGTATTCTCAGGCAGACGCGACGCAGAAGGTTAAAAAACCGCCAAACTGATTCGTGAAACAGGCGCTGAATGCTTATACGTCCATTGAAACAAGTTCACTAACATCACAAGAATCTGACAAATCATTTTAAGAATCTGAAAGCAGTCAAGCATTGGAACTCAAGACACTTTAGATAGATAGAACCAGGAGTATTTAATCATGCTCAAAGAGCAAACTGTAGACGAACAAGCAAATTTACAAGCAACTACCAATTTGACACCAGCCCAGGAGTATTTGCAAGCACTTTGGGAAGAGCATTTACAGTACGAGTTTGGCACTCACAGTACTGAAGATGCCGTCGCTACGATGGTTGAAGATGCTTATGTTAACCACATCCCGGTAATGACTGGGGGAGTCGGGAAACCAGCACTGCGCGAGTTTTATTCCAAATACCTCATTCCACAGATGCCGCCGGACACGGAGTTGACCCTAATCTCGCGCACGATCGGGACAGATCAACTCGTGGATGAAATGGTGGCTAAGTTCACTCATACTGTTTGGATGGAATGGATATTACCCGGCGTTGCTCCCACCGGAAAACGGGTGGAAGTGCCAGTAGTAGCGATCGTCCAGTTCCGTGACGGCAAACTAGCCCACGAACACATTTACTGGGATCAGGCAAGTGTATTGGTTCAAGTCGGCTTGCTCGACCCGGGTACACTTCCCGTCGTGGGCGTTGACAGTGCGCGTAAGGCGATCGATCCCAACTTACCTTCAAACACACTAATCGATCGCACTTAGCGATCGCGACTAAATGTAGGAGTCATCCAATGTCAACTTTTGTCTTAGTTCACGGCTCATGGCATGACGGTTCTGCTTGGGAACCTGTCATCAAACATTTAGAAGCTAAAGGGCATCAAGCGTTTGCTCCCACGATCGCAGGTCATGGCAAAGGCGCGAATAAGAATGTTAACCATGCTCAATGTACACAATCGATCGTCGATTACATTGTTGACAAAGACTTAACCGATATCGTCCTACTCGGACATAGTTTCGGTGGCACGATTATTGCGAAAGTTGCCGAAGCAATTCATGAGCGCATTCGACGGCTCATCTTCTTAGATGCTTTTGTCCTCAATGATGGTGAAAGCCTCAGAGATATACTCCCACCGGACTATCAAACGTTAAACGACCAACTAGCGAGAACATCGGACGACAATACGCTGATGCTACCTTTTGAGATTTGGCGAGAAACGTTTCTCAACGACACTGACCTCGACCTGGCTAAATCTAGTTACGCACAATTATCGCCCGAACCGTATCAACCGTTAATTGACAAGTTGGACTTGAAGCAGTTTTACTCGTTGCCCATTCCTAAAAGTTACCTCTACTGTACAGAAGATAATGTCCTCCCTCAAAGCGAACAGTGGGGTTGGCATCCGAGAATGTCTAACCGCTTGGGGATATTTCGGCTTGTACAAATGCCCGGTAGTCACGAGGTGATATTTTCTAATCCGATCGGTTTAGCAGAAAAAATTATCGTGGCAGGACGCGATTAGCCGCAGGATTTGCAACTGTGTTTATTGATTGAAACAGGAGAAACAGAATGATACTTCAAGATAAAGTGGCGTTAGTCACTGGCGGCACAACGGGTATTGGTCGAGCAACGGCGTTAGCGTTCGCGCAGCGTTCCGTTGGCGCAGCCTCTCGTAGAGAAGGAAAGCTTAACGAAGTTATCGCTTATGCCCAACAACAGGCAAAGGTGGTGCTGGGTCGTCGAATTGATGAAGGTGAAGAAACTGTAAAAAATGCAAAAACCGAACACCGCTTTCCAGCGACCCACAACAGGAGCATTCCATATGACCCAGCGTGACGCCGTTTTCCCCGCCGGTCGGCATGACCTCTACACGTCACAGACCTATTCCGCAGCGATCAGATCAGGTGACCTCCTGTTCGTGTCTGGTCAGGTCGGCAGTCGCAGCGATGGCTCGCCCGAGCCGGATTTTGAGGCTCAGGTCCGCCTGGCATTCTCCAATCTCGAGGCGACCCTGCAAGCGGGTGGATGCAGGCTTGACGATATCGTCGACGTGACGACCTTTCATACCGATCCCGAGAATCAGTTCGGCACGGTCATGACCGTTAAAAGCGAAGTTTTCCCGGAAGCGCCTTATCCGAATTGGACGGCGATCGGCGTCAACTGGCTCGGGGGGTTCGACTTCGAGATCAAGGTCATAGCCCGTATTCCAGGCTGAATTCATCAGGCGGAGCGGGCGGCGAGATAACCCGACACTGCACTCGACCGACCCAGCATTTGTCATCAGGGCGAAGCAATTCGCGGGCTTATTGGTAAGTAAATTGCCGATTTGACGATCACATTAGTAATCACATACCCAGTAAAACACTATGTCACAAAAACTCTCAGGAAAAGTTGCGCTTGTCACCGGAGGCACATCGGGAATCGGTAGAGCTACCGCGATCGCTTATGCCCAACAGCAAGCCAAGGTGGTGGTGGTGGGTCGTCGAATGGATGAAGGTGAAGAAACGGGTTCGATTGATTCAGGATGCTGGCAAAGAGGCGATTTTTGTGCAAGCAGATGTCACGAAAGAAGCCGATGTTAAAGCAATAGTTGATAAAGCGGTTGGCGTTTTTGGTCAGTTAGATATTGCCTTTAATAATGCAGGAGTTGGCGGCGAAAATCCCTCATTGATTGAGCAAACAGAAGCTGAATACGATCGCACGATGAACGTCAATGTCAAAGGCGTTTGGTTGTCGATGAAGTATGAAATCGCTCAGATGTTGAAACAGGGAAGGGGTTCGATCGTCAATACGGCATCCGCGTATGGAGTCGTTGCATTTCCTACCTTCCCCCTCTACACCGCGAGTAAAAGTGCAGTAATAGGCTTGACAAAAGCGGCTGCGCTCCAATATGCCAAAGCGGGTATTCGCATCAATGTCGTTGCACCAGCGGTAATCGAAACAGATATGTTTGAAGCAGCTACAGGTGGGCAGGATGAAGCCAAAGCTTACATGACAGGACTTCACCCGATCGGACGAATTGGAACACCGCTTGAAGTTGCAAATGCAGTCCTGTTTTTATCATCTGACCTAGCATCGTTTACAACAGGTGCAACATTGATGGTAGATGGTGGGTTTGTAGCGCAATAGTCGATCGGCAGTGCGAAATGTTTGATACAGCACTTCAAATGACTCACTAAAGTAACACTGAAATCGGTTCGCTAATTCCATCGGAAACTCCATAGGAATCTGCAAGAAGTTGAGTGTTGGAACTGACTACACTCAAGTGAACTAAGACAAAGAGAATTTATACCAATTCGGCTTAAGTTTGCACAGTATTAAAGCCTCCAAAGCCTTATGCAAGGGGATCTTCCATCATTTATGAAGCTGTAAGCTTCACACGAAATTGGTATTAGGAGGTGATGATTATGTCCAAAGTGTTTTCTAACTCCCCACAGGGACAGGGAAAGACCATCGCCGCTGTTTCAGAGCAGTCCTCACTCAATAAGCCCTCCCGTCCGGGTTGGCTTGAGATTGTCGTCGGTCTTGTCATCTACGCGATCGTCGGGTTCGTCGGTGTTTCGCAATTCAGGCGACTCGGTCTCGACCCCGCGATCTACGGACTGATCTTGACTTCTTGGACGGGTGTCGCCACGTTAATTGCGTTCGCGGTGGCGGCGCGGCTGCGGCTTCGTTCCCTAAGCGCCTTCGGTGTGCGCCGCACTTCCGCACGCTGGCTCCTGATTGGGGTCGGAGTCGGAGTGGTTGCCTTCGTGCTCAAGGGTTTGGCGATCCTGGCATGGATCAAGGTCACCGGGGACACGAACAATATCCAGGATGTTTATGCAGATGGTGCTCGCGGTGGGTTACTGTCTCTGGTTTTAAGTATGGTGTTCCTCACGGTCTTTTCACCCTTCGGCGAGGAACTGCTCTATCGCGGCATCGTCACCAACGCGCTATTGCGCTACGGTCCGTTTGTTGGGGTTGTGGGCAGCACTGTCATCTTCGCCCTCATGCACGGGATCAACTACACCTTCCCCGCAGCAATGGTGGCGGGTCTTGCCACCGCCGAGATCTTCCGCCGCAGTAGATCGATCTGGCCCGGTCTCGTCGTCCACGTCGTTTTCAACCTCCCCTCGTTTCTGCTCGTAGTATTTACCAGCATAGGCTGACCTGGCACCTCCTCAAGTCAATCAGATATTGCAAGCTGTCTCAGCAACGCGAAACAGAGTCAAACCTACTGAACAAAGGAACACAATGAATTAGCCCAATTTTTTGTCACCCCCGGTTATAACGAAAGGAAAAGAAATGGTTGAAAAATTTGGTGCAAAATCGACCGCCGACGAGGTGCTTGCGGGCATTGATCTCAAGGGAAAGCGATTTCTCATTACAGGTGCATCGTCGGGCATTGGGCTTGAAACCGCCCGCTCACTGGTCTCTCACGGCGCTAGCGTCGTCGGTGCGGTCAGAAACCTCGCTAAAGCTGAGCTAGCCACTGCATCGGTTCGTGATGCCGCGTCGCAAAGAGGTGGCAGCCTGGAGTTGATCGATCTCGATCTAGCATCCTTGCAAAGCGTTCGTGCCTGTGCGGATAAACTGTTGGCTGACGAACAGCCGTTCGATGCCATCATCGCTAACGCTGGCGTTATGGCAACTCCGTTCGGTCGAACGATCGACGGCTTTGAAGTTCAGTTCGGGACCAACCATCTTGGTCATTTCGCCCTGATCAATGGGATCGAGCCGCTGCTTGCCGAGAATGGACGGCTGGTAGTCTTGTCGTCGCTCGCGCATCGCGGTGCCAATATCGACTTGGACGATCCGAATTTCGAGCAGCAGGCGTATGACCCATGGGTTGCCTATAGTCGATCGAAAACTGCCAATTCACTGTTCGCTGTGGAGTTTGACAGGCGGCATCGCGATCGCGGCATTCGGGCTGCTTCGGTGATGCCCGGAAACAGTTTCACGGATCTACCCCGCCATCTCTCGCCGGAGGATTTGCAGGGACTTTTGCAGGCTGTTGACGCAGCGCGCACCGAAGCGGGTCTGCCGCCGAAAGGGTTGAAAGAAATTCCGCAGGCAGCCGCGACATCGGTTTGGGCCGCAGTTGTGGTGAATAGAGACGAGATCGGTGGACATTATCTCGAAGATTGCGCGATCGCACCGATTGATGACACGCCCAACCCGTTTGCCGACGGTGTCAGGTCGTATGCGCTCGACGCGAACAAAGCCAAGCAGCTTTGGGCGAAAAGCGAGGAATTGATCAGCGCTGCGTCTTAAAGGTTATCGCGCACATCTAAACGCAATAATCCATTCCACTTTCGTACTTGGATGAACACTCACAAGAATGCCTGATTGACGTATAAGCGTTAATCACCATGCCTTACGTTTCCCATAAACTCAACCAGGAAAACACCATGTCACAAAAACTCTCAGGAAAAGTTGCGCTTGTCACTGGCGGCTCTAGCGGTATCGGACTCGCCACTGCTAAGCGATTTGTCGCTGAAGGTGCCTATGTCTTTATCACGGGTCGTCGTCAGCCAGAACTCGATGCTGCTGTAAACGAAATTGGTAAGAATGTGACTGGCATTCAGAGCGATGTCTCAAATCTGGCAGACCTCGATCGTCTTTACGCCATGATCGAGCAAGAGCAAGGTCACTTGGATGTAATCTTTGCGAATGCTGGTGGTGGTGAATTCATCCCGCTTGGATCGATCACCGAAGAACACTTTGACAAAACCTTCAACACCAATGTCAAGGGTCTACTGTTCACTGTGCAGAAGGCACTGCCGCTGATGCCAGAGGGCGCTTCCATCATCCTGAATGCCTCAACTGCTTCCATCAAGGGTATGCCAGCTTCCAGCGTGTATAGCGCCACCAAAGCCGCCGTGCGATCGTTTGCCCGCACCTGGACAGTCGACCTCAAAGACCACCAGATTCGAGTGAATGTGGTCAGCCCTGGTCTCATTCCGACTCCCGCTTACGATCTTCTCTGGGGACTCAGTGAAGAGCAACTGAAAGAATTGGTGGCGAACCTAGCTAAAAATGTCCCATTGGGACGAGCTGGTACGCCCGACGAGATCGCCAAAGCCGTTGTCTTTCTGGCTTCAGATGACAGCAGCTATGTAAGCGGCATTGAGCTATTCGTCGATGGTGGCTTCACACAAATCTAAGATCGCTTCCTAGTTAAAAAGCACTAACTGATCGCGTGTAAAAGTCCATCTATAAACTTCCCATCGAACAGAGTCGAAGGAGAAACACACATGCCACAGGAAAAGATGCCACAAGTCTCTGACAAAGAACTGATGATGAGTAACACGCTTATGATTCAGCCTAAGTACCGCGAGGAGTTCTTAATGGAACTCCGGGAGATCCTGCCTCAAGCCCGCCGTTTGGAAGCGTGCATCTCACTTGAGGTCGGTGAGGTCGCCGATCAGCCTGGGATGTTTGTGCTGTCCGAGCGCTGGCGTAACGGAAACGAGTACCTGAACGAGATCCTGCAACTGCCCTTCTACCAGCGGTACCTGGAACGCAGCAAACCATTCTACGCAGTTCCGAGAGCAGTTCTCGTCCTCACGTCAATCTAAATGGGTGCTGTGTCCAGAGCGGTCACCTAACAATGCAGCAGACGGTCTCAAGCCGCTAGTGCTGCGTTCAAGTTTCTTTGCCGCCGCTGATTTAATCTGTTGGGCGTTTCGGGTAATGTGAGGTGTGGAACGGATGACGGATAAACTTGAGTACAACAAACAGACGGTCACGGCGTTTTATGACCTGATGTTCAATCAGTGTCAGCCCGCAGAAGCCATCGAGAAATATGTCGGCGATGTGTACATCCAGCACAACCCAGCGGTGGCCGACGGGAAGCAGGCTTTCATCGAATATTTCGAGAGGATGGCGAAAGAATATCCGGGCAAGTGCGTCCAGTTTAAGCGCATCTTCGCTGAAGGCGATTATGTAGTCTTGCATTGCTACCAGCAATGGCCGGGCGACAACGACTGGGCGGGCATCGACATCTTCCGCCTGGATGATAAAGGCAAGATAGTCGAGCATTGGGACGTGCTTCAGACCATCCCGGAAGCGTCAGCTAACGATAACACGATGTTCTGAACGGTTGAGTGCTGGTAGTGTGAAGGCCGGTTTGTACAACGGCACTGTTTATTCTAAATCAAGGAGAGTTGGCACAGATGGAATCTATGAAAGCAGCCGTATTAACTGCGTTTGGTGATGCTGAGAAGTTTGAGATTCAAACTGTTCCTATACCAACACTGAAGGCGAATCAGGTGTTAGTCAGAGTTTGTGCAACCTCGATTAATCCGGTCGATTACCAAACTCGTCGTGGTGATTACAAGGAACTGGTTCAATTACCCGCCATCCTTGGAGTCGATGTTTCAGGGGTGATTGAGGCAATTGGCGAAGCTGTGACTGATTTCAAGGTGGGAGACAACGTGTATTACTCACCGCAAATTTTTGGAGAATTCGGTAGCTACGCTCAGTATCATGTGGCTGATGCAGCGATTGTTGCATTGAAGCCTGCAAATCTATCGCACATTGAAGCAGCTTCTTTTCCGCTTGCAGGCGGAACGGCTTGGGATTGTCTAGTGACTAGGGGCAATCTACAAGTTGGTGAAACAGTTCTCATCCATGCGGGTGCGGGTGGAGTAGGTTCGATCGCAGTTCAACTCGCCAAAGCGATCGGGGCATACGTTTTTGCGACGTGTAGTTCTAGAAACCGAGATTTCGTGACAGAACTGGGCGCAGATCGGGTGATTGATTACAAAAATGAAGATTACGTAGAAGTCATTCGTCAAGAAACAAATGGACTGGGTGTGGATTTAGTTCTAGATACGATCGGTGGAGAAACAATTCAGCGTAGTCTAGGAATCATTCGTCCCTTCGGTAGGCTTACAAGCATTGTAGACATTGCAACTCCGCAATCGCTTCTTGAAGCATGGGGCAAGAATCTGACGATTCATTTTGTTTTTTCACCCCAGTACCGAGCAAAATTAGAGGCTTTGACAAAACTCATCGAGCGTCATCAGCTTCGCCCAGTGATTGATTCAGTATGGTCTTGGGATCAGGTCGTTCTGGCACATCAGCGTCTAGAGCAGGGAGGAACACGGGGCAAAGTCGTGCTGAAGTTTACAGAAGATTAGATCGGCTTTGCGGCACTGGTAATGGCTAAATGGATCGGAGTTTGATTGTGTGCTGAGGGTCAATATTGATTGAAACAGGAGAAAACCGACCTAATCCTTGGGGCATTCTCACAATCTTGCACAGACACATCAGCCAGTAGGGTGCATTATCGATAGCGTATTGCACCGAACACAAGACTGCTGCATTTCTAACTTGTGAAAAACTCTGTGATTCACCCCGTTGAGTCAGGCTCAAATGATACACATACTTGTCTAGTTCTGAAGAGGCAATTCTATGACTGTCCCCACTCAAACGTCTCGAACCGTTGCCGGAGTGATCAACAGCGTTGAAACACTCGAAGGGGGCGGATTTCTTGTCCGTCGGCCCTTTCCCAAAAGTAGCTTCTCTGAATTTGACCCGTTTCTCCTCCTCGACGAGTTGGGTCCGATTAATCTCAAGCCGGGTCAGGCAAAAGGTGCACCCGATCATCCGCACCGGGGCTTTGAAACCGTCAGCTATGTCTTGGATGGACGGTTAGAACACAAAGATTCTGCGGGACACGCCGGGCTACTAAATCCGGGTGATGTCCAGTGGATGACAGCAGGTGCCGGGGTCGTGCATTCCGAGATGCCGGAGTCAATGTTTACCCAAACTGGTGGACGGCTCCACGGCATTCAACTATGGGTCAATCTGCCACAACGAGACAAAATGATGCCGCCCCGCTATCAGGAAATTCCAGCGGCTCACATTCCGGTAGCTCAAACCGAAGATATGTCTGTGACGGTGCGGGTGATTGCGGGAGAAGCGTTAGGGGCAAAAGCCGTCATTCAGACGCGCACGCCGATAAATTACCTCCACTTCACACTGCAACCAGGGGCAACGATGATCCAGCCTGTACCAAAAGAGTACAATGCCTTTGTCTATGTACTGGAGGGGGCTGGGTTGTTTGGGACAGAGCCAGCGCCTGGTGATGATGGGCAGATGGTGCTCTTTTCGCAAGATGGAGAAGATGTGGTGATCTGCAACCCTGCTGATGCTCAGCGTCCTCTAGATCTTCTGCTGATTGCAGGTGTACCCCTTAACGAACCAGTGGTGCGCTACGGTCCGTTTGTAATGAACACTGAAGCTGAAATTACCCAGGCGATCGACGACTACCAAGCTGGAAGGATGGGACGGATTTATGCTTAACACACTTCAATATCAGATGAGTCAACATCAACGCTTGAGTGAGTTACGAATCAAACTACTGCGTCTGCACAAGCTTTTACTAGAGACTGAGCGCCTTACCTATGAGCAAGTTCGAGGGCAAGTTTCTAGAGGTGAATTGCTACAACTGGTGATTAATCATGAGCAGTTTGCCTGGTTGCATCGACTTTCAGCATTGATTTTACAAATCGATGAGTTGCTTCATGACGGTGAACCTGTTACGCAAGAGGCAATGGAAGCGATCGATGGTGACATTCGTACACTGCTCAGCCCCGACGAATTGGGCGATGAGTTTGCAATGAAGTATAACACGGCGCTTCAACGCCACCCCGATGTCGTGTTAGCTCATGCAGATGTCATGATGTTGCTGACCTCTGACAGCATTTAACCTCCAAAATTCACAGATTCTGAACTTGCTCCGATTGTGTAATTGCAAACCTAAACGCATGCTGATCCAAAAACTAAACGACTGTGAAGAAATTATCGCTGGAGATGGAACTGTTCTGCGCGAACTGCTTCATCCTGACAAACAAGACATCAACTTGCGTTACAGTTTGGCGTATGCGATCTTACCTGTTGGCAAAACTTCGATTCCCCATTCTCTAAAGACTTCTGAGGTTTATTACATCATTAGCGGTGTTGGAGAAATGTCGATCAACAGTGAAGTTCGTCGCATTGAACCAGGCGATGCGGTTTACATTCCTCCAGATGCAATCCAGTTCCTTCACAACTATGGCGACGAACCCATTGTTTTCGTTTGTCTAGTTGATCCAGCTTGGCGCAAAGAAGACGAAACGATTTATGCACCTGAAATTGAGGCAACCGCATCACTCTAATTCGATCGCTCAAAACTATGAATTCACAAACAGCACAAACCACTACTACTGCTGACGAGTCCGCAATCCGTACTTTCCATCACCATCGCGTAGCGTCTTGGACTCACCGCATCCAGCGGACAGGCACCCTGGGTGTGATGTGTCGGATAGACGCGCAACTCGTAAGAATCTGACAATGATTCGTCAGATTCTGAAAGAAGTCAAGCATTGGAATCAATACAGTTTAGATAGAACTTAGGAGAATTCAACATGGTCACAGAGCAAACAGCAGACAAACAGGCAGTACAGGTCCAAGCCTGACACCCGCTCAGGAAGCCTTGCAATCGGTCTGGGAAGAGCATATCGGGCACGAGTTTGGTCTCACAGCCCTGAAGATGCTCTCGCTACGATGGTTGAAAACGCTTATGTGAATCATATTCCAGTGATGACTGGGGGAGCCGGAAAAGCAGCATTGGGTGAGTTTTATTCCAAATACTTCATTCCCCAGATTCCGCCAGACCTCGAGCTAGTTACGATTTCGCGCACGATCGGGACGGATCGACTCGTCGATGAAATGCTGGCTAAGTTCACTCATACCATCCAGATGGAGTGGATGCTACCTGGCATTGCTCCGACTCTTAAACGGGTGGAAGTGGCAGTGGTAGCGATTGTCCAGTTCCGTGATGGCAAGCTAGCCCACGAACACATCTATTGGGATCAGGCGAGTGTATTGGTTCAACTCGGCATGCTCGATCCGAGCACACTGCCCGTTGTAGGGGCTGACAGTGCGCGCAAGGTACTCAATCCGAGCTTGCCCTCAAACGCACTGATCGAACGTGCTAGTCATAGCAACTAAATGTTAGAGCAAGCTTTTCATCAATAGGAACACTATGAAAAAGCCAGAGTTTTTTGTCACCCCTGGTTACGGGGAATACATGCTGAATAAATTGCATTACTCGCAAGCGGTAAAAATTGGCGATCGCGTGGAGATATCCGGACAAGCTGGCTGTGATGACGATCTGCAATTTCCCGAATCACTTGCAGACGAGATTGCTCAGGCATTTCGGAACATAGAGCGAACCCTGGCAACTGCTGGTGCGGGTTGGGAGCATGTGGTTCACGTTAATTCTTACCATGTTGGCGGGTTTCCCCCGGAGGTTAACGAAGTGATGTCCAAGCTATTTCGTCATTATATGCCAAACCACGCCCCAATCTGGACACAGGTAGGAGTCGCAACTCTTGCACTGCCAACGATGCGGATTGAAATCCGCGTGACTGCAATTGTTCCGTGAGTTTCGCATCAGTGGCAGCAGAGACGGCTCCGTTAAAGTATCCACTTAACTAAGGAGAGATTCAGATGTCAGCGAACAATAAAGCCATCTTAGAAGAGGCAAACGCGGCGATCGCCCAAGGCAACAATGAAGGATTTTTGTCGTTCTGCGCCGACGACATGGAATGGACATTTGTAGGTGACAAGACCCTTAAAGGAAAAGAAGCCGTTCGCCAATGGATGGCAATGACATACATAGAGCCGCCAAAGTTTAGGGTCGCTAACTTAATCGCTGAGGGTGATTTCGTCACGGCACTCGGCGACATCACCATGAAGGACGAAGACGGGAAGGCGGCTGATTACTCGTACTGCGACATCTGGCGCTTTCATGGCGGCAAGATTGTCGAATTAAGAGCTTTTGTCATCAAAACCGAGGTCAAGGATGAAACCAGCAGCGCGGCGTAAATCATCTGCAAAAGTCAGGATGTATTCTCATGAAAAACGCAACTTATGTGGAGGCTGCTCGGCAAGGTAGTCACTGCTGGCGGCGGTATCTTCTGGAGCTGGGCGTGACGGCTGATGCTGTTACAGCTATGGTGTCGATGGGTCGCATTGCTCAGGCAGAAGAAGTCGCTCAAGTTGTTGTTTTCCTTTGCTCTGATGCTGCCAGCTACATCACTGGACAATCCTTAGTGATCGATGGCGGATACACAGAGAACTGACCCATTTCAAGAGAGAACAAGAGAGAACAGACGAGCTTGATTTTCAGATCACATCTACAAGGAGGGATTCTATATCAACTTTTGTCTTAGTTCATGGCTCCTGGCATGATGGTTCTGCTTGGCAGGCAGTCATTGATCAACTAGAAGCAAAGGGACATCATGCTTTTGCGCCCACGATCGCTGGACATGGCAAAGGCGTGAACAAAAACGTCAACCATGCTCAATGCACGCAATCGATCGTCGATTACATTGTGAGTAAAGACTTAAACGATATCGTTCTAGTCGGACATAGTTTCGGTGGGACAATTATTGCCAAAGTTGCTGAAGCAATCAGCGATGGCTTCGCCGGCCAAAGGCAACGCATTCGACGACTCATCTTCTTCAATGCCTTTGTCCTCAATGATGGTGAAAGCCTCAACGATAACACCCCACCGCACTCTCAAGCGTTATCCGATCAGCTAGCGAGACAATCGGGCGATCATACGGTGATGCTACCTTTTGAGATTTGGCGAGAAGCGTTTATCAACGACGCTGACCTCGAACTGGCTCGATCGAGTTACGCACGATTATCACCCCAAGCGTATCAACCGTGGCTTGACAAGTTAGACCTGAAGCAGTTTTACTCGCTGCCCATCCCCAAAAGCTACCTCTACTGTACAGAAGATAATGTCCTTCCTCAAGGCGATTGGGGTTGGCATCCCAGAATGTCTAGCCGCTTGGGGCTATTTCGGCTTGTACAAATGCCCGGTAGTCACGAGGTCATGTTTTCTAACCCGGTTGGTTTAGCAGAAAAGATGATTGTGGCAGGACGTGACTAGCAGCAGAATTTGCGATCGCCAACCCACTAATGTCGCCGTCATTCAACAAACAATGACCTGAAAAGGAGAAATCATGACAACTACATACCATCACAGTGCTGCTTTTGATTATATTGTGATTGGCGCCGGTTCAGCAGGCTGCGTTGTTGCCAACCGTCTTACAGAAGACCCTAATACTAAAGTATTGCTGCTCGAAGCGGGTGGTCCTGATACCAAGCCAGAACTTCAAGTTCCCTCAGTGTGGCCTACTACACTCTTAGGCTCGGAAGTGGACTGGGCATATTTAACTGAAGGGGAACCTTACTTAAATAACCGCAAAATTTTATCTTCACGCGGTAAAGTCTTGGGCGGCAGCAGTTCGATTAATGGCATGATTTATATACGAGGCAATGAACGTGACTACAATAGCTGGCAAGCGTTAGGTAATATTGGTTGGAGTTATCAGGATGTCTTGCCTTACTTCAAGAAATCGGAAAACCAGCAGCGGGGAGCATCGTTATTTCACGGGGTTGATGGACCACTTAGTATCACAGATCCACTCTCTCCTGCAAAAGTGTCGCAACGCTTTGTGGAAGCCGCGATCGCACAGGGCTATGAGCAAAATCCCGACTTTAATGGCGTACAGCAGGAAGGTGCAGGACTTTACCAAGTGACCGTGAAAGATGGCAAGCGCCAAAGTACAGCAGTGGCATTTCTGCGTCCGATTAAAGATCGCCCCAACTTGACTATTCAAACAGGAGCATTGGTGACTCGTTTACTCTTTGAGGGAAAGCGCGCGGTAGGGGTAGTGTATGTTCAAAACGGAACGGAGTATCAAGTTAGGGTCAACTCCGAAGTGATTTTGAGTGCTGGCGCCTTCGATTCTCCTAAACTGCTAATGCTTTCTGGAATTGGACCAGCTGAACATCTGCGGGCTTCCGGCATTCCTGTAGTTTTTGATTTGCCGGGTGTCGGCCAGAATCTTCAAGATCACCCACTTGCTGTTATTGCCTACCAGTCTACTACTGACGTGCCCCTTGCGCCAAGTAGTAATGGGGGAGAGGCTGGGTTATTTCTGCATACCAACAATAATTTAGATGCGGCGCCTAATTTGCAATTTACAATTGTTCCGATTTTATATGTCGATCCTGCCTATGCACGTGAAGGTCCGGGATTCACCCTTACCTTTTACATCACCCGTCCCGAAAGTCGTGGTAGTGTAAGACTACGTTCCTCCTCCCCCTTCGACCCACCGTTGATTCGCGTCAACTATCTTCAGAAAGAATCTGACATGCAACTGATGGTTGAAGGACTTAAAATTTTGCGTCAAATTGTGTACTCCGATGCGTTTAATGAGTTTCGGGGTGAGGAAATTGCTCCAGGGAGTTCCGTGCATAGCGACAAAGCAATAGAAGATTATATTCGGCAAACGTGCGGTACGGCATGGCATCCTGTTGGGACGTGCAAAATGGGTATTGATCAAATGGCGGTTGTCGATCCTCAACTCAAGGTACGGGGGATTGAAGGGTTACGAGTTGTTGATGCATCGATTATGCCAACTATGATCACAGGAAACACAAATGCATCGGCAATTATGATTGGAGAAAAGGCTGCCGATTTGATAAAAGTTGGAACAAAATTGCCTCAATGATGGTGAAAGCCTCAGAAATAGCCTTCCGCCGCATCTTCAAGCGTTATTAGAACTTACGCACTGTACAAATAAACCATATTATGTATAACCGTATTTGGTCGTTTCAGGTGTTTTGCATAACCCGAATTTATTCGCATATTTGCGATCGCTAAGTACTAAGCATGGCTGAAATACCCAAATTGCGTGTAGTACTTATGTCCGATGCGTAAGTTCTAGCTTTATCGGAAATAATAGGCAGTGAAATTTAGAACTGCGTTTACTGGTTCTCGTCAAACTAAGCGAATCTCAACTTGTGGTGGTGCCCTACTGGTCGGTATCGTCTGTATGAACCGAGAACAGGGTATTTCATAGGAGAAAGAATGAAGCGATTTACCTTGTTTACTTTCCTGTATCTGGCGCTGGGAGTTTGTCTAACGGCGATCGCGCTTGGATACCCAAACCTGCCTTCGGGTCTTCAAAGAAGCTTGTTCATTAGTGCAGGAGCGTCCTACATCGCTTGTATTCTCAGTACCTTTCCATTTTGGCGTGAGACAGCGATTCGCTTCTATCGCAGGCGGAATTCAGCGGTAATTCTACCCTGGTTGGTGATTGGAGTGAACATTGTTTCGATGCTCTGGGAAGTTCAGAGTCAGAACTGGGCAATGGAAGCCATTTTACAAGCGTTTTCGCGGCTAATAGTTGTCTTACTGTTTGCAGAAATCATTGTGATTACATGGCAAGTGAATTCTGAACATTAGGGTCTAAATCGAATGGCACTAAGATATCAGCAAATCCAGTATTCATAAGACTTTTGGGTGTGGGGTGTTGGGTGTCGGGTATAGTGACGAAAAAGTTTATTAATGTTCGCACTTGTTGTTCATTTTCTTGATTTGTTCCCTACACCCTACACCCTACCCCCTACACCCTGCCCTGACTAGGTTTCACGTTTTCTTAGTGCCATTCGGGTCTAAATCGGATGATGCCGAAACAAACTCGTTTCAGCAACGCGAGATAGAGTCAAACGTACTACATAAGGAACACCATGAATAAGCCTAAGTTTTTTGTTACCCCTGGTTATGGGGAATATCTGTTAAATCAATTGCATTACTCGCAAGCGCTAAAAATTGACAATCGAGTGGAGATATCAGGGCAAGGCGGCTGGGATGACAATCTGCAAATTACCGAATCGCTTGCAGACGAGATTGCTCAGGCGTTCCGGAACGTCGAGCGAACCCTGGCGACAGCTGGTGCGGGTTGGGAGCATGTGGTTCACGTTAATTCTTACCATGTTGGCGGGTTCCCCCCGGAGGTTAACGAAGTGATGTCCAAGCTATTTCGTCATTATATGCCGAACCACGCTCCAATCTGGACACAGGTAGGAGTCGCGGTGCTTGGACTACCCACGATGCGGATTGAAATTCGCGTGACTGCAATTGTTCCGTGAGTTTTGCAAGCGTTCATAACACAATTTATGCTGCTCGAAAACTGGTCTATCACTTAAAAGGAGAACTCAAGAGTGTGAATTCACAAACAGCTCAAACCACCACTAATGCTGACGAGTCGGCAATCCGTGCTTTCCTTTACCAGATGATTGATGCTTGGAATCGAGGTAGCGGGGAAGGCTTTGCTGCCCCGTTCAGCAAAACTGCCGATTTCCTCACGTTCGAGGGCACACATCTCAAGGGTCGAAAAGAAATCGCTGCATTTACATCAGCAAGCGTTCGACACAGTTATCAAAGGAACATGCCTGGAGGGGGAGGTGAATTTTGTCCGCTTCGTGAACTCGCAACTCGCGCTCATGCACGTAGTTATCAGGGTAATACTGCCCGGACAAACTGAAACTTCACCGTCACGAAATTCGCTGCCGCTATACGTCGTAACGAAATGCGACGAAGGTTGGCAGATTGAAGGGTTGCTCAATACCCGGAAGTTAACGCTAGAACGTCAATTCTTCTTAAACGACTTTGACTCCCTGAGTGCAGAGGCTCAACGTCAAGTGACCGACCTCGTTGCAGGTCTCAAAGCGAGTGGAGTAATCACTCCGACGCAAATTGATGCGAAATAAAACCAATCTCCATCAGGAGGACAATCATGAAACCTCAACTCATTTTCGGAATACTAACGATCGCAACAGGATTGCTCGGAGGTTCATTCACTCATCCCGCGATAGCGTTAGCGAAGCGGGGCGCTCTTAGCGCACAGCGCTGCTGCGTTTGCGTTCGCCCTTGGCGTTGCCGCAGGCTAGCATTAGCGAGTCTTGTCTACGACACGCTACGCGAACGAGCGTCAGCGCAGATCGCACACAGCATTCCTCCACAACAAACCTCCCCCATTCTGATCGCCACTGCCTACACTGATTTAACCTTACCTACCTTGCGCCAAGGCGATCGCGGCAGAGACGTGCAATTGTTACAGCGCATCCTTCAAGACAATGGCTTTTTAGGAGCCGCAGGTGTGAGGTTAGGCAATCCAAGAGGGGCGATCGTTGATGGCACCTTTGGTGCGGCCACAGCGTCTGCGGTACGCGATCTCCAGAGACGATTACAGAATCCCAGTTACAGGGCGAGTCAATCCAACCACCTGGGAAGTCCTGGATATGCACGAAAACCCCTATCGATCCCCGCTTCCCTGGAAACAACAGAACATTACACAACATAAGCCACAGAAGATTTCTAATGAACCGAAAGATTCTTTCAACCAAAATCACAACCACAATCGCAATCACAATTCTGTTCGGCGTACTCCTACTGTTCAATTTTCCATCCCTGGCTCAAGTCAGTTCACAAGTGATTCCCAGAATCGAAGTGCTCGAAAGTTCTGAAGGGATTCCACCCAGCTACCGTTTAGTCATTAGCCGATCTCAGGACAATGTTTATGTCTTCTGTCCGACTGACTTCGAGCCACAGTTGAACTATCTGCGAAATGTGAAGGTGATTCAATGTAAGCCGTTTACCAGTCCCTAGAAGTAAACCAGTGAGGGGCAACAGCATAACAACTCACACCACTTTGTTGCTTTGAACAGAGAAGAGATTCAGATGTCAGAGAACAATTATGAAACTAGCGAAGATCATTGAGAAAACGGCGGATATGTGGGTTTTTGCCGCTCATTGGACGGGGCTGGATGTGAAGCCAGCGAAGTGATCACGTCAAACAAATCAACATACGTCGAACTAATCGAGGAAGCGTAACGCCTCACACCACTCTATTTCCGTCAATGTGTAAGTTCTAACAAACTAATTTACAGTCTGCGCTTTGGTGGGGTCATCGATCACCCCGTTGATAACTGAACCCATTAACAACTAGCTCGAAGGAGTTTATCCCCATGTCTCACATTTCTTCTAACCACAAGCAAGATCGTAGCCTACCCACGCACGGCTCAGAGCCAACGGTTCCCGCTAAGAGGAGAACTATGCTTGCTCACAAGCCCCACGTCCGAAGCTCGCTAATTATTGGGGCGGTGATATTGGTTCTTAGTGCCTGCGGCCAGCCCACATTCGGGCACCCGTCAGAGCCAGGAGGAAAGATCCCTGCGGATCTGAAACGCTTCTACGACCAGAAGCTGACCTTCGGCTCGTGCGAGGGCTACGCCACCACGGATGACGATGCTAAGGCCTTCGCCAACGACACCTTCGAATGCGCCCGGCTTGAGGTGCCGCTCGACTACCAGAACCCCCTCGGGCGAACCGCGCAGATTGCACTGCTGCGTGTACCGGCAAAGGGCAAGCCGAGCAAACGAATCGGCTCCCTGCTGCTCAACCCAGGCGGCCCCGGCTTCTCCGGGATGAGCTACGCGACTATGGTGGCAAAGAACTTGGCCGACAGTCCGATCGCCAAGCAGTTTGACCTGATCGGGTTCGACCCACGCGGGGTTGCGGCCTCGACACCAGCCCTAGACTGCTTCACCGATGCTGAACGAGAGGCCGACAAGTTGGTCAACTCGATCAACTCCGGGGGCAAGGACTACACCGACCACGAGACCCGTCAATTGTACCAAAAATGCGCCGAGCGTTCCGGCGGTGAGGACGTGCTGGCTCACGTCGGCACGCGCGATGTCGCCCGCGACATGGACGTACTCCGCGCGGTGCTCGGCGATGACAAGCTCTCCTTTTTCGGCGCCAGCTACGGTACCCGGCTCGGCGCGATCTACGCCGAAACCTTCCCGCAGAACGTGCGGGCTATGGTGCTCGACGGCGCGGTCGACCCCACCACCGGCACCACCGAGCGTCGCCTCGTCCAGTTCGCGGGTTTCCAGCGTGCCTTCGACAACATGGCGGCCTTCTGCGCTAAAACCCCGACTTGTCCGCTCGGCACCGATCCCAAGCAAGCTAGTGCCGCCTTCCAGCAGATCGTGCGGCCACTGATTGATAAACCGATCATCACCGCAGACGGACGCAAAGTCACTTACACCGCCGTAATTGACGGCGTGCTCGCTGGGCTTTACGGCGAGGCGGGCTGGCGTGCGGTGATTCTAGGCATCACCGAACTCAAAGCCGGAAGCGGTAGTAAAACCCTGCTGTTCTTGCGCGACTTCCTCAGCCAGCGCAATGTCGACGGTAGCTACGGCAATGGCAACGAGTCCCTGGTGGCCATTAACTGCCTCGACGAGGAACGCCACACGCCCGAGCAGGAGAGCGCGATGACGCGCGACATTTTCAAGGTCGCACCGTTTCTGGACACTGGCCGACCCGTCAACGCCCGCGACCTCTGTGAGCATTGGCGGGTGAAACCCACCCTCGGCTACCCCTACGCCCAGAACATCAAAGGACTCCCTAAAACCTTGGTCGTGTCGGTCACCCGCGATCCGGCCACCCCGCACGAGGGCGGCATCAGCCTCGCCAAGACGCTCGGCGCGAGCCTGCTGACCGTCGAGGGCGAACAGCACGGTGTAGCCCTCACCCCCGGTAATGCGTGTGTCAACGACATCGTCGCCGACTACCTCATCGGTCTCAAAATACCCTCAGACGGCGCTCGCTGCGTCCTTTAGGTTGGGACACTGAAGCGCGTTAGCGTTCGCGTAGCGTCTCGAAGAGATAGCTTACCGAAGCTATCGTCTTAACTTGGTGCTTCACTAATGGATCTTAAGTCGTGCAATTTGGATTAGTATTGCACACTGAGTCCATCTCGCAACAGCTTACGCCATAAGCTATTTAGAGCATTCTGCAATTCCTCATTTCCAATAACTCAAATTAGGATCAATAACTCATGTCTACATTCAAGTACAACCGATTAGACAAAAATAATGCTGCGG
>NZ_KV757659.1 GCF_001712795.1 Nostoc sp. KVJ20
AAGAATTGGCTCGTCGTCGTGCTAATTGGCAACCTCCTGCACCACGTTACACTAAAGGCGTGTTGGCGAAATATGCCAAATTGGTATCTTCTAGCAGTATTGGTGCTGTGACAGATTTGGACTTGTTCAATAACTAGTTATTAAAGTTTTGAGAAGTGAGGAGCCAGAATAAAGATGCCTCCTGGCTCTCTACTTCAGGCTAGATTCAGCGCTATTGACAAGCTTCTTTAGATTTAAAGAAGGGCAAATGCTTTTGGCGTTAATGAGATTTTTCCTTTAGTACTATAAGTGTTTACAAGCTGCTTTAAACGTTCAACAGCATTGTCCTGAAAGATGAAATAGTTAGCTTGGTTACTGATAATCAGCGATAGCTCAGTTGCCCATTGCTCATAGTTAGAACTACCAATAATACCGATAGAAGACTGAATATAATTAACAAGAATGCTGTTATTGAGACCAAAGCCACCTTCACCCCAGATACAAGCACATTGCAGCAAATACTCGTAGTCCGCGAATACTTGAAACTGGGGATTCCATCTAGGAGCATTGCTTCGGTAGTGGACGAAACCATTGCTGTCGAATATCTCTTGTTGCCATAGAAGCTGCTGTAAGGAGCAGCAATTGCTAGGCGAAACAAACGGCTTACCTTGGCGAACAACACTACCATTACGGATGACATCGCGGCGGCGCTGCTGTCTTGCCATGCTGTATCGGACATTGGGATGTTGTTCAAAGTACTGCCGCATTGAGGCAACGAATTCAGGAGCAATGCTATTGTCATCGTCCAGGTATGAAACAATGTCACCACCAGCTGCATCTAGTCCCAGGTTACGAGCGTAGCACAAGCCAAAGCCACTGCTCGGTAATGGGTGTTCCATTTCAATGTAACTGATGGGAAAATCAGCTTTTGCCCTAATGCTATTGATGATATCTTTGGTATCAGGATTAGCGCCATCATTGATGACGATCCACTCGAAATTGCGGTCAGTTTGACTTTGAATGCTTGGCAGTGCAGTAGATGCCAGCTGCATAGGCCTATTGTAGGTTGCAGTAATGATTGATAGTTTCAAAACTCTATACCTCTATCAGTTGATTGCGTTATCGAGGATGTTGGAGGCAGAGGGCAGGATAGCGCAGCGTTAGCGAGTCCGCGAGCGTCGGCAGGAGGAAAACTGCCCGACGCTCCTCTCCTGAGCTACCGCTACGCTATCTGTAACAGCCCGCGACCATAGGGTCTTGGGTTTAAGACAAGAACTCCAAAAATTCTAGTTTTGTGGCTCTTTTTCATGAGGGGTTTGAATCTAGGGTGTTGACTCTGTACCCTTTAGCCCGTAAGACTTCATGCAAAAAATAACACGAATAATTTTCCCAAAAATTCCCGAAAAATGCACAAAGTCAACAGCCTAGTTTGAATCCTATAAGTGAAAAAACCTCCTGCCTCCTTCAACGTACAATTACGTATATTAATTGCAAATAAAACTACTTCATACACAAATGTAAGTTTTAGCGTAGGCGTAGCCCGCCGAAGGCATCGCACCTTTTTTGTCTGACCTCACAAAATCGCGTTGCTCCCGTTTGCCTGAGATTGAGCAATCACCCGGCGCAAATGCTCTTGATGATCGTCACCCCATTTTCCCAACGCCTCGATCACCGGCAGTAAAGTTTCTCCAAACTCGGTTAATGTGTATTCAACCTTGGGGGGCAACTCGGCGTAAATCTTTTTGGAAATCAGCCCGTGTCCTTCCAGTTGATTCAACTGCACGTGCAACACCCTACGGGTTACTCCCGGAATCTTTCTTTCTAAGTCGCCGGGGCGCTTAATACCTTGCGAAATAAAATAGATGAGGTGGATTTTCCACTTACCGTACAAGACTTCCCTGACGAGATCGAGCCCGCAATTCAGTTCTATCGGAATCTTTCTTTTGTACATCATCGCCACATCCTAAGCTCGACTTTATCCATTTTAAAATGTCAAACTCTGGGAGTCCCCCAGCAGAGCTGGGGGGGTACTTAATGTACTAACGCATGAGTGATATTTGATACTTCTCAGACATCCCCTAACAAAATTCATTGTATCAAATTGTCATAGGGATAATTTTATCTCCTTTGGACTTCATTATCAGTATTTTCAGCCTGTTACCACTGCGCGATAATTTCAACATGAACACAAATACAAACATATTCAACATGAATACAAATACAAACATACGAATTGATTCCACCGAACTACTCGGCAAAAAAGTTTTGGTAACAGGCGGGACAAAAGGCATAGGCGAAGCGATCGCTGCACGACTGAGACAAGCCGGTGCAACGGTCATGACTACCGCTCGTTCAATTCCCGAAAACCTTCAATCGCCTGACCTGTTCATAGGGACTGATCTCAGCACACCCGATGGGGCGAACAAACTTGTGCAGGAAGTATTCGCTCGTTTCGGCAGTGTGGACATCCTAATTAACAATGTCGGCGGCTCCTCTGCGCCAAGTGGTGGCGCGCTTGCTCTGACAGATGGGGATTGGCAGCAGGCATTCAATGACAATTTATTCGCCGCCGTCCGTTTGGATCGGGCATTTCTGCCCCGGATGCTTAAACAGAAGTCAGGTGTCATCATCCATATCTCGTCTATCCAGCGTCGGCTCCCACTTTACGACGCGACATTAGCGTATGCGGCGGCAAAAGCGGCGCTGACAACATACAGCAAAGGGCTGTCAAACGAAGTTGCCTCCTATGGGGTGCGTGTCAACACCGTTGCGCCCGGCTTCATCGAAACGAAGGCGGCTGAGAGACTCATCGAGACATTAGCTCAGAAGGCCGGCACTGACCTTGATGCTGAACGTCAAGGACTGATGGACTCACTCGGAGGAATCCCGATTGGACGACCGGGCCGCCCCGAAGAGGTCGCAGAGCTTGTCGCTTTTCTGGTGTCTGACCGCGCCTCTTACATCACAGGCGCTGAATATGTCATTGACGGAGGAACGATCCCGACCGTCTGATGCCCAAGCGAGAACAAATCAACATTACGAAATTTGGAGGTACTGATTCTTCACCTCCCAGCTAGGGTGTTGACTTTGGGTAAAAAAGCAATAAGAGAGCGCAGCTATTACATTAGTAAGGTTAAACCAGGTTAAAGTTTAGAGTTTAAAAACATCTTAAACAACTAAAAATATTGCAAATTTGCAGAAATTACCCATCCAAATTACGTTTGGTCAACATATCAATAAAGAGAATGGACATGAGAAGATTTTGCCCAAAAGCTGTATATGCACCGCTCCAATATTGAAATTCATCTGTGATTAACAGGACACAGCAAAAGCTAGTAAATAAAGTGAATATATACACTGGATAAAATAATTTATTTGGTATATCCTTCAACTCAGATTGCCCTTGTTAAAAAAGATGGATAAGGCATGAACTCGTAATCAAATGCAAGCGCCGTCGATAAAAGCCCTATTCGCAAGCGTCTTCCTTTGGGAAAAGGGCTTTCATTGCCACAATACTTGTCTCTTGCTACTAATGCTGACCTTGGACGCATATGCCTCTTGTACTGAATTACCTGTAGCTGGAAGCGATAAGCTCTTCTTAAACCTTCTTCAAAGGATACGAAGACAGCTCCGGCTTGCTTCTTTGTTCGCAATAAGTACATAAAAATGTGAGAAAATTGACCTCGTAATTCATGCCAAATTTTAAATTGCTCAAAGTCAATTTTATGAAAAAGAACTATGTTCTCCTCACATACGCCTTATTGATTTGCACTGCTGCGCCTCAAAAAGCTCTAGCAGATGAGGTTTGGAAAACGGAAGAATATAAAGTGGTTTATCAAGAAGATCGTAATAAAACTGCCGTGTGGCGGTATGGTAGCGATGGAGTAATCTTCATTGATGGTTTAGCAGGAGTGTTTAATGACCGAGGTTCATACAATGGTTATTGGATACAAAAGTCTTCATCGGTACGTTGCGATACCTATAGAGAAGGGGCAGATGGGAAACCTACCTATCATTGGGGCAGATTTAAAGTCACTTTCATTGATTCAAAATTCCCCTCCCGTTGGAAAGCTGATATTAGCCTTTGCGATCGCAATCCTGTGATGACTTTAAACGGTACACCTGTTACACAGTAATCACTATGTAATCAAGAAGTGTAGGTACGTCACCAGTACTGTCTGTTTGCCCCATATCCTCAATATTCTCAATATGAATATCGACCGATTGCAAGAACTTAAGCAAAAACTCACGAATGACGCAGACTTGTCCGATATCTGGCTATTTTATATGGATCATTTTGCGGATCATCTAGAATTCACTGACATGGGTGAGCCTGCCTATAATGAATATCTAGATGCTGTCCTCCAAAAAACTTGTCAGCAGATGTTTGACAGGGCAATAAAGATTAGTGACTGTTTGCTGATCTACATAGCTCCGTATCATTTTTTTCATGGAGCTTTTCAAATTGAAGGGCGTATTGGAGGTGTGATTTATTTCGAGGATGTCAAAATTGGGTTAATTGCAGTGTCGGCAGATTATCCTCCTACCGATGCGGTTAAGTATTCACGTTTTTCGGAGGTAATTCAACTGTCTGCTCCTAATGGCAACGATTACAATTGAGAGAAGCACAACTATAGATATTTCAAGAAGTACGTAAGCGTAGCCCGCACTTCTCTACGAGACGCTCTTGCTAGCTTGCTTCGACGTTCGCGTAGCGTCCTGTAGGGAAGCGGTACGGCAAGCTCAGTGACCACCGCAGGCACCGCATTTCTTGACAGGGCAGGCACAGTTTTCAATTCATGTTATTAGAACGAGGTTTTGTTGGGTTGCAACAAGACAAGACAAGACAATTTCTTAAGGGCAGTGACTATCACGAAAATACTCTACTGAGTTATTCACTTCACTAAACATAGACATCGCCAATTCAATTATCCTGCTCATAAAAACAAAACAATGCCTAATTTACATCACTTTCAGCCTTAACTGAACCGTATTGGCTTAGAAGGATTGAATTTACGTTAACAGTGTTGTTGTTTTTTGAACAGTGACAACAGCAAACACAGAAGTCCCATTACTATCAACGATACTGAAGAAACAGATTCTGGGACAGGCTGAGGGTTTTGCACAGGCTGATAATTGATGAAATTTCCTTGAATTGGGCTGAGTGATTCCAAAAGTTGCTCAATATCGCCAGATATATTAGTGTCATTACCAACACTTTTAGAAGGGATGAGGCGGTTAAACGTTTGGCTACTCGATTCATCAAAATCTCCTATGAACCCAAGAAAATTTTGACCTATTTTACCTATAAGAGAGTCTATCAGATTGTTAACATCAGTCTTGCTCCCTAATGAGGATAACTCTAAACTGCTGAGATTATTGACGTTTCCAATTGTTGTATTGTTAGTATTCGCCAACCAATTGCCATTACCAATAATTTTATTTCCACTGGTAAAAACCCAGTTCCCATTACCAATAATTGTGTTATTAGTACCGAAGTCCCAATTGCCGTTTCCAATGGTTGCGTTGTCACTGCCGAAGTGCCAATTACCATTACCTAATGTTGAATTATTACTTCCGTCGTCCCAATACCAGTTGCCATTACCAAGAGTTGTATTACTATTTCCAAATAGCCAGTTGCCATTACCAATGGTTACGTTGTCATTATTAAAGTTCCAGTTACCATTCCCAATGGTTACGCTGTTACTGCCATAATCCGAGTTAAAATTACCAATAGTTGCATTATTACTACCAAGATTCTTATTACCATTACCAATCGGTGCGTTGTCCTTATTAAAGGTTTGGCTACCAGGATTAGATGTATTCCCACCGTTACTAAAGGGTATGTTGTTACCAAGGACTTCTTTCAATGGATCGAAAGGCGATTGTTGAAGCAGACTTCTAGCACCTGCTATAGGATTACTGCTACCTGCAAATGGGTTGGTAGCCCCACTTGGAATTGGATAACCACTGCCTGCAAACGGGTTACTACCTCCTGCCAATGTGTTATCAATACCTTTGAAAAAGTTATCACCTAAAATTGACTTTAATCGATCAAATATTAATTGCTGAAGCCCACTGCCAGCATCGCCTGCAAAGGGGTTGATACCGCTACCTGGAATGGGATTGTTACCGTTACTTAATAACCGATTGCTACCACCTATCAACGGGCTGCCTTCAGCAGACAAACTGACATTAGCTGCAAAGGAACCAACGCTGTTAGGGACACCTGCACTTAAGGGATTAACTCCACCATTAAGGGGATTGACAGCAGACTCTTCCATTGGCACTAATTTTCCTATTTTTAGTTAAAAATTTATGGAGAATTTACTACTTTTTATACCAATTAAAAATTTACTAAACCCAAAATCTCTCTAAAATAAAGGCTTTAATAATTTTGCTGTCAAACTAACAGAAAATATTGCTTAAATTCCTACCTGTAAATAGTTTTGTCCCACCAGTACCACCACCTTCTCCATTACCAATACCACTAAATATATTGGTGAGGTCTTCTTTACTGAGAACTCCTTCCAATCGACCGAAGGGTGATTGTAAAATTTAATTGCTCCCACTATTACTTGAATTTTCTGCTATTAGATCAATCCTCGTTATTGGATAAAAATTTTGTTAGTATTGCAACATTAAATAGACAAAGCTTAAGTTTATTTAATGACTTGAACGTTACCAACACTAGTTAGTAGCTACTAGATTACTTAGTTATCTCCACATGTAGATAACAAATTTTTTATCAATGTTACTTACATCTAAAGTTTATATAATTTAATTTTGAAGGACAATGCAAAATATTTTGATATATTTATCAAACTTGTAGATATTTTTAGATTTCACTTAAAAAATTAACTGAAATGTTTGTATAAAAAATTTAATTTGGGTTAACTATTATATTGCAATGAATAATCTTTTGATAAACTTGCCATTTTTTTAGATATTTAATTAATCTGCCTTGATCCGGGGTTATCTCCCTTCTGTCACTTTCCGGGTATTCTAAATAGGGATATCTCACCTGCATTCTTAAAGCCACGAACTGTTATGCCTGTTATATCTACTGTTTTTCCAATTCTACTTTTTGCAGCATCAAAGTACTCAGCTTTTGCTTCTATTTCTCCCCAACCACGCAAATCGCCAGCTTGGGCAACTTGGGCAACAGTCAAGCTTAATACCTCCCCCACCCTCTCACTCAATCTCTGTGCCAACATTCCGTGCCGCTATACAAGTTGCGATGTGCTTCCCCAAACTTCTGGGCAAACCCTTCAACCCTTCTTTGGGCGATTCGTATTTCCCGCTCCTTGTTTGTGGTAGGCATCAAATAACCTCAACTAACTGCCATTGCAAATAACTCATTTCAAATAAAAGGCACAATTAAATATTATCCCGCAGCCAATTTCTAAAAGCTTGAATTGCTTGGCTGCTACCAACAACTTGACTTTGCTGGACATATTGATTTACTAGCTCAATTATCGTAATATCTGGAAAAGTAGGACTAAAATTTGACTCTACATATTTTCCACCTTGCAAGACGTTAATTTGTAAGCCTTGTTTTCCATATCGCCAAAGTTCTGGTACTCTCAAAATTTGGTAATTATCCAATTGCGTGCGAGAAGTTAAATCAATTTCTATGGCTAAGTCTGGGGGTGGGTCTACACTTAAATTTATGCGATTTTTACCAATAACTGCCGCTTGATTTTGAATGTAAAAACAAGTATCCGGTTCTACTCCCTGACTCATTTTTTCACTTTTTAAGGTAGTTGAACCTAAAGCATCATAATTGATACTTAGTTCATCCAGTAAAATTTTGACTATATCGCCAATAATTTCTTTGGCTTTTTCATGTTCGGGTAAGGGAACCATAATTTCTAAAAAACCATGACTATAGGAAATTCTGGCTGCGCGATGTTCTCCTAATTCCGCCAAAATATTTTCAAATTGCTGCCAGCTAACGTCCTCAAGTAACAGTTGCTGTCCCGGTTGAATCCTCAATTGTCTTAACTCTAAAAGCATAAAGATTCATCCAACTCTTTTACTACAATATATCGACCCCGCAACACACTAATTGCCGCATTCATCCCCTGCGGACTCATTTCAAACATCGGCACAAAACGGGCAATTTCCTCAGCCGTAGTTTGCCGCCAGCATTCACTAGGCATCGGATTCAGCAATCAGCACTACAGTGCGTTGTTCATTTTTAAACGCACGTCCCAAAGGCCCCAGTTTGATGTAATTGTCTAAATTCTCGACTTTGGAATTGCTAGCTTCCCCTATGCGAGCAAGTTGAGCATCGTGCAAACGACCAACAGCGTCGTAAGTGTAGAGTCTATCCCTGGCTCTAGTTGTAGACTTAATATACCAAGTTTCGTAGGGTAAACCCAACTCGTAAGCTACCGCCTGCGCTAAAGTGGTTTTACCGCATCCCGGTTCACCTTTGAGCAATAGGGGACGTTTTTCTAAGAAAATGGCAAGATTAACAGCTCCGATGAGTTCGGGTGATGGTAAGTAAGGATAAAGCCCAGATTTTTGGCACTCCTGGGATGAAATTGGCTTGCCTGCATAATATTGCTTACCATTGGCGGTGAGTACACTTGCTAAATCAACCATTTCGCCAAGCCTCCTTCCCAACTCAAATCAAAGTGCGTGCAAATTTCTTCATAGACAAATTGAGGAATGCCGTTATCGGACTTTTCCCATAATCGCTGATAAGTTAAATCAGCAGGGATCTGCAAATCACGAAAGACTTTCATATCCCTTAGCCAATCTTTTAAGATATCGGGTGGAAACAGACTAAGGGGTGGCAAGTAAAGGGGAATTCGGGGATATTCCGCTTCATTAAATTCCTTTGCTAGCATGACTTGTGATTTACAAACACTACCACCGCTATGGTGAATACCAACCACCTGAAAATCATCATCGAAAACAGGCGACCCCGATGAACCTGGTTCTGTACTAGTAGTATATTGCAATACTTTATTATCGGTGTAAGCAACAAAGTTATTCTGTATGGAAATTTTCTTCAAATGACCGCCAGGATGTTGAATAATTGCCACGCGGTCATTAATTTACTTACGATAAAGTCTTTATCTTCATCCCCAGTGTAAGGCTGAATATAGTTGAGGAAGACAGCGAGGGCTTCTTTATCGTAAGCAACTCGTCCAAATTGAGCTAAAAATCGCACCACTTCCACAGAAACACCCATCGGCGCACCATCTAAATCTAACCGCGCCAGGATAATATCTGCTTGGGACACACCCTGTAATGCACCTGCGACTAAACGACGGCGATCGCGCACGTTAGCAAAGTCGGGTAAATTCTGTACGATGCGGGTAAGGCACTGGAAGTCAGGTGTGGATAGCTGTACGGTCACGGTTACTGTATCCTATAAAACTGATGTTTATCTGGGTTAACCTGCAATCTCCCATCTATATTGTTGGCTGGAAAGCGCTTGACTCGGAAATTCCCGTGGGTTTCTAGAAGTTGAGCGATCGCTTCTGCGTTGGATGCAGGAGTTATTAAGTTCTTCTTGCTGGGCTAATAATTTAACAGTCGAGTACTTATCTTAATTTATGCACTTTTATCATTAGTAAGTATTCGTAAACTTTTGGCACAAGAACCTTGTGCTTCTTGCTTAACTTCCACTTCTACACGAGAACCTTTTTGCAGTTTAAAAATATACTTGATTGAATCTTCTGTCAAATATATATCATCACTGCCATCATCAGGAGCAATAAATCCATAAAGTTTCCCTTGCTTACTTGTTTTGATAAATTTGACTGTTCCTTTTTTTAAAGGATTTGGATTTACTAGTTCATTGCAAAGTTCAACAACAATTTGGTTGTCGGGATAAATGGCAATCTCAAGAGCACGTTGACAATAATTAATAGCTTCTTCACGCTTCCCTAACCACACCAAAATATCTGTTAATTGTGAAGTGACTTTGATTAACCCTCTACTATTTGTCAATTTCTCATTTATCTCAAAACATAAGCGAAATTTTTCAGCCGCCTGCGTAATATCTCCATGTACTAGTAGAGCCTCACCGATAGCAGCATGAACTGTTGCTGAATACATCTGGTCACTAAGTTTAATGCTTTCTCTAAAAAAAGTAAGAGCTAATTGAAAGTTCTCTTCTCCTCCTTTTTTATGAATAACTTTACCTAAACTGTTAAGTACTATTGCCTGCTGTTTTTTATCATCTAGTTTCACAAATAGCTCATAACAGCGTCGCAAAATCATTTCAATATTATGTATTTTTTGCGTTTCTCTATTAGCAGATACATATGAAACATAACCATTGCATAAAAAAAGTATATAATCAAGTAAGCTCTTTTTTAAAATACTTTTTAATAATTGCTTGTTATCTGTTCCCTCTGCAAATGTGACCAGATGCTCTAATGATTGGATAGCTTCCTCTATTCTTCCTTGCTGCTGGTACAATCCAGCTAATCGCTTTAAGGTAATTGTTAACGAATACTTGTCATCAATTTCTTGTTCAATGGCGATCGCATCCTCCAAAGATTGGACGGCTTCCTCTATTCTTCTTTGCTTTTGGTACAACCCACCTAACTGAGTTAGAGTAATTGCTAACTGTTGTTTATCGTCAGTTTCTTTGGCAATAGCGATCGCACGTTTAAATGATTTGATGGCTTCATCAATTCGTTCTTCTTCCTGGTAAAACCCACCTAGCTGAGTTAGTATAATTGCCAATTGTTGTTTATTACCAGTTTTCTTGGCAATGGCGATCGCATCCTTAAAGGATTGGATGGCTTCCTCTATTCTTCCTCGCTTTTGGTACAACCCACCTAGCTGAGTCAGTATAATTGCCAACTGTTGCTTATTATCAGTTTTCTTGGCAATGGCGATCGCATCCTTAAAGGATTGGATGGCTTCCTCTATTCTTCCTTGCTTTTGGTACAACCCACCTAACTGAGTTAGAGTAATAGCTAATGACTGCTTGTTATCCGTTTCCTCATCAATTGTTAGTCGATACTCAAAGGATTGGACAGCTTCATCAATTCGTCCTTGTTCTTGGTATAACCCACCTAACTGACTCAGAGTAATTGCCAATTGTTGTTTATTGTCAGTTTCTTGTGCAATTGTAATTGCACGTTCAAAGGATTTGATGGCTTGATCAATTCGTCCTTGCTGCTGGTACAACCCACCCAAAAGGTTTGATTTTATTATGAGGTTGCGTTTGTCATCCAGTTTCTCCTCAATAGCTGCGCTTTCTTGAATCGCTTTTATTGCCTCATCAAGTTTTCCCTGTTTCCGTAAAACTCCACCCAGACTATTTAATGTTATTAGTAAACCGCGTTGGTATCCCAATTCCTTAAAAACGGCATAACTGCGCTCTAGATTATAGAAAGCTTCATTTAAGCGATTTTGCTCCAGAAAGACCATTCCTAAGTTGTGCAGTACGAAAGCTGTATGACGTTTATCATTTAACTGCTCAGAGATAGCGTAACTGCGGTTTAAAATTTCCTCGGCTTCGTTGAGGCTTCCCTGTCGTCGCAGTAACCCACCCAAACTATTCAGTATTATCGTCAAACCTTCTTGATTATTAAGTTGTTCCTCAATCCCTACAGCACGCTTGAAGACTCTAACAGCTTCATCAAATTTTCCTTGCCGCATTAATATACCACCCAGGGTATTGAGCCACTTTGCCTCAGAAAGTTGACGAGTTGATTCTTCCTCGATTTTGTCCAAGACTTTTGAGATCAGATCAGATTTGATAAGTTCTTCTGCGGCTGACCATTTTCCTTGTAAAGATAAATATTTTGCTTGCTGAATCCGAAATTTTATAACTTTTTCCCAATCTTCATTACTTTCTGCTAATTTTTCAAATCCCAGCATGAAATCAACAGCCTCTTCCCAATAACCATACTGCTCAAAAAATGGTTGTAGGCAAACAGCAAAGTTATATTTGTCTGTTTCTTGAAACTTTGATGTGATTTTTTGTTGCTGCAACCACTGGGCAGCCAGAATAATCTCATCTAATTCTGCTGCGATTTCTTTTGCAACTACAGGATTGATTTCCCTGTTGATAAACTGAATAAAATATTCACTATGTCTTGCTGCTGCTTCCTCTTGTAAACCTAGCTCAATCGCCTTTTCCGTGGCAAACTGATGGATCAGTGGATGAAATACAAAGCGGTCTTTCTCGACTTCAGAATAGTTAATTAGCGACAGCCGATAAAGTTTGCTCAGGTAATCTTCAGTAGCGTACTCATCACAACCAGTTGCCACCATTGCAGTTAATAAAGAAAAACCATTTTTGGCACAAACACTTAAGCAAGCAAAAAAATCTATTTCATCTGGCTGTAAATACGCCAAACTCACTGAAAAACAAGCAAATAGATCCAAATGTTCAGAGTCGCCAAACTTGATCCGTGCTATTTGCCGTTCTTCTGTTAATCTCTTGGCATGGCGAGCAAGACTACGCCATTCATCTAGGCTTAATTGTGAACCGATGATTTTAATAGCGATGGGCAAATAACCCACTAGTTCGATCATCTGTCGGGCTGCCTCTGGTTCTGCTTGTACACGTTTTCTGTCTATAAGCTTTTCTAACAGCAACAGTGCATCAGCTTCAGGAAGCGGAGGAAGGTTAATTCTAGACTCGTTGGGAATCTCTAGGGAAATTGCTAGTCCGCGATCGCGTGTTGTTACAATTACAGCACATCTGTTTCCACCAGGGCGCAATTGCCGAATACTATCGTTTTCTGCATTATCAAAAATCAACAGCATACTTCTATCTGCAAACACCTCTTGCATAATGGTTGCTGCGTCTCGTTCGTCTTCTAGATCAATTTCTTTGTCAAACTTGCGAACAAACTCACGGGCTATAGTATTCACATCCTTACCGTCAACCCGCAAACCAATTACCCCATCGGGAAAATCTGCTTTGTGTATTGTCGCAAAATGACAGGCGAGGGCTGATTTACCAATACCTCCTACACCTGTTAACCCAGCAATGCTGCAAAATTTCGTTCCTTGGGGCTTTAAAAGTAAGTCTTCAAGTTGCTTTAATTCCTGATCTCGTCCTGTAAATTTTGATACGTCTAATTCTAATTGAGGTAAAACAAGTGGTATTTTATGCTCTAGAGATTTATTGGTGTCTGATTGCTGATTAATGCTAGGCTGACTTTTGCCTTTAATCAGTCGGATTTCTTGATCGGGAGTTCTGATTTGTGGCAGTTGGGGTATTTTTGTTTCTGCGTAATATTTTTTTAGCTGGGTGTCTACAAAAACTCCCAAAGTACGGGCTGTTATCCAACTGTGATGGTCAATTTTATCAGAATCAAGTCCCTCAATGAGCGCTCCTGAGAGTACACCATGTTGACCATCGAATCGCTCGTAAGCTACTTCCGAACTGTGAGAAGCTGCTATTAAAAAGCGGTTGTGTGCATTGGGAAATTCATTCTCTTTAAAATTTAGTAATTCACCGCCATAGCAGCAATCTATCCAGATTATTTGCTCTTTAACAGGACTTTGCTCGATTATTTCCCACAAATCTCGCAGTAGTAGACCATTCCATTTTTTTGACTGAGGATTAGCATCGCTAGTTGCTAAAAGCGTTTTCTTTAAAGTTCCTAAAGGCTCCTTTAACCCATGTCCGGCAAAAAATAATAGTGCTGTGTCTAAATCTTCTGATGTTAAAAATAGCTTGGTAATAGCTTCTAATAATTCATCCTTAGAGACTGGTTTATTTGGATCAACCTGCAATTTACCATTTATTCTGCTTGCGGGAAGTCGGATCACCCGAAAATCCTGATCGGCTTCTAAAAGTTGAGCGATTTTTTCGGCATCTACCGCAGGAGTTATTAAGTTTTTGGCTTTGCTAGTTGATGTATCCTTTAAACTAGGATACAAATTTATACCGACTACCAGTGCATCTCTTCTCATGATATATGAAATTCTTATATAAATTGATTTTAAGTGAATTCACTGTTTTAGGTTGTGAAAAATGCAAACTACGTCGATGAATTCCTCTGTGAACAAGGTCTTACTGGCTCTGTTATTGGCTTTAAGAGAACCCGAAGTTTCTCTGAGTAACGATGAGCGATCGCTTCTGCAAGATATCGGGCAACAACTACAGCTACTGACTGATTCTGATGACTGGGAATTTATAGAAGAACAGTTGACGGCTATAATTCAGACTAATTCCGTCTTAAATCGCTTTTTCCAGTCTAACAAAGTAAAATTAGATGCTTTAAACCGTCAAATCCCACAAGAATTTCTTCCTAGCCTTGATGAATTAGAACAGCATATTTTTGGAGAGTCAAAAGAGGTCAAAACTTTCGACGGTGGGTTCAAAGGTAACGTCCAATCTGAGTTACTTATTAGCCTCACGGGTACTATCTTTAACACCGATAAGCCAGACCAAACGGTAAAACAGCAAACTTTTATCCAAAATATTGATGAATTTACTAAAAACTACCGTTTTTTTAATACCTATTTTGCTAACCCTGACGATGCCTGCGAGGGGCTACGCCATCTCATAACTGTTCCACCCAGCGAACCCTTAATTCACGGACAGACTTATTTATTACTTGTAGACATCAGCCCGGAACGAAAAGGAATAGAGAGTGAGCCGACTCCATTTCCAGATCAAGCCCTGGCTCAGGTGTGGAATGACTCGGAATCCCTACCTCTAGATTTAGTGGTGGCTTCTAAGGACTTTAACATTGATACAACAGTCAAAAAGCTAACCCTACCCCGCAGTGGTGCATCAGACAGTGTACAGTTCACCGTTAAACCTAACTTATTTGAAGGTCGAGGCTACATTCAGGTGGACTTGTTATATCGCGGATATTTGCTTCAGTCAAAGCAACTTGCAGTCCTCATCATCCCCGTAGCAGGGGCAGAAATCCCAGAATCACTGCGCCCACCTCAAACTGCTACCATTACCTTTACTACCACTGACTTGCTGACTCATGACAAGCTAGCACTGCTTCCTGAGCGATTCTTAACTGTAGATGTACAAGTTGATACACGGGATGGTAGCACTGATCTGCGCTTTCTGGACAGAACACAGGGAAATCAAGAATTAGTATCTTATAGTACAAATTTACAATCTGGGCTGGGAAGTGCGATCGCTAGAGTGCGGCAAAAATTGCACTCAATGGCGGCGACAAAAGAGGGTTATCAGTTTAAAACCCAAGGCGATATGGAGCTGCTGAATACCTGGCTACCTCAGTTAGCCGATGCTGGACGATATTTATATCGCTCATTACTCCCCGAAAATAAAGGTCGAACGTTAGGTGAAGACAATGGCGAAAAATTACGCGCCGCCTTAAAACCCGATAGCGTCATCCAAGTCAACCCGATTAACCCAATTTTAGGATTGGGAAAGTCAACAATCCCTTGGGCGTTGCTATACGAGCGTAAGGTAATGACCAGTAAAGAAGTTCATGTCTGCGAAGAATTTCTCCATCACGACATCGACTGTACTGACTGTCCTTTTAAGGATAATTACAAAGTTGTTTGCCCCCATGCTTTTTGGGGCTACCGCTATGCTATCGAGCAACTTCCAGCTTGGACAAGTGGCGAACTTTCTCAAACGCCTAGCCTTGTATGGCAAATTGCCAATAATCAACCTTTGAACATCAATTTCAACGTCTGGCGGGATTTTAGGTTTTGGAAAAACCACCTGCCTAAAATTGAACAACTTGGTTACGTGAAAATGCTAGTAGCTGAAGAAATCATGGAACTGGAGAATATTTGGGCAACTTACAGTTCTGATTTAGATATTGTGTACTTTTATTGTCACGGCGGTATAGATGCAATCGAAAATCTGCCCTACTTGCAACTCAGCGATGACAAAATTTCCAGTAATTTTCTCGAAGCCTGCGAGGTAAATTGGCAGCATCGCCCTTTAGTCTTACTCAACGGCTGCGCTACTGGGGATTATGGGCCGGAGAGTTACATCAGCTTAATTGATGACTTTCGCTCGGCTGGTGCTAGTGGCGTAATTGGTACGGAATGCCCTGTACCAGAATTATTTGCAGAACTCTATGCCATTACTCTGCTAAAGCGAGTATTTCGCGGAGAACCTTTAGGACAAGCTATGCTGACAGTGCGTCGAGAAATGCTTCAGCAAAACCTCAATCCTTTGGGTTTAGTGTATTCATTATATGCTCCTTATGAGATTGCTTTAGCTCGTGCCATCGCCCATAATTAACTGCTTGACCTACTCATGAAACGCTGGATTACTGCTGCACTCCTGATTTTGCTCATTTGCCCTGCTCCTGCTATTGCTCAAACTAATGTCAAAATTGAAGTTGATGCCAAAGACAAGCCTTTGGAAATTAAAGGTTGGCTTGGGGAAGAGAATGCCTTAATTAGCAACATCCGGTTAACAGCTTTTGGAGGGAATATAACAGCTTGGACATTCCTACTCTCAGACTTGAAGCGAACCGAAGGAGATGAGGTAATTGGTCGTCAGCAGGTAGAGTTAATCGGGGAACGCAAGCTAGAAGCGGGTTTACCAAAAGATTTTCAGGTGAAGCTGAATGGTGTAAAGCTACCAGGAACTTATCAAGGACAGATTGAAATACTTTTACCTAGTCAAAAGCGCTCTGAGGCTTTGGTGATTCCTTTAACAGTGAAAGCAAAAGCTAGACCTGCATTAGTACCTGTAAAAGATTCAGAACAAGTTCAGTTGCAATTAGTCCGATGCAGTTGGGATTGTGGTTTAGCTGATCTATTACTTCCCGCCAGCGCTTTCCAAGATCAACGGCTAATTTATTTAGATAACCCCAATCAAGCAACTGTGCTTCTTACCAGTGCTGAAGTAATTTTACAAGGGAAACAAACTAACTATCAAATTACTAAAACCGAGGTACAATCCCCGCTAAGTCCCCAAACTTTAGCTGCTAATAAAATTATTAGCTTACCTTTGAACTGGAAGCGATCGCAAATTCCCCCCGACCGATATACAGGGGCAGTCTACTTGACAATGGAAGGTCGAGAGGGGAGACTGTCGATTCCACTGGATTTAAGTATGCGTACTGGCCCAGCGATGCCAATTTTTGTTTTATTGGTGGGTATCGTTTTAGGCAGATTGTTCAAATATATGCAAGAGAAGGGGATTCCCCAATCGGATGCTTTGGCGAAAGTCTACGAAGTACAGAACATGATTGCTCAAGTTGACCAACAAGACCAAGAAATTCTGAGTCCAATGGTCAACAAAGTTAGGAATTCTGTTTCTCAGATGGATTTAGAAACAGTGAACGCAGATTTAGTCAAGATTAAAGAGCGTCTTAATTGCTTAACTAGTTTGCGAAAAATCGAACAGCAGTTAGAAGGTATGGAACAAGACCCTGATGTGGGTGGTGACGACGGAATATTAGCCAAAATTAACGAATCTCGAAAGTGGATTAAATTTGAGAGCGATGATAAAGCTAAAGAATTGCTGCGACAGATAGAGGATAGTCTTGTCAAACTCAGCAAAGTCATGATGGGAGCAGATCAAAAACCCGATCCTAGTTTGACGGCAGCTGCAAATGAAGCTGCTGCGGCTATATTGGCTGCTGCTGGGCAGAAAACTAAATCAGACAGGTTTGTGCGCCGATTTTTGATAGCGATCGCAGGAGTATCTAATGAATTACGAGCAGAAACAACACTCTGGATTGTGCGACCACTGTTATCTTTAACGTTGTTAGTAGGATTATCGTTAGTAGGGATACGCGCTTTGTATGTAGAAAAGGGGATGACCTTTGGTGCTGACCCCTTTTCTAATTATTTAGAATTGATACTTTGGGGATTGAGTGCAGATGTCGCTAGTCGGAGTTTGAGTAATTTGGCAGGGGGAGAGATTCAGGACAAGTAATTTAACTTGTTATTGAAACGAAATCAATCCATTTTAAGTAACCACCCAATTTCCTGTAATACTATAATTAGTACCGGGTTCACCCTGTACCATAAGTTTAAAATACTTATTTTGATTTACTCTATAGATTAGATTTTCAGAACTGTTAGATGAAACTGTAATCTTTCTAACGTAGTCCCCCCAATTACCCTGTCCTGTTGTTGATTGATACAAGAAGAAAGTAGCATTCCCTCTTTGGACAGTAATCATAGCTTCTACCTTAGTAAGTGGGCTTGTTTTATAAACTTCTCTTGATAAAGTTGTTATAGGTATAGGTTGTAAGGTATCATCATTTATTGATCTCCACATTATACTGGGTAATCGATTTTCAAATGCAAATTTGAGTTTACTTCCTGGATTTATATTGTCTAGAAGAAGGGAGTCTACAAAAATTTCTAAAGGTTGAATTATATCTTCTATATTTTCCGCTTCCGTAGAAATGCTAGGTTCAGAATTTAAAACTGGCCGATTGTCAGCTTCGGGTATCAAACTGTCAACTGTATCTGATTCTAAGATTTCATCTGTGGATATATTTAAGGATATAAATAAATTTTTAGTCCGTTCCTCTATTTCATTTTTGCTACTACCATAAGCTTTAACAAAAACCTTATAGCCTTGATTATTATCATATATGGCAGTACTCTCATAACGAGTAATAGGCTTTGAAAATTCTAATTTTTTAAGCTCGGACACCTTGCTTTTCCTCCTGATATTTTTAGTCTATTAATAAACCGGATATGATATTAATTGGCACAACGTATTCCTGTATCTGGATTATGAAAGGAGCTAGGAGTCTCCAAACGTTGAGTTACTCGGTCAATTTGTGACATCCATCCTCCTCCCCTAGTAATTAGAGACAAGTTTGATGGAATAGGCTGTTTTGAATCTTTCCAAATCAATGCCAAATTGTAGTTTTTATAGGATGGCTGATAATAGGATGCAGTCCATTCCCAAACATTACCAATTAAGTTATAAACTTCTCCTTCATTAGTTCTCCCTTGTTTATAAGCATTTATAACTTCAATACCTTTTTTAGATTTTCCAGAAATATTAGCAAAATTAGCTACTGGAGTTTTGTCACCCCATGGCCATGGTTCTCCTTTAGAACCGCGTGTAGCCCTTTCCCATTCAAGTTCTGTAGGTAATCGCATACCTAGCCACTCACAGTAAGTAGCTGCATGAAAAGCCGTCACTTCTACTACTGGATATTGATCAAATTTGTGATCATTTAATTGACTGGGATTAACTGGTTTATCACAATGTCCAGCTTGTACGCAAAAGCGATAAAGATGATTAGAAACCTCAAACTTTTGGATTTGAAAATCTGAAAGATGAAAAAAGCTTTTGGGTTTTTCGTTACTATAAGCATTGGAATCGTCTGTGCCGATAATAGCGTCGCCACCAGAAATAGATACCATCTCAGTTTGCCTAATCGCAATCTGCCGCAATCCTTCTCGGTAGACGAATGAGCCAATAGTAGCCATAGCGATCGCACCGAGTACAAAAGCCAGCCATTGCCAACCACGCCGTGCTTGTTTCTCTCGTTGTAATTCTCGCTGTTGTGCAAGTCGCTCTCGTTCTAATTCTTCCTTTTCTAGCCGATCCAGTTCGGTAGCAATGCGATCGCGCTCTTTCTGACTAGCCTCTATTAACTCATAACTCAAACCTGACGGTGCTACAATATCAACTTGCTCTTGCAAAAACTTCTCGGCTTCTGCCAATCTCAACCCCGTAAGCAAGTAATCAACAGACTTACCTTTATCTTCCCATTCTTCGGCTGCCGCCTTAATTCTACGCTCAGTCCTAATCGCCTCCCGATTATTATCCAGCAACTCCTGCAACCTTGACCAATGGCGAATCAAAGCTTCATGGGAAACATCCACTACCGCCACCTTCTCTTCACCTCTGCGTTGTTCGCTAGTGACGATTAACTTCGCTAGTGCCAGCTTTTGAATTACTCGCTCTACCAACTGTGCAGATTTACCCAAAGAAATTAAATCTCGTTGCGGAACTTGCTTGCGTGTGTCTGGTGTACCTTCCCCTAACTGAGTCAAATTGATAAAAATCAAGTCCGTTACCCGTTGTTCCTCAACCGATAGTTCTCTGTAAGTTTGTTCTGCCAAATTTTCTAGGGTTTTTCGCACCCCGCCTAATTGGTGATAACTATCTAGCTTCAACCAATTCAGTTTCTGTCGTTGCCAAAGCTGCTCTAAAGTATATGACAACAAAGGCAGCATTCCCGGTTCAGCTTCTTGTGTGGGTTGTCCTACCTCAACTCCCAAGTCTTGGAGAATAGCATTAATTAAATTTTCTTCTACCTTCCGTCCTAGTTTTGCTGCCGGTTCTCGGATTGCTTGCTGGAACTCTTCTAAAGACATGGGAGTTACCATCACCAGATTAGTTTGAATCAAATCAGTTAGCTCATGATATGCAGCACACTTACCTAAGAAATCATCACGCATAGCAAATATTATGCAGAGTTTATCTCCTGTTTGTTTGAGCGCCCCCAATAAACTAGAAATAAACTGCTGTCGATCGCTGTGGCTCTGACAAACGGTAAAAATCTCTTCAAACTGATCGACAATTAGTAGGGTGCGCGGCGATCGCGATGCTCGAATTAATCGTGCTAGTCCCGTTTCTCCTTGTGCGATCGCCTCGTCTGCCACTTTTAGCTGTTCTGCACGCTGCATATCTGTGGCTGACTCATCCAGAAATGCCGTTGCCAAACTCACCAAAGGTTGCTCTCCTGGGCTAAAAATCCGAATTTTCCATTCCTCTGTCCCTGGTAATCTGCGCTGTTGCTGTAACTGGTAAATCAACCCCGCCCGCAGTAAGGAAGATTTACCACTCCCCGATACGCCCAACACGGCCAAAAAATTTCCTTTACCCACTTGAACGTGCTGAATCAGCTTTTGGGTCAATACTTCCCGCCCATAAAAATAGGTAGCATCTTCAACATCAAAGAAGCGTAACCCTTTGTAAGGACAAACTCCATTTGGGATGTGAATGAGAACGTCTTCTCGTTCACCAGTGAGCATAATTTCCCGGTTGGGGTTATACCAAATTGGCTGCTGGGGAACATCCTTGAGGGTTTGGGCAATATACTCAATTAATTTATCATTGTTGACCAAACCATCTGGCTGTTGTCTGGGATCAAGTCCTTGCCAAAGTGCTTTGGAAAATACCCCATGTTTCCTTTGAATATCTTCCTCAGCAGGTTCAAATTCTCTTGATGCAGCAATTAAAAACCGCGTTTGTTCCTGAAGCGATGTCCCCAAATCTGCTTCTACAAAATTGAATAGTTCTCCACTGTAGCAGCAGTCCAGCCAGACGATTTGCTGCTTGGCAGGACTTTTTTGCAATAGTTCTCGCAACCATCGTAGGGAAATACCCCACTGATTCTTTCGGGGATCAGCATCACTGGCAGCCAAAAAACCTTCAGTTACCCCGCCGCGATTTTTGCGTAAACCATGACCGATAAAATATAACAGCGCTGTTTCTGGAATATTTTCGCCTACTGGGTTGAATAACTGGATGATCGCATCTTCCAAAGTCTCAGATTTGACCAAACCATCAGATGTGACTCGACGCTGTTCACCCTGAATCGTTTCTGGCAGTCGCCGCACGCGAAAATCACCATATTCTTCTAAACGTTGCGCGATCGCTTCGGCATCGTTAGCAGGGGTAAAAAGATGTTTCGCTTTGCTTGTTGGAGTATCTTTTAAGAAAGGATACTGATTAATTCCCACTACCAACGCATCTCGACTCATGAGGATGATTTAACACAGTTGAGTTAAGTAGGATCATAGATTGGATTGTAGCAATATCCCGTTCGCCTTTGGCGTCCCGTAGGGAAGGATATGAAACTAAACTAAGTTGGTTTTATGTCCGCGTGAGTGGCTGTTGGAACCAGGCAAGCTGTATAAACTGATGCTTGTGGAGAAAATTTATAGCGCGGAGTTTGTTCCAGCTGTGTTGAGAAACTTGGTTGAGTATTTGCAAAAAACTCAGCAAAATCATTGGACAAATTGCATATTTCTTGTGTAACTTTTTTTAAACTTTCTTCTGTACCAATTCATTTAATTTTTGGTAAATTTATTGAAAAGGTTTTTGACTTCGATGTAAGTTTGCTTTAGAGAAAGTAGAAATATCTACCTCAAATCCTGTGTTGTTTAATCTGTTAAACAAATCTCGCATACTTGTTAAGCTGTTATCCATAGCATCAGATAACTTTTACCTCAAAGAACAGACGACTGTTCAATACTGGATAATCGTTTTTTGGCAGTCCTCTCAAGATATCTTTGACAATCTTGAGAAATGAATTTATAATCACTATCAAATAGATATACTTTAATCTTCCGCCCAAAATTTAACATATTTTGGGCTGTTTTTATCGTATTTTTCTTAAAATTCAACACTTTTGGGAGAATTTATATCAATAAATCCGAGAAATCGGGCAGATTTTTGCAGTGGAACAACGAGCAAAAAAGTTAATTGTGCAACTGCGATCGCAACTCCAAGCAACCCAACAAAAGCTTGACCCCTTTATTCTCGGTATTTCCTCTGCCGCATCGGTGGGTGCTGTTTTAGTTATCCTATTTGGTATTTTCTCCTTTAATATTTGGAAAACAAAACATTATTGAAACTACGAAAATATAGACTTCAAAAATTTTACCTGTTGAAAAATTTTCTAAAATTATCATATCCTCGTGTCGGGTTAAGATGAAAATTATATATTTATCAAATAGAATTCAGGAGTCAGAATTCAGAATGAATTTTGTACGACTGGCGGATAGCGTAGCGTTAGCGAGTCTTCTCCCAAGGGGAGACACCAAGGGCGAACGAGCGTCGCGTCTGAATAACTGGGTTTAAGATCCACCAAATCTACGAATTGGTGGTCAACAAGAAAGTCGCAGGTCTGAATCCCCGACTGATAGCGTACTCTGTAAGAGTTGCAAGCTACGCTTTTAGCGTCTCGTAGAGAGCGTCAAGATTGCTGAATTCTGAATTCTTCTTCAATGTATCGCTGTAAATTCCAGCTTACGAATTAATTAGATTCTACTGCTATTTTTGCTTAATCCCAAATAGTTCTAAACTCTTCCGAGACTCTGCTAAAAAACGCTTTTCTATGGCGCGATATTGAGATGATGATACATTTTCAATGGTATTATCTAGATGCCACGCTGCAACTAATTTTTGATTGCGGAAACCATATCTGTGAAAATCTTCAGCACTAACGTGAATTAATTGTCCATTTTTGTATGTTAATACAGCAACATCCAGAGCGCCATTTTCATTGCCATCAGATGCTTCAACACTTTGGATATATAAAGATATTGGCTTACCCTTAACTTGGCAAAGATTATATATAAAAATACCTTTTTTCCTTTTTTGGAGAGGGCAATTTTTTGGCTCCACATCACCTTGGAAATGTTTCTCAGTTACGAAGGATTTATTGGTGGCAAAAGATGGCAAACCCGTAGACAGTAACAAAGATGAAATTGTCAACAACCTCAGTAAATTAGTCATATTTTAATATCTAAGTTCTGTCTTAATTACAGAGATATTATAGCTAAAAATACTACTAATTTTATTCAGCAATAGTACTGATTAATTAATCTCTCTACTCCCATATATTCCCGGTTTTGCTTCTGTGTTTTTGGGTAATACCAATTCAAAAAATGTTTGCGACAGATAGGGAATTCAAAATAAAATCATAGCTAGTTAGGGAAACAGCAATCTGTATAGCAATTTTAGGGGGCAAAGAAAGCCCCCTAAAAATCTCTACACAGTTGCTACCTTGGGTTGAGGTCTAGTAAATAACTCAGCTAAATGATGTGGTTGGCGATCGCGCCAGTTCCCCTTATGATACGCATACCCCGCGATTAACGGGAACGCCACAGTCGCCTCAGAAAATACCATCTGTTCAGTAGCTTTATCTACCTTCCCCCAAGAATGAGCCTCTTTGAGAGTAGAACCAGATAGAGCACCATCGCGCTCATCAGCGACAGTGACTTGAATTGTATACTTGTGCATACTCGTATCAAATCCCAGCATTTCCGCAGCTACCACCGTATCCTGAGCGAAGTTTTTCGGTACACCACCACCAATCATTACCAATCCAGTGTAGTTGGAAGCTAGTTTGCACTGCGTCAACTCCCGAAAGTCTCGCACCGAGTCAATGGTTAAATGAGATTCTGGAGAATTCCATTGGTGATGCACTAAGCCAAAGCCAGCCGAACAGTCACTAAAAGCGGGGACAAAGATTGGTACAAGGTGTTGATAAGCAGCTTGCACTACAGATTGACCATAATTACCCCGACGTTCTAAATAAACCGCCATCTGCTCAATAAATTCCCGTGAAGAATAGGGACGCTTCTCTAAATTCTCGGCGATTTCTGCGATCGTCATGTCACACACCCGCAGTTGATCTTCATCAATGTAGGTGTCATATATGCGGTCTATCCTTTGCTGTCTTAGCACCTCATCATCAGCAAAGGGGTCGCCAACATAATGACGATAACCCAACGCTTCAAAGAAATCTTGGTCAACAATGTTAGCGCCAGTAGATACAATCGCATCTACCATATTGTGAGTAATTAAATCGTGGACTATTCCCTTGAGTCCAGCACTAAACAAAGACCCAGCTAAACACAGAATAATCGTACATTCTTTATCTTGCAGCATTGCGTCATAAATTTTTGCTGCCCGCCCCAAATTTCGACCTTGGAAAGCTGTCTTACCCATAGCTTCCACTAAGCCAACAACATCAAAATCTTTAATGTCAATTGGTTGCACAGTTTGTTGCAAAAGTTCTTCACGATTCATGGTAGATTGTCCTTTTTATTGAAAATAAAAGTTATACGGTCTGCACAGCGACTACAAGGCAAGTCTTGCCAACGTACTAGGCGCTTCGCAGTGGTCGTACCAGGACAAACCAGGATCAGATTGCCGTCTTTTATTTAACTTGACGTGCAATTCCCAGATACTCATGAATTGGATGAAACGATTGTTCAATTTTGCTACTAACGACTTTTTAAACACTACAAGTAACCCATCATACTCAATTTACGCCAAACTAACAAGTGGTTGTCAAAACTAGCTCAATTTTCTCCAACGCCCAATCTATTTCATATTGGGAAATAACCAAGGGTGGAGCAAAACGAATGACATTATCTCTAGTTTCTTTGGTTAATAATCCCTCTTTGGCTAAGGCTTTACAAAAACGTCTAGCACCACCCGCTTCGGCGTGCAATTCCATGCCAATTAATAAGCCTTTACCACGCACTTCCTTAATATATGAACTTTCAATTGATTGTAATTTATCTAGAAAATATCCTCCCAGTTGTAAGGCTTTTTCTGGCAACTTTTCTTCTATAAGAACATCCAGTGCTGCAATTCCAATAGCAGCAGCTAAAGGATTTCCGCCAAAGGTACTACCATGATCTCCTGGTTGAAATACACCCATCACTTCCTCTGTCGAAATAAACGCAGAAATGGGATAAAATCCACCAGATAAAGCTTTACCTACAGTTATGCCATCAGGCTTAACATTCTCATATTGATGGGCAAACATTTTACCTGTTCTTCCCAAGCCAGTTTGAATTTCATCAAAAACCAATAAGACATTATGATGACGACAGATTTGTTCTGCTTGCTTTAAAAACCCATTGGGAGGAACAATAATACCTCCCTCCCCCTGAATTGGTTCTACCAAAAATGCCGCAGTGTTAGGAGTAATCGCTTTTTCTAAAGCCTCAGCATCACCAAAAGGGATAACTTTAAACCCAGTCGTCAAAGGCCCAAATCCATCTTGATATTGTTCTTCTGTAGAGAAGCTAATCAAACTAATAGTGCGTCCAGAAAAATTATTACTACAAACAATAATTTCTGCTTGATTTTCTGGTACACCTTTTACCTTATAAGCCCATTTACGAATGGCTTTAATAGCAGTTTCTACAGCTTCGGCTCCCGAATTCATGGGTAGCACTTTGGGTAAACCAGAAATTTGAGAAACTTTCTCATAAAATCTTCCTAACTGGTCATTACGAAAAGCCCTGGAAGTTAGTGTAACTTTCTCGGCTTGCTCAATCATGGCTGCAAGAATTTTGGGATGACAATGACCTTGATTTAATGCTGAATAAGCTGAAAGAAAATCTAGATATTTTTTACCTTCTATATCCCATATCCACACACCTTCTCCTTTGGTGATGACTACATCTAAAGGATGATAATTATCAGCCCCATATTGCTGTTCTAGTTCAATATAATCCTGGGTATTCATAGTATTGAGGTTGGCAATTCTCAGAGTTACGTTTGTTGCTTGCATATTTACTCCTGATAGCTTTGAGGGTTTGAAATCAAACTAGAAAACATCTGAAAGACTACTAGTGGAATAAGACATTCCACAGGTATGAGTATAAATTGAAAAATCTAGCTTTGTTCTTACTTTTATAGTTCCCAATTCCAGGGTGCTATTGACATGAAAGTAAAGACTTTACTGCTAAAATCAGTCAGTCATATCAAAGACAATCGCTATTGTGTAGTGCTGATTGATTTTCTCTAAATATGTAAAATAGCCAGTAATTATTGACCAGCTATTTGCTCATCTTTCAGACACGCAACTTGTGTAGGACATCTTTAGCCTACTTCATTAGTGAAGAAAACCAGTTGCCCACTCTGTCTGAATGTAAAATTTTACTAGCATAATAACCGATAGTTTAAAATATGACGTTTTCGACAGCAATTATGTCTTTGTATGGTTTTATGACAACAACTTGGTACTTATATGAAATGTTTTATAGATAGTCAAAAAAGCTATTTTTTACTGCAATCTTATCTAAAGTATCATTAAATTCTTAGCCGATCAATGCTGGGGAGGGGGATAACAAAATTGCAGCTTTTGAGTAGGCGATGCTTACAGTAGGCGTAGTCTAGGCTTAATCTTGATATACATTATTCATTTTTGCCGCATAAATTCAGCACAAAAGTTGACTTAATACCTGCGTTTTTCCTAAATTTCCAGCACAATTTATAATTGGCAAAAATAAAATTATCTCAACCTCTCACCGATTATTACCAAATGAATTTACATATAGACAGTAACTATGGTAATGTGACACATAACTGTCGGTTCTGATGGGGAGCAGCCATCAGACGCAAGGGGGAAAGTTCGGTGTAAATCCGGCGCTGTCCCGCAGCTGTAAACCGATTTTAGATTTTAGATTTTAGATTTTGGATTGGGAAGCTACTCAATAATCCAAAATCGAAAATTCAAAATCCAAAATTGTATGAGCCAGAATGCCCGCCGACTCACTCTAGACACAAAACATTTATCTGCGAGGCACAGATGATACATTTTATTAAAGAATTTCATGGGTACAAATATTGTTTTAAGACAGTACCCTCTGCAAGTTTTACTAATTCGCTTCGCTGTTAGTAACGACACTTAATTTTTGGTTGTCCTATAGGAATTTGGGTATCCATAAGGAATACCACAAAGTCTTTTTTGCTATCAAAATAGTATCCACCATGATTTAGGTATGGCAATGCATTGTAACCCTAAATCTTAGAAATTCAACAGCACAAATAAATACCTGCATTTACTGAAAACGAGGAGTTTCATGTCCACTTCCCGTATAGTTACTTGTTGTGAATTTTTCTCAAAAATCTTCGTTTTTACCGCAATTTATGGGATGGTCGGTGGAGGAAATGTAGCGATTGCTAATCAAGTTCCACAAATATCTGAGTTTCCCAAGTATGAAGGTTCTGCAAGAGACTTACAACCAGTTGCACAAGTAACACCTGAAAATACTCCAGCATCCACAGAAGAACCAGATATTGAATTAACAGTCATCGACAAGCTATTGAATGAACCTGTATTTTCACCCTTTCGCCGCGAAGGGACAGTGAAAGATTCCACCCGTCCTGTTTACGTAATTACGGGTGAAGAAATGGAAGCGCAAGGTGCAAGAACTGTCAAAGAAGCACTGCGATTTCTTCCTGGTATCTTGGGTGATGGTACAGTTGGCACAGAAGTTAACGCTTTAAGTGGTCAATTTATTCGTGGTTCTAATACCGGTCAAGTATTAATATTGCTTGATGGTAGACCGATTAATAATCTTGGTGGCGGGGGTTTTGACCTCTCAGAATTCACTACCAATAATATCGAAAGAGTTGAAGTGTTACCAGGAGGAGGTTCAACTCTTTATGGTTCTGATGCAATAGGAGGGGTAATTAATATTGTCACTCGTCGTCCCACAGAGAAAGTTACAACAGAAGCCAAGGTGAATATTGGTGCTTATGGACTAAACCAACAAAGTATTCAAAATAGTGGGAAAGCAGGTGCAATTTATTGGGTTGTAGGTTACAACCTTACCCAAGCAGAAAATAATTATCCTTTTACAATTCCTGAAGCCAATTTTACAGGAACTAGAACAAATAATGATGCTCTATTTAACAACTTTAATGTCAAACTAGAGGCAGATTTAGGAACACGTAATACCTTAAGTCTCTCAAGCCTATACTTAAGCAAGCAACAGGGAGTACCAGGAGGAGTAGCAATTCCTGAACCACAATTTGGGCAAGGTTTTTTCAATTCTCTCACCGACAATAATCGTAAATACACAGACCAAGTTCTCACTGATTTAACCTGGAATTCCAAATTAGGGAATGGAAATGATTCACTTTTAACAGCCAGAGTTTATACTGATTTTCTCAATACTCGTTTTGATAACCGTAGTGGCGCACTTTCATCTCAAAATCGGTTTGATTCTAACCAGGTTTCTTACGGTATTCAAACCACACATAGTTGGAATCTGACCAAAAATCAGATTTTGGTTTACGGCTTTGATTACCGGAATGTAAATGTGCGTAATACCACTTTTAATTATGGCAGTAATCTCAATAGAGAAAATTACGATGACAGTATTAGTCAAGGAGGCATTTTCGCCAAATATGAAAATAATCTTACTTCTAGCTTGAGTATCAATTTAGGAGTACGCCAAGATTTCAGTAGCTTGGTAAATGGTTCATTTACATCACCATCTGTAGGTACAAAATTAGCAATGTCTGACTCCACAACACTCAGAGCTAACTATATCATAAACTTCCGAGCGCCAACCATTGCTAATTTATTTAACAATAATCCTACTAATATTGGTAATCCTGAACTTAAACCCGAAAAGGGTGATAGTTTTGATATTGGCATTGACCAAAAGTTAGGTAATATAGGCTTATTACGTTTGACCTTCTTTAGTAATACAGTGTCAGATACAATTGCCTTTAAAAGACTGACACCACTTGTAAATGGCAATACAGGTACTTTTGAAAATATTGGACTAGTTAGAACTACAGGAATTGAAGCCTCTCTAAATTTGCAGCTAGCGAAGAATATCTATGCTTTTGCTAATTATACAGCTAATGATCCACGGATTTTAGAAAGTTCTAATCCGGCGGAAGTTGATAAAGAGTTGCGTTTTGCAGGTGCGGATAAATTAAATTTGGGTGTTTCTTATGAAAATCCTCAAGGTTGGTATTTAGGATTGCTCATGAATTCTTTGAATGGGTATCCAACGAATAACGATAATACAGAGTTTTTGTCTGGTTATACTACTTTAGATTTCAAAATGCGCGTCCCTTTAAGTGATAGTTTGATACTGACAAGTAGTGTAGATAATATCTTTAACCAGCGTTATCAGTTGTTTCCGGGTTTTCCTGATGGAGGGAGGGTTTTTCAGGTTGGGTTGAGTTCTAGGTTTTAAGGTTAAAAGTTTTTTTACGCAGAGGAGAGTTGAAGATGAGTGAATTTAATTGTTTGGTTACACCATTAAATCAAGTTGTGACTGAGGCGTTGTCTACAAGTGGGACAATTGAGTATGAATATTTTGATTGTGGAAGTGATGTTTTGTCATCGTTACTTTACACTTTATTTGAGCAAAATTGGCAACAGGTAGGGGTGGGACATATTGTCCAAGGTAGTGTTTTGGAATTAGAATTTAATGCTGCACCAAAACTTTGTATTCTCTACGATGGATATTTGACGGTAGCTACTGAAGGTTGGCATTTACATTTGTGTATTGATACTAATTTTGGTGGGCCTCTTTGTAGAACCCCTGTAGAAGTCAGGAAGCAGCGTCAAGTTAGTCGTGCAGCTTTTTATCGTCGGTTTAATACAGAAGGGAATCCCAGAAGTTGGGGAATTCAATTTTGGAATGGTGCAGATGAACAATTGATGACGATTTTATTACCGAATCCTTTCGTTGATGGTGAAAATTTATTACCAGAAGGTAAACCTGATTTATCAAAGTTAGCTTTGTATCAGGAATTAAGAGATATTTATGTATTGGGTATTCAACCAATCCCGTTTACCAAAAATACTCTGAAGCATTCTTATATCTCAGTTTGTACTTCTACTCGTTGTCTTCCTTCACGCAAATGGCAACCCACATTTGATGCTTTAAAATCAGCAGTTGAAAATGCCAGTTTAGACATAGAAGTGAGAACATCTGGCTGTTTGGAAGTTTGCCAACAAGGGCCAGTAGTATTTTATTCTGATGATAGAACTTGGTACACTCGCGTTAACTCAAGCGTAGCTGAAACTATTGTCAATGAACATTTGCTAAAAGGTAAGAAAGTTATTGAACATTGTTATCCACCAGATTCCGTATAACTTCTATTTTTAAAATCTCACGCGAAGACATAAAACAGATTTTATTTAGTTCATCTTATTTTCTATTCCTCTCTAACTCTCTGCGCCTTTGCGTCTCTGCGTGAGCAAAATTCTCTTTCCTAAAACCCCATGAAATTGGTAAAACTTACTCACTCAAAACCCATTATTTTTTTATGCAAATTCTTCTTAATTGCCACTTTAATTATTGCTTGCCATATTACACCAATTAACACCTCTACAAATACCAATAATAACGGCTGTATTCAAAAATATGACCCCAATACTGATTACTTCCCTAATAAAATCAAGATTATTCATGCCACAGGCTTGGCAGTGGAGTATCATAAACACTACAAAATCGTCACTATAAAAAATCCTTGGCAAAATGCTAACACAAAATTTGAATATATTTTAGTCCAATGTGGAACTCCCACGCCAAAAGAATTTAATCAAGCACAGTTAATCACAGTTCCCATTAATTCTATAGTTTCTCTATCTACTACTCATTTACCCCACCTAGCGAAATTAGGTGTAGTTGATAAACTGATTGGTATTAGTAACACTAAACAAGTCAATACTCCTGATGTAGTCGAGAAAATCAAAACCAAAAATGTAATACAAGTAGGGAAGAATTCTAATGTGGATATAGAAAAATTATTAGAATTAAATCCTGACTTGGTGACAACTTTTGGTACTGGAAATTCCCAAACTGATAGTTATGCCAAACTCACAGAGGCGGGTTTGAAAGTGGGGATAAATTCTGAATATATGGAAGACACACCACTGGGAAGAAGCGAATGGTTAAAATTTACGGCTCTGTTTTTTAATAAAGACGAGCAAGCAGAAAAAATATTTAGTGAAATTGCCAATAAATATGAACAAGTAGCTGAAAAAGCTAAAGCTGTAAAAAATCGTCCAACTATATTTGTTGGGTTCAATTTTAAAGGTACTTGGTATATGCCTGGGGGTAAAAGTTACGTAGCCAAATATCTGGCTGATGCAGGAGCAAACTATCTCTGGAGTGATGATAAATCCTCTGGTAGTTTACCTTTATCTTTTGAAGTTGTTTTAGAACGTGCAGCCAATGCTGATTACTGGTTGAATTTTAGTCAATCTTGGAAGAATTTAAAGGATTTAGTCGCTGAAGATAATCGCTATGCTGATTTTAAGGCTGTGAAAACAGGCAATCTTTACAATAATAATGCCCGTGTGAATGAAAGTGGAGGTAATGATTACTGGGAAAGCGGAATTAGTAACCCAGATATAGTTTTATCTGACTTGATTAAAATACTGCATCCAGAGATATTACCCAATCATAAACTATTTTATTACCGCAAACTTAATTAATAATGTTCAACGAAAAATATAAATTTAAATTTCCCCTATTAACCCAAAAATCTCTGGTTTTCAAAACCATTATTTTTATAATTATACTTGTAAGTTTAATCTTGGCTTTTTTATTAGACTTGGCTTTGGGTTCAGTTGATATTCCTCTGGATGAAGTAGTCAAAATTTTGCTAGGACTTGAACCAGAAAAAGTAACATGGACTCATATTATTCTCAAATTTCGCCTACCTAAAGCTTTAACTGCAACTTTAGCGGGTGCGGCTTTAGGTGTGAGTGGCTTACAAATGCAAACCCTATTTAAAAATCCCTTAGCGGGGCCTTTTGTATTGGGAATTAGTTCTGGTGCAAGTTTAGGTGTAGCGTTAGTTGTGTTGACAGCAAGTGCTACGACACCAACATTATTAGCAGATTTGGGAATAATTAGCGATTTTGGTTTAGTTATAGCAGCAAGTCTCGGCGCAGCATCAGTTTTAGGGATGATGTTAGTTGTTTCTCGCCGAGTGCAAGATACGATGACATTATTAATTTTAGGTTTATTGTTTGGTTATGCTACTAGTGCAATTGTTAGTATTTTGTTGCAGTTTAGCTCAAAAGAACGCATTCAAAGTTATATCATGTGGACTTTTGGTAGTTTTGCTGGGGTGACTTGGAAACAGTTAGTTGTTTTAATTCCTGTGATAGTTTTGAGTTTATTGGGAGCAGTGTTGCAATCAAAATCTTTGAATGCACTTTTACTTGGTGAATCTTATGCACGTAGTTTAGGTTTAACGGTGCAGAAAACCAGATTTTCTATTATTACCAGTGCATCTATATTAGCTGGAGCAATTACCGCTTTTTGCGGCCCCATCGCATTTTTAGGTGTAGCAATTCCTCATCTTTGTCGTAGTCTTTTTAATACTTCCGACCATCGGATATTAATTCCTAGTGTAACAATGATGGGTGCAATCTTAGCATTGTTTGCAGATTTGTTTTCTCAACTTGCGGTAAGTCAGATGGTTTTACCTTTAAATGCTGTTACTGCTTTGATTGGAACTCCTGTTGTTAGTTGGGTAATTCTGCGACGTAATTCCCAAAAGTCTTTTTAAGATTTTTGAAACGCAGAGGTACGCGGAGGTAAGCGCGGAGCAACGCAGGTCTTTTTTAGGTGAAGTTTATCATGAGTAACTCGATTTTAACAACTCATAACTTGACTATTGGTTATAAAACATCCCGAAAAACTGTTCGGTGTGTTGTATCGGATATTTCGGTATCTCTGCAAGCTGGGGAACTAGTTTGCTTACTTGGCCCCAATGGTGCAGGTAAATCTACATTACTGCGATCGCTCGCCGGAATGCAACCCCCTATTGAGGGGGAAGTGCGACTCTTGGAGGAAAATATTTACAAGTTAGCACCACAAGAATTAGCCAAACGGCTGAGTTTGGTACTCACTGAGAAAGTTGATGTGGGAATGCTTTCAGCCTACACCTTGGTGAGTATGGGGCGATATCCTTACACTGATTGGTGGGGAAATTTGACATCTGAAGATGAAACAATAGTACATTGGGCAATAAAATCTGTAGGAGCAGTACACTTAGCACAGCGCCAAGTTAGCGAATTAAGTGATGGTGAACGCCAAAAAATTATGATTGCGCGGGCTTTGGCTCAGTCGCCTATTGTGATGTTACTTGATGAGCCAACAGCATTTTTAGATTTACCGCGACGGGTGGAAATTATGCAGTTGTTGCGTCAGTTAGCGCGGGAAACTAATCAAGCGATTCTTCTTTCTACCCACGATTTAGATTTAGCTTTGCGTCTTGCTGATAAAGTTTGGCTATTATCAACTAATGGGATTTTACACGTTGGCGCACCGGAAGATTTAGTGTTGAGTGGTGCATTTGCTGATACTTTCGAGAGTGAAGGTGTAGAATTTGATGTTGCTTCCGGGGAATTTAATCTCCATACATCCCACAAAGGAGAAATTAGTTTGATAGGTGAGGGTATCGCGTCTGTATGGACTATTCGTGCTTTCAAACGTGCAGGCTTCCAAGTTAATCAAAATAAAAAGGGCTTATCAGTAGAAGTGATAACACAATCCAAACAAATTTTGTGGAAACTCACAAACAGCCAAACTGTACATACTTATCATTCATTGTACGAACTGATTAAGTTTTTGAATTATTTATAATTGAAGCTTAATTTTCATAAATCTCTAATGGCAAATTATCTGGGTCTTTAAAGAAAGTAAATTTTTTACTTGTATTTTCATCAACTCTGATATTTTCTACTTCTACTCCTTTTGATTTTAAATAAAAAACAGTTTCTTCAACATCATCAACTTGAAAAGCAAGATGTCTTAAACCACAAGCTTCTGGTTTACTAGGTCGTTCTGGAGGATTTGGGAAAGAGAATAGCTCTATTTGAGCATTTTCTCCAACTCGTAAATCTAATTTATACGAATTTCTCTCGGCGCGAAAAGTCTCTTCGATGATCGAAAAGCCTAAAGTTTCGACATAAAATTTTTTCGAGCGATTATAGTCAGAACAAATAATAGCTACATGATGAATGCCAGTGGTTTTCATGTGTAATTCTCAAGCTACTGGCGTGGCAATTAAAATAGTGCATTACATTTTAGCCTTGACACGCTACTACTAATCATTACCTCTAGCACTTTTAGCAGAGTTTTGCTAGTCTTAGCAAGAAAAGGGCTTTAGCAAAGTGCTAATCTTTTTTGTATCGTCCTACTTGGACGATCGCCCCTTTATCTCCAATTTGTAAAGCAGTTTTAGCAGCCGTTTGTAGCATCGTGGCTGCACCAGTGCGATCCGCCTCGGCTAACTGGGTTTGGCGATACTTGGCTTTACTTGAGGTCGGGAATTACCTGAATCAGTCCAGTCTGGAAAGCTTTGTCGTAGGAGATGACAAGTAAGCTTTCGAGTTCAGCCTGAGCCATGATCATGCGATCAAAGGGATCTCGGTGGGCGATCGGTAGGCTTCCTGCTCTGAGGGCATGGGCTGTAGTGATGGCAAGTTCGATAAATTTAGCCTGATGCAATATCTGTGAATATTGTTCAACAAGTTGTTTGGCTTCGGGTAGTTTACCCATCCGTTATTTGGTGGCAATTTCCCAAGCAGAAGCACTGCTGACAATAATCCGATGATCTGGGTTGCGAATGATGTCTCGGCAGTCAGTGTGGAGTTTTGGGTCGTCAAAGAGCCACCACAGCAGGATATGGGTGTCGATGAGGTAGCTCATTCCCATTGCTGAAGTTCATCTTCTGGCAATGGTTCAAAGAAAGCATCGCCGAGTTGTCCTTTTAATAAACCAGGGGTGCGGGGTTGTGTACGTTCTTGACTTAAACCTAGCCGAAAGTAGTGAATTAGGTCATAAATTTCTGCTAGTTTGTCTTCAGGGATGTCTTGCAATTCTTGGACAATCTTCTGGATCAGCATAAGTCAAACTCTTGGCTGGTTGTTAATTAATAAGTTAGGAATATGCGACTACTTTGTTGCTCAATTGAGGAATAAAATATTTTTTCTCACTTTGCGCCTTGGCGCGAAACTTTCATCCCGTTAATCAGCAACGCTGAATTACTATTCCTGTAAAACAGTCTTTGATACAATCCTAGTTTTCTTCAAGTCTGCTTCCGAAAGTTCTTCCCCAGCTTGCAGGCGAGTGGCGGAAGTTTGCAACACTGTCGCTGCACCTTTATCTCCTATTTGTAAAGCGGTTTTGGCTGCTGTTTGTAGCATTGTGGCTGCACCAGTGCGATCGCCTTGTTGCAATTTCGCTTCGGCTAACTGGGTTTGACGATACTTTGCTAATGCCAAAATAGACTGTTGTACCTGCGGATTAGAAGTCGGTTGATACGCCCGCACTACATCTGCATACACCGGCATCAAGGGCGAAAGTAAGCCTTGTTCGTTAACTAATGGGTCATCATAACGAATTTGCAGATGCCCGATCACTTGTTTCCCTTCTGGCAATTGTCCCAGATAAATGTTCGCCAAAACTACTCGTTCTACATCTTGCATCAAATCTCCCAAACGTACAGCAAAGCTACCATCAGCTTCGGGTTCCACTGGTAACTCGATTGTGTCTGGGGCAACTTGGGCAATGGGTTTCAATTCTGCTAATCGGACATTGGGCACTAGAGATAACAGCAAGTAGGCGTTAGTTAGTCCAATCGATTGAATCCGTCCAAACAGTCGGCTAAATTGATTCACAGCCTGTTCAGGACGTTCAATATGAGCTAGAGTCCCACCACCGACATCAGCAATTTTTTCTAGCAAATCCTGATTCCAGCTATTGCCAAATCCGAAAGTATTAATAGTTAGGTTCAGCTTGGCAGCCTTTTGCGCCAGTTTCAGACAGCGCTTATTGTCATCTCGCCCAATGTCCCATTTCCAAATCCGCAAACCGCTTTCACCATGCCCATCTGTCAGCAGAAATGCTTGGGAAACAGCGCCTCTTGTCCCCTTCATCAGTTCTGTAATGCCTAATTCCAAACCCTCAGCGATCGCAGTGCCGCCGCTAGCAGTCAGTTTGCTTTTGATTTGAGATTTGATGCTTTCGGGGTCTTGAATCGCTTGGTTAGGGATAATGACTTCCGCAGAACCGGAAAAAGCCACAACTGAAATGCGATCGCCTACTTTCAACCGATCAATTAATCCTTCCACTGCTTGGATCACCGTTTTTATCGGTTGTCCATGCATAGAACCACTTCTATCCAGAATCAAGCAGAGGTTAAGGGGCAGATTTTGATCGGACTCACCAGCGATTGCAAAAATCGTCATAGCTAGTTGACGTTGGCTACTTGTTTGAGCCACATCAACATTATTGTCATTTAACGCCGAGAGCAATTTAACTTTCATCTAAACCTGAGTTTACTGGGGAGGAGTATCTTGCAAAACTGTTTTCGAGACAATTCTGGTTTTCTTGCGATCGCTTTCCGATAAATCTCCGCCAGCTTGTAGCTGGGTGGCAGAAGTTTGCAACACCGTCGCCGCCCCAGTATCTCCCATTTGCAGCGCAGTTTTCGCAGCCGTTTGTAACATCGTCGCCGCACCAGAGCGATCGCCTTGTTGCAATTTCGTCTCGGCTAGCTGGGTTTGGCGGTACTTAGCTAATGCCAAAATAGACTGTTGCACCTGGGGATTAAGGTCTGCTTGGTAATTTTTCACGACATGGGCATAAACTGGGATATTTGCTGTCAATAAACCTACCTTGTTGGCGGCTGGATCATCGTAGCGGACTTGCACATTAGCGATCGCTTGTTCACCTGCTGGCAATTGTCCCAAATAAATATTAGCTAAAATTACCCGTTCTGCATCTTTCATTAAATCTCCCAACCGCACAGCGAAACGTCCATCAGCTTCTTGTTGCAGTGGTAACTCAATTGTGTCTGGGGAAACTTGGGCAATGGGTTTGAGTTCCGCTAGCCGGACATGGGGCATTAGGGACAGTAGCAGATAAGCATTAGTCAATCCCACCGTTTGAATGCGGCTGAATAGGCGATTAAACTCTTCCTCTGCCTGTTCGGGTTTTTGAATATAAGATAAAGTACCTAAGCCAGCATCAGCAATTTTTTCTAAAACATCTTGGTTCCAATTGTCACCAAATCCCAAAGTATTTAAAGTCAAATTATAGCTAGCAGCCAATTGGGCGAATTTCAAACAGCGATTGTTATCACCATGTTCATTTTCACCGTCGGTTAAGAGGAAAGCTTGAGAAACAGTATCTTTTTTTCCTTTCGCCAACTCCTCAATCCCCAAACGCAATCCTTCATCAATCGCAGTTCCTCCATCGGCATTGAGGCGATTAATTTGCTGTTTGATTTTCTCTGGATCTTCGACACTTTGACTAGGTACTAAGACTTTCGCACGGTGATCAAAAACTACAACACTGAGGCGATCGCCAGGGTTGAGTCTATCTACCAGACGATTCGCGGCTTTTTTCACCGTTTCTAGGGATCGCCCATTCATGGAACCACTATGATCGAGAATTAAGCATAAATTCAGGGGTACATGGCGATCTTGATTTTCTGCGATCGCCGAAATCGAAATTCCCAACTGACGTTGACTATTCAGTTGATTCGCGTCCAAATTACCATCATTCAAGGCAGGGTGCAAACTAACCTTCATAACTCAGAGTCCCTATTCAGGATATACATATTAATAAATAACTTCAAAGCACTACTTTAGCTCTACGGAAAACCTATCCAACATAAATACACTAATATAATCAGAATATCTTAGAAGCCAAGCATTGGCAGATGCGAAGCCGCCTTCAGCATTAGGGAGAAATCCGCACCTTGAGGGAGGCGTGCATCGCGCTAGGATGTATTACAGTTAACGGCATAGTTTCAGGCGATCAGTTGCTATGGACATTTCCCCAATTAAGGCTGTTCAAGCCCCATATTACGGCGATAACTTTTACCGGACACCACCGCCAGATTTACCTTCCCTCTTATTGAAGGAGCGAATTGTCTATATTGGGATGCCACTGGTGCCTGCTGTCACGGAATTAATCGTGGCCGAATTGCTATTTTTGCAATCCGACGACCCCGAAAAACCGATTAAAATCTATATCAACTCCACCGGCACTTCCGGTTACAGTGGCGAACCCATTGGCTTTGAAACCGAAGCCTTCGCCATCTTTGACACCATGAAATATATCAAGCCTCCTATCCACACCATCTGCGTCGGTTCCGCGATGGGTATGGCAGCGATGCTTCTCAGTGCTGGTACAAAAGGCTGCCGCGCCAGTTTGCCTCACTCCTCGATTATCCTGCATCAGCCCAAGAGCTACGCCCAAGGTCAAGCAACGGATATTCAAATTCGCGCTAGGGAAGTTTTGGTAAATAAAGGAGCCTTAGTTGATATCTTGCATCGCACTACTGGACAGCCTCCAGAAAAAATTACTAAAGATATGGATCGGCTGTTATACCTAACACCTTACGAAGCGAAGGAATACGGACTGATTGACCGAGTTTTTGAGAAAGAAGAACTCGCCAATCCCCCACTTCCTGCCAGTGTCCTTTAGTGAGTGCTGAGTGCTGAGTGCTGAGTAGAGACGCGATTAATCCCGTCTGTACAGGAGTTATGAGTTATTCCTAACTCTCCTACCGCCCCCAAATTATTAAGAACGGAGTAAATTATGCCTATAGGCGTTCCTAAAGTTCCTTACCGGATGCCCGGTGGACAATATACAGATTGGATTAGTATCTACGATCGCCTTTACCGAGAACGGATTATATTCTTGGGGCGAGATATTGATGATGAAATTGCCAATCAAATTATCGCTGTAATGCTGTATCTGGACTCAGATGATCCAGGTAAAGATATTTATATATACATCAATTCTCCCGGTGGAATGGTTACATCTGGCATGGCTATTTTTGACACCATGCAACATATCAAATCAGATGTAGTGACTATTTGCGTGGGTTTAGCTGCTTCAATGGGGTCTTTTTTGCTAGCAGCTGGCACAAAAGGCAAACGGTTAGCATTGCCTCACTCACGGATTATGATTCACCAGCCATCTGGTGGCACCCGTGGACAAGCAACCGATATCGAAATTGAAGCTAAAGAGATTCTGCGGATTCGTCACCAGCTTAATGGCATTTATGCTGATAAAACCGGTCAGACCATAGAAAAAATTGAAAAAGATATGGATCGTGACTTTTTCATGTCTGCTCAAGAGGCTAAGGAATACGGTTTAATTGACCGTGTAATTGAAGACCGAACCTCGGTAATAACTGGGGAATAGGAAGGCAGAGGGGCAGAGGGGCAGGGGAGCAGAGGAGCAGGGGAAGCAACAAGAGAGGGGAAAAGGTTAAAGGGTAAAGGGTAAAGGGTAAAGGATGAAGAAATAAACCCTTTCCCCCTTACCCATTCCCCTTTACCCTTCTTACCCATGCCCCATGCCCAATGCCCCATGCCCAATGCCCTTCTTTAAACAAACTGTCAACATTGAACTTTAAAATAGCAAATTAGCCCTTATTATTAATAGTTCAGGCTTAAAGCTCATAGCTGTTAGCCCCTATCTCGATATTCGATAGCTCATAGCTCAAGATGGATCTTGGAGATTGCTACCGTTTACTAGGTTTAAGATCGGGAGCTTCTTTTGCTGACATCAAAGCGTCTTATCGGCGACTGGCGCAGCAATATCACCCCGATATCAACCCAGATGACAACAAAGCCAAAGATAAATTTATTGCCTTAACAGAGGCTTACAAACTCCTGCTGACGGTAGTACTGCCAGAGGAAACTGTTGCCCATTCAAGTCATGTGTCAACCGCGCGTAATGACACCAAGGCAACGCAGCGGCAGAAAACACCAGTAACAACGGTGACAAGCCAAGAATCAGGGAAACCAAAGCCGCCGAATCTGTTGGAAATAGAAGAACGGCTAAAGTGGAAGACTTATGAGCAATTGCAGCGGTTTTTGCAAGAAAGACGATTTCCGCAAGCGATCGCACTGGCGGAAGCTTTAGCAGATCGGTTGTCAACAGATGCAGAAGTTCGGCAATGGCTAGCGATCGTCTATCAAATTTGGGGACGGGCGCTAATTTCCGAAAAACAACTGCTCAAAGCCAGAATTTATCTCAAAAAAGCTTTGAAGACAGACCCTCATAATAAAACTCTCTGGTATGAAGTCCAGCGCGATTTTCAACGCTTAGAACAAATTTTTTAAGTTTACAAACTTTATCGAGGATGTTGGAGGCAGATAGCGCAGCGTTAGCGAGTCCGCGAGCGTCGGGCAGGAGGCAGGAGTAAGACTGCCCGACGCTCTCTAGGAGACGCTGCACGTAGCTTGCTTTTCTGTAAGAGTACGCGGACTGTGAACTCGCTAATGCTGCGCTATCTGCCTCCTGCCTCCTGCCTCCTGCCTCCTGCCTCCTGCCTCCTGCCTCTTGCCTCCTGCCTCTTGCCTCCTGCCTCCTGAAGAATTACCGCCATCCGCGCAACACTGCTCCCAAAACAGCAATTCCCTCAACAATCTTTTCCGTTGTTTGAAAACTAAAAGCTAACCTGATGGCGTCATCTCCCTGTCCATTGGCATAGCAACGCGTACCTGACAGAAAGCTGATGCCATGTTCGTTGGCAGTGTTTAGGAGTGCTGTGGCGCTGATGTCTGGTGGCAATTTACACCAAACGAAAAAGCCCCCATCTGGTCGCAAAGCAACTACATCACTGGGAAACTCGTGAGCGATCGCTTCTAACAACAAATTGCACTTATGCTTGTAGCAAGCGATTAACTCCTGAATGTGATAATCTAGTTTGCCTGTAGCACAGTAGCGGGCGACCACATGGCTGACAAATGGCCCCACTGGCCCCTCACTTTTGAACATTGCCAGCCGCTCAATAATTGCTGGATCGCCACAAGCCCAACCCAGTCGGATACCAGGCGCAATAATTTTTGAAAAGGTATTCACGTATAAAACCCACCCCTCCTTGTCAAGGGTTGCCAAAGGAGACACAGCTTCCCCTTGGAAGCGCAAATCGCTGTAAGCATCGTCTTCTACCACCAACACGCCATACTCTGCCGCCAGTGCTACAAGCTTTTGGCGGCGAAATAAGGGCATAGTAGTGCCTGTAGGATTATGAAAGGTGGGGATAGTATAAATAAACCGGGGTCGAATGCCCTGTTTCTTCAAATCGCTCAAAGTTTCTTCTAATGCGTCCACATCCATCCCCAACTCATCCACAGGAATGGTAATTACGCGTGCGCCAGCATGGACAAATCTACTAACCACTCCCAAGAAGGTTGGCCCTTCCACAATTACTACGTCACCAGGTTCGACAAATACATCTGGTAGCAAACCCAAAATCTGACCAGAACCATAGCCAATGATCAGGCGATCGCGATCGGCAGCGATTCCTTTAGCCTGCAAGCGGAGGATAATTTGTTCATACAATTGGGCTGAAGGTGGCCCGTAATTGAGAGCGATCGGAGCCTCTTCTGCCAGTACAGCAGCACTTGCAGCAGCCAAATCAGCGTGGGGAAAGAGAATTGGATCAGCTAAACCGTAGGCAAAGCTAACAGTAATAATTTTGCTTAACTCAGTGCCGTAAGTTGGTGGTGCAAGGTTTCTAGCTCGTTCGGCGAATAAATCAGTAATATGGTAAGTAGAGGTGGTGGGAGCCATAGAGGGCAACTTGTCTTCTAGGTTTATGAATATATCAGCATTGCCCGCAAGAAATACTGATAGTCAGCTTTATTCTAAATCTGAACAATGCTACCGTGTTTTCTAAGTAAAGTTTGGCTGTGGCTAACCCGGATTTCTCACCACACCTCTTATAGCCTGTGCAAGTGCCGGGGAGAAGTAATAAGTAATGAGTAAGAAGTAAGAAGTTTTTACTCATTACT
>NZ_KV757660.1 GCF_001712795.1 Nostoc sp. KVJ20
CCCCTTGATGAAATCTCCACCACCCTGATGACTTTGGTCATGGGAGAATGTAATTAGGTAGGGGGTAGGGGACCCTTTCAAGGGTAGGGGTTTAAGAAAGAGGGAGAAAAGCAGGTAAAATACACAACTGTTGTCAGACCGCAAAAATATGCAAGTCAGATGCGGTGAAGAATGTCAGGGTGTGGGGGGAAAATGCTTTTAGGAAAAAGCGAGGAATTAAGGCAATGGACGAGGAAAGTCATAGAAAAGATGCCGCATCTGTCTAAGTCGCAAGCATTGATACTAGCAATGTGGAGTTTTGGGATAGTGATGACCCAATCTTGCGGACTGACAACAGTATCAGTATTCTTAGCAGAGCTATTGGGAAAAAAGGAAAATACAGTCCGAAGTTGGTCAGTTTTTCTCTGGCTTAGTTACCTGTTTCAAGACTAACTCTCTCAAATGTACTTTATTAGCTCGCCATGACGCGGGTTACACTGACCCCTGGTTGATTCTCACCGATTTACCACCTGACGTTGCGGATGCTTGCTGGTATTCTATGCGCTGTTGGATTGAGTGTCTTTTTAAAGATGGTAAACGCGGCGGTTTTTGTTGGCATTGCACCAAGATTACTCACCCCAGACGCGCCGAGAGACATTGGTTAGCGATGGCTGTTGCTACTCTGTGGCAAGTCAGCGTTGGTGGAGAAGTTGATGCCAATCTACCGATTAGTAGTTTAGATGACTTACCACCAACTCATGTGGCACGACGCAATTTTAAAAATAGTGTCCTCCATCGTTGCTTGAGTTGTTTTCGTCGTGGATTTTTAGTCATTAAGGCCGCTGTTCTCAATCGCCTGCCATTACCTCAAGGTAGTTTTTTTCCTGAGCCTTGGCCCACTTCCCCTCCACAACTTCATGTGTCTCAAATCACTCTCTCTACTGCCTGATTTTTAAACCCCTACCCTTGAAAGCTACCCCCTCTCCCCTACTCCCTCTGAAATCCTATTTGTTTACTTCTTATTCCAGAGACTTAAAAATGCTTGAGAGATGGCTGGGGTAATCTGACTTTGTAAGTGATGTAGTGCATCACGATGATTTTGATTGTTGTCATCATCATACGTGAACAGATTCGTCAGCTTCACAATCTCA
>NZ_KV757661.1 GCF_001712795.1 Nostoc sp. KVJ20
CGACACGCTACGCGAACGAGCGTCTTTATTCTGACTCCTGAATTCTGACTCCTGAATTCTGACTTCTAAATTCTTCTTCAAATCACTAAACGTTGATTGGTCAAAGCTTAATAAAATTTTTAATAAATAATAATGATGTAGAAATATATTACCAAATCTTCGGATACTTCATACTCATTAAATATTACCCCTAGTAGTAAAAATCATAAAAATACGCTTAGTCAACTGTATATTTGCTGTCTTAGTTGACTTAATGGTACAGTATATTTCATATAAGCCAAAGTATAATAACACATATACAACAGTTTGCAAGTAACTGAGGTACAAAATGCAGGACTCATGCATCAGATATAAATAGTTTCTACCTCCAGCCGACGTTCGCGGACTCGCTACCGCTGCGCTATCATGCCTCCTGCCTCAAAACCCGTATCTTTGTACTTCATCCAAAAGAAAACTGCTGCGTGTCATAAATAAGTGGTTAAATATAAATTTTAGATGAATTTTGAAAAAATACTGTGAATTGAAGTACGGTAATTACTAAACTTTCAGAACAGCTACCTGTAGCAAAAGTATTGCTCAAGTTTTGAGTAACTAGATTCAGTAAATAAAGTCAGCAGATGTTTGGCTCTATTTTCTACGGACTTGAAATATCCTCGTTCTCCAATTTGGAATATGAAGACAAACTCATCCAACTCGCTTTTAACAGTACCAACTGGCCCATTAAAGATTTCAGAACTGCCTCCTAGCCGTGTGGGTACAAGTGGTGAATCTATTCATCTTTCTTTAGTAATTCCTACTTATAAAGAGCGTGACAACATCAAAAATGTAGTCAGGATATTGAGTCAATTACTGGATGAATCTATTCCAGGAAACTATGAACTAATAGTGGTAGATGATGATAGTCCAGACCGAACTTGGGAAATAGCGGAATCCTTGACGACAGAATACCCTCAGTTGCGGGTGATGCGACGCCAACAGGAACGGGGACTGTCCTCAGCGGTGATTCGTGGGTGGCAAGTAGGTACGGGGAGTGTGTTGGGGGTGATTGATGGAGATTTGCAGCATCCACCAGAGGTGCTGATGCAATTGTTGCGTAGTGTTGAGCAGGGAGCAGATTTGGCAGTAGCCAGCCGTCATGTCGAAGGAGGTGGTGTTAGTAGCTGGAGTGTTGTTAGGCGTTTATTGTCTCGTGGCGCTCAGTTGTTAGGTTTGGTGATCTTACCGGGAGTACTGGGAAGAGTTTCCGACCCCATGAGTGGTTATTTTATGGTGCGCCGGAGTGCGATCGCGAATGCAACACTCAATCCAGTCGGATACAAAATTCTCCTAGAGGTAATCGGCCGGGGAAACGTAGGCAAAGTTGCCGAAGTTGGCTATGTCTTCTGCGAACGCAAAGAGGGTGAGAGTAAGGTTACATGGAAGCAATATATAGATTACATCCATCACCTAGTGCGGTTGCGGCTTTCCACAGGACGGGTAGGACGATTGAGTAGAAAAGTCAATTTCCCCTTTGGTCGATTCCTTCGCTTTGGGTTAGTTGGCTTTAGTGGTGTATTTGTCGATATGGGAGTGCTTTACTTGCTCAGTGATCCGACTACCTTGGCTTGGCCACTGACGCGCAGTAAAATTATTGCTGGTGAAATTGCGATTTTAAATAATTTCTTGTGGAATGATGCTTGGACATTTGCCGATGTCAGCGCCAGACAACAAGAATGGCATCAACGCCTGAAGCGGTTTTTGAAATTCAACGCCATTTGCCTTGGTGGACTTGTATTGAATGTACTGATATTAAATCTGGTATTCAACTTTCTTATTCCTAACCGTTATATTGCCAACTTCATTGCGATCGCAATTGCTACTATTTGGAATTTCTGGATTAACTTGAAACTTAGCTGGCGTGTCACCGATGTTAAATAATCACAATCAGGGAATAGCAATCTGATTTGATTTCTGAATCACTCATAGAGGTAAGGGACTGGGAAGAAGGAATAAAGGTGTACTCAATACTTGTCGGGTTTTGGGGAAAAGGGGAAGGTGGGGCCCCCTCTGGGGATAAGGGGCGGGGGGAAGGGGAAAGAAAAAACCTTTAACCTTTACCCAAAACCCAATTCCGAGTTAAAAATCCAAAACCTGAGCAGTATTGAAGGTGTACTGAGTTTTGTTCAAAAATCAAATGTGAGTCCTATAGTTTAGAACGAACTTAAATCTGAAGTGTCAAACCTACAAACCAATTCGTGTGAGATCGGGCAATGAGAGTTTTTTTCCAAGGTGCATTTTATTTTTACAAAAAAATTATCTCATTGCTACCTATACCTACCAGCCATTTCCTGTCTCTGACAGACACAACCTCTGGCTCACAACACAAGCATTGGTATAATTGGCAGACTCGCCTCCCTTCTTTCTGGCTTCATCCCTTACTGAACTTGATGTGGTTGATCATCGGTATCAGCTTGCGCCTAGCCAACTTGACTGCAAAGCCTCCTTGGACTGATGAGTTTTCCACCTTGGTGTTTAGCTTAGGGAATACTTTTTTAGCAGTACCTCTAGATCAAGCGATCGCACCTGATATTCTATTGCAACCACTACAACTAAACCCAGCGGCTAGTATTGGTGATGTGGTTCATAACTTAGCTACACAAGATAGTCATCCACCACTGTATTTTGTGTTGGCTCACCTGTGGATGAAATTATTTCCCAGCGACGGAGGATTGGTATCGCTGTTTGCGGCGCGATTGCTACCAGCTATCATCGGCGCTGCCTCAATTCCATGTTTTTACGTATTAGGTAGCGTAGCCTTTCGTTCGCCATTAGTGGGACACTTGACTGCTGCCATGATCGCAGTATCACCCTACGGCATATTTGTAGCACAAGAAGCACGTCATTACACTTTGGCAATCTTATGGGTAACTGCTTCCCTCACCTGCTTAGTAATTGCCACACGTCATATTCAAAACCGCACACCTTTACCGATATGGGTAGCACTTTTCTGGGTAGGAGTTAATGCTTTAGGTATTGCGACTCATTATTTCTTCACCCTCACCCTCTGCACAGAAGTCGTAGTTTTGATTTTTCTTGCTTGGCTGCAATTGCAAACTAGTAGTTCGCCAAGTGAACTTGGCAGGGTAAAGGGTAAGGGGGAAGGGGGAAAGGTTTTAAATCCCTTACCCTTTCCCCTTTCCCCTTTCCCCAGCCCTCACCCAGCATTTTTGGGTTGGCAGACTACTAGCAGCAAATTTTCTCTCCTCTTCTCTCCTCCCTGGCGGCGCATCTATGGCGTTGCTACAGGTACTTTGGTGGCGGGTTTAATTTGGATACCAATCTTGTTAGAGAATAGAAACCGTGATAATTTGACCGAGTGGATTCGAGGTTCGCGTGTTGGACTAGATTGGTTAAGCCCAATTTTTCAAGCTTTAGGAACATGGATGGCAATGATTTGCCTGTTACCAGTTGAATCTTCACAGCTATTGGTTGTGATTCCTTCTGGACTGGTGACACTGATTTTCTTTATTTGGGCAGTACCAATTGTGCTGCGGGGGATCAAGATTCAACTACAGCACCCAGAAAGCCGGATTATGATTCAGGTGCTTGGTGGAGTAGTTATAAGTGCGATCGCTTTATTCTTTATCTTTACCTACTTTTTGGGAATCGACCTCACCAGAGGTGCTAGATATAACTTCGTTTACTTTCCAGCGATCGTTGTTTTACTAGGGGCAAGTCTCGCAGTTTGTTGGCATCCTCCCAAGGAATTGATGGGAAGAGAACACGAAAAAAACGGCATAAAAAGCATAGGCAAATGGGGAATCAACGGAAAAAAAGCCGTGATGTTAATTTGGTTAACGGGATTTGTCAGTGCAGTTACAGTATTTTGTAATCTTGGCTATCAAAAATATTATCGCCCTGACCTTTTTGTGCAACTAATCCAACAAGTATCCCCAGTGCCAGTACTGATTGCCACTACCCACAAAACTTACATCCACACTGGGGAAATGATGGGGGTAGCAAGGGAGATTAAACTTGCCAATTCACCCCAAAATTTTTTGTTTCTCCTTGCCCATCAAGACCAAGATCCAAATCTTTCCAGCATTGCTCTAGAAAATACTTTAAAGAAGTTACCACGACCTTTTGACTTGTGGCTGGTAAACTTTCACGCCCCTGTAGCAGAAGCCGTCAAAACATGCGTGATATCTGATACTAAGTCTTTGTCAAGCGTAGATGGCTACGAATATGAACTTTATCGTTGTCAATAACCTGGGGAGTGGGGAGTAAAGAAGGGAATAGGGTACAGGTTATAGGGTACAGGGTAGAGGTTACAGATTATTCCCTATAACCTGTCACCTGTCACCTCTCCCCTAATCCTAATACCCCATGCTTCAATCCAGATGCATCTTATGGAAGTTCCTCAAATATCAATATCCATAGGAGACTAGAGAAAGAAGAACAAAATATATCTCGTGGATTTTGAAGCAGCGAAGGCTGTAACTAGTTAAGGAGGATTTATGCGTGCAGTACTGATGGCAGGCGGTTCGGGGACGCGGCTTCGCCCGTTAACTTGCGATCTCCCCAAACCGATGGTGCCGATTCTAAATCGACCAATTGCCGAACATATTATCAATCTCCTCAAACGACATCAAATTACAGAAGTTATTGCGACATTGCATTATTTACCTGATGTCTTGCGAGATTATTTTCAAGATGGCAGCGATTTTGGCGTGCAGATGACCTACGCCGTTGAAGAAGATCAGCCTTTGGGTACAGCAGGTTGTGTGAAAAACATTGCTGAACTCCTTGATGAAACCTTTTTAGTCATTAGCGGTGATAGCATAACAGATTTTGACCTCACCGCAGCGATCGCGTTTCACAAACAAAATAAGTCAAAAGCGACTTTGATTTTAACTAGGGTTCCTAACCCGATTGAATTTGGAGTGGTGATTACCGATGAGGAAGCCCGGATTCGGCGATTTTTAGAAAAACCCTCTAGTAGTGAAATTTTTTCTGATACCGTCAACACTGGTACTTACATTCTCGAACCAGAAGTTTTGGAATATTTGCCAGCAAACGTTGAATGTGACTTTTCCAAAGACTTATTCCCCTTACTACTAGCAAAAGATGAGCCAATGTATGGTTACATCGCTCAAGGTTACTGGTGTGATGTTGGTCACTTAGACGCCTATCGTGAGGCTCAGTATGATGCCTTAGATCGGAAGGTAAATCTCGATTTTGCCTACAAAGAGGTTTCTCATGAGCTATGGGTGGGTCAAAATACTTACATTGACCAGACGGCTGTGATTGAAACCCCAGCAGTGATTGGTGATAACTGCCGCATCGGTGCAAGAGTACAGATTGAGGCAGGAACGGTAATTGGTGATAATGTCACTATTGGCGCTGATGCAAATCTCAAACGTCCCATCGTGTGGAATGGAGCATTTATTGGTGATGAAGCACATCTTTCCGCCTGTGTGATTTCCCGTGGCGCTCGTGTAGACCGCCGCGCCCATGTATTAGAAGCTGCTGTTGTGGGTTCGCTTTCCACGGTGGGAGAAGAGGCTCAAATTAGCCCTGGCGTGCGCGTTTGGCCAAGTAAAAAGATTGAGTCAGGGGCAGTTTTAAACATTAACTTGATTTGGGGGAACACCGCCCAACGGAATTTATTTGGTCAACGTGGTGTCCAAGGATTAGCTAATATCGACATCACCCCAGAATTCGCCGTGAAATTGGGATCTGCTTACGGTTCAACCTTGAAACCTGGTTCTAAGGTAACGGTTTCCCGTGATCAGCGTAATGTCTCGCGGATGGTGACGCGATCGCTCATTGCTGGTTTAATGTCTGTAGGTATTGATATTCAAAACCTCGATGCCACAGCTATCCCCATCGCCCGCACGGTTATACCCACAATGTCGGTGGCTGGTGGTATCCATGTGCGGGTACACCCCGATCGCCCTGACTACATTCTGATTGAATTCATGGATGCTAAGGGCATTAATATCACCAAAGCCCTGGAAAAGAAAATTGAAGGTGCTTACTTTAAGGAAGATATGCGGCGGGCACTAATTCATGAAATTGGCGATGTATCTTATCCTAGCCAAGTCATGGAGCGGTACTGCACTGCTTTTGAGAAATTGTTGCATGTTCATACACTCCGCAACAGCCGCGCAAAAGTGGTGATTGACTACGTTTATGCAGTATCGGGGGCAGTTTTACCCCAAATGTTGGATAAATTTGGTGCTGATGCCGTGGTATTGAATGCCAGTGTCAATAAAAGTGCGATGTCAATCACCGATCGCGAAGGACTGCTGACTCAGTTAGGTCATGTAGTGGAAGCATTAAAAGCTAACTTTGGTGTGCAAGTATCCGCTAATGGAGAACAGCTAATTTTAGTTGATGAATCAGGCTACCCAATTCGTGGAGAAACTTTAACTGCACTGATGGTAGACATGATTTTGACGGCTAACCCCAGAGGAACAGTAGTTGTACCAGTTCATGCTTCCAGTGCTATCGAACAAGTCGCCCGTCGCCATGATGGCAGAGTGATTCGCACCAAAGCCAACCCCACAGCTTTAATGGAGGCTTGTCAGAAAAACCCAAATGTGGTATTGGGAGGTAGTGGAGAGACTGGTTTTATTTTCCCACAACTGCATCCGGGATTTGATTCCATGTTCTGCATTGCCAAGATAATTGAGATGTTGACTATACAAGAGCGATCGCTTGCAGCGGCGCGATCGGAATTGCCCCGTGTAATTCATAAAACTTATACAGTCCGCTGCCCGTGGACAGCTAAGGGTGCTTTGATGCGTTACTTAGTCGAAACTCACCCAGCCCAAAACCTAGAACTCATCGATGGAGTGAAAATTTGTCAACCCTACGATGACAGTTGGTTATTAGTTTTACCAGATGCTAGTGAACCATTGGTGCATTTGTATGCAAATAGCAACGATCGCGAATGGGTGGATGAAACTGTGAGAAACTACCGCACCCGTGTTCAGTCGTTTGTGGAAAGACAACAAGAATATCAACCCGCAGAAGTTTAATTCATAATTCGTAATTCGTAATTCGTAATTCGTAATTCGTAATTAAAAAATTCAATTACGAATTACGAATTAGCAATTACGAATTATTATTTAGGGCATTCTGGTAAACTTCTCTCGGCGTAATTGCAATCGAAATAAATTAGAGCTTCCCTACTAGAATCAAATCCTCTAGTTGTAGTATGTGGGCTACTTGTTGGACTTGCTTCATATAGCCAAACTTTCAAATAGTAACTGCTATTATCATCGCTAGACCATAATTCATAACGGTAATCACCTCCTGAACCCTGACTATTTAGGTAGTCGGCTAGTGCTATGTTTGATGCAGACACCAAGCTAAATACAGTCAAAACAGGAATTACAGCTACTTTTAGTATTTGAATTAATTTCATAAATGCACAAAAAACTTACTTCCTCTAGCTTCCTTTACCGAAGTATTTTTTGAAACCAGTAATCATCAGGAACATTTTGTGAGGATACCGTAAGGCACTTAGTTTGAGTCGATGGAGTGCTTTCAAAAAAATATACTTACTTCAGGCTATTTCTCGCTTCGCTAAAAGAAATAACTTTCATCTTATTGCGTGAACTTGTACTGCTCATTGTACAAGTAGAGCGGTTTCTTCAATTTGTTTCCTGAAGTTCTTCACAAAACTTTATTATCTATAGATGAAAAATCTTGTCAATAAGTCTGGTAGGATATCCTTAAACTTATTGAGATAGATACTCATTAAGCTAATTGTCTATTTCAGCGATTTGAAAACTTTCTCAGGAGGTAACGCCATGACAAGGATGGCTGTTCAAACACCGGAGTCGATTCCCTGGTGGGCAGGGAACGCCCGGTTAACCAACCTCTCAGGGCGACTTTTGGGCGCTCACGTTGCTCATGCAGGGTTAATTGTTCTCTGGGCTGGTGCAACAACCCTATTTGAACTTGCCCACTTTAACAGGGCGCAACCAATGTACGAACAGGGGTTGATTCTACTGCCTCATTTAGCAACCCTCGGCTGGGGTGTTGGAAGTGGTGGACAGATATTAGATACATATCCTTACTTCGTCATTGGAGTATTGCACCTAATTAGCTCCGCCTTCTTGGGACTTGGTGGCATCTTTCATGCCCTACGTGGCCCCGCCATCTTAGAAGAGAGATTTTCCTTCTTTGGCTATCGCTGGTCAGATGCGAATAAAATGACCACGATTCTGGGTATTCACCTAGTATTGCTGGGTTGGGGAGCAGGCTTACTAGTTGCCAAAGCGATGTTCTTTGGCGGCTTGTATGATTCTACGGTGGGTGAGGTGCGCGTAGTTTCTAGTCCCACCTGGAACTCTGCCGTAATTTTTGGCTACTTGTTTGGTGGCGGTGGCAAACACTGGATTGCTGGAGTCAATAACCTAGAAGACTTGGTTGGTGGTCACATTTGGGTGAGCATTCTCTGCATTGCCGGCGGTATCTGGCACATTACGACTCAACCTTTTGGCTGGGCAAAGCAGCTTTTTATCTGGTCAGGAGAAGCATACCTTTCTTACAGTTTGGGTGCTTTAGCTCTCATGGGTTTGATTGCTGCCTATTTTGTCTCGGTTAACACCCTAGCTTACCCACCGGAATTTTATGGGCCAGCCCTGAGTATTGGGTTTGACCGCTTTCCCTACTTTCAAAGTGGAAATTTACTATCCTCTCGCGTTTGGCTGGCGAATGCTCACTTCTGGCTAGGTTTCTTCTTTCTTCAAGGGCATCTCTGGCACGCTCTACGTGCTGCTGGATTTGACTTCGCAAAGGGTAGAGTCATCCATTCAACTCGTGGGGAGGCAATCTAAGAATGGCAACTGCAACGATAACAACCCAGGAATCGGGTTGGTGGGCTGGTAATGCCCGGTTTATTAACCTGTCGGGTAGGCTTTTAGGCGCTCATGTTGCCCATGCTGGGTTGATTGTGCTTTGGGCAGGAGCAATGACTCTGTTTGAAATTACCAAATACAACCCCTCCCAACCGATGTATGAACAGGGGTTAATCTTACCTAGAGTGGTAAAACTTGCTAGAGTAGATTTTTCATGATTGAAATACGCGTAAATAGGTAAACCAAACTTTTCAATAATAACGAATTTACTACGTTTAAGTTTTTGCTCTAGTTAGTTTTGCCACGCTAGAATCTTACTGCCTCATCTGGCAACCTTGGGATTTGGTGTTGGTGACGGGGGTCAAATTATTGATACTTATCCTTATTTTGTCATTGGTGTTTTACATCTGATTAGTTCGGCTGTACTGGGTGCTGGCGGAATTTACCACGCCCTTTTAGGCCCGGAAGTCTTAAGTGAAAACCCCTCTTTTCCTGGCTTCTTTGGCTACGACTGGAAAGATGAAGACAAGATGACCACTATCATCGGCATTCATCTGCTGTTATTGGGGTTCGGGGCGTGGTTATTGGTAGCGAAGGCGCTGTTTTGGGGTGGTCTTTATGATCCGGCAATGGCATCTGTACGAGTAATTACTGAACCAACTATTAACCCTGGTCGCATCTTTGGCTATCTCTTCGGTGCTTTTGGCAAACAGGGGATGGCAGCAGTTAATAATCTAGAAGATGTCATCGGTGGACATATTTGGGTAGGAATACTCTGTATTGTCGGGGGATTTTGGCACATTCTCACCAAGCCTTTTGCTTGGGCGAAAAAGATACTGTTTTGGTCTGGTGAGGCTTACCTATCCTATAGCCTGGGCGCTCTGGCTTACATGGGTTTGTTGGCAGCTTATTTTGTAACGGTCAATGATACCGTTTATCCCACAGTTTTCTATGGCCCGTTGGGATTGAGTACTACTGCATCGGGAGTAATTACGGTTCGCACTTGGCTAGCAACTAGTCACTTTGCTCTGGCGGTTGTATTTTTAGCTGGTCATATCTGGCACGCTTTGAGGGTGCGTGTCATAGCGGCTGGACTTGATTTTCAGCAGGGAGTCGTTAATCCTGCGGGAATGCCGGAAATCGGGAATCTCTATACGCCAGTGAATGCTTCGGATATCACGCTGAAGTTTTTGGCGAATCTTCCTATTTACCGTCAAGGCTTGTCTCCTTTTTCACGAGGGCTGGAAATTGGCATGGCCCACGGCTACTTCTTGATTGGCCCATTTGTCAAGTTAGGCCCGTTGCGGGATACGGAATTGGCGAATCAAGCAGGGTTACTGGCCACAATCGGTTTGCTGTTAATTTTATCGATTTGTTTGTGGCTGTACGGAAGCGTATCATTCCAAGGACGCAAACCTGCCCAAGGGGAGCTACCGGAAAACATGAAAACAGCTAAGTCTTGGAGTGAATTCAATGCTGGGTGGACAGTAGGTAGCTGTGGAGGAGCTTTGTTTGCTTTCTTGGTGTTAACCAATAGCGGTTTGTTTTTCTGAAGCGAATAGGTATCTTCGCCTCTAGCGGGTGTTTTGCACGATCGCGCAGCGTCTCCAAAGAAGAATCACACACTATATATATCAGGTGGAAATATGTCGAAAAAAATTGGTCTGTTTTACGGTACTCAAACTGGCAACACTGAATCTGATGCTGAAAAAATTCGGGATGAGTTTGGTGGTGATGTTGTAACATTACATCCCATTTACGAGGCGGATACTACCACTTTTGATGAGTATGAATTGCTGATTATTGGCTCTCCCACTTGGGATATTGGTCAACTTCAGAGCGATTGGGAAAGCTTTTTCCCTGATCTGGATGAAATAGATTTTAGTGGGAAGTTGGTTGCTTATTTTGGTGATGGCGATCAATATGGCTATGCCGAAAATTTCCAGGATGCAATGGGAATTTTGGAAGAAAAGATTTCCCAGCGGGGTGGTAAAACTGTTGGCTATTGGCCAACTGAGGGATATGACTTTGAGAATTCTAAAGCTTTGAAAAATGGCAAGTTTGTCGGATTGGCACTTGATGAAGGTAGTCAATCTGATTTAACAGATGAGCGAATTAAAACTTGGGTTGCTCAGTTGAAGACAGAATTTGGTTTGTAGAAAGTCAACTTCAAGCCAGGGCGAATAGAATTCGCGGCTACACAGGCAAAGTCTAAGGAAAAATTGAGTGTTTGAAACCCACGGAGGTGGGTTTTGCTTGTGTAGACGCGGTTTCTAACCGCCGAAATTGATAATTTAGTAGTTATAGGTATTTATGTCTGATTCATTTGATGTTCTGTGGTTAAGTGCCAGTCCTGCTTTACAGCGTTTTGATAAACCATTACTTGAATATTTATCTGGGTATATAAGCGTCGCCCAGTGGGAATACCAGCAAACCAAAGATGAAGCCAGTTCCATAGATCAAGCTGTAGAGTTGCTATATGACTTTTTAGAATGGCGCGATCGCCCCGTGCATTTAGTCGGACATGGGATGGGTGGTGCGATCGCCTTAATCTTTGCGCGGCGATTTCCTAAAAAAGTGCGATCGCTAACTCTGCTGGCTGTAGCTACTCAACCTGCAAACAATTGGCACGCTCACTATTACTTTCAACGACAACTTTTTAGCATCAGCCGTGAGCTAGTCTTAGCAAGCAACGTTCGTAGTCTTTTTGGGAATCAACCGCCTCATACCGCTAAGAAGTTAGTCGCTGCTTTAGATAAAGATTTAGAACAATCTCCCTCACCACACTCTTTATTTAAGTTAGTCTATTTACCCAAAGGTGGAGTTTCTATGCCAATGATGGTATGTGGTAGCAAGAGTGATCCGGTAGTCAACCCACTTGCATTGCGTGACTGGTTGAATTGGTTTAAGCCAGAAGATAAGCTCTGGGAATGCCCACAAGGATATCATTTTTTTCATTACTTCTATCCTCAACAGGTTGGCGAACAGATTTTGAGTTTTTGGCAACACCACCATCCCCATCTACTGGAAGCTTCTGCACTGTCTTTTAGCACTTCTACGAGTTATTCATGAAGGCATAAAGCAGAATAACCCACGCTTAAAAAGAATATTTCCTTAGTAGTTCGAGCGGTGATAGTTAGTATTGTCGCTCCGCTTGCGTTGCCCATTTTTTCTCCAGTTTTAATGATTACATTTTGTAAAGAGCCGATCTAAATAAGAATTATTTTCAATAGACTAAATTTGTAATCTCAATAATTGGTAACTAGCTATCAATAAGCAGAGCGGATGGCAAGAAGTGATATCTGAGGACAATCGGTAACGCCTGCGGTGAATTGGAATAATCTTTCTTTCCTTGGATAAAAGCTTCAAGTCTACTGTGGTAGCACTCACACAACATTTAACTGCTGAAACAGAACCAACTAATTGAGTATTATTAGCAACAACTACTAATTGCTTAACAATGCAGACATACGGCAATCCCAACCTCAAATTTGATTGGTGGACTGGTAACGCCCGCTTCGCCAATCTCTCTGGCTTATTTATCGGCGCTCATGTAGCACAAGCAGCGCTGACAACACTCTGGGCTGGGGCGTTTACATGGTTTGAAATCTCCCGCTACAATCCCGAAATACCTATGGGTGAACAGGGGTTGATTTTGCTTCCCCACTTAGCCACCTTGGGTTTTGGTGTGGGTGCAGGTGGTCAAGTAGTCGATACTTACCCTTATTTCGTTATCGGCGCTTTACACTTAATTTCTTCTGCTGTGCTTGGTGCAGGGGCACTTTTCCACACCTTCAAAGCTCCAAAAAACTTAAAAGACGCTACCGGTCGCGCTCGGAAATTTCACTTTACATGGGACGACCCGAAAAAACTTGGTTTTATCTTAGGACATCACCTGATTTTCTTGGGATTAGGTGCTTTACTCCTGGTAGGAAAAGCCATGTTCTGGGGAGGATTGTACGACTCAACAATTCATGATGTGCGAGTTATCACCGACCCGACCCTCAACCCCTTGGTTATTTATGGCTATCAAACCCACTTTGCGAGTGTTAACAACTTAGAAGATTTAGTCGGCGGTCATATCTATGTAGGTTTGTTACTCATTGGCGGCGGTATTTGGCATATCCTCATAGAGCCTTTACCTTGGGCGAAAAAGCTTTTAATTTTCTCCGGTGAAGCCATCCTTTCCTACTCATTGGGCGGTATTGCTTTAGCGGGATTTGTTGCAGCTTACTTTTGTGCGGTGAATACCTTAGCTTATCCCGTGGAATTTTATGGCTCTACTTTGGAAGTAAAACTTGGAGTTAGCCCTTATTTTGCCGACAGCATTAAGTTAGCTAACGGTGGTTATACTTCCAGAGCATGGTTAGCAAATGCTCATTTCTTCTTGGCTTTCTTCTTCTTGCAAGGTCATCTGTGGCACGCCCTGCGAGCAATTGGCGTTGACTTTAGCCGAATTGAAAGGGCAATAAATGCCATAGGTAGCGAATCGTAAAACAATTTTAGATTTTAGATTTTGGATTTTAGATTATGACAATCCAAAATCCAAAATCCAAAATGCTCATAAGGGTATTTAATTATGACAATTACAACTGATAGAACCTTAGCCGCAGACACAAATTTATCGTGGTTAGTGGGTAATGCTCGTTTAATTGATTTATCTGGTCAATTATTAGGCGCTCACATTGCTCATGCAGGCTTAATTATGTTTTGGGTAGGAGCAATCACAATATCTGAAATTACACGTTTTGTTCCTAGCATACCAATGTATGAACAGGGGTTGACTTTGTTACCTCACTTAGCAACTTTGGGCTGGGGTGTAGGTGCTGGAGGTGAAGTCGTCGATACCTATCCCTATTTTGTAATTGGCATTTTGCACTTAGTTGCTTCTGCTGTGTTGGGTGCAGGTGGACTTTTTCATGTTTTTCGCGCTCCGGCAATTTTATATAATGCCGGTGGACAGACGGCAAGATTTCACTATGAATGGAATGACCCCAAACAATTGGGTTTAATTTTAGGTCATCACCTAATTATTCTGGGTTTGGGAGCATTTTTGTTAGTGTTAAAGGCTATGTTTTTTGGCGGAATTTATGACACTAACTTCGGAAATGTCCGCCTAATTAGCAATCCTAATTTAAATCCAGAAATAATTTTTGGCTACTTATTTGGTCTGAAAGATGGTAGCTGGACTCCTTTAGGGATGGCAAGTGTTGATAATTTAGAAGATGTCATTGGTGGTCACATTTGGATTGGCTTCATCTTAATTGCTGGCGGCGTGTGGCATATTCTTGTACAACCTTTTACCTGGGTAAGACGAATTTTACCAATTGAAAATGGTGAAGAAATTCTCTCTTATAGCTTGCTAGGTTTGGCTTTGATGGCTTGGATTTCTACCGCGTTTGTGGGATACAACACGACAGTTTTTCCGAGAGAATTTTACGGTTCAGAACGTTTAGGATTGGCAGATATTCAGTTTTTCCTTGGTGTGGTGGCCTTCTTAGGTTATGTTTGGCACTCTTGGCGATCGCAGCGTCAAGTAAAGACGCGATGAATCGAGACGTGATGAATAAAGACGCGATGAATCGCGTCTCTACAAATGATTGGTATTACCTTAATTAAGTTTCGCTCAACACTAGCTAAATGAAGTCTTATGCCTGTGGTTAACAGCAGTGGATTACGGGCATTTTTTTAGAAATTTTATGAGGATGACTAATGTTAAGTATGATTTTGTGTGCATTTTGCACTTGGACAATAATTATTCTATTTATTGGTAGTTTCTGGTTAACGCTAAAAAAAGGAATAATTCATTTAAAAACGCTGCATGAAATTCCTTGCTCTGGTTGCGAATATTTCACCAACGACTACCGCCTCAAATGTACTGTACATCCAACAAAAGCTTGTTCTGAGCAAGCGATCGCTTGTATTGATTTTGAGCCGAAAACCTCTTCCTGTAATGCTTGCCAGAAGGGACGGCGAAAGCTTTATTGAATTTATTTGATTAATCGTTCAGTGAGATACAAGAGTGCGTTAGGCGTTAGGCGTAAGCCGTAACACACCAAAAGCTTTGGTAGTTGAAAAAGTCTCACAAAATGCTCGTGTAGGCAGACTGAGTTACAACGGAGAAAATTTTCGTACTCCTCTTGTGTTCCCAGTGGTATCTTTAATGCATTCGGCTATAACCCAAAGATGCTGTGCAAGTAAAGATTTAAACGAATTCAGAGGTTAGTTCATGGATTTTCTCTCGGACACCGTTGCCCTCTCACGGATGCAGTTTGCACTGACGGCGATCTTTCACATGCTATGGCCTGTTCTCACTACTGGGATGGGGATTTATCTGGTCATTGTCGAAGGAATGTGGCTCAAAACACGCAATCCCGATTACTATCACCATGCTCGTTTCTGGGCAAAGTTATATGTGTTGAACTTCGGTATTGGTGTAGCATCCGGTTTGCCGATGGAGTTTCAATTTGGCACGAACTGGGCCCCATTTTCCGAAGCGGTAGGTGACTTTTTTGGCAGCATTTTAGGCTTTGAGGCTTCGATGGCATTCATGCTTGAAGCCGGATTTCTGGGGATTATGCTGTTTGGCTGGGAACGAGTCAACCCAGTGATTCACTATTTCGCCACGATTATGGTTGCCTTTGGCGCAAACCTATCTACCTTCTGGATTTTAGCGGCCAACTCTTGGTTACAGACTCCGGCTGGCGGAGAAATGGTGAATGGGAAGTTTGTTGTGGATGATTACTTTCAGGCAATTTTAAATCCCTTCATGCTCAACAGTGTCTCGCACATGTTTTTGGCGACGCTGGAAACTTCGCTGTTTGTGATTGGGGGAATTAGCGCTTGGTATATTCTCAACAAACGTCATCAGGCTTTCTTTGCGCGATCGCTTAAAATTGTCTTGGCAACTGCGATCGCAGTTACCCCATTACAAATTTATGTCGGACACCTCAGCGCCGAGCAAGTAGCAGATTATCAACCTACCAAACTCGCCGCAATGGAGGCCAAGTGGGAAACTAGTCCAGCTGGAGAACCCGCGCCCTGGAGTGTGGTGGCATTACCCAATAATCAGACTGAGCAAAATGATTGGGAAATCTCAATTCCCAACGGCTTAGGCTATATTTTGGAATTTAAAAAGAACCTATCTAAACCCGTTCTCGGACTGAAACATTGGAAGCCTGAAGATCGCCCCCGGATGGTGGGTTTGATTTATTATTCTTTCCGTATTATGAGCGGCATTGGCTTCTTCTTAGCTGCATTGATGGGACTCAGTGTGATTCAGTGGTTGCGGGGCAAACTTTCACCAGAAGCGATCGCCGCACAGAAATGGCTACTGCGAATCTGGATTTTGGCGGCTCCATTGGGCTACATCGCCGTCGAATCAGGCTGGATTGTGCGTTGTGTTGGGCGGCAACCTTGGGTGCTTTATGGGCAAATTCGCACAGCAGACGGAGTTTCTCACCTACCTGCTAGTGAGGTGTTAACATCGCTGGTGATTTTTGCTGGAATTTATACAGCCCTGTTTATTTGTGCCTTATTCTTTGGTAGTCGCATCATTCGTCAAGGCCCCAATCTGGAACTTCCGGTTCCAGGCGTTGACACCGAACCTGTCGCAGAAACTACTCCGGCTGAATTTGTTCCAGATCAACGTCCTGTAGAAGCAGAGCAATAGATAAGAAGGCAGGAGGCAGGAGGCAGGAGGCAGGAGGTAGAAGGTAGAAGGTAAACCCCATAAATAAATTTGGGGGTTTGAAACAAGAATGCCTTTTTTATTACACTGCGTGTATTGAAAAAAATCTGCTGTCACTCTCTTCATAAATAAATTTACTTGCTCTAAAAGAAAATGGCAGAGAGCAAAAAATATATTTTCTTCCTCCTGCCCCTGCCTTTCTTGGGTAAATCAATTAGGTAACTGTATGGAGAATCTAGAACACTTTTTAGCGCAGGTTTGGTTTGTCATTTTGGCTCTGTTTTTATTTCTCTACGTCATGTTAGACGGGTTTGATCTAGGCGTAGGCATCCTATCACTAACAAGTTCCAATGACGACCGACGCGACATCTTAATGACGAGTTTGGGTAATGTTTGGGATGCCAATGAAACCTGGTTGGTGTTGATGGGGGGTGCGTTGTTTGGGGCATTTCCTCTTGCTTATGGCACTATTCTGAATGCGCTCTACATTCCCATTTTTGGGATGATCTTTGGCTTGATTTTTCGGGCTGTGGCCTTTGAGTTTCGAGAGCATTCTACAAACAAAGTGTTTTGGAATGTGGCGTTTGGAGTTGGTAGTTTCATGGCGGCGCTATTTCAAGGATTCGCCTTGGGTACGATTTTGGAAGGCATCAAGGTGGATGAAGCGGGTCACTTTATCGGCGGTATGTGGGATTGGTTCGATTGGCGATCGCTCTTGGTTGCCTTGACATTAATCCAGGGTTATGTATTGATTGGCTCCACCTATCTCATCTTAAAAACTGAGGGAGAACTGCAAACATCGCATTACCGCACAGCCAAACTCGCTGCTTGGACAACGCTCTTAGGTGCAATCTTAATCACGATCGCTACCCCTGTTGTGTATGAAAATGCCAGAGCAAAGTTATTTCATCAGCCAGAAGTGTATCTATTTTCAATCATTCCAGTGTTAGGTGTGCTGCTGATTTGGTTATTGATTCAAAGCCTGAACCGCAAAGCAGAAACTACTCCCCTCGTTTGGACAGTGCTGCTTTTTCTACTTAGCTTTGTCGGGTTAGGATTAGTTGTTTTTCCCTATATTATTCCCCCAGGTATCACAATTTATCAGGCAGCCGCAGCACCTAGCGCGTTAGTGTTCATGATTATTTTTATTGGATTTCTTATTCCCATTATGTTGTTCTACAACATCTACAATTACATTGTGTTTCGAGGGAAAGTCGCAGACACACATTATGGGGAAATAGGTGACACAATAAAGACGCGATAAATCATCACAAAGACGCGATAAATCGCCGTCTCTACAATAATCAGTCTTTTGTAGAGACGGCGATTCATCGCGTCTCTTGCCTTAAATCACAAAAAAATAGTGTCTATCCAAAATTCAAAATTTGGTAAATTTGTGTTTCTCTGTTGATTAATTTTAGGGAAATATTGCTAACTCAGTTTCCGGGTCAAAAAAGTGAATTTTCTCTGGAGTTAGCGATAACCAAAGTTGCTCACCAGGTTGTACAAATCTGTCTGGTGGTATTCGCACTTGTAGGAAATTGGCTGTAGCAGCAGGTTGGGAACCAGGTTCGGCAATCTTAACAGTGAGAAAGGAATCGTTGCCGAGATTCTCTACCAAATCTACCTGCACTGGTAGATTTTTAGTGGCAGGCATACTCAAGTTCAAATGTTCTGGACGAATGCCTAAAATTAGAGTTTTCCGATCATATTTTTGTAGAGCTTTTCCCCAGACTTCGGGGAGAGTAAAACGAAGCTGGGAATGAGTAATCAACTGTGGAGCATGAAATTCCACAGGAATAAAATTCATTGGTGGTGAACCAATGAACTCTGCTACAAAAAGATTGGCAGGGCGGTTGTAAAGTTCTAGGGGAGAATCAACTTGCTGGATTTTACCCTCAGACATAATTGCAATGCGATCGCCCATTGTCATCGCTTCTGTTTGATCGTGGGTGACGTAAATTGTCGTTGTCCCCAGTTGGCGCTGCAATTTGACAATTTGGGCGCGGGTTTCTGCCCGCAATTTGGCATCTAAATTAGAAAGCGGCTCATCCATTAAGAATACTTGGGGGTCACGTGCGATCGCTCTTCCCAATGCAACCCGTTGTCTTTGTCCCCCAGATAGCTGTTTGGGTAAGCGATTCAGCAATGTTTCAATTTGCAACAGTTGAGCAACACTACGCACCTGCTCATTCACCGCTCTTTCTTTGTCAGAAGTGTAGCGCAATCCTTTAGGTAACTTTCTGGTCGCTCCCACAAAAAGATTTTCCGCCCAGGTGGGGAGTGGGGAGTGGGGAGTGGGGAGTGGAGAATGCTGATTTTCCCTATTCCCTAATTCCCTGCGGCGTAACCCAAAGGCAATGTTGTCATACACCGTCATGTGAGGATAGAGGGCGTAATTTTGAAACACCATTGCGATGTCGCGTTCCTTCGGTGGTAGGTCATTGATTAAGCGATCGCCTATCCAAATATTGCCTCCAGTCATCACTTCTAACCCGGCGATTAACCGCAGCAGAGTGCTTTTACCACAACCAGAAGGGCCCACCAGCACCATAAACTCACCATCTGCGATCGTCAGGTTAATTCGCCGCAAGACGTTGACACTTCCCGCACGCTCTTGCACTGCATCATTCTCCCCAGATGTGAGGGGAGATTGAGCTTGTGAGCTAACACTTTCCCCTTTACGTGGGGAAAAACTTTTATAAACGTTTTCTAAAACAACTTGAGACACAACTAATTTGGGGATTGAGCATGGGGCAAAACAGTTCCGAGTTCCGAGTTCCCAGTCCTGAGTAAAGAAATGAGATTCCCCACTCAGCACTCAGCACTCATTACTCAGGACTCTTAAGGGGCATTGGACAAAGGACAAATGACTAATGACCAATGACCAATGACCAATGACAGTTTAGCGCCCATCATAATACACGTTCTATGTAAATACGAAAAGTTAAAAAAACAGCTTGCACCATTAAAAGCAAATTACCCTAAATTTTAGGGCTGTCAGGAGGTGTTGTGATGACTACCGATATACCTAAAAATCTTTCTCAAGATCCAAGTATTAACCTTATCCATGACATTGTAGACGTACAAACCACAGATTGTTGCATTGTGGGTGGAGGCCCAGCAGGAGCAGTATTGGCGCTATTGTTAGCGCGTCAAGGTATTTCTGTGATGCTGCTGGAAGCACACAAAGACTTCGATCGCGATTTTCGCGGCGATACGATTCATCCATCGGTGATGGAAATTATGGAGGAATTGGGACTTAGCGATCGCTTGCTAAAACTCCCTCATGCCAAAATTCGCCAAATTAGGGTTAAAACTCCTCAAGATACTGTCACTTTGGCAGATTTTAGTCATCTGAAAACCCACTACCCTTACATTACAATGCTTCCCCAGGTGAAATTTCTAGAGTTCATCACCCAAGAAGCACAAAAATATCCTAGTTTTCATCTGGTGATGGGTGCGAATGTACAAGAATTAATTACCGAAAATGGTGTAATTAAAGGTGTCCGCTATCGGGGAGGCGGTGGTTGGCATGAAGTTCGGGCAATACTGACAGTGGGTGCAGATGGTCGCCACTCACGTTTACGCCATCTAGGTGAGTTTGAGTCCATCGAAACCTCACCACCAATGGATATCCTTTGGTTTCGCCTACCCCGTCAGCCAGAAGACCTAGAGGGAGGAATGGGGCGCTTTGGTGAAGGTAAAATCATCGCTATGCTTGACCGTGGTGATGAGTGGCAACTTGCTTATGTTATCCCCAAGGGAGGCTATCAAAAACTACGGGCTGAGGGTTTGGAGGAATTAAAAAAATCTGTTGTCGAAGTGGTGCCAGAATTCCAGCAACGCATCCACAATTTATATGATTGGTCACAAATAGCTTTTCTCTCAGTCGAGTCCAGCCGTGTCAAACGTTGGTATCTTCCGGGACTCTTACTCATCGGTGATGCAGCTCATATAATGTCCCCTGTTGGTGGAGTTGGCATTAATTACGCGATTCAAGATGCTGTCGTTGCAGCGAATGTACTCAGCGAACCCCTCAAGAATCGACACGTAGAACCCAGCGACCTAGCAAAAGTACAGCGTCAACGCGAGTTGCCCACACGCATCATTCAGGCGTTTCAAACTTTTATCCAAAAGCGGGTATTTGCCCCGGTTCTCACCTCAAATCGCAGCTTTGTACCACCTGCGTTTTTGCGCTTACCTATCTTGCGCGACCTTCCAGCCAGGTTAATTGCCTTCGGTGTTTTCCCCTCTCACGTCAATACTTAATTTTTGCCAAGAATTTTTTCTATTTGATGAATGAGTGGTACAATTATACTACTCTATGCAGAATTTAATGCTCATTCAGTCAAGCGAGGGTGGCGAACAGTATACTCAATGCTGTTCAAAATGATCGCTTGGCTTTTATGCTAGAAAGGACTAAAAACCCAGACATTATTAAAAAATGCAAACAATTAAACATATCTAGATATTAATTGGCACTACATAGAAAAACCCCCTCTTTTTCAATCAGTACTTTTTGCAGTCAGGAGTAATTTTAATGAACAGCTGCGTTTTGATGGCGGAAATTATTAACGAGCCGCAACTCCGCTATACGGCGGATAATTTAGGAGTCACGGAAATGCTGGTTCAGTTTCCCAATTCCCAGAAACCAGAAGATCCGCCAGCTACTCTGAAAGTTGTCGGCTGGGGAAATTTAGCGACAGAAATTCAGCAAAACTACCACCAAGGCGATCGCGTCATCCTGGTAGGACGTTTAGGTATGACTACTGTTGAGCGTCAAGAAGGTTTTAAAGAAAAACGCGCTGAATTAACAGTGCAACAAATTCAACCTGTTGGAGGTAGTTTTAATACTGATCCATTACCCTCAGCAACCGCAACTCCATCATTCACTGAAACGGCTCCACGACAAACATCTTCAGCATCTCGTCCTCCACAGAAAGACGTTAGCAGTTACGAGTCACCACGTCCAGCACCTACCCCAGCGACAAATCCGGTTGGCGTTACCCCCCAAGCGACAAGTTACGAACCCGTACCCCAACCCACAAATTATGAGCGAACCACTTATCCCGCAGTGAAGGAGGAAGAACCAGATCCAGATGATATTCCGTTCTAAAGTTGGTAGTTGAGCGTTGAATAAAACTTGGGTTGCAAGCGCTAACTCACAGTAATTCCAAGGGGTTGGACAATCAAAGAGCGATCGCCTCTACCTAGTACTGCACGGCGTAAATAAGCCACCAATTTTAAATGTCTGAAACCCTTGCAAACAATTAATTACGAATTACGAATTACGAATTACGAATTACGCCTTGCGGTACTAGTTTCCCACCCCTTCGCAGGTTTGGGTGGGCACCAAAAGAGGTTTTTACTGGACACACCAAGGGATTCTAGAATTCCTCGCATCACCTCTGTGCAATACATCCAATGTCCCAAATCGTCATACATGCGATCGGGATTAAACTCGACATTGTAGTGCAGCACATTGGGGAGGTCTAAAAACTCATCATCGCTTTGGGGAGAAAGAAGCAAGAGATCAAATGGCTTCCCCTGACATTGTTTTTGTAGCTTGTTGACCAGATCAATTACGCCACCGCGATCGCAAATTCCAGTGCGGACGAAAAGCACTTTGTCGCAGTGCCGCAGTGCGTACCAAAACCTTTCAGAACGTGCTGTGTACCGAACGCGCATCCGTTCATGGACGGGAGACATATCGCCTGTTGGGTCGTCTGTCTCCTCAACTTCATGGGCAAAAGACAAACCCGACCACTTACTGTGGTAAATTCTGCCTGCATCTGGGCTGTAGTGCAGGAAGGCAGGGTTCCACATATCATAAAAACCGTTTGCGATCGCATCCGCAACATCTCCAATATTAGTGGTGCGCGTTAGATCAAAGGGAAAAGCAGGGCCATCGTACTCCATCTTGTACAACATCATGCGGACGGCACAGCGATCGCCAAGGGGAAGAATCGCCACACGCTTGATATCCGATAACTGACATTTGTATTGGAAAAACACCGCAGACTTGGGTCGTACTTTCACCCGGCTTTCTAGCCCATCGTTACCAATCATCAGGGTGCAAAAGGGGGCATCGGGATAAAGCGGATCTTCATAGACACCCGATGGCATGGCTTTAAGTGCGTTGCAAACCTCTGTCCACATGGGCTGGATGTTGTACTCATTTTCTGATTCGTTGATCACCCAGAGGTGGCGTTCGTCCGCTTGCAAAATCCCCAAATGCCCGTCATAGAACAAAACTTGTGAGTTGTTCGGCGAAAAGAGATTGAAGGCGGCGCTATATTCTAAATCGGCACTAGGGGGAATGTCTAATGTGGTTGCGATCGCGCCATCCTCTTGTACAGCAAAGAAGGGGAGTGTCCCTGGCTTCACAGATTTCGCAATGTAAATACCTGGTATCAATCTTGCCTGACTTTGCAGTGCAGTTTGCAATTCCTGCCAATAGGGAGCGATCGTGTAGTTGTATTGTGATTGATTAATAATCCGTAAACGCTTCTCTTCGATACAGACAGAGACATGAAAACCTACAGTGTCAAAGTAGATGGCAAATTCATTCGGTTGCTGGAAGCGTTGTTTTTCTTTTGCTAATTTGTCTTTGTCGATATCGAATAGGTGCTGATCGATCTGCTGATACATCAGGCTGTGACCGATCGTGTTTGGGTGAGCCGGATCGAAGGATGTCCCCGCTTTCCATCGTCCTTGTCCATCATCCACAGCTGCCAACCAATCTAGTACGGTTACATCCCAACTTAGCATTCGTTTGTGTGTGTCTTGCATCAGCCAGTAATGCTCCAGGGAATAGTCGCCATTGGGATAGACACCGCCCAAAATTGGAATAGCCCCGATGTCACGCGTCATTTTCACCAACTGCTGCAAGCCACTTTCAAACCGTCGCTGTACTGCTCGGCGTTCATGAGGGTGACAGTAGGCTAACCCTTCGTTACCCAGAGATAGGGCAATGATCACGATATCCGGTTGTTCTGGGATGACAACTGACCCAAATCGAGCGATCGTTCTGCTGACATTTGCCCCCACTTCGGACACATTCACAAGTTGATGTCCATATTTTTGCTCCAAAGCCTGTGCCAATAGCCAGACCCAACCTTTCAGAAACCAGGCTTTATGACCTAATGCGACGGAACTGCCAATGACCACAATTTTGAGTCTTTCAACCCCTTCTTCCAAGGGCATTTTGACAGCCGACTTCTCCATGTATCCAAAGGGGTAAGGTTGTAAATAACCGAATGCGCCATCATCCACAATAATTTTGCTGGAATGCTTTTTAGAGTCAATCGGTATCCAGCGATTTGTATCTAGTAAACTCTCCCATCGAGCATTACCGTTTGCGTCGAGATGTATGTATTTATATTCAACTCTCTGGGCATCGCCTGATTCTAAAGGCGGCTGAATGTCAATTTCTATATCTGTCCACCATAAAGGATAGCGATCGCTATTTGTACGCAGGTAGACACATTTGGTGATGTCCCACAATCCCAACTCTGGACTAGAACCAACCAGACCAATGGATTCGCCCCTTTGAGTATATGCACTGATCTGGAATCGATACATAGAATTTATCCTGATTTAGTGAGTACGATACCAAACAGTCAGGCTGAAATATTTAAATCTACTTTCAATACGGTTTGGTTAAGATCCCCCCGCTTGCTGCAACCCCCTTAAAAAATGGGTACAAGAGGGTTAAAAGACCACCTTTTTAAGGGGGGATTTTCAAAAGATTAGAACGTTAACCGAACCGCATTGAATCTACTTTGACAATATTACATAGAATTCTTAAGAATCTGGTATGGATCTTGTTAAGTATACTGAAGCTCTGACTGAAATCACCCAAAGCTATGGTTAGAAAGGTTTTTAACGATTAAATAGAATTTTTACAGAAGATTTTTATACTTATTAAATAGAATATAGTGTATTAAAAGTCTTTGCACAACTAAGAACAAATCAACAAAAGGATAAGATTAAGTTAAATTTTTCCTTCAATAGCGCTGAAATACGCAAGTACTTAGTAGTGAACGCTATCTATTCCACTTGACCAAGACTTAATAGATGAGAAATGCGATCGCTCACCATTGATTTACCGGAGGCGATCGCAGAAAAACGGACGAAATAACTCACAGGCAATACTTGCCTTCAGATCATGCAGATGCACCAACCCCATTTTGTGCAACTGTGAGCCTTGCACAGCCTCGCAATCTACAGGACTTGACTGTCTGACGATTTCTGTAAACGATGGCAATAAATCGGGATAACGTTGCAGGTTCCACCATTGCTGTTCTAGGTGGTCTGCATAGATGGCAGCAGCGATCGCAGAATTTTCTAAGAGTTCTTCTAGGGTTATTGTCTGCTGCTGTAGATAATAAAATGCTAACTGCAACCGATAAGGATGTCCCCCCAACAGAGCGATTAGGCGCTGGGTTTGTGATGAGGTTATATCCTGTTCGCACCTATGTGCTAGATCCTGCACCTGAGCAGGGTTAAACTCAGGTAACTCAATAACTAGCCCAGTATTCAAGAGAGAGGGATCGATGGAGGGAGGCATCAGAATTTCAGTAGAATGAACCGTCACCAATCCCAGCTTGTGCCAAGGATTAATGTCTGCATCGGCTTCTTTGCCTTGTTCAGACCATGTTCGTAAAAGTAGGAGAAATTCACGAGCAACGTCGGGGTAGGCAAAAAGCTGGTTGAGTTCATTGATCGCAATGACTAGGGGGCGATTCTCCCTTGAAGAGACTCCGCAATCGAGGTTGGTTAAGATTACATCCTGAAAATAATCAGTGGCATTTGATTTGCTGCCCAAGGAGTTATCCCAAAAACTAGCAATTTCATTTGGCAAGTCTAACTGCTTGCTGACTCTGGCACAGAACCATTGTAAGAAGCGTTCTAGGTTCTGTAAAATCTCGTCGTTAGCAAGTTGCAAGTTCACAGAAACGGCGCAATGACCCTGGGAGTTAGCGTAAGCCAGGATGCGAGTCATTAGAGAAGTTTTGCCCATTTGCTTGGGGGCGCGGATGTTGATCAACGCACCGGGTTGCTGGATGGCTTCATAACAGAGGGATTCGAGAATAGGACGGTCAATGTAGAAGACTGAATCCAGGGGCATCTGCCCTCCTGGTGGGTTTGGGGAACGAGGGTATAGATTGTCTGACGTTCGGCTCTGCCGTCCCTTCGGGAATCGTTCCATTTTGTGGGTTTGCCCTACACTACTACGAGAATTGCATACTGCTTCGATGCGATCGCAGGCTGAAGCCTGCGACATTGAGCCAATCTCGGCAAAACTGTCTTGATGAGGCTCCAGATAGAAATAATCGTCCTTTAGCAAGGTTATATTAAAAGCATGGAAGCAGCACTCCAAGGTTCGTTTATCGACTCCTACAGAGCCATTAAAGACCTTACTGAGGGTATTGGGGGTTAAACCTGTTTTCTCACTGAGGTCTTCGAGAGTGTATCGTTTAAAGTTTTGCTCAATTTCTAACTGAGCTTTTGCCTGATTGAGTTTCTTTGAGCCTTGAGCCGTCAGAATCGCACCCCGCCTTCGTAGATGGTTTTTCGATTGTAATTGCATTTTTACTTGGAAATAAAGTATAAAAATGTGCTTAGTAATTTGCTTACTAAATATAGATAACTGATGCACTTTAAAAATTTATGCAGTATATTTACAAATCTTAAGTGATTAGGCTATTGAGTAAAATTGGCACGTTGAGCCTACTGCCATTGGGTTTCTAAATTGGCAAATACAGTATCAGAATTACATTTTGCTTACAGTGACATCAATAATTTCGCACGACTACTTACGGATGCAATTCAAAAACGTCTATTCTCAACGCACCTGGGAGTCGGAGTTTACTCTGGGAAAGTAAACAGAAGCCAGCAAGTTATTAACTTGCGGGTTTTTCCAAAGTTAACAACGCCGTTAAATGAATGGTTGCGAGGCACTTAAATTTTCGGTAGCTGAAACCAATATAGGGAAAAGCTTTGAAGATTTGCTGGTGCTAAATCCTTAGCTTTTTTCTTAAAGTTGCAAACTTTGGTAGTGTTAGGAATCGGGAATCTGTAGTGTTGATTCATATCAAGCTAATATTAGCCTTCTGGAGGTTGTATGACTTTTCTAATTCCTAATGAAAATAGCCAACCTAATCCTAGTCCTCACGACACTAACCCAATTGAAAGCCAAATTATGGCAATGACTACCAAAGAAGATTTGCAGCAAGAATTAGACTCAGTTCGCGCTAATTACCAAAAATGGCAAGCTAAAGACGATCAGACTGCAATAACAACACAAACTAGACTGGCGCAAATTATTCATCTCCGTGCTAATCAGATAGGAATTCAACTAACGTAACAGTAGCAAGGCTATAGCAATTCTAAATCATTCGTGAAGAACAAGCTCTGCAACCTCTCAAAGAAATCACAGAACTGAACAAGGGCGGTTTTAAAAACTCATTTAGGATTGCTATATACCACTAAATACTATTAATGGCTCTTAACCTTGTAATCGATTGAAAATATACATAGGGTTAGAATTACTTGAAGGAAGTTTTCATTTGACAATACTTCGCCAATTTACGAGGGTGAGTTGATGTATTAACTTCTTTTTGTCTATGGCTTGGCAAAGATAATAAATCCTAAAATTTACTCCAAGGTTTCCTGCAAGATTATTTTCCGTATTGTCCGCAGTATAGAGGGTTTGAGACTCCAATCTACCTTTGAAGCTAAACGCTAATATATGGTTTTTTTTGGCATTTCTGCTCAAACTTTTGTAGGCTATTATTTTTGCAAAGTATTGCCCTATTACATAAAATTTTGTCCCACCACTGATAAATATAATGTAGCAGTAGCAAGTCATAATTAATTTTAAGAAAAGTATCTAATTAACAATTTATGAAACCTAAAGTTAAAGTTTTACTTGCTTTAATTTCCTTTTCCTTTATCCTTGGCAGTTGCCAAAAAGAAGACTTATCAGAAGCGAAATCATTTGGTGATTTATCCCAATCTTTAGCAATTGCCAACGAAACAATATCGGCTGATATTTATGCTTCCTGCGCCCGATCCGCAACCTGGGAAGCTTTGGGAACACAGCAAAGTAGAATAAATAGCAAAAATCGTTTGAATAAATGCGACGAAATTTATCTTCCGAATTCACAAAATACTGAAATAGCTGGCAGTGTTTTAGTCAACTATGTTGCGGCAGTTGGAAATTTAGCCACTGAAAATGATAACGGCTTTACTCCTCAGTTAAATAAAATTTCAGACGGTTTAGGAAAGCTTAATATTGATGAAAATGCTCGCACAGCAGGGGTTAAAATTGCTGACTTTATTACTAATCTTCTAGTTACGGATTTTCGGCGAGATAACTTGAAAGTTGCTATTGTTTGCACAGATCAAGATATTCAGAAATATTCTACTGAACTGTCCGATTTCATTGAGTCATCTTATGTAAAGTCTTTGCTCAACGACGAAATTACGCAGATTCATGAAAATTATGGTTTCTACATAAGTGAGGTCAATATAAGATTACTAAAATTATCAAACCCAGAAGATGATCTACAAGATTTTAACGCACTTCAGACACAACAGACTTTATTAGAGGCAGAAGAACGAGCAGAAATTACCAAGGTAATTGAACGTAAAAAACAGGGATCAGCCTACGTAGCTGCTATTCGTTATACCGCAGAATTTCACCGCAAATTGAAGCGTATTTTCAATAAAGATCGGGAAGAACTCTCATCAGACCAAATTCAAAAATGCAATAAATATCGCTCTAAAAAGGAAAGCCTAAGTTTTCAAAATACCGATAAAAAATATGATGTTTGGAATCAAGAAATTACCACATCAGAGTTAAAGCAAGCCAAGAAAGTAACCAAGGAATACATTGACAAAGTTACTCCTCTATTTAATGAGATTCAAGATTAATTATCAAGTCAACCGTTTGTAAATAAAAGAAAGAGGACTTATGACTACTGAACTAAATATAGATCATTTAAAAGAGATTCATGATCAACTAACTAATACAATTAAATTTCTCAGTGAAGAGGCTGGCAAAGCTCGTGACAATGGGAGAATTGATCGCACAAAATTTACACAGGCAAAAGATGAATGGGGCAAGTTGGAAACCAAAGCAGTTGAACTACAGGGTTTGATCGATGGGGTAAAACTAGGTTCTATACTCAATAACGATGTTAATAGTTCTTACTCACAAATTCTGAGTGCCACAAATAGCCTACAAGAAGCTGCTAAAAAGATTAAGAATGAGAATTTTGGAGGTTTTTTATCAGAAATAGCTAAAGTTATTGATATTGTTACTAGCACCATCAAGGCTATTAAACCGATGGGCTTCTGACCTCGCGGGGCTATAAAAAGGGCTAGGATGCAGATATAATAATAAGCCTCATAGCCCTCTCTCCTTGCTGGTATAGGAATCCGCTTTGATTTCTGAACGAATTTGCGTAGACAGGCAATAGGCAATAGGCAACAGTAAAGAGGGCTTCTCAATACTTGTCGGTTAAGGGGAAAAGGGGAAGGTGGGGCCCCCTCTGGGGATAAGGGGAAGGGGAAAGAAAAAACCTTTAACCTTTACCCTTTAACCTTTACCCAAAACGCAATTCCGAGTTAAAAATCCAAAACCTGAGCAGTATTGGAGGGCTTCTTAGTTGTACTGAGTTTTTTCAGAAATCAAATATGAGTCCTATAGTACTTACACTTATTAGGACTGATACCAATTTAATGTGAAGTTGCACATATCTTGATCCCCCTAAATCCCCCTTAAAAAGGGGGACTTTGAATTCCCCCCTTTTTAAGGGGGGCTAGGGGGGATCGAATTCTATCCAGCTTCATAAAGAATTGGTATTATGGCGTTTACCAGTCTAATAAAGTACACTAATTAAGATAAATTCAGTGCATCTACTCAAGGGTAAAAATGAAACCATATTCC
>NZ_KV757662.1 GCF_001712795.1 Nostoc sp. KVJ20
CGTTAAGTTGACACCAATGGATGCCGCCCCGCCACTTGGGGCATTGGGCATTAAAGGCTCTTCCCTATGCCCTTGTGGGTGGAGTTTTTCATAGCAAATCAACTATGTTTTGCGACTGCCATCTAGAATACGTCTGCTAAATCCTGGCTTGGTGAATTCTGTTTCAATATGCAACTTAAATGTTGTCAGTTATGAGGGGCGCACTTACGATTAACTAATGACTAACGACTAACGACTAATTTATTAATGAAAATTGTATTTTTTGGTACACCCCAGTTTGCTGTACCTACGCTGGAAAAGTTATTGAATCATTCAGAATTTGAGGTGTTGGCAGTTGTCACTCAACCAGATAAACGCCGGGAACGCGGAAATAAATTGATCCCCTCACCAGTAAAAGCGATCGCTACTGCTCACAACTTACCAGTATGGCAACCTGAGCGGGTGAAAAAAGACACTGAAACTTTAACCCAACTTAAACAATCAGACGCAGATGTGTTTGTTGTTGTCGCCTATGGACAGATTTTATCGTCAAAAATATTGAAGATGCCAAAGTTGGGCTGCATTAATGTGCATGGCTCAATTTTACCCAAATATCGCGGTGCAGCGCCGATTCAGTGGTGTTTGTATAACGGTGAGAAAGAAACGGGGATCACGACCATGTTAATGGATGTGGGGATGGATACCGGCCCAATGCTACAAATAGCCACTACACCCATTGGATTACTGGATAATACCCAAGATTTAGCCGACAGACTAGCTGCGATCGGTGGAGATTTGTTGGTGGAAACTCTGTTGAAGTTGTCACGCCAGGAAATTCAACCAATTCCCCAAGATAATTTAGCGGCTACTTATGCACCTCTGATTCAAAAACCAGATTATGCTTTGGATTGGTCAAAAAGCGCGATCCAATTACACAATCAAATCAGAGGCTTTTACCCTAACTGCACGGCTACTTTTCGTAACAACCTGTTGAAAATAACCGCTTCGGCTCCCCTTGGTGCTGTAGGCGATGTCTGGCGACAAGCCGCTCCGCGTCTACGCAATCTCCTACCAGAATTGCAAGAAATAGCGGATAAATTACCCGATTTGTCAAACTTATCAGATCAACCGGGAGTTGTAGTGAGCATTGTTAAAGGAATTGGGGCGATCGTTCAAACTGGGGAAGGTTTGTTGCTGTTGCGAGAGGTTCAGCTAGCTGGTAAACGCCCCCAGTCGGGATGGGATTTTGTGAATGGTACCCGCTTAACTGTGGGAGAAGTTTTTGGTGCGGGGAGTTGAAGGGTTGGCAATTTTAGATTTTGAATTTTGGATTTTGGATTGAAGGAAAAAGTATTCGACCGACTTGTATTGAGCTTGCTTGCCCTTCTTCTTGCCGTTCGCGCAGCGTCTCTTAGAGAAGGGTCGAAGTAGCGCTCACACCGAAATCCAAAATCTAAAATCTAAAATTAAATCGCTTCTAACTTTTCATAAAAGCGGCAAGATTCGCAAGGGCCATCTGGGTTGACTGCACAGCGAATGAGTTCTGAATGAGCATTGTAACAGCAGGTGGCATCACCGATTACCCAACGTCCTGCTACCAAACTTTTCTCAGATGGTCGTTTAGCAGACTGTACATAAATGGCAATATTGTGCAAGCGGTAGCGTCCAGCTTGAAGTTTATATCTATGGCGGCGCTCTAAAACCGCATAGGTTTTACCTTCAAAATCAAGATAGTTTCCGGGTTGGGGTGTCCAATCAAGTTGCACTTTACCGAGAGACTCACGCGGGTGCGTCAGAATCACCTCGGTTTGTAAAGAGTCTGGCTCCATAAGCTTATGTGATTTGATTTACATTATAAGGATGGTATCGCGATCGCTTTCTTTAGCTTACCGAATTTAGATTACAACTAATGATTAACTCTTCGCGTCTCTACGGATTAGGGCAACCAAAAGTCAGGTAGGATAGATTTCCCCAAGTCACGCAGAGTTTGGTTGAGCGATCGCGCCACTTGAATATGCGCTTCATCCTCTTCTACAGCTAAAATCTTAGATGGCTGACCTTCTCCCAAATAAGACACCACCAAATTCGCCGCCTCCAAACCAGTAACATAAGCCTTTTCTTGTGACCAGGAACCATGACGGTTTACAATCCAATCCCCACTCATAAACACATTTTCAAAACTTGTCTTAGCAGGTAACATATAACGATAGCTACCAGGTGCAAAGTGAGTTACCGCTTGAGATAACCGAATTACACTGTTATCAATGATCTTTGCCTCTCGAAACGCTGGTACACAAGTTGCTAAATAACCCTGAACTATTGGTAAAATTTCCTCATCACTCAAACTGAGAAACTGATTCGCGTGATAAAAATCAGCTTCAATCACCGTTCCCGGCTCATTTTGATATTCATCATGTAGAGCATTCAAATCAAAAAACGTCCAACCTGTAGTTGCGTCGAACCCAAAACAAGCATTAGAAGGACGAGGAATATCAATTTTGCGGTCAAACCATAGCCGCGTTGCTAAAACATCAATTGCTCCTAAATTGCTCAAATTACGGAATTCTTCACGGCTTTGTAAACTAGGGCTAGTTGAGACAATTTTCTTCATCCCCGTGATCCCAACTGCAAAAATCACGGCATCTGCTTCAATTATTTCATCACCACAAACCACACCCTTAACTTGATTACTATCAACAATTAAGTCTGTAACTCGCCGCTTGGGTAACACTCGCGCACCAGCTTTTTCGATTCGTTCCACCCAAGGACAAAATATCTTTTCTCCAACAGTTCCCCGACACCAAACTACATCAAAATCCGGTTGATGAGCCAGAATAAAAAAGTAAAGCATCCCTAAAGTTGCTGCGGCTGAACATTGTTCACCAGGGGCAAATAAGCCCACTAATAACATTGGTTCAAACGCCTCGCGGTAAAGCCGTGCAGAAACGTTAAAGTCTTTGAACAACTCACGGGCAGTTACAAAATCATAGCGCCGCCAAGCCTCATCAGAATTATCAAAATCAACGACAGCATAAAGTAAAGGCAGGGCACTGAGACGGTCAATTAGTGGCAGCCGCTTAAACTGAGTGTAGAGAAAAGTTCCCAGTGGCGAGGGAAGTCGCGGTAAATCTTGAAAAATTGGTGATTCAACTTCCAAACCTGCTGGCGAATATTGCGAAGAACGAGTCCAAGTAGTAAAAGGACTAATTTCTAATTCATTGATTAGGGAAAAAATATTTTTGTAAGGATACCAAAAGCCATGAATGCCCGCTTCAACAGATTTTCCTGCTGGTGTTTGCCAACCTGCCACCAACCCACCGGGATAGGGACCTGCTTCTAGAAGCGTCACATCATAACCCTGTTTTGCCAAATGGTAGGTTGCTCCTAAACCAGCCCAACCAGCACCTACAACTACCACCCGTTTTTGTTGTAACCCTTCTACCATCCCAGCCTCCGATTGTTGCTGTCCATCAACTAATGTATACGAACTTGCCGCTCTTATCAGATGATGGGTTGCTATCCATGAAAGGGAGTGGGGAGTGGGGAACGGTTAAATGCGATTCTGGAGAATTCCATTGGTGATGCACTAAGCCAAAGCCAGCCGAACAGTCACTAAAAGCGGGGACAAAAATTGGTACTTGGTGTTGATAAGCAGCTTGCACTACAGATTGACCATAGTTACCCTGACGTTCTAAATAAACCGCTATCTGCTCAATAAATTCCCGTGAAGAATAGGGACGCTTCTCTAAATTCTCGGCGATTTCTGCGATCGTCATGTCACACACCCGCAGTTGATCTTCATCAATGTAGGTGTCATATATGCGGTCTATTTTATCTTGAGAATGCGATCGCCTAGCAATATTTAATCAGCGCATTGGCATCACCCGTTGGAGACATCGCATTTTCTCAGAAATCTTTTGGCTAATGGTAGGCTAACATACCTACAAAACTGGGCTTTTAGGACTTGTGTGTACACTTTAGCCTTGGTAAGGAGAGGTAAGTATTTGCTGAAGCAAATACGGGTGAGGTTCAGACTGTATTGCAGCGAAGTGGCAAGCGCTATATATTCCACCAAATTGAAAACAGTTATAGACTTTAAGGAAAGGCTAAGATAGAGCAATTCAGTAAAAATCCCTTGCGGTTAATGCTGAGTTGAGAGTATAACAGAAAACAGACTTAACTATTCATGAGGAATAATCACAATGAGTCAATTAGCAGATGTAAAATTTAGTCTGAATGACTTTGAATTACGAGATGGCATTTATTTTCCTAGCGACTATGAACAGTTGAATAATACTCAACATAAAAAAACATGGGATGCAATCGGGAAAACATATTATGGTTCCCAAAAAATTGAAAAAATTGCAGATACATCGCCCATCAAACAAGATTACACTCTGCTAACTGGTACACCAGGAGGTACTTGGAACAAATTTCCTTTGAATAAATCTGTTGGCTCTATTCTAGAGATTGGTTCTGGTTATGGCCGCGCACCTTTACATCTCTCGAAAGCAAAAAATCTAAGATGCGAGAAATATTATGGAATTGATATTTCTGAACCTTTATTACGACGGTTAATCAAGGTCAAACAAGAATATAACTTTTTCCCAGAAGCTCAATTTAACTTGATTTGCACTTCTGCTGAAATATTGCCTTTAGAAGATAATTCTATAGATTTGGTAATTTCTAACTGCGTTTTTATGCATATCCCAGATGCACAATTAAGAAAATTGTTGGCTGATATATCTCGCGTGCTAAAACCTGGTGGGATTTTTGTTTTTAATCATTCCTTTCACAACAAATCTTGTCCTTCTCATATTATCCATAACTTTGTGAGAAAGCTTAACCCATTTGTAAGAAATCCAGTTTATCTCAAGCAATATTCATCTGCTGAAATAGAAGAAATGTTAGCTACTGCTGGTCTAAAAACGAAGTGTCCACAATACATTGTCGAACCAACAGAAGAATATGCAATTTTGCCGGAAACCATCAAAGGAATCCCAGTACCCTTTGCTAAAGCCATCAACAGAAGTCTGAAGCCATCAGGTAATTTAAAAGAAACTTTGGCTTATGGTTTCAGTGCCTACAGCAGTAAACTGGATTAATTAAAAAAGTCTCTTTTTCTCACAATGGACTGAATACAAATAATCTACAAAAGCACAACAATGTTGTGCTTTTATTTTTACAATAAGTTATCACTAACTTTGTTTTGTCTTTTGGATTAGAGTCTAATTGTTTAGTCTAAACTCTAGCCAGTTAGCAATAAATGAATTCTTATACCAATTTAATGTGAAGTTGCATATATCTTGATCCCTCTAAATCCCCCCTAAAAAGAGGGACTTTGATAGATGTTTTTCCAGTTCCCCCCTTATTAAGGGGAGCCAGCGCGGTCTTGAGGTCTTCCTAAGTGGAGCGACTGACGTGGGCTAGGGGGGATCGAATTATATGCAGCTTCATAAAAAATTGGTATTAGTGATATCTGGTAACGTCTTTACTATTAAAGATAGTTAAAAAAGTAGTGCACTTAAATTGACCAATAGATGGAAGACTACATATCTTTGCCCCACAAGCAAAATATGCTTGTAAAATATGCGGAATTTCCACATTATGTGATCTAGGACATTGTTGAGGCAATTCTAAAATAAATTCTGAATTTGGATAAACTAAAATACTTTGATGCATCAAGTTCTTTCGCTGAAAATAATTATAAGCACAACGAGCTTTTAAAGGACTTTGCGTTTTAAATGTTACACGCCCCAAAAAATATTGGTTTCCACTCCAGACAAGATAATTTCCTAGCCCTTTCCAGAGTAATAAAAGTGCTTGAATATTACGGTATTCTTTTGCTATACACGCACGCCCAAGTTCTACAGTTTCCTGAAGTATAGAATCAGGAATATCATTTATATTAAAATATTTAGCAGCACTAAAGCCCAAAGCTTGAGAAGCCATTCTATAAGATTGCATTCGGTAATTCCCAACAATTTTACCAGTTGGTTTAAAGATGAGTATCAAATGATGACAAACCATATCGAATTCATCTTGATCTCTCTGGGTAAGATTAGAAGCAGAATATTCCAAACCTAGTTCAATATTAAAAATTTCAAAGCGCAATCTAAAAACATATTCTAATTCTTCTTTAGTAGAAGCAAGTCGGAGAATATATTTTTCGGTTTCAATTACTGGAAAATCTTTGATTAGACGGTCAGATATTAGTGGAAGTTTAATGTTCATCTTAGAATTTCTCATTAATAAATAATCATTACATGCTCACAATTTTTGCTGCTTGTTTAGCATTGCATGAGGATATCTCATGATTTAGTTAAGAGTTATTTATATATAAGTATTAGGAAAAAGTAAAGACAAAAAGTAAATATTTTAGGACATAATTACAGGCTTTATGTCTTAAGTAAGACCGTAATGTTTATATTCAATAATATTAAATACTCATTAGTAAATATTTCATCAAGATAATATGAAGTTGTATATGAAGTGACTCAGCTATTTTTTTTGATATGTATTAATCGAGTTTAAGGATATGCGTTATCAATCACTAGGAGAGTGAAAAGTTACAACTGAGGGGTTGATACTCACCATGACGATGTTTTGACGGGTACAACTTCCACCCTGACACTTCCAATACGGTTGGCTTAAGATCCCCCAACCCATTTTTTTAATGGGGTTAGGGGATTTTCAAAACATAAAAACGTTAACCGAACCGTATTGATACTCGATCGAACGCGAATCTTATTTAAAATTTGGATAGTTTTTGGGATTTCCTTCATTGATTGTTATGTGATTTACCAACTTTTAGGAACATTTTGGAACTAAAGTTGGTAAATTATGGATTAGTTGAGCTAATTCTTCCGCAGACAACTATGCCATTGGATTTATCGCCTCTTTGGATATCACTCAAAACTTCATTGCTTGCTACATTTATTACCTTCTTCTTGGGTATGGCTGCTGCCTACTGGATGCTGGGATATCGTGGCAAAGGTAAATCGTTGATTGAGGGTATCTTTATTGCGCCTCTGATTTTGCCTCCCACTGTTGTCGGCTTTTTGTTGCTGCTATTTTTTGGCAAAAATGGCCCTGTAGGGAAACTCATGCAGGCTTTTGATTTCACCATCGTCTTTACTTGGTATGGTGCAGCGATCGCAGCCACGGTAGTTTCTTTCCCTTTAATGTATAAAACTGCACTGGGAGCCTTTGAACAAATAGATGGTAATCTGCTGCGAGTAGCTAGAACCCTTGGCGCAACTGAAGCCACAATCTTTTGGCGCATCAGTTTACCCTTAGCGCTACCCGGCATTGTAGCTGCCACAATGCTCGCTTTTGCCCGTGCTTTGGGAGAATTTGGTGCGACATTGATGCTGGCTGGTAACATTCCCGGACAAACACAGACAATCCCAATGGCGATTTATTTTGCTGTGGAAGCGGGAGCGATGAATGAAGCGTGGTTTTGGGCGATCGCTATTATGGTAATTTCCCTGTCTGGAATTATTGGGGTTAACTTCTGGCAAGAATTGAGGGAGAAGAAGGCAGGGGGCGGGGGGCAGGGGGCAGGGGGAGAAATTCTCTACACTCCGCACTCTAACTTTGAATCTGGTGGATTATTTATCAACATTGAAAAAATCCTTCCTAGCTTTCATTTAAAAGTTGCTTTCAACACTGATGAGCAACCCTTGGGATTGTTAGGGGGTTCTGGAGCAGGTAAGAGCATGATTTTGCGCTGCCTTGCCGGAATAGAAACACCTACAACCGGGCGCATAGTTTTAAATGACAGAGTTCTGTTTGACTCAGAAAAAGGAATTAATTTACCCAGCCGCGATCGCCGCATCGGTTTTTTAGTGCAGAATTATGCCCTCTTTCCGCACATGAGTGTGGCACAAAATATTGCTTTTGGCTTGCCCAAAAACCTATCTGCTGGCAGTATTAGAGTGCAGGTAGAGGAGCAACTAATAGCAATGCAGTTGCAAGGATTAGGCGATCGCTATCCGCACCAACTTTCAGGGGGTCAACAACAACGAGTAGCTTTGGCAAGAGCTTTGGCAAGCCAACCGGAAGCGTTACTTTTAGATGAGCCATTTTCGGCACTTGATACCCATTTACGTAGTCAATTAGAGCAGCAAATGACAGAAACTCTTGCTGGCTACCAAGGTGTGACTCTATTTGTCACCCATAATATGGAAGAAGCTTATCGGATTTGCCCGAATCTGTTGGTACTGGAGCATGGTAGAGCTGTTCATTATGGTAGCAAACATGATATTTTCCAGCATCCTGCTACTGTCAGTGTCGCCCAACTAACTGGATGTAAAAACTTCTCCCGTGCTGTTCTCCAGTCATCGCAACAGGTGGAAGCGACTGATTGGGGTTGTACTCTTCAAGTAATTGAACCAATCAAGAGCAAATTATCTCACATCGGCATTCGTGCCCATCAGTTCATTTTTACCAACGACTCATCACAGGAAAACACCTTTCCCTGCTGGGTAGTACGAACCAGTGAAACGCCTCATCGAATGACGTTGTTTCTTAAACTACATTCGGCTGGCAAGAATTCTCAAGATTACCATCTGCAAGCTGAAGTCTTCAAAGAAAAATGGGTGACCATGAAAGACCAGCCTTTTCCTTGGTATGTGCGTTTAGATCCTCTGCGCTTGATTTTGATGGAGTGAACGCAGAGATATATGGGACGCGGGAAATTTTTTTAAAGAATATTACTTCAAGCGCCCAGACCCAAAGAGTCTGAGCGCTTGAATATTAGGTTGCAGAGAAACTTCTGCTAGTTAGGGGAATTATGCGGTCATCATTTGCATACTTCTGCAAGACTCTGCACACTTGCGACAAGCAGCAGCGCATTCCATCATTTTCATGTCATCGCTCATCATCTCACAGGCCATTGCAGTGCGATCGCACATTTCTGCACAAAGCATACAAGTACGTTCCATGAACTCAGAACCGCTCATCATCATATTCATGCACATCATGCACATTTCAGAGCAATCGCGCATCATGCTCATCATGCTCATCATGCTTTTGTCCATCTGCTTACCACCTTTGCTCATGCAGTAAGTCATGGTTTCCATGCACATTTTGTGACAGTCCATACAAGCATCCATACAAGCTTGCATTTCGGTAGTCATGGTTTCAGTCATCATCATCATCATCATAGGAAATACCTCTTGATTTTTTGATGCATAGATAGTGTCCTTGGAAGGACTACTCATAACATTAGTCTTCCTCTTTTAAAGAGTCAATGGGGTTTTTAATTCAGCTTTTATAAGCCTACTATCCCGATATAATTACCGGAAAATCAAACTTAATCTACGCTAGTTTGGTGTTGTTTTTTTGAGTATTGCTATGTATTAAGGATTAGAAACACCCATTTTAATGTGGGGTTTTCTTAAGTAAGTCAACTTTTCATTGGGGATCAAAAGTTATAGTTAAATCTAGATCAAAAATAATGTCATGTTTTTTAACAAATGCCTAAACAAAGCATTTGTTAACTTATATTAATTCAGTATTTATTAACTTATGTTAATGGAAGATAGGCACGCTTAAAAATTCATAATTCCTAATAAGATTTTAGACCCCACCTAAAACAAACCTATGTCTAAAGATAGGGATATAAAATCCTAAAATTAATTAAGAAAAATCAAGCTTACAACGCGGAATAAAAATCGGTTTTCTCCATACCCAATAACCAATAGCAATTTTCAAGCTAGAGCATTTTCTAAATCAGCTTGCAAATCTTGCTTATGTTCAATTCCTACCGAAAGACGGACTAAATTATCCTTGATTCCCCGCTGAAGTCGTTCCGCTTCTGGTAGAGAACCGTGGGTCATTTTGGTAGGATAGCAAAGCAGCGATTCCACACCACCCAAACTTTCAGCCAGCAAAAATAACTTGAGTCGAGAAGCGAATCTTTCAACCTCAGCAAAACCGCCTTTTAATTCCAAACTAATCATCCCCCCAAAGCCAGACATTTGCTCTTTTGCTAATTTATGCTGTTCATGACTGGATAACCCTGGATAATAAATGCGCTCGATTTTGGGATGCTTTTCTAAAAATTCAGCTAAAAATAAAGCGTTTTTTTCATGTTCTCGCATTCTCACAGCCAGAGTTTTAATTCCTCGCAGCACTAACCAGCTATCAAAAGGACTAGGAATTGCCCCGATCGCATTTTGATAAAACTTCAGGTCGGTGTATAGTTGCTCGTTAGATGTGATGACAGCGCCACCAATAATATCGCTGTGTCCCCCTAGATATTTGGTAGTGCTATGAACTACAATGTCAGCACCTAAATCTAATGGCGTTTGAAAATAAGGACTAGCAAAAGTATTATCAACGACTAAGATGATATTATTTTTACGGGCAATATTTGCTAGTGCGGCAATATCAATAATTTTTAACAGAGGGTTAGTAGGGGTTTCAATCCAAATCAGCTTAGTATTTGGTTGAATGGCAGTTTCAAAATCAGCGATGTTATCAATATCTACATAGCTAGTTGTAATACCCCAATTTTTTACAACTTTTTCTAGCAAACGATAAGTTCCACCATACAAATCATCACCAGCAACAATATGAGCGCCATTTTTGAGTAGACTTAATACTGTGGTAGTTGCAGCCAAGCCAGAAGCAAATGCCAAACCAAATTTTCCATTTTCAATAGAAGCTAAAGCCTCTTCTAAAGCTGTGCGGGTGGGGTTTCCCGTGCGAGAATATTCATATCCTTTATGTTTACCGATGGCTTCTTGTTCATAAGTAGAAGTCAAATAAATGGGGACAATAACAGCACCTGTTTGTGGGTCTGATTGCTGACCTTCGTGAATTGCTCTAGTCTCAAATTCCATAATTTTGCCTTGATTATTCTTGGTTTTGACTAATCCAATATCTGATTAAATCGGCTCTGGTAATTAAGCCAATAGGAACATCATGCCGCTTAATAATAATCCCAGTGCTTCCTGATAACAGCACTCGATAAGCTTCAGAAATATCTACTTCTTCATCGAGAATCGGCAGTGGTTTACCCATAACTGCCGAAACTTCCTGATTAGAAAAGTTGATGCCATCATGGAGAAATTTCATTAAAGAGGCTTCATTGACGCTTCCTACTACATGCTTATTATCAATCACAGGTAGCTGTGAAATATTCAGCTTTTGTAGGTAGTTTGTGGCTTTACTCAAGGTATCACGGGGACTGACAGCAATTAGAGAAGGAAAATCTGTTTTTTGAGCAAGAATTTCACCAATTTTGATACTTTTTACTGTTGTACCTTCCCAAAAACCATTTTCCTGCATCCAGGCATCGGAGTAGATTTTATTAATGTAGTTTCTTCCCGTATCTGGTAATAGGGCTACAATATACTTCGGCTCTGTTAATCTGGCTGCATACTTGAGCGCTGCGGCTACTGCTGTACCACAAGAACCTCCTACCAATAAACCTTCTTCTCGTGCTAAACGACGAGCCATATTAAAAGATTCTTTATCGCTAACCCGAACCATTTCATCAACTAATTGACGATTAAATGTTTTGGGAATAAAGTCTTCACCAATTCCCTCAACTTTGTAAGATTTTGGGGTGTCACCAGAAAGAATTGAACCCTCTGGATCTGCACCAACAATTACTATATTTGGATTTTGCTCTTTCAGATATTTAGCAACTCCTGAAATTGTACCACCTGTACCCATACCCGCAACAAAAACATCAATTTTGCCATTACTATCTGACCAGATTTCTGGGCCTGTAGTTAAGTAATGTGCTAAAGGATTATTCGGGTTTTCAAATTGATTTGGTCTATAGGCTCCTGGTATTTCTTTGGCGAGTCTTTCCGCTACACCGTTATAACTTTCTGGCGAGTCAGGCGGTACAGATGTGGGAGTAACAACTACTTCTGCACCATAAGCTTTGAGTAGGTTGATTTTATCCTGGCTCATTTTATCAGGCATGACTAAAATACAGCGATACTTTTTTACTGCTGCAATTAACGCCAGTCCCACACCAGTATTACCTGCGGTAGCTTCAATAATCGTGCCGCCTGGTTGCAGTTGACCTGTTTTTTCTGCGGCTTCAATCATCGTGAGGGCAATTCTATCTTTGGTACTCCCGCCAGGATTGAGATATTCTACTTTGGCATAAATACTTGAGTGAATGTCTTCGGTAATTTTGTTTAGTCTGACTAATGGAGTTTTACCAATTGCTTGTAAAATGTTACTGTAAGTAGCCATATAGCAGTCCTAAATAATTTCTAAAATCATTTATTTATCATCTTCGTTTTCCACTATTTGGGAAGATAAGAGAATAAATAAATCTTAGGATTTCGGTTGTAGATTTGATTGCAATTTGAGTAAGCGATCGCTAGCTATTTTTAATGTCTCAGGTCTTTTGCTAAAACAAAATCTGATCAATGAATGTCCTTTTTCTGGTTGGCTGAAAAAGCTGGAACTAGGAACTACGGCCACACCAATATTTTTAATTAGATGGTAAGTGAATTCAACATCTGTTTTGTAGCCAAATTTGGAAATATCTGCAAGAACGTAATAAGCTCCCTTGGGAACGAAATAGGGAATGCCAACTTGATCTAGAATTTGTAAAATGCTATCTCGCTTCTGCTGATAAAGTTTGGCTAGTTCTTCATAATAGGATGGTGGCAGTTGCATGGCGGCAACTCCGGCTCGTTGTAATGGTGCAGGTGCACCAACGGTGAGAAAATCATGGACTTTGCGAATCGCTCCTGTTAATTCGGGGTTTGCCAAAATGTAGCCAACTCGCCATCCGGTGACGCTATAAGTTTTGGATAAACCGTTAATAGTAACGGTGCGTTCTTCCATTCCGGGAAGGGTTGCTAGGGCAATATGTTGAGTGCCGTCATAGAGAATATGTTCGTAGATTTCGTCTGTGAACGCTAACACATCCCACTTTTGACAAAGTTCAGCAATTAGGGTGAGTTCTTCACGGGTGAAGACTTTACCTGTAGGGTTGTGGGGTGTGTTGATAATAATAGCTTTGGTATTGGCATTGAAAGCTTGACGCAACTGTGCTTCATCAAATGTCCAATGAGGGGGATGCAGTGTCACGTAGCGGGGTATAGCACCAGCTAAAATGGCATCGGGGCCATAATTTTCGTAATACGGCTCAAATACAATTACTTCGTCACCGGGATTAACTGTTGCTAGCATCACAGATGCCATTGCTTCTGTGGAACCACAGGTAACAGTAATTTGGGTTTCGGGGTCTATATCTAAGCCGAGATACCAGCGGACTTTTTTGGCGATCGCATGACGAAAGGGGCGATCGCCCCAAGTAATGGCATACTGATTAACATCTGCCTCTATTGCCTCATAAGCTGCCTGTTTCAACTCCAAGGGACAGGGAAAATCGGGGAATCCCTGCGCCAAATTCACTGCATCATGTTGCAGTGCCACCCGCGTCATTTCTCGAATCACCGACTCTGTAAACTGTTCTGCCTTCGCTGATATTTTTTGGCGCACAATCTCACTCACCCCTATACCTCCGTATTGCAGTTATGCGGAAATTTCTGTAAACCCGATAGAATCCATAATATCGATAGATTTATCGTAGTATACTCAAATTCCAGATCCAGGGGGAATAGAACCTTATTATCTATATACTGAATTATTGAGATTAATAGTCAATTATTGAAGTACTGATCCAGAATCATCATGAAATCTTTGCACCGTCCCGATCTCTATAGCTGGTCTAATTTCAATCCGGCAAGAAATATTGATTTCAATGGGATTGCCTGGATTCGCCCAGATGGCAACATCTTGATTGACCCAGTAGCCCTATCAAACCATGATTGGAATCATCTGAAATCCCTCGGTGGTGTGGTTTGGATTGTGCTGACAAATTCTGAGCATATCAGGGCAAGTAAAGAAATTGCCGATCAAACATACGCTAAGATAGCCGGCCCTCTGGCAGAAAAAGACACTTTTCCCATACATTGCGATCGCTGGCTGTCTGATGGTGAAGAATTTGTCCCAGGGCTGGAGGTGATTGAACTCCACGGTTCTAAAACTCCCGGTGAATTGGCTCTGTTACTGGAGGAGACAACTTTAATTACAGGGGATTTAGTCCGGGCACGCAAAGCAGGGAGCTTGACGATTTTACCAGATGACAAACTTCTGAATCGAGAAGAGGCTGTTGCTTCTGTGCAGAGGTTGGCTCAACTGAGTCGGGTAGAAGCAGTGCTGGTGGGCGATGGATGGCCTGTTTTCCGCGATGGACGCGATCGCTTGCAAGAACTTGCAGCAACGCTGTAAATGGGTGGGTGCGATCGTCAGTTTGAATATTGGGGGAGTTCTGGCCGGTTGTTGCCTAAACTCCTCCAATTTTTTATAGAAGTGCTGCTTTGATTCATGTAACTAGGTTATGTTGATTGTGCTTTTAAGTACTGTTGCTACCAATACTGAACTTTTGAGAAATAAAAGCTACAATTTACCTCAAGTATAGTAATAATTTACATAAGTAAAATGAGAGTTCATATTGATAAAGATTGGACTTTTATAGAAGCAGCTAAGGCATCTTGGACATACAGAGGTGGAGGTATCCAAGGAGCCGGTTGGCGTCTTGGAGTTCTTAGAGCTTGGGGGTGTGCCGTTGGTAAAAAGCGTGCCCTCCAAGAATTTGATAAGGCAGTAGAAGAGTATGGTATTGAAGAAATTACAAAAGCATTAAATATAGCCCCATCCTCTATTAAAAAACTTAGAAAGTTTTACTCCAATCTTCCTAGTGAGACTATAGAAGTTCTTAGGGTCTTAAAAGCCACAATAAAATTAGATTCCCCTGTTGATTTAGAAGAAGATAGACAGTATGAGTTTAAACAAGTTAAAGGAAATAATCCTGTCGATTCAATCAAAAATACAGCTGATGAATATGCCGTTGCATATCTAAATAGTGAGGGAGGTAGTGTTCTTTGGGGAATACGTGATTCAAATAGAACTGTCTGTGGAGTTAAGTTAAATTACCAAGAGAGGGATAAACTCAGAAGAGAAATTTCTCAAAAACTTGCGGTAATTCAACCTGCTATTGATCCAACAGCATATAGAATTGAGTTACACAAAGTTTGTGATCAAAAGAATGAATTTATAGATGATTTATATCTTATAGAAATGACTGTTCCAGCATCTAATTCTTCAAGGCTCCACTTTACTGGAGGAAATGAGACATTTGTCAAGGTTGATGGAGCAAAAAAGAAGCTTACTGGGCCAGAAATACAAGATTGGATAATACGACGCTTAGATATAAATAAAGAGGAGCTTCAAAACCAAATATTAATACTTTTACGCTCTTGGAATGCCAATTAAAAATTTTCATACGAGAAGGGAAGGAGAAGTTTTGTTCGTTGGACACATTGTCCTAGCTATCTCCTCAAGCCATACAAGAGTCATTTATTTGATCTAAGTGCTGATGACACTAGCGATAATTTGTTATCAATATATAGACAGTTAATAACTTGACTGACTAGCTAAATCAAGAGGGGAAGGATGAACAGTCGCCGCGTTGTCATTGTTGGCGCTGGATTCGGTGGGTTGCAAGCTGCCCAATCTTTAGCTAATTCTGGTGCAGATGTATTATTAATCGATCGCAACAACTATCACACCTTTGTACCGTTGTTGTATCAGGTTGCCACAGGTCAATTGGAACCTGAGTACATTGCTTACCCTATCCGCACGATATTACGGCGATTCTCTTTCCGGCGAAATAAGTCTAAGGTTCAGTTTTTGATGGCTGAAGTTGAGCAAATTGATTTTTCAAGGCAAACTGTTGAAACAGATAGTTGTTCAATCACCTATGACTTTCTTGTACTTGCAACTGGAAGCCAAACCCAGTTTTTAGGAGTTCCTGGAGCTTTAGAATATGCTTTCTCAATGAGAACATTAAAAGAAGCAATAGCAATCCGAAATCAAATTTTCTCTTGTTTTGAGGCAGCTATCCAGGAATCTGATTCATCACGACGCCAAAAACTGCTGACATTTACCATCGTCGGTGGTGGGGCGACGGGTGTTGAGGTTGCAGGTGCTTTCGTTGAAATGCTTCGAGGCCACTTACGTCGAGATTATCCGACACTTTTGCAGCAAGTGAGGTTAATTATCGTCCAATCTGGCGATCGCTTATTGGGCGATTTGCCAAAGAAGTTGGGAGCTTACACCTACAAACGATTACATCAACTAGGAGTAGAAGTTTATCTACAAACAAAAGTGACTAGAGTCACTTTTGAATCTTTACATCTGCAAAACGATGAGGTAATTCCCACTGCAACCGTCATTTGGACTGCGGGGTTAGAGGCGAATTATCCCACAACATCCGAGGAGGTATCTTCAGCAAAGAAGGGAAAGTTAGTTGTTCATCCCACCCTACAACTGCTAGAGCAACCCAATGTTTATGCCATTGGGGATCTGGCATATATGGAACAGAACGGTAAACCATTAACTGGGGTTGCACCAGAAGCACTTCAGCAGGGTGTTGCTGTCGCTCGAAATATTCAACGGCAATTCCGAGGTAAAGCACCAGAGCCTTTTAGCTATTTTAACAAGGGAAGATTAGCGATTATTGGCTGTTATTCAGGTGTGGGAAAAATTGGCGCATTTGCCTTTACAGGATGCTTGGCTTGGCTGATGTGGCTAGGAGTTCATTTAGTATATCTTCCTGGCTATCGCAGTCGTTTGCTAGTATTACTTACTTGGTTTCACACTTACTTATTGCGCGATCGCTCAGTTCGCTTAATTCTGTCTATGAAAGAACTTAGCCCTCAAAACCGCTAAGTGCTTCCCAATTTCTGCAATTGAAATCAATTACAGTCGGCTTACCATAGTTGGAGTTCAGGCAATGAATGAAAATAGAAACTACATTAGTCTCAAATCAAAGGATGTTGCGATCGCCTATTTGTTGCTGCGAATTCTCATTGGTGTGAATTATTTTAATCACGGATTCACTCGCATTTTTAACATCCCTGGATTCGCTGAAGATACTGTCAAAGAACTAGCAAATTCTTATTTTCCAGAATTTCTGGTGAGAATCAATTCTTACTTAGTGCCCCCTGTAGAGTTAATTGTCGGCGTGTTAATCACACTTGGGTTAGCAACCAGAAGCGCTTTAATTGTCACCTTTGCCTTGATGATCATTCTAAAGTTGGGAGTGACATCAATACAAAACTGGGGTGCAGCTACTTCTATGCTTTCTTACGGGATTGTGCTGTTTATTTTGCTTGCAGGTAGTAGCTTTAATATTTACTCCCTCGATCACTGGAGAAGAAAGAGACAAAATCTTGCAGACTCAGGAGCAGATCATGAACAAGGTAGAGTCAACTTCTTTAGAAATAACTTTTGGGTAAAACATCGGCGACAGAATCGTTTGTCCAATCATAGTAATTTTAGATAATTGAGTCAGAATTCAGGAGTCAGAATTCAGGAGTCAGAATAAAGACGCGACGTTCGTTCGCCTTTGGCGTCTCCCCTTGGGAGAAGACTCGCTAACGCTACGAAGCACCGCCAGTCATACAGAAAACATTTCTGTTAGCGGATAGCTAAGGTTTAGCCCATTCTGACTCCTGATACCATTTCACGAAAATCTTGATACATATAGATTTTTCGTAGGGGTAAAGCACTGCTCATTGGTGTCAACTTAACGCGAAACCGCACGTCCGCCAGGGATTGTAAATCCCTGTCTCATAGCTAAAGTCATCTGAAGATGACTAGATATCCCCAAAAATATTCAGTCTACNNCCCTTACCCACGTATTTGTATCGTTACTAAAGTGAAATGGTATGACTCTTAAATTCCAATACAGTTCAGATAAGCCCAAAACACTTGTAGAGACGGCGATTCATCGCGTCTTCAAAGACAAATTATCTACATCAGTAACCTTAACCCAAGCGTATTGTCTTAAATTCTGTTCGATAAATACTAGTAAATTAATAGGGTAGCACAGCTAGCTGTGCTACCCTACTCGTGAATTGTGGTTGAAATAGATGAAAAGGCTTTAAGAAGAAAATCAAACAACACCGTATGATGGTAGTCGGTAGCATTTATGTCTGATACTTTCTTTTTTGCCTTAAAAGAATATCAGGTAAGCCACTTCCTGATTCCGTAACGGTAGAATGTGGAAGCTTTCACTGATTAACCTAGCTGGAGAACACTTATGTCGAAGGAAAGAAAAAGCAATAAAGAAGTTAAAAAACCTAAAAAAGATCCCAAAGACAAAAAAGAGAAACCAGACACAAACAAATAGGACAATTTAGGTTAGTAGGTGTGATGTCTACGAGAGACTACACCTACGCAACTTATCAAGCAGGAGTAAATTTCAGCGAAACACCGTTCATACAATAGCGCTTACCAGTGGGTGCAGGGCCATCATCAAAAACATGGCCCAGATGACCACCACAACGACTACAATGCACTTCAGTTCTGGTCATAAACAACGATCTATCTACAGTAGTAGCGATCGCACCTTCAATCGGGTTAAAAAAGCTGGGCCAGCCAGTACCACTATTAAATTTGGTATCAGACGTAAACAGTGGTTGTTCACACGCAGCACAATAATAAGTGCCATTGTCGTATTCCTTATCCAATGGGCTGGTGTGAGCGCGTTCAGTGCCATGTTTACGCAATACACGAAACTGTTCTGGCGTTAAAATCGTCCGCCACTCTTCTTCAGGTTTAGTAATTTCAAATCCACTCTTAGAAGTTGTCATCGCTTCTGACCCCCAATTGATATACCTTGATAACAATGCCGTGCCGACTATTACTGCACTAGCCTGTAAAAAATACCGTTTGTCCATATATCTATTATTTTCTATTTTCCGGTTCACTGGCCAATCAACTCCAGTACGGAATTCCCTACATGAATGAATATAATTAGCGATCGCCCTGAATTAGCCCTGATAGAATGATTAAAATTAGCTAAGAAACAACAAGATATTGCTCAACAGAATTTATCGAACAGAATTCAGGAGTCAGAATTCAGAATGTTTTTTGTATGACTGGCGGTGCTTCGGAGAGGTAGCGAGTATTTTCGAGTCGCGTCTTTATTCTGGCTTCTGACTTCTGAATTCTTCTTCAATCTTTTTAGATGATTGAGCGATCGCTTGAAAAAGAACCCTGCTTTTATTTGGTTAGTAGCGATCGCTCCCTATATTGAAGCCACTGTGTAATGGTAATACGCTTTTTTGGTCAGGTTAGCCAGTAAATTAGAAGTAGGGCGTAAAAAAATAAACTCAATGAAAGCGATGTCTAACGACAGGCCGCAAGGCGTCTGCGCTTCTGAACTTGCATCTATCGTCGGTGAAGAAAATGCTATTTGCCTTTGGGAAAATATCGAACTCAGTCAGCAAAAACGTATTCAACAGGCTATAGCTTCTGGAAAGCTTCCCAGTTGTATCGTCTATCCCCGCAGCCAAGAACAGCTAGCCGCAGTCATTGCCACTGCTTACACAAACAACTGGCGCATTCTCCCCTGTGGTAGCGGCAGTAAACTTAGCTGGGGCGGTTTAGCTAAGAGCATTGATGTTGTAGTTAGTACAGAACGCATCAACCAACTGATTGAACACGCAGTTGGCGATCTAACTGTCACCATAGAAGCTGGGATGAAGTTCTCCGATTTGCAAACACTTTTGGCAAAATCGCGACAATTTCTCGCCCTTGATCCCACAGCACCAGAGTCAGCAACTATTGGCGGTATTGTCGCCACAGGTGATACAGGTTCTCTGCGACAACGCTATGGTAGTGTGCGCGACCAGTTACTAGGTATTACCTTTGTGCGTGCTGATGGAGAAATCGCTAAAGCTGGGGGAAGAGTAGTCAAAAATGTTGCCGGATATGACTTGATGAAGTTGCTTACGGGGTCTTATGGCACATTAGGCTTTATTAGTCAACTAACTTTTCGTCTGTATCCGCTAGCAGAAGCATCGGGAACAGTAGTACTGACTGGTAGTGCAGAGGCTATATCCCAAGCGGCTGATATCCTTCGAGGTTCGGCGTTAACACCAGTTCAAGCCGATTTGTTATCAACTAAATTGGTATCTAGTTTAGGTTTGGGTCAAGGATTGGGATTAATTGCCCGCTTTCAAAGTATTAGTGAGAGTGTTAAAGAACAGTCAAACCGAGTTTTGGAAGTAGGGCAAAAGTTAGGTTTAAATGGGGCAATTTTTGCAGATGATGATGAAGCTAATCTATGGCAGAGATTGCAAGAACGAATACATACTCCTGCTACAGAAACAGTAATTACCTGCAAAATAGGAGTGTTACCTACTGCTGCTGTAGACATTTTGAATCAAGTTGAGTTAGGTTTAATTCATATCAGTAGTGGTTTAGGTTTGTTACAATTAGAGAGTAAAAATCAAGTTTTGAAAATCCGAGATCGCACTCAAGCGAATAGTGGTTTTTTAACAATTTTGTCAGCACCAATGGCGGTTAAAGAACAAATAGATATTTGGGGTTATACGGGAAATGCTTTGCCTTTGATGCGCCGTATTAAGGAACAGTTTGATAGTAAGAATATTTTAAGTCCTGGTCGGTTTGTAGGTGGTATTTAAGAAACAAACCGCAGAGACGCTAAGGATGCTGAAATAGAGAGGGGAAAAATAGTTATGCAAGTTTCAGAAAATTCTGTTAATAATACGGCTAGTTTAAAGAATTTGAAGAGCTTTGATGAAAGTCATCCGCCTGACCCGAAGTTAATTGATAGTTGTGTACACTGTGGGTTTTGTCTTTCGACTTGTCCCAGTTATCGAGTGCTTGGTAAGGAGATGGATTCACCTAGAGGACGCATCTATTTAATGGATGCAATTAATGAGGGTGAAATTGCTCTCAATACGGCAACAGTGGAACATTTTGATTCTTGTTTGGGCTGTCTTGCTTGTGTAAGTACTTGTCCGTCTGGCGTGCAGTATGATAAGTTGATTTCTGCAACTCGTCACCAAGTTGAACGAAATTATCCCCGCAGTTTACCAGATCAATTTTTTCGTCAACTGATATTTTCTCTGTTTCCCTATCCCAATCTTTTACGGATTTTACTAGTTCCGTTATTGGTTTATCAAAAGTTGGGGTTTGCTAAATTTTTTCGCGCTACGGGTTTACTCAATAAAATATCGCCCCGTTTGGCAGCAATGGAATCAATTCTGCCAGAAATTACTCTCAAATCTTTTCAAGATAATTTGCCTAATGTAATTCCTGCTCAAGGTGAGAAGCGTTACAGAGTCGGGGTAATTTTGGGTTGCGTGCAGCGACTATTTTTCTCCCCCGTGAATGAAGCAACGGTACGAGTTTTAACAGCGAATGGTTGTGAAGTAGTGATTCCCAAATCTCAAGGTTGTTGTGCGGCCCTTCCCGAACACCAAGGACAAACAGAACAGGCGAAAGCTTTAGCAAAGCAGATGATTGATAGTTTTGCTAACACTAATGTAGATTTCGTAATTATCAATGCTGCTGGTTGTGGTCATACTTTAAAAGAATACGGTCACATTTTAGAAGATGACTCAGAATATCGGGAAAAGGCCAAGGATTTTGCAGCTAAAGTTAAAGATGCTCAAGAGTTTTTGGCAACTGTTGGTATAACAGCGAAACTGTCGCCACTGACTGATAAACCCTTGAATTTAGTTTATCAAGATGCTTGTCATTTATTGCATGGTCAAAAGATTAGCGTCCAACCGCGTCAGGTATTGCGGCAAATTCCAGGGGTGAAGTTGAGAGAACCAATAGACGCAGCTTTGTGTTGTGGTAGTGCCGGGGTTTATAATATGCTGCAACCAGAAGTTGCTGAAGAATTGGGTCAGCAAAAAGTGCAGAATTTGTTGAATACTGGTGCTGAGTTAATTGCTTCTGCTAATCCGGGGTGTACTTTGCAGATTACTAAACATTTGCAGTTGCAAGGTAAGAAGATTTCAGTTATTCACCCGATGGAGTTGTTGGATTATTCGATTCGGGGTGAAAAGTTGAAATTGTAGATATTTCTTTCTTGTAGGATAGGCATCTTGCCATTGGTGTCAAGTTAAGCTCAAACGCTTATCCCACAGGGATTTTAACCCACCCTAACCCTCCCCTTGCAAAGGGGAGGGAACTAAATTTTCTACTTCCCCCCTTTGCAAGGGGGGACTGAGGGGGGTAATTTGACTTGTGTGTACACCGTAGCCTTGCAAAGGGAAGGGAACAAGATTTTCTGGTTTCCCCCCAATGCATCGCTACGGTGTACACACAAGTCCTAAAAACCTAGCTTGATAAGCATTTCCTCGTTCCCAGGCTCCGCCTGGGAATGCATTCATNNCTAATCAGGCATTCCTATGCAGAGCATAGGAACGAGATAAACGAGAGAACAGTTAATCAGTCATTTTGAAGAAGTTTTTTCCGAAATAGCCGCTTTATCGTCTGTATAATCACTGAAATGGGCAAGAGCGTCAGGCTGATTTCGGGTGATTTGTGATGAAACTAGATTTAGTTAGGTTTTTTCAGGCTTGCAACCCCAGTAAAACTTTGGTTGTGAGTAAACCGGAGGATAGACAATATTATATTGATTTCTCTAAAGTGCGTGGTGCCAAGATTATTGAAGAACTTGGGCGAACTATCACCCGCCTTTCACCTGAAGAACCGACCTGTCAATTGTTTACCGGACATATCGGCTGTGGCAAATCTACTGAGTTACTGCGGCTAAAGGCAGAGTTAGAGCAGCAGGGATTTCATGTGGTTTATTTCGAGTCTAGTCAAAGCCTGGATATGGCTGATATTGATGTTACAGATATTTTACTGGCAGTAGCTCGTGAAGTGAGTCAAAGTCTGGAAGCAATCAAAATTAACCTGAAACCAGGATACTTTAAGAATCTATTTACGGAGATTTCCGAGTTTTTGCAAACGCCGCTAGATATTGGGGTTGAGGCTGAATTATCTGTAGGTATTGCTAAGATTACCGCCAAAACTAAAGATAGCCCCAAACTTCGCGGTCAGTTACGGCAATATTTAGAACCGCGCACTAATGGCATTTTAGAATCAATTAACAAAGAATTGCTCAGGCCTGCTAGAGAAAAACTCAAGCAGCAAGGTAAAAAAGGGCTGGTGGTAATTATAGATAATCTCGACCGAGTGGATAATTCTTTGAAGCCTTCGGGTTATTACCAGCCAGAATATCTCTTTGTGGAACGGGGTGAACAGTTAAACCAGTTAAATTGTCATGTTGTTTATACCATTCCGTTAGTGTTGATTTTTTCCAACGCTTTAGGAAGGTTAACAAATCGCTTTGGCGTAGACCCCAAGGTTTTGCCGATGGTTCCTGTGCAATTACAAGATGGTTCACAATTTTCGCAGGGAATCATGCTGCTGCAACAGATGGTCATGGCGAGGGCTTTTCCTGGTGTCAGTTGGGAACAAAGTCAGAATCTAATTACCGAGGTTTTTGATAGTCCTGATACTTTAGAGCGACTTTGCCGAGTTAGCGGTGGTCATTTGCGTAATTTGCTGATGCTGTTGTTTCGTTGTCTTCAGCAAGAAGACCCACCTTTGTCGCAAGAGTGCGTAAATAGAGTGATTAAACAACGCTGCAATGAGCTAACTTTGGGAATCACACCCGATGAATGGGAATTATTGCGTGAGGTGACGCAAGAGAAAAGCTTGAGAGGTCATGAAAGATACGAACTTTTGCTCCGCAGTATGTTTGTATTTGAATACCGGAATGATGATGGTTCCTGGTTTGATATCAATCCGATTTTGGCTGAAGCTAAGGAATTTAGGTTATAAATCGGCGTATATGAACAATTACCCCCCTTAATCCCCCCTTGTAAAGGGGGGAAACCGGAAAATCTTGTTCCCTCCCCTTTGCAAGGGGAGGGTTAGGGTGGGGTAAAACCTTGGTTAATCAGCTATTTCAGATTTGTGTGTACACGGTAGCCCCGTTTGCAGGGAGAGGTTGGGGGTGGGGTGTAATGACTGTGGTTAGCATAACTATATTATGCGGACATGATATCAGGGTTCACGGGAGTGGTTCCAGGGTTCATGGGAGTGGTTCCGGGGTTTACGGGAGTGGCTCCAGGGTTTACGGGAGTGGTTCCAGGGTT
>NZ_KV757663.1 GCF_001712795.1 Nostoc sp. KVJ20
CATTGGTGTCAACTTAACGCGAAACCGCACGTCCGCCAGGGATTGTAAATCCCTGTCTCATAGCTAAAGTCATCTTCAGATGACTAGATATCCCCAAAAATATTCAGTCTACTTCAGTAGACTTTAGCTATGAGCCAGAGAATTCATTCTCTGGCGGGTTATGAAGCCCGTAGCGCAGCTATTTCTAGCTTAAGTTGACACCAATGGGCAGCGTGTTGCGGGGGTTCCCTCCGTTGTAGCGACTGCCGTCGCACAGAGGTACGCAGAGAATTCTTGATGTGATTAGATCGCATTTGAGGTAGTAAATGCGAAAATGCTCCGAAATATTGAGATGCAAAGATGTAAATAACTTTATCCTTTTCCACAAGGATGTGTTAAGACAATACGAGATAATTGCACTACCAGGTTATGCCCATAGATTTACGGGAATTTTATCAGGCTAGCGATCCCAGCAGAACTCTGTTTGTCAACAATAGCTCTGATGGCAAGTATTACATAGATTTTTCCTCAGTCCGAGGTGGTGATATTCTGGGCAAGCTGAAGCAGAAGATTACTTTTTTTAAGCCCAATGAACCCACTTGCACTTTATTTACTGGGCATATTGGTTGTGGGAAATCGACAGAACTATTACGGTTACAGGCAGAACTGGAAAAGTTAGGTTTCCACGTAGTCTATTTTGAGTCCAGTGACGATTTGGAAATGACTGATGTCGATATTGCTGATGTGCTGCTAGCGATCGCTCGGCGGGTGAGTCAAAGTCTGGATAAAATTACCCTGGAGGAACCTAATAAGTTTAATGAGTTGCTCCAAGGTGCTTGGAAGGTCTTAAACTCCGAGGTGACGGCGGGAAAACTTAAGGTTCCGGGGCTTGGGGATGTGGGTTTATCGGCAGATAAAGAAAAGTTTTCTCTGTCTGTGGGCATTGGTGAAATCACCGCGAAGATGAAAAATGACCCAACGCTGCGAGAAAAACTCAATCAATATTTAGCACCACAAAAAACGAAACTGCTAGAAGCGATTAATCAAGAATTATTGGAACCTGCGATCGCTAAACTCAAACAGCAAGGTAAAAATGGTCTGGTGGTAATTGTCGATAATCTTGACCGCATAGATAATCGTGCCAAACCTTGGGGTCGTCCGCAGCAAGAATATTTATTTGTCGATCAAGGTGAGTTTTTGACGAAGCTGAATTGTCATCTCATCTACACCATGCCTTTGTCTTTGAAGTTTTCCAATGATTATGGAATGCTGACTCAGCGTTTCCCAGAAGATCCCAAAGTGTTACCAATGGTTCCTGTGCAATGGTCTAATGGCAGTGTTCATACACAGGGAATGTCACTCATGCAGCAGATGGTACTAGCTAGAGCTTTTCCTGACATGACACCAGAGGATCGCTTAAGTAAAGTTACTGAGATTTTTGATAATGCTGCTAGCCTAGAACGCTTGTGTCAAATGAGCGGTGGTCATGTGCGGGACGTGCTGAGGCTGCTGAATACCTGGATTATGGAAGAGATGAGTCTTCCCCTAACCCGTGAAACCTTAGAGCAAGTGATTCGTTCTCGGCGGAATGAAATCATGTTGCCGATTTCTGAGGATGAGTGGCAATTGTTACGTCATGTCAAAGAAAGGAAAAAGGTGAGTGATGATCACGGATATCAAAAATTGATCCGCAGTCGGTTTGTGTTTGAATATCGCGATGGTGGCGAGTCTTGGTTTGATGTTAATCCGGTTTTGGCTGAGGCGAAGGAGTTGCAGTAAGGTATCTTTCGCTTATCCACTCACCCGCCTGGGAATAAATTCCGAGGCTAATAGCTAAAGTCCTCTCAAGAGGACTAATAATTCTTTCCAGTCCACTTTAGTGGACTTCAGCTATTAGCCTTGTACTTGAGTGCAAGGCGGGATATGTTGACTCAACGTCAAAACATATAGTAAAAATTCGCACCTGAAAAGCACATCAACTTATGGCAGACTCGCAATCACCAGAAGATGACCATGTAAACAACGATGTCTACGACGGGCTACGCCTACGCTCTCTGAAACAATTAGCTTGGGCGATTGAATCCTCTGTGGGACAGTTTAAGCTGATATTGGCACGGTGTAATTATGCTAGCTTGCGCGATCGCTTAATCTCAAGATTGCGGGAAATTTGTCAAGTCGAAATTCGTGTCTTAGCGGTGCAGCAATCTAACAGGACTCTTTATACTGCGATTCAGGAAGAATTTGGCGCAGAAATGCCAGCCTGTGTGATGGTTGTGGGTTTGGAATCAGTGCAGAATTTGTCTGTGATGTTAACTTCTGCTAATCAGGTGCGGGAAGAGTTTCGCAAGAATTTTACTTTTCCCTTAGTCTTGTGGATTGACGATGAAATCTATAAGCAACTAATCCAGCTTGCACCAGATTTGGAAAGTTGGGCAACTACGAGAGATTTTGTCATATCAACACAGGAATTAGTAGATTTTATCATCGAAACGGCTAATCAATGGTTTAGTAATAACTTAAAATTTAGCGTAGATGTATATATTAAGCTAGAAAATGAATTAGAAGCAGCACAAAGATATTTACTCAATCAGCCAGACATTTATAATTTAGAAATTCAAGCTAATTTAGAATCTTTAATAGGTTTTGTCAAACAGATCAATAATCATAAAGATTCGGCTTTAGAGCATTATCAGAAAGCTTATAAGCTCTGGCAGCAGAGTCAGAATTTAGAACGACAGGTAAAAATCCTCGGTGAAATTGGCTTTTGCTATTATCTCAAAGCTTTTAAACATCAAGATATCAATCATCCAGATTGGCAAGCAACTTGGCATTATGTCCAAGAGTATATAAATTTTCTTAGCCGATTGAAAAATCCAGATTTAATTGCTACTTCAGTAATTAAATTCGGTGATATCTTGCGAGACTTGCAAAAGTGGGAAATGTTGCAGAGTCTCTCAGAACAAGCTTTAGTAGTACATCAAAGTAACAACCAGCCAAGGGAATTAGCCAAGGATTACAGTTTTCTAGCTGAGGTGGCTTTGGCTCAAAAAAACTGGGTTAAAGCAAATCAGTTAGTTAAGCAAGCCTTAAAGGTTTTTTATGCGATTCCCAAGCTGGAATCAGCAAATACATCAGGGATTTTATCTGATATTTCCGAAAGAGGTTTCAACTCAAAAGACTTGAGCTTATATCAGTTTATCTTAGGTCGTTCTCAATACTATTTAGGTCAAATTAAAGAGGCGACTATCAGCTTAGAAACTGCTGGCAATGTGGGTAATCCCCTAAAAGATGTCAGGATTTATTTGGATATTCTCAGGTTTTTGCAGCAGCTTTATTTTGAGCAGAAAGAATATCTCAAAGCATACAACATCAAACAGCAACGACGTTCCATTGAACAGCAATTTGGCTTGCGGGCTTTTATTGGTGCGGGTAGATTAGAAGCGACAAAACAGGCATTTGTAGAGACATTGCGCTCAAACTCTCCCCAAGGAAATATCGCTCCAGAAATTGCTGCATCTGGTCGCCTATTGGATGTAGAACGTTTAATAGAACGCATGGGTCGCCCTGATTATAAGCTGATAGTAATTCATGGGCAATCAGGTGTAGGCAAAAGTTCCCTAGTGAATGCGGGATTAGTGCCAGCTTTAAAGAATAAAGCGATCGGTACTCAAGATTATTTGCCGGTGGTAATGCGCGTTTACACCAACTGGTTGGAAGAGTTAGGAAGGCTTTTGGGAAGAGATGAGGGGGATATAGCTTTAGCTTCCCGCAGAGTGGAGGATGAGGGAGATGAGAGAGAGTTAGAAGGTCAACATCGAGCCTCAGAAGGTCAACATCGAGCCTCAGAAGGTCAACGTCGAGCCTCAGAAGGTCAACATCGAGCCTCAGAACTCGGAACTCCACAATATTTAATATCCAAACTCAAAGAAAACGAACAACACAACCTCCGCACGGTGTTAATTTTCGATCAATTTGAGGAATTTTTCTTTGTTTACACCGAACCTGTACAAAGGAAGCAATTTTTTGAGTTTCTGGGAGAGTGTCTGAATGTTCTATCGGTGAAAGTTATCTTATCGCTGCGGGTAGATTACATCCATTACTTGCTAGAGTGCAATGATTTGTCCAGTCTCAAGATTATTGGCAATGATATTCTCAGCAATAATGTGCTTTACAAGTTGGGGAACTTCTCACCTGCTGATGCGAAGTCAATTATTCAGCGTTTAATTGAAAATACTAGTTTTCGCTTAGAACCTGCTTTAGTTGAACAAATGGTGCTGGATTTAGCCGGAGAATTGGGTGAAGTTCGTCCCATTGAGTTGCAGGTTGTGGGGGCGCAACTGCAAACGGAGAATATTACAACTCTGGCGGAATATCTGCAACGTGGCACTAAGGACGAATTGGTTAAGCGTTATTTGGATGAAGTTGTTAATGATTGCGGTGAAGAAAATCACCAAGCAGCAGACATATTACTGTATTTGCTGACTGATGAAAAAGGAACTCGCCCTTTGAAGACTCGCGCTGAGTTAGAACGCGATTTGATGCCTTATTTCTCTGAGATCCCCCCAACCCCCCTTAAAAAGGGGGGCTTTATTCTTTCAACCCCCTTTTTAAGGGGGTCGCCGCAGGCGGGGGGATCGGAAACTAAGGCGGAACAAGCTTCTGAAATCAGTAAATTAGATTTAATATTAGAGATTTTTGTCCAATCCGGCTTAGTGGTTTTGCTACCAGAAAACCCGGCTGACCGTTATCAACTGGTACATGACTACATCGCCACCTTTATCCGCCAGCAACAAGAACCGAAGTTAAAGCAGGTGATGGCGGAACTTGAAAAGGAACGAGAACAAAGAAAACTGAGTGAAGCGAAACTGAATAACTTTCTCAAACGCGCCCTTTTTAGTTCCATCTCCGCAGGTTTAGGATTTGCTGGATTGGCAGTGCTAACATTCCAGTGGACAGTAGAGGCAAATGTTCAGCTAATTAACGCCATCAATAACTCTTCTGAAGCCTTTGCTGTCTCTGGAAAACATCTAGATGCTCTAATAACAGCATTAAGGGCAAGTAACAAACTCAAGCATACAATTTGGGCACAGCACAGAAGCGATACCCGAATGCAAACTGCGGCAACTTTACAGCAAGCGGTTTATTTAAAGCCAAATGAGCCTAAAGAAAATCGTGCGATCGAGGTTAATACTTTAGAAGGTCATAGCGATGTGGTCATTAGCGTCGCCTACAGCCCCAATGGCCAACAGTTAGCTTCTGCTAGTAGTGACAAGACCATCAAAATCTGGGATGTCAGCAGTGGTCAACTCCTCAAAACCCTTACTGGTCATAGCGAGCAAATCATTAGGGTCGCCTACAGCCCCAATGGACAACAGTTAGCTTCTGCTAGTGCTGACAAGACCATCAAAATCTGGGATGTCAGAAGTGGGCAACTCCTCAAATCCCTGACTGGTCATAGCGATAGGGTCATGAGCGTCGCCTACAGCCCCAATGGACAACAGTTAGCTTCTGCTAGTAATGACAACACCATCAAAATTTGGGATGTGGCCAGTGGTCAACTGCTCAAAACCCTGACTGATGATAGCGATAGGGTCATGAGCGTCGCCTATAGTCCCAATGGACGACAGTTAGCTTCTGCTAGTGGTGGCAACACCATCAAAATTTGGGATGTCAGCAGTGGGCAACACCTCAAATCCCTGACTGGTCATAGCGATAGGGTCATTAGCGTCGCCTACAGCCCCAATGGACAACAGTTAGCTTCTGCTGGTTATGATAAGACCATCAAAATCTGGGATGCCAGCACTGGGCAACTCCTCAAATCTTTTACTGGTCATAGCATTTTGATCATTAGCGTCGCCTACAGCCCCAATGGACAACAGTTAGCTTCTGTTAATGTTGACGACAACACCATCAAAATCTGGGATGTCAGCAGCGGTCAACTCCTCAAAACTCTTACTGGTCATAGCGATAATAGGGTCATGAGCGTCGCCTACAGCCCCAATGGACGACAGTTAGCTTCTGCTAGTGGTGGCAACACCATCAAAATCTGGGATGTCAGCAGTGGGCAACACCTCAAATCCCTGACTGGTCATAGCAGTTCGGTCTTTAGTGTAGCCTACAGCCCCAATGGACAACAGTTAGCTTCTGCTAGTGATGACAAGACCATCAAAATCTGGGATGCCAGCAGTGGTCAACTCCTCAAAACTCTTACTGGTCATAGCAGTTCGGTCTTTAGTGTAGCCTACAGCCCCAATGGACAACAGTTAGCTTCTGGAGATTTGGGCGATACCATCAAAATCTGGGATGTCAGCAGTGGGCAACACCTCAAATCCCTTACTGGTCATAGCAATTGGATCACTAGCGTCGCCTACAGCCCAAATGGACAACAGTTAGCTTCTGCCAGTGCTTACAAGACCATCAATATCTGGGATGCCAGCAGTGGGCAACACCTCAAATCCCTTACTGGTCATAGCCGTTCGGTCAATAGCGTCGCCTACAGCCCAAATGGACAACAGTTAGCTTCTGCTAGTTATGATAAGACCATCAAAATCTGGGATGTCAGCAGTGGTCAACTCCTTAAATCTTTGACTGGTCATAGTGATGGGGTCAATAGCATCGCCTACAGCCCAAATGGACAACAGTTAGCTTCTGCTAGTTATGATAAGACCATCAAAATCTGGGATGTCAGCAGTGGTCAACTCCTTAAATCCCTGACTGGTCATAGCGATCAAATCATTAGCGTCGCCTACAGCCCCAATGAACAACAGTTAGCTTCTGCCAGTGCTGACAAGACCATTAAAATCTGGGATGTCAGCAGTGGTCAACTCCTCAAAACCCTTACTGATCATAGCAATAGGGTCAATAGGGTCGCCTTCAGCCCCAATGGGCAACAGTTAGCTTCTGCTAGTGCTGACAAGACCATTAAAATCTGGGATTTGAATTTCGATAACTTATTACTCAGTGGTTGCAATTTGCTAAATAATTACCTCATTACCCATCCAGAAGTGTTAGAAGAGTTGCAAACATGCCAAACTCCATCTCGTTTGACGCAAGGTGCAACAGTGTTAGTCATCCAAGGTGAAAAGTTAGCACGAAATGATGATATTAATGGCGCTGTTGAAAAGTTTGGCAAAGCACAGCAGTGGGATAATAAATTAAAGTTTGATTCCCAGGTGAGAGCGAAAGAGTTAGCAAATAAACCTAAGTAAGACCTAACCCCCAGCCCCTTCCCTACTAGCGTTGGGCAGTAAGATTCAAAGCCTGTCTCCTCTTAAGAGAGAGGTTTGGAGAGAGGTCAAAGGTGTTACTTCCATTCGAGAACTGCTATAAATAATCACAAGGTGGAAGGATGGCATACAGCGATTTTAGTCTCGCTAAGGTGAAAAAGAGTTTTGACTTAACACTCGATGAAACTCAGGATTTATTTGTTGATACAAAACCTGTTACACCATCAGAAACTCTCAGAACGATTTTAATAGATTACATCCCTTTAGCAACTGCAATTTCAACCGAAAAAGCCAGGTCAGAGTTTTTAATTGCACCAATCCTCGCAGAAGTCAGACGATTATTAAATAATAAAATATCACTGTTCTCTGGAAATGAATTTAATGTTGATGCAACTCAAGGCTTGCAAGGCTTTTGCGATTACATCATCAGCAATTCCCAGGAACAATTATTTCTTTCTGCTCCGGTAATGTTTATTTTTGAAGCGAAAAAAGAAGATATTATCGGCGGTCTGGGTCAATGTGTAGCGGCAATGATTGCAGCGCAACTGTTCAATCAAAATCAAGGCAATGAAGTTGGGCGTATTTACGGCTCGGTTACTAGTGGAACTAACTGGAAGTTTTTATTTTTAGAAGAGACGACTGTTTATATAGATTCGACTGAATACTATATTAAAGAAGTTGATAAACTTTTAGGTATTTTATTGCAACCTTTTCAGCCTGTTTTAACTGCTGTTTAAATATATTGCAGGTGCTAATGTAACTTACCTGGTCAAGTTTTAAAATTTGCTAAAAAATAAGATCAGTTAAACAACTCGTTCACCATTCAGTATCTAGGCATAAATAAATTTAGAGTTTGTAGTGAGTTAGCGCGGTCTTGGGAGTTTCCCCCATGAGCGACTAACGAACCCGAAGGGTAAGGACTTTAGTCCTGATAATCCTTGCTCTGAGCGATAAATCGGTCACTACAAACTAGGAGTTTATTTTATATTTAATTATGTCTACCAACTTACCACTATTCAATTGATATGAGTCTGTATTGTCTAGTTCACGGTGCCTTCCAAGCTACCTGGTGTTGGGATTTGCTAATTCCCTACTTAGAAACACAGGGTCACAAAACCGTAGCAATGGATTTGCCAATTGAAAATGCATCTGCTACTTTGTCCCAACTTGCGAATGCAGTAATTCAAGCACTACCAAAAACTGATGATGATATTGTGCTAGTCGGTCACTCAATGGCTGGTACTATAATTCCCTTGGTTGCAGAAGCGGTAAAAGTGCGTCAACTAGTGTTTGTGGCTGCGCTACTTCCATATCCTGGAGTCAGTACACTCGATCAATTTTCTCATCGTCTTGATTCTGATACGCTCAAATCATTCAATTACCAGCCAAAAGACCCAAGTAAACTCGAACAATTCTACGATGAGCCTGATATGTATGAACCAGCTTCCGTAGGCAAAGATTATTCAGACGAAGCAGTATTAAGGGATTTTTTCTTTCATGATTGTCAACCGGATGTAGCACAGTGGGCAATCTCGAAAAGTCGTCCGCAACAATCTATGGCATATATATTTGAAACGAATCCTCTAAAAGCTTTGCCGCATGTTGAGCGTAAATATATTGTTTGTAGCAACGATCGCATAATATCTCCTACATGGTCGCGCTACGCTGCACGCAAGCGCTTAGGAGTCGATGCCATTGAGCTACCTTCTGGACATTGCCCACATCTGTCTCGTCCTGACCTTCTTGCCTCAATATTAACTAGTAATTAATTTTTTGATCCATATTTTAGGAAATTAACCGAAGCGTATTGAGTGTGAACAAGGGAATATCTTTGAAATTTTAATTCGGCATAGACGAACGATATTATCTAATTAATAACGACATGAATTTGCAAATTGCGACATTGAATTTGCGAATGTACACATGGTGTCCATTAAATAATTATTGTCACTTTTAAAGAATTATTGTCCAGTTTTACGATATCTGTATAACAGGCTCAAAGGCTTACCAAACAAGTCTTTGAGCTATATTTATACTTTTATTATTCTCTAGCCAGTTTTAAAGTAAATGATGTCATTTTTCTGATAAATTTTTAAAGTAAATGATGTCATTTTTCTTGGAAGACGGGTCAAGTGTATGTCTACGCGTTCTTTGAGTCAAGGCGCTAATCTCCCCGGTCATGAGGAAGTTCTTGCAACGGAGCAGGGTGGAGAGCAGGTAGAGGGAAAGTCTTATCTACTATTTAATGATGATTCGCCAGAGTTTCAGCAAAAAGTCGATGTAATTGATGCCATTGTGCAAGCACCTGATAAGAATGCTCGCAGAGAGGCGATCGCAGAGGCTGCTAAAGCTCTTGGTAAAAGCACCCGAACTATAAAACGAATGATTGAGAGAGTTCAAAAAGACGGAGTTGCTACCCTTGCAGTTGGTCGTCAGGATAAAGGGCAGTTTCGTATTTCTGAGCAGTGGTTCAAATTTATCGTAGATACTCATAAATGGGGGCAGACAAAGGGTTCGCGGATAAATCATAATCAAATCCACGTACAGTTGATATCTCTAGCATCTAAGGGAGAAGACCTACGCTCTAAAAAGTATGTTGAAAAATTCAAACAATATCCAGAGGTATTGGAAGATTTGATAGAGGGAAAGTTTCCCTCTCATGTCACCGTTTATAAAGTTATAAATTTTTATATTGAGCAAGAAAACAGAATAGTTCGCCATCCAGGTTCACCAAGAGAAGGACAAATTATTCAGACGACTGAAGGAATTTTAGAAATTAGTCATAGCAACCAGATTTGGCAGGTTGACCATACCAAGTTAGATATTTTGTTGATTGATGATGAAGACAAAGAAATTATTGGTCGTCCTTACATAACATTGGTGATGGATAGCTATTCTGGATGTGTGGTTGGGTTTTATTTGGGATATGAGTCTGCTGGGTCACATGAAGTTGCACTAGCCTTTCGTCATTCAATATTGCCAAAACATTACGAACCAGAGTATGAACTTCAAGAAAAATGGGATATTTTCGGTGTTCCAGAATACTTAGTTACAGACCGTGCCAAGGAATTTAAGTCTGCCCATTTGAAGCAAATTTCACTACAGTTAGGTTTCCAACGCCGTCTACGTGCTTTTCCCTCCGCAGGCGGTTTGATTGAAACTATATTCGACAAGATTAACAAGGAAGTCTTGTCGTTTTTTGGCGGTTACACTGGGTCGAGTGTCGAAGAGCGCCCCAAAAATGCAGAAAAAACAGCATGTTTAACACTTGATCAGCTAGAAAAAATATTAGTTAGATACTTTGTAGACCACTACAATCAGCATGATTATCCTAAAGTAAAACAACTGAAACGTATTGAACGTTGGAAATCAATGTTATTGGTTGAGCCAGAAGTTTTCGACGAGCGTGAATTAGACATCTGCTTAATGAAAGCTACGTATCGTAATGTTGAGAAGTATGGTTCTGTAAACTTTGGAGGTCTAGTGTACCAGGGAGATTCTTTAGTAGGGTATGAAGGTCAGAAAATTTCTTTAAGATATGACCAGCGCAATATTTTAACTCTGCTTGCTTATACCCGTCCTAGTAACGCTCAACCAGGAGAGTTTATTGGTGTTGTAAAAGCTAGGGATCTAGAAAAAGAGCGGCTTTCTCTTGGGGAATTAAATTGGATTAAGAAGAAGCTTCGGGAGAAAGCTAAGGAGGTTGATAATTCTTCAATTTTGAATGAACGATTAAAAATAGTTGAAGAGGTAGAAGAAGGACGTAAAAGCCGGAGAAAACGCCAAAGAAAAGCTCAAGAAAAACATGCACACGAGTCTAATAAATCAAAAGTTCTTGAGATGTTTCCTGAAAATGCAACACTGGAGGAAACAGCAATAACACAAGAAAATTTTCCGTCTGCCCCTACTACGTCGCAAAACGTAGTAAAGTCCATAAATAAACAGGATATACCTGAAGCTAATCGCACTGCTAAGACCAGACGGCCGAGAGTAGGGGTACAAGATTGGAACCAATTTGTGAAGGATAACTGGTAAGTCAAATGTCAGAGACTAACTTAGCCCATGTACAACCAAAACTTCAGAAGCAGTTTGATGCTAGTTTACAGTCTGCTGAAGAACTGCGTCGCTTACCAGAGATCCAGGCTGAGGTTGAACGAATTGGTAAAGCTGACACTTACCTACCATTAGACCGCGATACAGAATTATTTGACTGGCTTGATGACCAGCGTGATGCAAAACTCTGTGGTTACGTTACATCTGCTACAGGTTCTGGTTTGCTAAAAGCTTGCCAACTCTATAGGATGCAATATGTAAAACGGCGAGGGACATTGTTAGAAATTCCGGCGACTGTTATTTATGCCGAAATTGATCAGCATGGTGGCCCAACAGATTTGTATTACTCAATTTTGGAAGAAGTCGGTCATCCGCTTACTAATGTCGGAGCGCTGCGAGATTTACGAGCGCGGGCATGGGGAACTCTCAAAGCTTATGGTGTCAAAATACTAATAGTTGGTAATGCAGATTACCTAACTTTGGAAGGATTTAACGAATTAGTTGATATTTTTACGAAACGGCGAATCCCTATTATCTTGGTTGGAACTTACTATTTAAGCGAAAATATTCTCGAACGAAAAAGTCTTCCATACGTGCGTGTTCATGACTCATTTTTAGAGCCATACGAGTTTCCCAATTTAACTGAAGAAGATATTATTGAAGTTGTGGACGATTGGGAGCAAAAATTTCTTACTCAAGATGGTCGATTAAATCTCACACAAATGGAAAGTGTTATTTCTTATTTAAAACTCAAATCTGGGGGACTGATTGAGCCTCTGTATGATTTACTTCGTAAAATTGCAATTCTAAAACTAGATGAGCCATCTTTTGAATTGAGCCAAGATAATCTGACTAGAAAGTTTGGTAGGCGCAAGGAACCAAAAGTTAAGTTTCAAAGGAAAGGTTAAAATTTTTCCTTGGTATAACTTTAGAGCTATTGGGAGTTGAGCGAAAATAATTTCACCTTTACTTCTAAAAAAGTTGTTGGGCAAGTTCTCGGCGAAGAAATGTCGCAGGATTATGCACTTAATCTCTTAATCGATACTTTTGCTGCCAACAAAACTTAGTGTTTGCTCAATTGATTTCAGCGCTGATTGAATATCTGTACTCAGTGCATCTGCCTCCGCTTTAATCACAGTCACACCCTTACCAATTTCCGTCAGAGATTTTTTGATAGTTCTGATTCGTCCCAAAGCTGTGCGGATCTGCTGAATTTGTTGTTCAACAGCAGTCACATCCAGTTCTGATTCAAAGCTACGCAATTTATTTAACCTTTGCTGGATCACCAAAAAGCGGATAGCAATAATTAAAAATGGATGGGTTGTGGCAATCCAATAACCTGACTCAGAAACTCCCTCTGCCCAATCACCGATTTCCTGCGCCAATCCCTCGCGGGAATAACTTAAAAAAATTGCCGAGTTTGCAGAACGCCGCAACATTGCTGACTGTAAATGTTGAGTGATTGCTTGGCGACCAAAAGGTTTTGAAGGTCGGCTTCTAACTTCAATCACTATTGACAGTTCAATTACAGCTAACGATTTACTGGTGAACTTTAGGAGAATATCGCCAGTATCCCCATCACGACCAATATGCTCCACCTCAACTCCACTCAATTTTGACCAATTTCGCAGTTCGACAACAACTGATTCTTCATAGTTGATGCCTTTTGCAGTTGTCTGCTCAAGTACTTGTTGTGTCACCTGTTGATCTCGAATTTCTCTGGTCAGTTTTTCCACTTGTTCGGTTAATGGTTTTACAGACTCAGAAACCACATCTTTAACTGCCGTAGCTAGAGTACCATTTTCCTTAGTGGCATTTATTAATGCTGCTTTAAATGCGCCTTGAATGGAATCAGAGCGTTTAGCATCTAAGAGTTGACGTAATGAAGAGAGAAAGCGGCCAACAACAGAAGTTTCTCTGGCAGGGTCAATTTCGAGTGTAAGCAAAGTGCTAACGTTATTGAGTTTTTCAGTGAGGATGGCTGAAGTCAGATTAATTTGATTTTGCAGTGGAGCTAATAATTGGCCATTATCTGTCCCTACTTGATTTATTAATTCCTGCTGGAAAGACTCTGCAATTACCTTGACTGCCTGCTGAAACTCCACCAACAAGGATTCCATCTGCTGCTTGATTAATTCGTTGCCATGACGAGTTTGAGCAGTTTGCAAGCAAAGAAATCCTAACTCAAAAGCATCCCGGCAAATATCCTCGTATTCTGACTGGGGAAATTGTTGTAAGTAGCTGATGGCATTTTTGAGAGGGATTGCCATGCGATGAATCAGGACATGGCTTTGAGTCAGTTCAATACTGGAGGGCAGGTAATAGGAATCATTGGTGGAGCGGTTCATGGAGCAGTGGGTAGGCTGGTGACGATAAATTGCACCCTACTACCTATTTTTTATGTCAGTCAAGGTGATGAAGAAAAGTTTTGTCAATTTGCAAAAACTGAAGGATTAATTCGGGTGTTGAGGATTATGCCACTGTTCTAACAGAGGGTTAATTACTTCGGCGTTGGCGAAAAGAAAATCAGCTACAGCCATAATTCTCTGGTAAGGTAATCCAGCTTCTCGGCGGCTGGCTTGTCCACCTAACCAGTGATAAGCCGTAGATTTAGAGATGGCACAGATTTTTGCTAATTCTTCGTAACCCAATCCCCAACGATAGCTAAAATCTTGGGGGGACAGAAACATTTGGTTGTGCAATTCTAGCAAGTGCTGATGTTGTTGAGCTTCAGACATGATTGCCCTGAAGCCTTTCCAAGAATGAGTTATCCAAGGGTTCAATATCTTCCTCGAAAGCGAAGTCGCAGATGCAAATTTCACGAGAAGGACTACGCTCATCTAAAAGAACCAAATAATGTAAGCCAGTGGCAATGCAACTGGCTTGTTGGGTGTACATTACTCCGATGACGCGACCAAAGTCACCGTTGGGTACTTGAAACCAGCGCACCCATTCACCGAGATGAAATCTCTGCCGGGGTAATTCGCTGGGAATTACTTCTGGTAAGCCTACTGGCGGTATTTGGCGGAGAATATCACGCATAGAGGCTTTCCCATATTTTAAAAGCTATAAGCATTCTTCAAGTTACTGCAAGCATTAAATTAGTGTTTTTCAATATTCTTACTTTAGCAGACAAACATTGCCACACATTAAAAAACATTGCTAAACCTTTTTGAGTTTTTAAAGAAGGTTGCAGCGATATGATGATCTGGCGGTAAATATTTCTAAAGTTGATGAGCCAAAGCGATCGCGGACAAACTTCGATATAATCTTTCCCCAAAGATATCCACGAGGCTTTGGTGAGATGGGCGAGACAAAATTCCTAAAATTGCTGATCGAACTCTTTCATAGTATTATTCGGTTAACCGAATCTAATTGTTCGGTTAACCGAATAATACTCTCAGCATCCAGGATTTCAACCAGCTTGCTGCCAAGATAACTGACTGGATTGCTATGGCAGTTGTTAAATAGTTTTATTTCCCTAGTCTATGGCAAGCCGTTTAGGTATTGAAATGTAGTTATGGAGCCAGAAGCTGTTCAACATCCGCCTTGGTATGTAGAACCCAATGAAGGGGAGAGTATTAGTCATTATTTTGGGCGATTTAGGCGACACGAAGCAGTTTGCGTCTCATCTCCTGGAACTTTAAGTAAAGCCGCAGGAATTGGCCCAGTACTAGCACGGTGGGAGAAATTTCGGTTTAATCCATTTCCCATTCAAAAGGAATTAGAAGCAATTGCTAAATTAATTGGTTTAGATGTAGACCGAATTGCTCAAATGCTGCCGCCCAAGGGTGAAAAAATGAAAATGGAGCCAATACGCTTGTGTGCTGCGTGTTATGCAGAGCAACCATATCATCGATTGGAGTGGCAGTTTCAATCAACGGTGGGGTGCGAACGCCACAAGTTACGTCTACTTTCAGAATGTCCCTTTTGCAAAGAGCGTTTTGCTATTCCTGCTTTGTGGGAAAAGGGAGAATGCAAAAAATGTCATGCGCTTTTTAGAAGTATGGCAAAGCGACAGAAAGCTTATTAAGTAATACTTCCATTTGATTTTTTATTGCTTTACCCAGGCGTTTCAGAGCTTGCCATTACCTATCATTTGGATCAAAAACCCGATTTACGCCTGCTAACCAAATTTTGATGCAAGATATATCTTATAGTACAAATATTCTATATACTAAAAGTTAAACGAGTTCTGAGTGTGTTTACATAAGTTCAACTTGAGCAAAAAATATTAGTACATTATTGAATTTTGAAGATTGCTAGCATAGTTTTTTGAAATATGCGACTATGGCCAGTAAGTGACCATGAATTACAGTCAGCCATGTATCAAGCTAATATACTAACTTCTTTATGTGTCACAGTACTTTGAGTAATGACAACTAACATAGGTTAGATTTTGATTCTAATATATAAAAAAAGTTGTACGAGATAAACAAATGGGCTTTGGCTAGTAAGTTAACTTAGTCGAGGTGAGTAAACGATATGAGTACAGGGTTTTCAGCAGGTTCACAAGCGCTTGGATATATGTTCCAAGCACGCTATGCCCTGTATTTAATTTTAACTAATAAAGAAGAATTAGAGCTTGCGGTTGAGAGTTTAGACGATATCACATTTTTTGAGGACGAAAATAATCCTACAGAATTGTTGCAGTTGAAGCATCATACGACTCAAGCTTCTTTAACAGACAGTAGCACTGACCTTTGGAAAACTCTTCGTGTCTGGAGTACCCAACTGCAAGAAAACAAAATTTCTTTACCTGATACGTTGCTAACTTTAGTAACTACGGCTGAAGCTCCTGCAAACTCTGCTGCGTTTTTATTGCGTCCTATTAAAGCTAGAAACACTAAACTTGCTCTCCAAAAACTTCTTGAGGTTGCCAATAAATCAAATAACCAAGCTCTAACTAAGTCTTTTGAAGCATTTAAAGCTTTAGATCACACACAAAAACAACTCCTAATTGACTCTATACAAATTATTGATGGTTCTCCAGATATTATTGACATAACACCGAAAATTAAAGAAAAGTTGGTTGCAGTTAGGAGAGAACATCGAGATGGTGTTTATGAACGGCTAGAAGGCTGGTGGTTTGCGAAAGTTGTAAAGCATCTTCGTGACGATTCCATTAATTTTATATCCGGTTTTGAAGTACGGGATAAAATATGCGAGATTAACGATCAATTTAAACCTGATGCCTTGCCAATTGACTTTTTTGATTTAGAAATTCCTGAGCAACCTGATATTTCACAAGACAATAGACGTTTTGTTGCTCAGTTAAACGAAATTGCTGTTCATAACAAGCGAATTGAAAAAGCCATACTAGATTACTACAAAGCATTCGAGCAACGTTCTCGCTGGGCGCGTGAAGAACTTCTGTTTGGAGGCGAAATTGAAAAATACGAGAAAAGATTAATAGATGAATGGGAGCGTTATATGCTTGCGCTCCAAGATGAGATGTCAGACTGTGATGATAATGAGCTTGATTATAAGAAATTTGGTAGAAAAGTATTTAATTGGATGGAGCAAGAGGCTGACATTCGTATTCGTCCTCAAGTTACAGAACCATACGTAATGCGTGGAAGCTACCACATACTCGCAGACCAAAAACTACCCCGTATACACTGGCATCCAAAATTTTTAGAGAGACTAACTCAATTATTAGCTACTACGTAGGAGAGAAGTTTGTGCAGTCTTGGGAGCAGCGTCCACTTGAATATGCCAATCTTCTAAATCCGGCTTTTTGTTCGATTATGCTTCACAATGCCATAAAAGGCTATGAGAACGAAAAGAAGCAGGGTATGCCATATCCTCTTCTGTTTCTCGTTTTACCACTTGTTCTTCATAGTTCAACGAGAAATGCGTTACCAAAAAAAATAGTAACTAAGTTGCATATTTGGCTGCAAAGACACCCTGAAGCTCGTGTTGGATTTGGCGATCGTACAAGTTACTTAGTCCCGTATACAAAAGAAGCTTTAGCTTTTGGGATGCAAACTGGTATTATTAACATCTGTGACGATGGAAGATTTACTTGGGTAAATGGTAAATTAAATTCTATTTCGGCTGTATCATGGTCTAGCGATACGGAACCAGCTATTTGTTGCAAGAAAGCTGAATTTATTGGGCGTTGGCTTGCTCAAGCAGGAGAAGTATCAACAATTTATATTATGTGGGGCATTTGTCCGTAAAGCTGTTTGTATGCAAATCAAGTCCATAACTCTCTACAATTCTGCCGGGGATAAGCGAACCATAAATTTTAAACTTGGACAAGTTAATATAATTACTGGCAAGTCAAGTAGGGGGAAATCTGCTCTCCTTGAAATTGTGGACTATTGCCTTGGAGGGAAAGAATCTGGGATTCCTGATGGCGTTATACAAGATAAAGTTGCTTGGTATGCAGTTCTTTTTCAAATTAATGAAACTCAGGTTTTTATTGCAAAATCTCAGCCCTCTAAAGATAGCTCTTCACAAAATCAAGTTTATTACAATTCTGCTAATGAGATTATAATTCCTGAATTATCTCAATTAGAAGCAAACTCTAATAATGAGGCAATCAAAAGTTTTCTGTCAGACTTAATTGGAATTTCTCCCAATGAAACTATTGTTGAAGAAGGAGGCTCAAGAAGACAATTTGAAGCAACTATAAGGCAAGCAATTTTTTACCTTTTTCAAAAACAAGGTACTGTTGCAAATCAGGATATTTTATTTCATCGTCAGCAAGAGTTATTTATTCCACAAGCAATAAAAGATACAATTCCATATTTTTTAGGGGCAATTCAAGAAGATAGACTGAAGTTGCAAAAAGAATTGCATCAAGCTCGTCGCAAATTAGAACAAGCTCAAAGCAGTCTTAAAGAAGCAGAATTAATTACAAAACAAAGATTTATTATAGGTCGTAATCTTCTGATTGAAGCTCAACAAGTAGGTTTAATTGACTCTAATTTTATTGCTAAAGATACGGCTGATATTTTCAAAGCACTAGATTCTACTTTATCATGGGAAGCAAATGAAATTATACTTACTGGAAACGATAAATTTCCAAATTTACAGGTTGAAAGCGAAGAGATTTGGCAAGAATTTAAACGAATAAATGAAAAAATAGTTGCTACAGAAGCATTTCTAAATCAAAAAACAGGTTTTTCAAAAGAAGCAACTCAACAACTATTGAGGCTAGAATCTATCAATTTATTTAAGACAGAGAATACTTCTGCAAATCACTGTCCTTTCTGTAATTCTGGTTTGTTAGAATCTATTCCCAGTCTGTCTGCAATTAGAGAATCTTTGATAAATTTACAAAATAATGTCAAAAACGTAGAAGCTAGTCAGCCAAGACTAATTGAGCATATTCAGCAACTTAAAGAACGGCGTGAAGAACTGAGAAGACAGAAAAAAGAAAAAGACATGGCTATTAAAGCTGCGATAGATGAGCAAGAAGCAGCTAAACAAATTCGTGATAATAATGCTCATATAGCTCGTAGTGTAGGTCGTATAAGTCTATATCTTGAAACTCTGGAATTTTTAGATGAAGATGCTCAAATACACTTAGAAATTCAGCAATTAAAGACACTGGTTGCCAGTTATGAGGAAGAGTTAGATATTAGTGAAATAACAGCTAACTTAAATTCTATATTAAATCGAATAGGACAGCAAATGACTGAATGGGCTAGACTATTACAACTTGAACATAGTGATTCTCCCTACCGATTAGATATAAATAAATTAACTGTTATTGCAGACAGACCTGATCGACCAATCCCTATGCGAAGAATGGGAGGAGGAGAAAACTGGCTTGGTTGTCACTTAATTACACTTCTGGCTTTACACAAACATTTTATTGAACGCAATCGTCCAGTTCCGCACTTTTTATTTTTAGATCAACCCACCCAAATTTATTTTCCTTCAAAAGAAGCGTATCTCAATTTAGAAGGAACTCCATTCGACGAAATCATTCGTGCTAATCCTGACATGGCAGCAGTGGAAAGGATGTTTAATTTTTTATTTGATGTATGTGAAGAACTATCTCCCCATTTTCAAATCATCATTATGGAACACGCAAACCTTGGTAATAATGAAAGATTTCAAAATGCCTTATTAGAAGAACCTTGGACTGATGGAAGGGCGTTAGTACCTGAGAACTGGATATCTAGTATTTAACATAACGAGCTAAATTATTTCACATCCAAATTAAATTAATAGTATATTGTTATTACCTTTGTAAAACACTAAGGGGTATATAAGATAAATCCTTGCCTCAGAGACTATTATATAAATTAGGTAAATTATGAATAAAAATTCTATTAAACATCTTCCAAGCATTTTTGAAAAAGCTGCCAGTGATACATGGAAGCGACTTAAAGCTAGCTCAGAGCTAGGGGTTTCACAAAATGAGACAACAATCACAGATATTATCCTACTAGACCTCAAAATTGCACAATGTCCATTTCTTCATATCTTAAAGACACCACAACATCTTGAGCATTTACAAGGTACTGATTGGGAGTGGTGGATTGGAGCGAATAATGTAGGTTGGTTGCGCTATGCAGTTCAAGCTAAAAAAATTGATCTATCATCTCAAAGATATGATGAGTTAGGGCATACAATTAATGGAAAATCACAACTAGAGATTTTGCAATCCTACTCTTATGCCAATAATGCTCTTGGAAGATACTGTTTTTATAACTATGTAAAATCTATTAAACCAAGCAAACACTGGCATTGTAATCTTCCTGTAGATTTAACTCAGCTTGGTTGTTCAATAGCTACTTTGTCTACAGTTGTTAAAGCTAAGAATATTAGAGGATCTCGGAATTTTAATTGTATTCATTCTGAAGTTTCAACTCTTCCATTTCGATGCTTGGTTGCGTGTCCAATGATTTTATCGGTTTATGCTGGAGCAAGTCGGTTTCCTACCGGATTTAAAGATTATGCAGAGGCACAGTTATTTGAATCTCTTCCACGCAATATTCAACAAAGTATTGAAACAGGCTATTTTCAAGAATGGGATTCAAATTTTTACAGCAATGAAATTCCTTATCGACCTGCACGTATACTTGTGGCAGAGTTACCTTATTGGTCAAATCAGCGTTAAAATCACGATTAAAAACGCTTGAAGTATTTATACGTATTCGAGCAAGCTATCCTATTGCTGTATTTTGCGCTGTAGTCTCACAAATATTTGTAAACTACATCTGATTTTGCAATGTACTTAGAGCAATCAAAATTAATAACTTCCAAGAGGGGAGCGGTTCAATTCATCCTTATAAAATTTCCAATTGGGCAGAAATTTATTCATCAAAGCTACAAAGCGATCGCCATGATGTCGTTCTAACAGATGTACCATTTCGTGAACTACAACATATTCTAGGCAGTGCTTGTCTTTTTTCGCTAGTTCGAGGTTGAGCCAGATACGTTTTGCTTGGATGTTACAAGTACCCCATTTGGTTTTCATCAGCTTTACGCCCCAGTCTTCAACCTGAACTCCCATGTTCTTTTGCCACTTTTCGATTAATGGGGGAATTTCCTGTTTTAACTGCTGTCGATACCAGGACATTATGACTTGTTGGCGTTGCGCTTCATTACTTCCTTCTCTAACATAAAGGTCGATATAAGTATTATTTCTAACTTCTACTTTGGGATTGCCCAGACAATAAATGACGTTTAATAAATAGCGTTTGCCTTGAAAATAATGGCTTTCACCAGACACAAATTCTCTTGGTGACTGGCGTTCTTGTGCTTCAAAGTTAGCTTGATGCTTTTTAATCCAAGCTAGTTTGGAGATAGCGAATAAACGCACAGCTTCGTCATCAATGTTTAAGGGTGTGGCGATACGTACTCGACCATCGGGGGGGTACACTGCCAAGTGCAAGTTTTTAATGTCTTTTCTGGCAATGTCTATGACGAGTTCACCGACAGTTATTTGGTGCATACTAATACTCGCTTTGGCTTTTGACTATTTCAAAAATGCGATCTGCGCTTCGCAGCAGCGCTTCGCTATCGCAATCTTCAGAGGAATCTAAATGTTTTTTAATGGCATTTTTTACTTCGCGCTCTTTTATTTTGTTTCCACGCCATCCATCTTTTTTGGTTTGCCGAATTGTATCATCTATCGCTAGAGATAACGCTTCGTCTTGATTGAGGTTGTCGTATAAAGCCCTTTTAGCAGCAGAGTTCAATGATTGAGGATACTGTGATGATCTACTCGGTTGAGCAACTTGTTTACTTAACTCAACAATTCGCTGCAAGTAGGCTTTATAGTTTTGACTGGCTGCTTTTCGCGCTTGGATTAACTCATCCAGCAATGTGGACATTTTTTCAAAATATTTCGGGTTGGTTGGCTGTTGATCGATAATGACTTTGCGTAAGTTGTTTTCGATGGTTTCCGCGACGGCTTCTTGGTTTTGCTTGATGCCTTTGGGTAATGCCTCAACTGCATTTGCACCGCGTTCGACAATCAACTGAATTAGCGTCATATCGTCGAAGGCTGAAATAATTTCGCTTTCTTCTGCGCCGATGTAGGTATCAATCAAGTGACGCATGGCGGGTTCGTAGGCTTTCAAATCAATATAATCACCACTGGCTAGCTTTACTTCTGCGCGTACCTGTTCGTAATGCTTAACTTCTTGTTTAATAACTTCAGTTTCTGCTGTGGTGTATCCGGCTTCTGCCATATCATTGGATAGATTAGCATAGGCTCGGATTAAAGCTGATGTGTACTTATAAAGGGCAATGCGCTGTTGTTGATTTTCTTTTATAAGGTCTGAGTTTTCAGTATCGGCACCGCAGAAATAGCGGATATAGGCATGGGTATCTTGGGGTTGCTCTACAGGTTCGCACAAGGCTTTAATGCTTTCTCTGGAATTTTCTAGGCGTTCTCTGCCTTTTGCGATTCTGTCACTCAATAATCCATCGATGTCGTCTGGTTCGTAGTCTTCAAATGCTTCGCTGGTGTAATCGTTAATTGATTTTTCCAGGCTTTTAAATAGGTCTTTATAGTCGATGATGTAGCCATATTCTTTATCTTCACCATCCAAACGGTTGACGCGACAAATGGCTTGAAATAATCCGTGGTCGCGCATGGTTTTGTCGATGTAGAGATAAGTAGCAGAAGGTGCATCGAATCCCGTCAGCAACTTATCGACTACAATCAGCAGCTTCATTTGGGCTGGTTGTTCGACAAATTTCTTTTTAACTTCGTCTTCAAATACTTCTGGCGCTTTTCCGTTAAGCATTTTTTGATAAATTTCGTACTGCCGTAATTTTTCCGTCAGTTCCTCTTCTCCCGTACTTTCGCCTTTGATGTCTTTCGGGGAAGGTTTGTAAGATGTGACAATGGCACATTTGGTAAAGCCACCACTTTGGAATAACTCGTAATATTTACAAGCTTGGTAAATGCTACCGCAGATGAGCATAGCGTTACCATAACCACTTTGCAAGCGGTCTTTAGTTTCAAAATCTAGCAGAATATCGCCGACAATTTTTTCCAGTCGGGATTTTGAACTGAGAACTTTTTGCAGATTTCCCCAGCGTTTCTTGAGTAGGGTTTTGGCGTGTTCTGTTAAGCCTCTAGTTTTGGCTTCAAACCACTGGTCAATTTTGGTTTGTGAGGTAATGTTTTGATCAACATTACGAGCTTCGTAGCGCAAATCAAGGATAACCTGGTCGGCTACGGCTTTTTTGAATGTGTAGGTGTGAATGTAATCACCAAAAACGTTGATGCTGTTTTGCTTGTCTTTTTTGAGTAGGGGTGTGCCAGTAAAGCCTATGAATACAGCATTGGGTAGGATTTCTTTCATCGCGTCGTGCAGCGTGCCTGATTGGGTGCGATGACATTCATCTACAAATACATAGATATCGCCTTTGGCGCTAAAGTCGCTGGGCAGGCTGCGCTTGAGTTCTTCGATGTAGCTGTTATAGTCTGCGTCGTCTGCCTTGTCTTTCTTGCCAAATTTGTGGATTAGGGAGCAGAGTAACCAGGTGGTGGTGCTGTTGAGTTTGTTAATTAGGTCTTTCCCGCTTGTAGTGCGGTAAATCGCTTCGTTGACTCCTTTAAAAACACTCTCAATTTGCTTGTCTAGTTCATCTCGATCAGTAATTATCAGAACACGAGCATCAGTAATGTTTTCCCGAATCCATTTAGTTAGCCAAACCATTGTCAGGCTTTTACCACTGCCTTGAGTATGCCAGATAATACCCCCCTCTCGGCGACCGAGGTAAGATTGGGCAGCATTAACCCCAAAATACTGGTTATGGCGGCAAACTTTTTTAATACCCCGGTCAAAGACGATAAAGTTGTGAATTAACTCTAGAAAGCGTTCTTTGGCGCAGAATTGCCGCAGGTGTTTATCTAAAGGGTCGGTGATGTCGCTGTTAGTATCTTCTTTCCAAGTGAGGAAGTATTTTTCTGGGGTTTCAATTGTGGCGTAGCGGAGTCCCTCGGTGTCATTACCTGCCATGACAAACTGCATGGTGGTGAAGAAGGATTTAATAAATACAGATTTTTGGTTATCGAGATTTTGGCGGATGCCTTCAGAGACGGAAATGGTGCTGCGTTTGAGTTCGAGTACACCGATCGCAATACCATTAACATAAAGTACGATGTCTGGGCGTTTGGTGTTTTCGCCTTTGACTGTGACTTCTTCGGCGATCGCAAAATCATTTTCTAGAGGTTCTTCCCAGTCGATCAGCCAAACGGTTTGGGTGTTCTCGCCAACTTCTTCTTTGACATTAACCCCATAGCGCAGGAGGCTATAAACCTGTTTGTTGATGTCATAAAGGCTTTTGCTTTGGTCGCCTGCGACTTTGTTGAGTTCATACAAGGCTTTGGTGATGAGGCTGTTGCTGTAGCCTTGTTTGTCGCGGAGGAAGGCGGTGAGGATGTCGGTTTCGATGTTGCTGTTGTTAGGTCGGTCGTGCCAATCACCCAGATAGCGATATTTTAATTGTTGCTCGAATAGTGGCACAATGCGGTTTTGGGTTTGGCGTTCGCGTTGTCCGACCTTGCTCATAGCAACCCCATTACTGTTAAAATCACGGATTTACTCAGATTTAAATATGACACTGTTTATCAAACTATGTCATCTTTATTTGTGTCAGCCGTAAATTTTATGTCTAGCTTAATGTTTGTAACCAGGAAGCACCCGTGAGATTGGTATCGACTGTAGCTAAGGTCAACTGATGGTAAACTGCGGTAGCTGCAATAAATCGATCGCCTGGGTCTTGATGCGGTAGCTGAATCTGACGGCTTAAAATAGCGATATGGCGGTTAAGTGGAGCCTCATGAATTTCTAGGGTATTTAAGGCTAAATCGACCCATACAACTGGATTAGGCTGTAAAGATATTCGTCCTTTTTCTGCTAAGAGTAGAGTTTCCCAGATACTAATTGGACTGAGCCAAAGTTCGGTTGTTGCTGCTGCAATAGTGGTTTGAAGCCCAGGAGATAGGCGTTCGTTACCAAGCAAATACCAAAGCCAGATGTGGGTATCAAGTAATAGCTTCACTGGAGTGCTTCCCATGTGGCAACAGGGATTACTGGAGCAATTACGTCTCCCAATATTTCGCCGCTACCCTTCATTGCTCCAAATGCTGGGCGCTGGGGTTGAGGGGTGGCAGGATAGATAATGACTAAGGGTTCCCCCTCATGGGTAACGGTTAAGGGTGTTTTGGTGCGTTGAATTTCTGCAAATATTTGTTGAAGCGTTTCGGGTAATTCACTGGTAGCAATGTGTTCCATAGTATGGTTTAGCCCTTGTCATTGGGGATTAGTCGTTAGTGTGTGCGGCGTTTGTTGCTAATAGGAGAGCTTTCTAACTTCTATTTTAGAGACTGGCGGTTGAAACCTTGCCGTTGATTAAGAACTGCTAATTAGTCTCGTCTTCCCGGTTAATAATTCTTGCATCATGCCCTGTTTGATGGCTTTGTATTTGTCACGCTTTTGTTCTAGTCCTGCAATTTCTGTATCCATATCAGATAGAACGGTTGCAATGGAGGCTTGCTCAACTTTAACTGCTGGAACCGGTAGTTTAAATTTAAGTATAGTACTCGACTTCAGAAACGTTGTTCCAACTTGTGTAGATAACTTACTAATTTCTCTTCTAACTAAATTAGATTTCAACATATAGAAAAGAAATTTTGCATCTATTACCTCATTTGCTCTAATTAGGGCTACATTATGATCGTATGCAGTCTCTTCGTCTAGTTCAGTTACCAGCATCACTTTGCCAACGCCTTCTAGTTTTACTGATGCTAGAGCAATAAAAATATCACCAACTCTAACGCGGTAAGATAAAAGCTCATTCCCATTTATAACAACGCGTTTCGCTTTGGCTGGGTCAAAATAATCAAGACTAAAAACGTCGCTTAACTTTATGATTTTAATGCCTTTACCATAAAGGGTTTTTTCTTTGTAAATACCTGAAGGTACCCGATTATTTTCAACAATATCAGCGATATCAAGTAGATTCCAGTCATCAGGAATCATCCCAATTTCAGTTTGCTTATAGCCTTGCACTTTCCCAAAACCGGGCAGGCGTTTTTTGCCCGTGAGGAGTTGCTCCATCGTCCCCTGCTTGTTGTTGCGCTTTTTGGTGATGAGGCGATCGCACTCTGTAATCAGGGCATCGATATCACTGAGGGATTGAGCGATCGCTTTTTGTTCAGGGAGGGGGGGGAAAGGAATTGTCATCCCACGCAGTTTTGCACCGCTAATTTTTGGCATACTTCCGGTAGAACCTGCGGCAACACTTAGAAAGAACCGTCTACCACTGAAGCTATTGGCATATCTCCAGAACCAGTGAGCAGTTGATTGATCTTCAAATCTCAACCGCATCATCAAATCTGGGTAAATATAAGTTCTAGGTGATCCATCAAAGATTGCTGTGGTTCCAACAAGTTCATAAGTGTTCGAGCGTTGGATCAGAACATCACCTGGCTGCAAGAAAAGTTCCGAGCTTGGATTGATAATTTCATCCAATCGTTTTACTGTTTCATCATTAAGAATCAAATAGCCAGATGATGTAGCAGTAAGTCGCAGAGTTGGCGTACCTCGTGCGTCTCTCCCAGATCGACCTGAATAACCATTCTTCGGCCCAGCAATGATAATTTCTGCTAGATTCTTCACCTCCCAATCTTCAGGAATTAGCCTGATAGCAGTCTGTTGACAGTTTTTTGGTGTATTCGCCTCCATCACCATACCAATCCCATTTTTTGCAGATGTCCCTCAACCCTAACCGTCAACTCCTCAACCTTACTCGTCATCTGCGGCAAAGGCGTATCATATCGTTCCGCCAACTCCTTAATTCGCTGCGTCAACCGTTGTGAAATCCGATCCATCTCTGAATTAATTGCCTGTCGCAACGTCGGCATCCACTTATCATCTACCACCAGCGTTTTTATCTCGTCCTCTGTTAAATCCCCGTATTTTGTTAAAACATAATTATCCAAAAATTGAGTCAATACTTTAATTTGTTTACTAATTTCCCCCTCTTGCTCAATCAGCTTTAAATAAGCCTTTAATACCTTTAACTCATCCGCAAACGTGGCATCATCCTTGATTGCCTTAATGCGCTCGTTTACATTCGCTTTGGTAATTTTGCCACTGTCATTGGTGACTTCTTCCAGCAAACCCTCCTCACCACCATGTTCTTCTTGCAGTTCCTCCTGCTGGCGAACAATTTCATCTTTTTTCGTTTCCAGTTCTTCAATTGCCCCCTGTTCAGTTTGAAAATAGCGGTTAATCATCAACTCTTTGGGAATGAGTTCGCAGACATAATCTGTTACTGCACCTTTCTTATTCGTCACCGCCGTCAGTTCTGCCTTCCAGCCATCCTCTACCAAAATATAAACATCGTCCTTCATACTTTCTACCCAATAGGTCATTAGGTGCTGGTAAACATCATATTTATCAATCAGACTTTTACCCGTAAACGCTTGGAGCAAGTCTTCCGAGAGCGCGTAAATAATCGCCTTGGGCTTATCTCCCGGCTGGATAGCTTTGAGCAAAGGCGTGTGTTTCCCTTGCCACGTCTCAAAAACCGCTTGAATGTCTTTCCCATAGCTGATAAATTCAGGATGGGCAAAAATACAAGCTTTGACTTCTGATCCTGGAATTTTGAGCATCAGGTATCCTGGGCGATCGGCCGCCTCAAATAATTCCTGTTGCAGCGTTGGGTAAACCTGCCAATAATCGCTCAAAGCCTCAACATCTCGCTTGGGTATCCCCCCCAACAGATGCGCCTCAATATCCTGAATATCTTCCTCTTCCTGACTGTCGATATAGCGCGGGATATTCAGATTGTACTCATGTCCCTCAATTTCCTGGACTGGCACCATCCGCGAATACTTCGCCACTTCAAGCTGCTTGTTGAAGACATCAACAATTTTATGAATGTCCTGCTCCCGCAGGCGGTTTTTATTGCCGTCTTTAACAAACCCCTTGCTAGCATCAATCATAAAAATGCCTTGGCGATTCTCGGCATTTTCTTTGTCTAACACAATAATGCAGGCAGGAATCCCCGTCCCAAAAAACAGGTTCGGCGGTAGCCCAATAATCCCCTTAATAATTCCCTTACTAATCAGATTTTTCCGAATTTCCGCCTCTGCATTCCCCCGAAACAGCACCCCATGCGGCAGAATAATCGCCCCTTTGCCATTACTTTCCAGAGAGCGCACCATGTGCAGCAAAAAGGCATAGTCCCCATTTTTAGCCGGAGGAATACCATAGTTATCAAACCGTTTAAACTCATCATTGGCTGGATTAAGTCCATTGCTCCAAGCCTTGGAGGAAAAGGGAGGATTAGCCACAGCAAAATCAAAAGTTTTGAGGCTACCATCCGCATCTTTGAAGTAAGGACTTGATAAAGTATTATCCTGCCAAATCTCGGCAGTATCGTGTCCGTGCAGGATCATGTTCATCCGAGCCAAGGCGCGGGTAGCGTTATCCATTTCCTGACCGTAGATGCTTATTTTCACATCTGTCTCATCTGCCGCCTTCAACAACAGAGAACCACTGCCACAGGTGGGGTCGTAAATCGTATCGTTTGAGCTTTTGGCTAAATTAATACTTATAACCTTGGAGATTACACGGGAGACTTCCCCCGGAGTATAAAATTGTCCCTTGCTTTTGCCTGATTGCGTCGCAAAGTTACGCATCAAGTACTCATAGGCATCGCCCAAAATATCATCACCATCGGCGCGGTTCTTACTAAAATTCAGTGCCGGGTTCTCAAAAATCGCCACCAAGTTGGAAAGCCTATCTTGCATTTCCTTACCCTTGCCCAGCTTATCGGCATCATTGAAATCTGCGACATCAATAACACCCTTTAAGTCATTTGCCTCGGCTAGTTTGGTGATAATTTTGTTGATGCCATCCCCAATATCTTTTTGTCCTTTGAAGGCAACTATATCCTGGAAGCCTCCGCCTTCAGGCACTTCAATCAGCGCATCTGCTACACCTGCATATTTATCAGATACATATTTAACAAACAATAAAACCAGTACATAATCCTTATACTGCGAGGCATCCATGCCACCCCGCAGTTCATCACAGCTTTTCCATAACGAACTATAAAGTTCACTTTTCTTAATTGCCATTTCGTGTAGCCTTCACCCATATCTCCCCTGATCAACTTTGTCAGACCTTCTCAAGCCCGTCTGACTCCTTGCTTTGAAGTTTATACATTGTGCAAAGAACCAATAACATACCACGCACAAGGACTTTGATCATGTAGTGGCTGAGGATATATCGTATACCAGGAATTTACAAATTGTCCTATCTGCAAAAGCTACATATTATTGCGGCGGATTTTGCTTCTTTTCCCGCTCCTCAACTGCCTTACTTACAAGCCGCACAACAAGATTACTGATGGGACGGTCTTCTTCCTCAGCCCATCTCACCAAAGCTTCGTGGATATCTTTGGGGAAATATATGGAAGTTTGTACGCGATCGCTCTGACTCATCAACACTACAAAGATTTGTTGCCAGTTCATCATACTCCCGTAACCTTGGAACAAGGCTCAATAATGTTTAACAATGTGTGGCAATGTTTTTATGGTAGATTAAAACCATTATTGAACTAGTGCGACAATGCCGAGGTTTTTGGATGGCGATCGGGTCAAGGGGCGATCGTTATCTGGCGAAGACGAATGAGTAATTAGTTCTAATTACACAAACAAAAAATTATTTATCTGGTGGAGATGTTGTCACCATGAGTAGCGATCGTAAGAAGAAATCCACGATTCCAGTCCATAGAACCATACGATGTCATCTAGATGCTAGTGAAGATATACTTCGCAAAGTATGGGAAGAAATGACTCAAAAAAATACTCCTCTGATTCTTAAATTGTTAAAGAGTGTAAGCGAACAACCAGAATTTGAAGCTAATAAAGAAAAGGGAGAAATAACTAAGAAAGAAATCGTAAAATTACGTAAAAATGTCACAAAAAATCCTGAACTTGAAGAACAATCAGGCCGTCTTCGCTCATCAGCAGAGTCTTTTGTAAAAGAGGTTTATTCTTCATGGCTTACTTTATACCAGAAACGAAAAAGGCAGAAAGAGGGTAAAGAATATTTTCTCAAAAATATACTCAAAAGTGATGTTGAACTTATAGATGAAAGTAACTGTGATTTAGAGACAATACGTTCTAAAGCGCAAGAAGTACTTAGTCAACCAGAAGAATTTATAAAACAACTTACTATTAATGATGAGGATGTAAAGCCAACCAAATCAGCTAGAAAAAGAGTTAACAAAAATATTAATAATAAAAGTACCGATGCAGAACAAAGGAAAGATTCTAGTTCTACAAACAATGTAGATAAAAATAAATTAGAAACATTAACTAATATTTTATATGAAATTCATAAACAAACACAGGATATTTTAACGCGGTGTACAGTAGCTTACCTGATAAAAAATCATAATAAAATTAGTAATTTAGAGGAAGATATTCAAAAACTAAAAAAGCGTCGTAATGAGAAAATAGTCCAGATAAAACGTCTAGAGAATCAAATTCAAGATAATCGATTACCTAGTGGTAGAGATATAACAGGAGAAAGATATAGTGAAGCATTTGGCAACTTAATAAATCAAGTACCTAAAAATAATCAAGAGTGGGAAGATTGGATAGCTAATTTATCGAAAAAAATATCACATTTACCATATCCTATAGATTATTTATATGGAGATTTATCTTGGTATAAAAATGACGTAGGCAATATTTTTGTTTACTTCAATGGTTGGAGTGAATATCACTTTAAAATTTGTTGTAATAAACGCCAACGTCATTTTTTTGAACGCTTTTTAGAAGACTACAAAGCTTTTAAAGTAAGCCAGAAAGGTGAAGAAAAACTTTCAGGAAGTTTAATTACACTACGTTCTGCACAGTTGCTATGGCAACAAGGTGAAGGCAAGGGTGAGCCGTGGAAAGTTCATAAATTAGCTCTGCATTGTACCTATGATTCTCGTTTATGGACAGCAGAGGGTACTGAAGAAGTGAGAAAAGAAAAGACTGACAAGGCGCAAAAACGAGTAAGTAAAGCCGAAGAAAATGAAAAATTAGACGACATTCAACAAACACAACTGAATAAAGATAAATCTTCATTATCTCGACTTAAGAATTCATTCAATCGTCCTGGTAAACTAATTTATCAAAGTCAATCTAATATAATTGTTGGTATCAGTTTTCATCCTATTGAGTTAGCGACGGTTGCCATAGTTGATATAAATACTAAAAAAGTACTTGCTTGTAATACAGTCAAACAGTTACTAGGCAATGCTTTTCACCTGTTAAGCCGCAGACGACGGCAACAAGTACATTTAAGTAAGGAGAGAAAAAAAGCTCAAAAAAAAGATTCACCATGTAATATAGGCGAATCGAAACTAGGTGAATATATTGATAAATTACTAGCAAAGAGAATAGTAGAAATCGCTAAGTTTTATCAGGCAGGTTGTATTATACTACCTAGATTAAAAGATATGAAAGAAATTCGTACCAGTGCAATTCAAGCTAAAGCTGAGGCTAAAATCCCAGGTGATGTAAATGCTCAAAAATTATACGTAAAAGAATATAACCGTCAGATACACAATTGGAGTTATAACAGACTCCAAGAATCTATAAAGTCGAAAGCTGCTGAATTTAAAATTAGTATTGAATTTGGTATCCAACCCCATTATGGTACGCTGGAAGAACAAGCGAAAGATTTAGCATTTTACGCTTATCAAAGCCGAAATCATACTTTAGGTAGATAAAATTTCTACCCGAAGAATATAATCTTATTGAAATTAAATCGGTGCCGTCATACATGCTCTTTTGAGCCTTAACTGTATGATGCTACAGTATTAACCCCTTTGTGTAGATACTGTGGAATGGGTTAGTTTAACGCTTGGAAAAGCGTATTCTTTCTGACCCTGGTAGCTGCCAACTCTACCTGTGCGATCATCTAAGCGTTTGTTAGTGGTAATTGCTTGGGTAAGGTAATACTGCTGTTAGATGAGAAAGTACTCGCACCGAGACGCATGGGAAGTATAAGGTGTTAGGGTTCCAAACAGCCCAGAACCTTAGCTCTTGACATCAAACTCTTTTAGCTTGGTGTTAGGTGCCAGAGCGGCCTGTACTACTGAAATCTTAGATTTTGGTTTTATGAGGAGGATCATTACCTCTTACTTTACAACAAAGTAAGGGTACGGGTATACCGTCACGGTGGCTACCGAACTACCACCCCCTAATTTTTATTTTTGGCAGCTCAAAGCGGGGGCAAAATCCCTGGGGCGCTGCCAAATGTCCAAAAATCTTGTCTGCATTGGGTATTACTGTTTTAGTCATGAATAAAATTTTATTCATTGGCTGTAAAAAATAGGAATTAAAGGAGGCTTGTCAATTTTGCCTTCAGAAGCCCTTGTTGGCAAGAGTTTTCACGGGTGCGGTTTCCAAAGCCCTCTCGTTAGGTGGTGGGTTGAAAGTATCCAATAATAAAGACTCTGTTGCGCTTGTGGGTTTCCAAAGCCCTCTCGTTAGGTGGTGGGTTGAAAGTTATGAGTTACGTAATAACGACCCCACGCACCGTAATAGTTTCCAAAGCCCTCTCGTTAGGTGGTGGGTTGAAAGTTATGATCCCCGAAGTAGGCGCTTTGGTTATATAATTTTGTATTAGGGTGGTTTGAAAGGAGTGCTGCGATCGCACGTAAAACGCAGCTATGTAGCAGTGGAGCCTCTGCTTGGGTGAAAACAGCAAAACAAGAGGTAGTATATTTTTGTAATTAGACTGCAAATAAAGGGCTTTAAAGCTACTCTTGTAATTCAATAACCTTGAGCCTGCTGTAATAAATTAAATTAGTAACCATATATTTAGCCGAGTTTTACAGGCTGATTTTGGACAATAATTCTTTAAAACTGGTTTCAACTCTGGACAATAATTCTTTAAAACTGATTTAATTGCTGAAAGCCGCGAAAATACGTAACTTATGCCCCTGAACTTGGAAAAAATGGACATTAATTCTTTAAAAGTGACAATAATTATTTAATGGACACATGGAGAATAACGGATTTGAACCGATGGCCTCTGCGGTGCGATCGCAGCGCTCTACCAACTGAGCTAATTCCCCTTGATCGGTATCAAGTCAAGAGTAATATCACTCTTTAACTCAATCCACTATCACCATAGAGTATTCTAACACTCAGTTACCGATGGCTGAGGCTCTTTTTGAGAATAAACCTTCTGCACCCGTTCGAGTTCTAAATCACTGAGATAATCAACAGTCCAGTTGCAGCAGCGTTGGAGCATGTGGAATGGGTAAGTATTTGCTACACCAACAACTTGCATTTGCGATCGCTTCGCCGCCTCGATACCAGCGGGAGTATCTTCAATTGCCAGACATTCGTGTGGTTGAAGATTCAATTCCGGATATTCTTTATTTAGGTGTTTCACTGCCAGTAGATAACCATCGGGTTCTGGTTTACTGGTGGTGATGTCATCACCCGCTACGATAATTTTAAAATGCTCGGCTAGTTTTGCCCTATTAAGTACCAGTTCTATTTCTTTGCGAATAGCGCCACTGACTAGTCCTAATTTCAGATTCCGCGATCGCACCTGAAATATTAAGTCTTCTACACCTGAATATAAAGGCAGTTTCTCTATTTTCTCTAGTTCCACCGTATAAGCTTGGGCTTTGCGGTACAACAACTGAGTTAAATAGTTTTCGTTGGCTACTCTACCACGATTCGCGAGTAATTGCTGAAAACAAGCGCGATCGCTACGTCCTAAAGAAGCTTGACGCTCACTCACCTTTTGGGGTTGGAGATTTTCTTCAATGAGAATCTCATCTATCAGTTGCAGATGGATTGGCTCATCGTTAATGATCACACCATTAAAATCAAAAAGAACTGCCTTTAAACTCATGCCATTATGCCAAACGCTGGAGATCCAAGTCCCTCCAAATCATTATTATCTACTGATGTGGGAGTATAATGACGGACATTTTCGGTTTTGATTGGTTTAACGCCACTAGTTACCTGATTTATCCACCATACATCCTGCGATCGCACTGCTTCAAATCCGACTGCACCCATATTCGCATCTATACTATTAGCAGCATATTCACGAATATATGGCTCCTCAAAAACATCATTAAGCCATTCTAGCTGACGCAGAGTCTTCTGATTGCCATCTAGAATCAATACTTGCCCTCCAGTTACCAGCAACCGGAAGCTTTCCCGCAAAATTGCTAGTGACACCGCGTTTGGTGTTTCGTGGAATAGCAAAGAAGCTGTTACTAAGTCAAAAGAAGCATCCCTCAAACCAGTTTTTTCAGCATTTCCATGTCGCCAGACTATATCTAAACCGGCATTTCTAGCTTTATCTTCTGCCCTTACCAGCATATAGGGTGATAAATCCAAACCAATAACTTCCGCTTGCCAGAAAGCCTGTTTTAACATTAAAGTTGTGGAACCTGTGCCGCAACCTAAATCAAGTATGCGTCGTGGTTTCACCTTGACGGCATCAACTAAAGCTTGACGGACAATACTTTCATTCGGTGGCAGAACATATTGGGTAATCGGATCGTAAGTAACTGCTGCACTGGAATTGAGATATCCGCCTGTAACACCATGAAAATTTTGACTACTGTAGTACGCCGGAATTATCACATCATCTCGTTGGAAGCGATCGCTCTCTTTCTCCCAGTCAATACTATCAGCGTAACGCCGTAACCCGTCTTCATCAATCAAAAGACGCACTACAGGGGATAAAAAACGTTCCCAGATTGTATCTTGACGCACTACCATATTGTGTCAGAACTTTAAAAGTTTACTTAAGTAAAGTAATTTTCTTTACAAATTTTAATACATTTATGAGACATCTGCTTTCTGTCTGTGGTATTGGCTTGACGCTTGTAATTATTTTAGTTACACTTGTAATACAAAGAAGCTACTCTCTAAAAGTAGTTCTTCAGCTTCACGAAAATTGAGCGAACAAAATGAAAGACAATATAACATTTAAATTGCTACAACTAACTAGTAGTATGTCAATTTGAAATCAATGCCTTACAACAAACCTACAGAACTTATTTCAAAAACCAAATACTAGTCATATCGATAATAAGTTATAAGTCATATCGATACTTATCAGTGACATCCTCACCTACCTAAAGGCGCGGTGATTCTGGAGTAATGAGTAATAAGTAATGAGTAAATACCCATTTTTCATCCACTCATTACTCATTACTCCTTACTCATTACTCATTACTTTAAAGCATTGTGTGAAGCACAGGGCTTCAGATCCAAATATGTGGTGACATCGACCCAATCGAAAATCTAAAATTCAAAATCCAAAATAGAAACAATTATGCCATACGAAAAGTTAGAAATTACCACACCAGCACCCGTATTATCTTGGGCAAATCACTCCTTGGGTCCAGAAGAAACCAAGATGGCAAAGAATGTGGCATCGCTACCATTTGTATTTAAGCATCTGGCATTAATGCCAGATGTTCACTTAGGAAAAGGTGCTTTAGTAGGTTCTGTAATTGCAACAAAAGAAGCGATTATACCAGCAGCAGTTGGTGTGGATATTGGTTGTGGGATGAGCGCTATCAAAACATCATTTACCGCCGAACAACTAGAAGGTAAACTGAAGAAAATTCGCCTGGATATTGAAGCAGCAATTCCGACTGGATTCAACGAAAATAAAGATATTGAAAAATCTGTCACCAACTGGCAACACTGGGAAGATTTTAAAGACTTGCATCGCGGCGTGCAAGACCTACAAAGTAAAGCAATGAAACAGATGGGTTCTCTCGGTGGAGGAAATCACTTTATTGAAGTGTGCCTCGATACAGAGAATCAAGTTTGGCTGATGCTGCATTCTGGTTCGCGTAACATTGGCAATAAACTCGCCCAGTGTCATATTCACACAGCTAGGGAATTAGCAAAAATGGCAGGTAATAAATTGCCTGACCCAGATTTGGCTCATTTTGTCGCTGGTACGCCAGAATTCAAAGCATATTGGCACGATTTGCAATGGTCACAAAACTATGCGCGTGTCAACCGCGATGTGATGATGGCGCGTTTTAAGCACATAGTTGAGAAGCATTTGGTAGGTGGGAAAGCAACTAAACCTTTATTGCAGGTTAATTGTCATCACAATTACGCCGAAAAAGAAGTGCATTTTGACGAGGATGTATACGTTACTCGTAAAGGTGCAGTCCGCGCCCAAACTGAAGATTATGGGATTATTCCTGGTTCGATGGGGGCAAAGTCTTTCATCGTTAAGGGTAAAGGTAATGCTCATAGCTTCTGTTCTTGTTCCCACGGTGCAGGGCGTTTGATGTCTAGAAATAAGGCAAAAAATGTCTACACACTTGATGATTTAATAGAGCAAACAAATGGCGTAGAATGCCGCAAAGATGAGGGTGTGTTAGATGAAATTCCTGGTGCTTATAAACCGATAGAACAAGTTATGGCAAATCAAGCGGATTTGGTTGAGGTTGTAGCAACACTCAAGCAAGTTCTTTGTGTGAAAGGATAAGTTTGTTGGGTGGGTAATGCCCACCTTTTTTATTTTTTTAAACGCAAAGGGACGCTGAGGTAAGTGCAGAGGTACGCTGAGGAATAAATGATTGTTTTAAGTGAATCGACTGAACAAATAGAGTGTCTATATAGCCGCACCCAATAGTCCAACATCCGCAGTGGCAAGGGTGGAGTCGATGCTGGTAAAGTTTGAAACTCTAAATGCAGTATTTGATTAGCAGTTTATAAAAAGTTACTGAGTCGGCACGAATTGGTTCTTGATTTAATTCTGTTTTGAGAATCTGGATATCCGTTGCCTCAGATACAAGTAAGTAGCGGATAAAATCTTCTGGATACTGCTCAACCAGATATTTAAGAGTGTTGTAGTATGTCACTGTGATATCAGTTTGGAGAGAAACTAATGTAGAGACGTGATATAGCCACACCTTTACATAGTTTGTCCATAAAAAATTTAAGTGTAGGTATTATTTATTGTTAGCGCTACTCTACGAAAACTGCTGTTCACTGATAGCGCTAACATTTAAATTGGGTGTCTTTTCAAAATTACATTGTCAAAGATTGAGGATTTGTCTCAATCAATTTCGCTAAATCTTGCAAGAACGCCGCAGCATGGGCACCGTAAATAATCCGGTGGTCAGAAGTAATATTTACTTGCATTTGTTGCCGCACGCCAAATAAACCGTCGGGTGTTGCTACCACTTGCGGACGGGATGCCCCGATCGCTAAAATTGAACCTTGCCCAGGTGGCAAAATCGCATCAAACTTGTCTACGCCAAACATCCCCAAGTTCGACAGGGTAAAAGTACCACTGTTATATTCTTGGGGTTGTAGTTGTTTTGCCCTCGCACGTTCTACCAAAGACTTCCAAGTACGCGATAGAGAATAAATATCCACTGCATCTGCATTTTGCAGCACAGGTGTAATTAATCCGCCATCATCCATAGCGACTGCTACGGAAATGTTGATATCAGAATGATAAACAATACCCTGGTCTGAGTAGCTAGCATTCAAAAGTGGATGTTTTTGCAACGTTACCGCTACAGCTTTCGCCAGTAGCGCTGTCATTGTTACGCCTTTGGATTTAATTTGTTTATAAAGTTTGTCTAATCCATCGGTGGTAATTGTATAACCGACACGGAAAACGGGCACGGATATGGTGGCTACCATGTTCCGCACTACGGCATTTTGGAAGGTAGTTAGAGGCACGGTTTGACCAGGAACAGCCGCTACCACGGGCGCGGGTGCTGGTGTGCGAGTTGCTGGGGGTGCAGATGGGGCACTGGTTGGTACAGGTGCGGGTGGGGCAACTGGGGCAGGGGCGGGTTGCTTGCCCTTATTGGACAATGCTTCTACATCCTCGGCGACAATGCGACCGTAGGGGCCACTGCCTTGGAGTGTAGTTAAATCAACTTTGAGTTCTTTGGCTAACTTGCGGGCGCGGGGTGAAGCTACAAGCCTTCCTTCTTTGTGGTTAGACCCGTTTTGAGAGGCTAAGGCAGGTGTTGCAGCTGTGGCTGTGACGGGGATTGGTTCAGGGGATGAGGTAGCACTAGCCGCTGCGCCGCCGGAATTGGCAAGAGATTTGGCCTGTTCAATTTCAGCTTCCGTTTCGGCGATGAAGGCGATCGCAGATCCTACCGGGGCAGTTTCACCAGCTTCAACTGTGATATGGGCAAGAAATCCCTCATAGAAGGTTTCTACATCCATATCTGCCTTATCTGACTCTACAACCACCACTGTTTCGCCTTTCTCCACTTTGTCACCTGGCGATTTCACCCAGGAGACGATTTTGCCTTCGGTCATGGTAGAACTCAGAGCCGGCATAAATACTTCGTGAATGCTCATAGGGTGGCTTGGGAATCAATGGTTTATGGACTTTAACAGCTTTTATCAGATCGAATTGTATCTTGGCGGGAGAGTTTTGGACTGTTTATATTTTAGGTTGGGCATTGGGAATTGGGCATTGGGAATTGGGCATTGGGCATTGGGCATGGGGCATTGGGCATGGAGGGAGTTCCAAACTCCTAACTCCTAACTCTTGTACAGACGCGATTAATCGCGTCTCTCCAGGAACCTAAATATGAATTGGAGGTCTATAATACAGAGCTATTTATATTCCTCATAACCACTGCTTAAGATACAGGAGCTTTTCACAAGTAGAGGATATAAGGTGAAGTTCCATCTCGAATTCAAAATTGGTAATAAACCTATTTGAAATTCCTGTTTACTTATATGTCGGCAAAGTTAAAATTCTTTTTGATTGTGATACTTGGTATCTTTGCCACTGCTGGCGCTGGAGTTTATATTACCCAGCGCCAGGCATCTGTACCGATTGTTGAGACTAGTAACGAACAAGCCCAGCAGGTGGGAGCAATACATCAGTCTCAAGAAGTTGTGGCATACTTAGACCGTTCCGATTATAAAACTATACCTCTAGAAAAGATCAACTCATCTCTCCAAGGTAGTGATCCTGCTACCCTCGCCCTGAATGCTTTTGAGGACATAGCATCGGTGGGAGGAACGCGAAAGGTAGAAGTAGCTTATCCGCAACGAAATCAGGCCTTAGTGACGATTACAGAAATCAAACAGGGTGATGATTCAGTTGATACAGTTAAATATCGAGTTGAGATGACCACCTTTGGGCGATCGCTTTTGATCAGTTCACCCCCAGTCTGGCAAATTGTTTGGGCTGGCTCCCAGAGAGAATGTTGGGCTGGAAGCCGCTCCCAAACAAAGTTAAATCACATCTGTGATTAGTCATTGGTCATTAGTCATTGGTCATTGCTCACAAAACAAATGACAACGGACAAATGACAAATGACAAATTTAAATGTCGCCGCGAATTTCTTCTACAACGCCATCGCGCAGAACGATTTCTACCTGCATTTTGCTAATCAGGTTATCACCGGTTTCTACCCGGAAAAAGCCTTCCATTTGGAATTGGTTGACTTCCTGATCTTGCTGGAGAAACTGTACTTGCTGGAGGTTTTGCAGCAATTGATTTTTCTGCTCTAGAAATTCACTTTTCTTTTGATTGACTTGGAGTTGAATATTGTCAATTTGTTGGAGAGTTTGGGGCCCAGGTGGTTGTAGACTCTGTTTTTGAATTGCCGCGATCGCTCTTTGTCCTTCAACGTCTAGCTGTTGCAACTGCTGATCAAGTTGATTGATTTGTGTTTGCAACTGCTGTTGTACTTCCTCTTTCCAGAGAGGAGTCACAATAACTTTGACGTTGACGACGCGTTTCAGAAGCAAATTAGACTTGGAGACATCCATAAATATTTCACGTTCACTCTTTACAGTTAGCAGGTGGAATGATCAGGCAAACATGCCGTCAATAATATCGCGATAGCGTTCCGTGACGACATGTCGGCGAACTTTCAGTGTTTGTGTCATCAAGCCATTTTCGATGGAAAACGGTTCCAGGATGAGTTTGAATGTCCCGATGCGGTCATCCGGTCGATAACCTGGACGATTTTGGACTTCCCGCTTCAATTCTTGGCGAAATAAATCCTGGATCATTCTACTCTCGAAGTCAATTTTTTGACTATCTGAGGAAGTTACCTGGTTATTGGGCGTATCCAGTATCAAATTCTGACTTACTGCCCATTTTTCTAAGGCTTCGACATTGGGGACAATTAAGGCTCCCAGGCTGCGCTGATCTTGGCCGACGAGCATAATTTGATCGATGTATGGCGATCGCAAACACGCATCTTCGATCGGCTGTGGCTCGATGTTTTCGCCGTTGGTCAATACAATCGTATCCTTTGCCCTGCCAGTCAGCACTAAGTCGTCTTGTGGTGTCAGCCAACCCAAATCGCCGCTATCAAACCAACCTTCAGCGTCAATTGCTTTCGCCGTCGCTTGCGGATTTTGGTAATAGCCTTGCATAATCTGCGGCCCCTTCAATAATACCAAGCCTCGCTTTTCTATTGGTAAAGGCGCTTTTGTCTCAGGATCGACGATTTTAGCTTCTGTAGCCGGGAGTGGTAGTCCTGATGCACCAATCAAATTCCGCCAAGGACGCCGCACATGGGTAACAGGAGAGGTTTCTGTCAAGCCATAGCCTTGCAAAATCTGTACACCAATAATTTCAAAGAAGTTATCTATGTGTCTGGGAAGGGCACCGCCGCCGCTAATCATCTGCTTAACTCGTCCTCCAGTGGCTTCTCGCACCTTGGCATAAACCAGTCGTTCTCCCAAGGCATGGAGGGGTAATAAAGCCGCTGCTTGTATCCTAGCTGCTAATCGTTCGATGCCTGAAGCATGAAGATTATTTAAATCCAATCCCTGAGCAACTCGCCGCGCTCTAATATATTTTTCGCTCATGCCCAATAAAAATTTAATTAGGCGTTGCTTTTTGGCTGGTTGTTCGCGGAACTGCTTTTGCACTCCTTCATAAATCGATTCCCACAGGCGGGGTACACCCACCATGTAGTTGGGTTTAAATTGTCTCAAGTCTGCTTTTACGGAGCGCAAGTTGGTATAAACTTGTGTGCAACCTTGAGATAGTAGGTAATATTCAACAGTTCGTTCATAGCTGTGCCACGAAGGCAGGATACTAAGAACCATATCACCCGCGTTTGGTTGCAATACTGTCCCAAAAGTTATCACTTGGTGCATCAAGTTGTTATAAGACAGCATTACACCCTTGGGTTTACCCGTAGTTCCGGAGGTGTAAATTAGGGTTGCCAGAGCGTCACGATTTTGCTTAACTGGCACAAAATTATGATTTACCCCAATTTCGATCAACTGAGCAAAGTTCAGTACCTTTAGGGTTTCGCCTGTAGGTGGTGTTTCATCGGAAAGTAAGATTACCACTTGAATTGGTAAATCGTTGAGGCGGTCTTGTAGTTTTTTAAGTGTTTTTAAATCCTCAACGACGATCGCTGTACTGCCGCTATTGGCAATGATAAACAGTAGTTCTTCTTTTTCTGCTTGGGAGCTACGCACTGCATCAACTCCACCAGCAGTCATTATGCCTTGATCGGCAATAAACCAGCGAGGACTATTGTCAGCAATTAGGGAAATGCGATCGCCTACTTTTATTCCCAAGGACTGCAACCCAGCAGCAAATAGTTGCATTTGCTCTGCTAGCTGGGTATAAGTAATTGCTACTTCTGGTTTAGCGTGAGGGTTGTGGAGGGCGACAATATTACCAAATTGTTGAGCGGCCAAAGGCCAAATTTCTGGCAGCGATTCCACATTTGTGTAATCTACCACCCGCTTTAATGCTTGGCGTTCTCGTTCACTAATGTTAGATAAAAAAGAAGACGCGGTTTGGGTTTTTGACATAACACCTTACCTAAGTATCGTAAACTGATTATTTTCCAGCTTATTTTGTTATTACGCTACAATATCTATCCTTATTATCTACATTCCCTTCTGTGTATGATAATTCCAGGAATTCCACGTTTATATTTACAAAAGTTTATGGTAAAGTTAATTTACATAGAGTGCAAGCAATGGATTGTGTTTGCATCTAAGAACAGCGATGTCTACGACGGCCTACGCCTACGCCTATTTTTCACAGGAGATGATTACCTATGAATTTTATAGACACAATAATGCTAACGCTGCTCAATATTGCTGCTTGCATAGCGTTACCTAAAATTTTAGCTATCATTTTGGCTGAGAAAACCAAACTTACCGAAGCGTTACAGGATGGTTCCAAATTACAAACAGCCAAAATTGAACTTACCAGTTTTCCTTATTGTACAGCTTACCCAGTAACAGGTAGTCAATTTTGTAAATTCAGTCCTGATTTCTGTGCTAAATGTTCTCCGAATTGATGGACTGTTTGCCAAGAGAAATTACTCAGTACTTCGACGACGAACTATTAAATTAACTCTTTCTAATTTCGTCAAATCTCTTATATTGTTATTTTGTTCGTAGTTAGCGCTTTAGCAAAGACAGCGCTAACTACGAACTTAGTAAATGAAACTTGACAAACCACTAGTACAGCACGGCGGAAATAAACCGAGTATTAAACGGCCAAAACTTTACCCTTATATGTATAATTGAAAGGTTTAGGCATTGTTTGATTAAAGTAGTCAATAAAAGCAATAATTCTAGTTTTAAGGTCATCCTGACTCTTGAAACTGCCTCTTCTTAGTAACTTCCGTACCAAAATACTAAACCAAATTGAAATTTGGTTTAGCCAAGAAGAATGTAGTAGTGTGTAATGGAAAACGATTTGATCTGTCGGGTCAATTAAAACAGTTGCACGAGATTTCATTAGGCAAATTTCTTGATTGCAGACTACTCTCGATATTCTTTTTCTGGTACTCTAAAAGCTGCATATTTCCATTCATTACCTTCTAAATATTCAATTTTAAACTCTCCTTTAGTCACTAAACTAATATCTTTCAGGTTTACTATCGCATTTTCTCCTAATAAAACACACTCAGAGTTGCTAGTGGAAGGTTGATTTGGCGTTGTATTTATTTGATTAATAACTTTACGCTGCAATTCTTGATACTGTTGCTCTGTTATTAATTTAGAATCGTATAACTTTTTTATATCTCTTAGTTGATTTTCTATATTTGAGCCACCTTGATTTGACAAGCTATCTACTTGACAAGAATCTGGCTTAAAAGCAATTTTTCTAACAGGATGATCCCACCATTTAGAAACCTGAGTTAACCAATTAGTTGTTCTTGTTGTATGTACTACTTTTACTTGATTATCAGTTATTTCTAAACGAACCCAATCAGTGGATCTTTTTTGAATCAAACCAGCAAATCCCCAAGACAAAACACTTCCTACTGAAACCCCAGAATCTGCAAGACGAAGCTTTATAACTCTAGGTTCTATAGCTTGTCCTATTTTAATTGGAGCCAAAGCTACAGAATTAATATTATTAACAAGGAAAGTAGGATTCTTTTCTGTCGCAGTGGAAGGCTTTACTGCTGTAGAATTTGTAACCAATACTGCTATTAGCAAAATGCTAACTTTCTTGCTCATGCTTCTTATTATTTTTTCTACTGAAAAACGTGTAAATTAATAGACTATAGTAATTAATTTCAGGTTGTCAAGAAAATAATATTTAAGATTAGCCCTGTCAAGGTGGATAACAATTTTAGACATTAACCTCTTATCTCTGTGTTTTCTATATCTCTGTGGTTAAATTAATGACTAATTCACCGTATAGCTACAGAGAAGCCAGTGTGTTGCAGTGAGTTCAGTGCTGTAAGCAGGTTCTCTGTTGTAGCAACTGGCGGAACACAGAGAGAAAAAAGAGATTTTACTAATCAACTTTAAATTATCAGAATATATTTAGTTAGCTTATAACCGATAAAAGAAATTAAAATACTGCTTTGAAGCAATTGTACTAATTTTGCTTCAAACTAAAAATATAGTAAACACCAATTTTGAAATAAGGACGAACGCACATGAGTTTAACCGATGGTATATTACTGACGCTGCTAAATACTGTTGCTTGCCTTGCACTGCCTAAATTGCTAGCAATTCTGTCTGCAAAAAGCCAAAAAACTTCACCATCGCTGTCTACTGCGATATCAAAAGATTCTAACTCTGAAATCCCCAGTTTTTCATAATATAAGCTGATTTTCTCTAGATATCGCTTTGAGGACGAGACAATTTAGCGATTGCTGCAAAGCGATATCTTACGGGAAATTATTCACATTTTTTTTCGGAAATAATCAGTGTGCATATTTCCAAAAAATAAAATTTTATGGAGAAAAATTTGGACTACAGTACAGCGAAAACCAGGCAATAGAGAATAATTATAGTATTACTACTAAAAAAGGTTTTTAGTAGCTTAATTTGACTTTTTTGCCGCGATTTTTTGTTATTATTTAATTTTATCTTGCTGTGGTTATTTTAGGTCTGACGATAACAAAAAATGCAAGCAAAGTAAAAAATAACATTTGCCAAGTTACCAAATTCCAGCCACCAAGATTCCAACATAATAGACCAATACTAGTACCTACGGAACCGCCAATAAAATAGATAGTTATGTAAACTGTATTGATGCGACTATTTGATTGAGGATCAAGAGTGTATATCCTTGCAACATTGGTGACTTGGACTGCCTGTACACCCACATCTACTAACAATACAGCAACCGCGATCGCTAATGCAGAATTAGAAGCAATTTTAGCAATTACTAAACTTGCAATCACCATCGATACAGCAATAGTCAAGGAACGTTGCGAGTTACCTTGATCAGCTATTTTACCAAAAACTGGTGCCATTAATGCACCTGCGATCGCTACAAAGCCATACATCCCAATTGTGTCAGATTGAAAATTAAAAGGCGCTCCACTTAAATGGAAAGTCAGCGTTGTCCAAAATGAGCAAAAAACACCAAACAATAACCCGCTAATTAAAGACGCTTCTCTTAATAATGAAAACCGTTTTAATTGATGAAGTGTTGAGCTTAATAATTCCAAATAATAACCATTAAATTCATTTTTGATATTAGGCAAATATATATTTAATAACACAATAATAATTAAAATCATTACTGCCGAAAATCCATATACATAACGCCAAGTAAACCATTCAGCAATATATCCACTAAAAACTCTTGCTCCTAAAACTCCAATCAATATACCAGTAAAAATGTTGCCTACGGTTTGGCCTGTAGTTACTCTATCTATACTTGCCGCTAAAGGAAGAATAATCTGAGCGGAGACTGTCGCAATCCCAATTGCTACGCTCAATATCCAAACCTGGATGATGTTTTGTGAAAACATCATGGCTATCAACAAACAGAACAAACATGTCAGTAAACAAAGAATTAATTTTTTCTTGTTGATTTTATCGCCCAAGGGGATTAAAAAGAAAAGCCCCAAGCCGTAACCAACTTGCGTCAGCACAGAGATGCTACCCGCTTCGCCTTCAGTGACTCGAAAAGATGATGCAATATCTTTGAGGATTGGCTGATTATAATAAACATTAGCAACACAGACACCGGCTGCGATCGCCATAATCAGTACTTGGACTTTAGTTAATCCGCTACTTGAGATTTGTTTTTCCATTCAACCTAAAATTTATACAGGAAAAAACTGGTTTACAGTACAGCTAAAACCAGGTAATAAAGGAGAACTTATAATATCACTACTAAATAAGGTTGTTACCAAATTAAGTTGAATTTGTTCGCGTCGATAGACCTCTAGTTTACGCGATCGCCAATCAGCAATCCAATATTCTTTTACTCCTCTGGAAGAATAAAGTTTAAGTTTAGCTTCCTTATCTCGTCTTTGGTCTTCGTTGCTAGCAGACAAAACTTCGACTACTAAATCTGGTGCGCCAGTTAAATGTCCCGCTTCATCCAATGTTAGCGCCAAGGTTTCTTTGGTAGCCCAAACTACATCAGGAATCACATTATCTGATTCTGAAAACAAAACGCCGGGGTTGATTACAGCTTCTCCTAAACCAGTAGACTCTGACCAAATGTTAAGCTGTTGGAAAATTTTGCCACAAGTTTGCTGATGTTTAAAGTGAGGTGCCCTGGTCATAAATAATTCTCCATCAACTATCTCGTAGCGCGTCCCCTCATTTTCCGGGAACAATTCTACATCGTGAATTGTCCAGCGTACTCCTGTATTAAGCATCTCACTCATTGGCTAACTCCTTTAATCTTTTAATCAATAAGACTTAAGTTTAGCTTCCTTATCTAGTTTTTCAAAAAACAAATATATGAGCAAATAGTAAGACTTAAACAAAATGCACCAAATAAAATGCAAAACGTATTGATTTTGGCAGATTTGCGAGTTTTGATTTCTCTCCCTCGTTCATTTTTTTATTGTCATTCATAATGAAACAATAATTGTTTTGCTTTGTATTACTCGTCCTTAGCAAATCATCACTTGCGATTTTCACGTCGCCACTTACTCCGTACTAAACGAATTTCATCAAAAGTGTAGCTTTCGCCTAGTTGTTCTTTGATGGGAGTGAGAGAAATGTCACCGAGTACTTCTAAAACTTGCCAAATTTTTTGTTGATGTTCTAAAGGTACTAATTGATTTAAATCAACTGGCTGATTTTTCTCAATTAGTTTTTCTAGATGAGTGCTAACTGTTGCCGGACTAAGGTTGCGTTTTTGGGCAATTTGAGCGATGTTTAAACCTTGTTGATGCAATTGTAATGTTTGTAATTCGGTGTAAGAAGAAGATGATTTGGCAGAAGATACGGAAGTAGCCGATTTATTTTGCAAACCTTTTTCTTGGCGGTAGGCGCGAATTTCTGTAATAAACTTTTCGCCATATTGAGCGAGTTTGTGACTACCTACACCAGAAAGTTTGGCAAATTCAGCTAAGTTTTGGGGTTGCACCTGTACCATCAATTTTAAAGTGGAATCGTGGAAGATGACGTAAGGTGGAACAGATTGCTCATCAGCTAATTGTTTACGTAGTGATCGCAACTTTTGTAATAATATTTCTGCAACTTCTGCTTTTTCACTCCCCTGTTCCCAGCTAATCTTTTGGACTGTGGTTACAGCTAGCGAAACTGTGCGCTGTTTTCGCATTACTTCCCAACTGTGGGCATTTAGTTTTAAAACTGAGTAACCATCGCTAGTTTGTTCTATTAACCCTTGATGTAAAAGCGATCGCCCCAACATTCGCCATTCATCTACAGTTCTATCTTTACCAATACCATAAGTAGAAAGTTTATCGTGTTCGTACTGGAGAATTTTGTCTTTTTTTGCCCCTCGCAACACATCGATTATGTGTAGCATCCCAAATCTTTCTTTGCAACGCGCCACACAAGATAAAAACTTCATGGCTTCAATTGTCCAATCTTGCATGGGTTTGGGATGACGACAATTGTCACAGTTACCGCAATTCCCAGGGAACCTTTCGCCAAAATAACCCAGTTGAATCGTTCGCCGACAATCAGTGCCTTCAGCGTAATCGATCATTTGTCGCAGTTGTTGTTTTGCAATCAACTGTTCTTGAGGATCAGTTTTTTGATCGATACTCCATTCAATTGTTTTAACATCACCAAAGCTGAAAAATATTGTACACCGAGATGGTTCTCCGTCTCTCCCGGCTCGACCCGATTCTTGATAATAACTTTCTATATTTCTGGGCATATCAAAATGAACTACCAGCCGCACATCGGGTTTATTAATTCCCATCCCAAAGGCAACTGTTGCCACCATCACCCGGACATCATCTCGAATAAATCGCGTTTGATTACTACTACGTTCCTCATCAGTTAATCCGGCGTGATAAGGCAGAACACCAATTTTATCATTTTGGAGTTTAAAAGTGAGTTCATCAACTTTTTTACGAGTTAAAGAATAAATAATTGTCGAACCTTCAGTTTCTCGAATTAGTTCTAACAATTCAGCGTAAGCATATTTAGTTTTAGGACGAACTTCGTAATAAAGATTTTCACGATTAAAGCTAGCAAGATGGATGCTAGGTTGCTTTAGTCCTAGTTGTTGAATAATATCACTACGGACGCGATCGGTTGCTGTGGCGGTGAGGGCGACCGTAGGAACATCAGGATAGCGTTTTCGCAGAGATTTCAACTGGCGATATTCTGGACGAAAATCGTGTCCCCATTCCGAAACGCAGTGCGCTTCATCAATAGCGAAGCTAGAAATCCCGATTTTTTCTTTAACTAAATCGAGAAACGGTAGAAACCTTTCACTCAAGAGGCGTTCAGGGGCGACGTAGAGTAATTTTACTTTACCGTTGAGGATGGCTTCTTCCCGCGATCGCACTTTGTAAGGATTCAAACTACTATTGAGAAATGTCGCGTTAATATTATTATTTCGCAGTGCTTCTACTTGGTCTTGCATCAAAGCAATTAACGGCGACACTACCACAGTTAGTCCATTTTTCAACAATGCTGGTAGCTGAAAACATAGAGATTTACCCCCGCCAGTCGGCATCACAACCATTAAATCTCGATTTTGCAGCGCATCTTCGATAATTTGCCGTTGTCCAGGGCGGAATTGGTCATAACCGAAGTGATATTTTAGCGCTTGTTCGAGATGGGGATACTGAAGCATAGCGATACCTACGGTGGGCCTTGCCAACGCTTTTTCGGTGGCTGTCTGTGTGAGTAATTATTGAAGATATCAGGATTTTAACTCACATCATAAAGATGACCCCTATTTCTAGTCAACAAACCTATACTGACTTACTTATTAAGTATCAGCCTAAGCCAATTAAAACAGAACAGGAGTATAACAAAGCCTTAACAGCAGTAGAGGGGATGATGTCTAGTGAATTGACAGAGGCGGAAACTGCGCTTTTTGAGTTGTTGGTTCTTCTGATTGAGAATTACGAGGAACATCATTATTCGATGGGTGAATCAAAATCTGCGGCTACTTTGGAATCCCTCATGCATGAGTTTGATGTGGAGCCAACTTCTTTACTTGGAGTTTTTGGCTCTATTGAGATTGTTAAGGAAGTAGTCAATGGTCAACGGAAAGTTAGCCAATCTCAAGCAGAGTCCCTAGCTAGGTTTTTTAATGAACACTATTCTGGACTTTCCGTAACGGCTCTTGACTTTGGACAGTGAGAAAATTGAAGATTAACAAGATTTATTACGAATTCTCCTAGATTCGATTGGTGGGGTGATGTTGCGATCGCTTTTTCGGTGGCTGCCTGCGTGGGTAGTTATTGAAGATATCAGGATTTAACTCACATCATCGGCAGCTTTGGTCAGACCTACATTTCTCCACTATTCTTTTTAGTAATAAGCATACTTTTAATCTAAAATCCAAAATCCAAAATCTAAAATCTGAAATTCACTCAGCATCCATATAAGCGAGAATTTGCATTTATTACTTTGCCCTTATGCCCTGTCTGGGTACATTTTAGTTGTGATTCTAAAGCATCAATCTTTTGTAAAAGCGACACTCCCCACACTATAGAAATCACCAACTTGATAGTCATACCCACGAGCAAAAGTGTCACTATTGTGGTATTTTTCTTTTGTTGAGCCAGCCTTTTTTGTTGCTCAAGAAGTCGTGCTTCGACTTCTTGGGCACGTTCAGCTTCTAATGCTTGCTGCACTTCTCGCCGATCTAATTCTTCACTAACAGCTAGAAATCGATAATCTAAGTTGCTCAAGCTTTTACCATGTGCCCAAGTTTGGGCATCGATCAAGGCTTGTCCACGCAATAGGCGAGATTTATCCTTTTCCTCTGAGGCTACCCAGGCATTGAAGGTTTCGTAGTAAGGGCGCAAGTAAGCTAATTTTTTTCCAACCCATTCTAAATTGAAAACTTCTTGATAAATTCGGTTTTTGATTTGGAGAAAACCTTGCTTTTTAATCGCCAAACCAGACAGCAAAAGTTCTACCTGTTCTCGACTATCGTCGGCCGGCACTTTCACTCCTTGGAGAATTTGCTGATAAATTCCTAGCAATCTGGCAGCAGATTGTTCGTTTCTGAGGATGCGATCGCGAATAGTTCGCAAATGCTCCGGTTCATCCTGCGATTCCCATTTCTCGATGATGTGCGATCGCACCACATTTTCTATCCAAAATTCCTCTGTGCCAGGGGGAATTTTGAGCTTTCTACCCATATCATCTTGAGATAAACTGACAAGTAGCCGACACAGTTTTTGGGTAAGAAATGGTTGCCCTTCTGTCCAACCTAATACTTCTTTTAAAACTTTCTGGGGATGATTGTCTTTTATATCCAGTCCTAAAGATAATGGTTGAGCTTCTTCAAAAGTAAAACCATTTATTTGGATGGTTTTACCAAGATTAAATGGGGTAGTATAATTTCGATCTAAAATTAAGTCCGAAGGTGTCGCCACACCAAAAATTGCAAATGTAATTCGATAATATTCTGGATCAATTGCTCGTTGATTATAACAGAACCGAATCAAGTTAAAAAAGTCATCCACAGAGAAGTTTAGGCTGAGAATACTATCAATTTCATCAATAAAAATAAATAGTCTTTCATTCGGAAACTTAGCTAACAGATTTTCCGAAATAAACCGACTGAGTTTTTGAACCAGAGAAATATCATTTTGTTCTTGCCACCAGGTTTTTAAATTGACTTTTCCTAACAGTTTGAAACTCAACCAGATGTCCCCAACAACTCCCTTATACCACTGTTCTGGTGTTATATTTTCACAACCAATATTAGTCATATCAACTGTGGCACATTTAAAGCCTTCTTGTTGTAAGCGGTGCTTTGTTTTTACCATAAGTGAGGATTTGCCCATTTGCCTACAGCTGAGAATGTAACAAAATTCACCCTGTTTCAAGGCTTCGTAAAGTTCCACATCTGCTCTGCGCTCAACATAGCTAGGAGCGTCACTGGTAAGTGTGCCACCAACTTGATATCGATAATTGTTCATTTAATTTATCTTAAATTCGTTCTATATCTAAATCAAAAAACTTGTCTTATAACAGTTGATAAAATTCATATAACAAAGTCCGTAGTAAGGACTTCAGCCCTTATTTTATCAGCAGTAAAGTATAAGCAGTAAAGTGCTTACTATCAACCATTATTTTGCTTTCCAAACTGTTGGATAAAATAAAGACGATATAACTCACACATGGCGCTAGCTTGATTGCCATTGAGTTGAACTAAACCCATGCTTTCTAGCTTATAAGCAGCGATCGCGTCTAACTCCACTTTTTCATTTGTTGCAATTACCTGTTGCATAGCTGTCATTAATTCTGGTTCTTTTTGCAGTAAGCTCAACAGTTCTCGTAAATGCTGACCGTAAATTCCCACTGCTGTAGATGCACTTTCTAGTAATACCTCCAGTGTCATTTGCCCTTGACATAAATGATAAAAAGCAAGGCTCACTAGATAAGGATGTCCTCCTACCATTGCTTGTAGGGGTGCAAGGCGTTTTGCACCTTCGGAGTCTGCTGCACAATTTAGTCCATAACGTAATGCTAAATTCTGTAGCTGTTTGAGGGTAAATGGCGGCAGCGTAATTGTTATCCCTACATTGAAAGGTGATTGATTGAGCTTGAGCGGAATATAAATTTCTGTTGTGTGAACCACCACCATCCGAAGTTTTTGCCAAGTTTGATCTTGCTTTGCTTGTTCATGCCAAAATCGCAGCATTGGCAGAAAATCTTGGGCAATATTGGGATGTTCAAAAACCCGATGGACTTCATTCAAAGCCAAAACTACAGGACTATCATGAATATATTGCAAAAGATATGCTTCAAAATAGATTTTGCAGCTTACCTTGCTGCCCATTTCCGTATCCCAAAAATCATCGAGACAGGGAAGGAGATTTAACTGCCTGCTGACATTGACACAAAACCAACGCAAAAATTTATCCAGGGAAGCAAAAACGTCTTGATCTGCTTCTTGAAAGTCCAAATAGACAATTTGATAATCTTGCTCTCTAGCATAAGCAATCATCCGATTGAGAAGAGAACTTTTTCCCGTTTTGCTAGGTGCTTTGATCCGAATTAAGCAGCCAGGGTGTAAAATCTCGTTACAAACAAGTTCTTCCAGGGGAGGGCGATTGATGTAAAGAGGAGAACCCAGTGCTAATGGCCCGCTAGGAAATTCTATCTTGTTTGCTGAAAAAAAGTCTGGAGAAACCATTTCTAAGTTAGATTCTTCGCCGAACTTTTGTTGGATCTGATTTTCCGGATCAGTTATCTCATATTCCAGGTGTTTTTTCAAGGCTAAATGCAAATTTTTTTTCGTTACTCTTTTTCCAAGTGCAATGGAAAGGTCTTGCCATAACTCAGAGCCAACTTCCTTGATGTAATTGTTGCCATAGCCTGATGCCTCTGCCATTTCAACGTAAGTTTTGCCCAACCATGATTGATATAGCACAAACGACTGAATTGAACCGAGAGGCTTGTCTTGTAGAATTTTTTTTACAGATTGTAGAAGCTCATCCACTGCGTATAAATTGTTAAACAGCTAGGAAATTTACTTATACTTTTTTGACTAGTAATAATATACATCTGAATACATCTGAAAAAATACTTGAAAACAGAAAAAGTTAAGATTGCATTGATACAATTTTTAGACTTATCAGTACATCATAATAATTATTATGTTTATATATATTTTTGAATATTATTTGTATAACTATATACTTTCCTTTTAAAGATTAGTCCCTTTTACTTGGAGTGCGAGGTTAGTGCAGCCTAATACAGCTTTGAAAAGCAGGTGATAATGATAGCTCACTGGTGTGAGATCCTAGAGACAGTCAATGGAGTGCGAACAAAATGGAACAACATCAGAAGCCAACGGTTGTAATTACGGGTGCCTCTTCGGGGGTGGGTCTGTATACTGCAAAAGCTCTTGCTGAAAGGGGATGGTATGTGGTACTGGCGTGTCGGGATTTAGCAAAGGCACAAAAAGCTGCCCAAGCTGTGGAAATCCCTTACAACAGTTATACCAGTATACATATCGACCTTGGCTCCTTGGAAAGTGTTCGACAGTTTGTGAAGAACTTCCGAGCCAGTGGAAAGTCCCTAGATGCTTTGGTATGCAACGCCGCAATTTATATGCCCTTAATCAAGGAGCCGTTACGCAGTCCAGAAGGTTACGAGTTAACTGTCACCACCAATCATCTGGGGCATTTCCTCTTGTGCAACCTGATGCTAGAGGATCTGAAGAAGTCATCTTTAGAGCCAAGGCTGGTTATTTTAGGAACCGTCACGCACAATCCAGACGAACTGGGTGGGAAGATTCCACCCCGTCCCGATTTGGGCGAACTAAATGGCTTTGCTGAAGGGTTTAAAGAGCCGATCGCAATGATTGATGGCAAGAAATTTGAGCCAGTCAAAGCTTACAAAGATAGCAAGGTTTGCAACGTGCTAACTATGCGGGAACTGCATGAGCGCTATCACGAGTCAACTGGTATCGTCTTCAATTCTCTCTATCCGGGATGTGTTGCAGAAACGCCGCTATTTAGAAACCACTATCCTCTGTTTCAGAAAATCTTCCCCTTATTCCAGAAGTACATCACTGGAGGATATGTGTCTCAAGAGTTGGCGGGAGAAAGGGTCGCAGCCGTGGTTGCCGATCCTGAGTATAATCAATCCGGTGTCTATTGGAGTTGGGGAAATCGCCAGAAGAAAGATGGCAAGTCCTTTGTGCAAAAAGTCTCTCCTCAAGCCCGCGATGATGACAAAGGCGATCGCATGTGGGAACTAAGCGCAAAATTGGTTGGGCTTGCATAATGACATAGGACTTGGTGTTACCTTGTGCATAATTTATCGATTCATAAATCTACTTTTTTGAATTGGTATCATGTACAAGTAAAGAATAGTTGAGGTGATTATTTAAGTCACCTCTGACTTTATTGATAGATTTCTTTAACTGGTTGCCAAAAAAATTAAAATATGTGGGCTTTTCTAGAAAGTAGAAAAGTAGGAAATAGTGTCTTATTTATTGAGTTGGTAATTAATTTATTTATTGATGCTTTTCATTCCCTACTCTTGACATACACTTATAAAAAATGTATAATGCATCTTGCATAGAAGGGGAGTAGCTGCTGGCAAAAAAACTCGAAAGCCAGTACATCTGAATCAACATACTGGCGATGAGCCTGGTTCAGATGGCAAATAATTAATATTTGAAAGCGAGACCTTCACTAAGTTCACACCGAAAAGTGTAAACTTGGTGAGGTCTTTTGGTTCTCATCAAGCTTCACATCGGTAAACGATTCTTCAGGAGCTTGAGAGAGTGTTAACAGCTTTTACCGCAGGTTTATTACTAATTACAGTTTCAGAACTAGGCGATAAAACATTTTTTATTGCTGTGATTTTGGCAATGCACCACCCTCGGCGGCTGGTATTTATAGGTGCGACATCTGCTTTAGCCGCGATGACAATCATTTCAGTGCTATTTGGACAAGTGGTGTCTTTGTTGCCAAAAGTTTATATTCATTATGCCGAAATAGCTTTATTTCTTGCCTTTGGTATCAAGCTGCTGTATGACGCTAGTAAGATGTCCGCTGCTGCTTGTGATACAGAAGTTGTAGAAGAAGCCGAAGCTGCGGTGAAAAAAGCAGATTTGCACTTACCAAAGCAAAAAACTGGGTTGGCAATTGTTATAGAAGCCTTTGTGTTGACATTTATGGCAGAGTGGGGCGATCGCACCCAAATAGCCACCATTGCCCTAGCAGCAGGTAATAATCCAATTGGAGTGACAATAGGTGCAATTTTAGGACATGCCATTTGTGCTGCGATCGCAGTTATCGGCGGCAAAATGATAGCCGGACGCATTTCTGAGCGTCAGATCACCTTTATTGGCGGATGCCTGTTTTTAATCTTTGGTGTCCTCGCTGCCATTGAGGGAGCGTAAGGGGAAGAAGCAGGGGAGCAGGGGAGCAGGGGAGCAGGGGAGCAGGGGAGCAGAGGAGCAGGGGAGAAGAATTAATAACCAATCCCCCATGCCCCATGCTCCATGCCCAATGCCCAATGCCCAATGCCCCATGCCCAATGCCCAATGCCCCATGCCCAATGCCCCACATCCATTACTTAGCCGTACTTTCCGGTGAAGGTGCCAGAGATTGAGCCGGATTAGGCGTGGGGGAAGCTGTTGCTGCCTTTTTAATTCCGTCTTTGTACTGAGCAGGTGCTAAAGCTGCGGCACTATCAAACAAAGGTTTTGCATCTGCGTCTTTGCCCTGTTCTTTCAAGAGCATTGCTTTTGCCACAACAGGGCGAAAATCTTTGGGATCTTTCTTAATTGCCTGGTCATAAACAGAGCTAGCTTGAGCGTAGCGTTTCTGGGAAGCGTGAACAGAACCTAATAGCACCTGCACCGCTACTGTATCAATACTTCCAGGTTGAATTGTATTTGCTTGGGCTGCGTTAGAAAGAGTTTCTTGCAACAAACCAATGGCTGCTTCGGGGCGTTGCTGACTGATCAACAGAGCCACCATTCCTTGCAAAGCCTTCAAATCGCCCGGTTTCGTGGACAAAATCGAACGATAAGCTTGAGCGGCTCCTTCGCGATCACCAATTTGCTGTTTGGCTTGAGCCAGTAGCACTGAATATTCTGACTGTTCGGGATTCAGCTTCGCTAGCTTCTCTAGGGGTTCAATAACAACTTGGATATCAGCTGGTTTAACCTCACTTTTATCTTTTTGACTCAGTAGTTGCAGCCGCGCTTTTAATAGTCCCTCAAGCGCAGTCTGATTTTCTGGTTCCCTTTGCAAAACCTGTTCATAACCCCGTACTACGTCTTCCAGTTTTGATTTTTGGTCAGCAGAGGGCAAACTGTCTCTGGTGCTAGCGGTATTCTGGCTTGAGGGTGACGTATTATTAAATGCTCCAATTATGGGAATCACCGAAACACCCACAAAAGCAAGAATTGCAACTGCCAATATGACTCGAACTATCCAACGATTGCGCGGTTGAGACACAGTTTTGTCTTTCTCCTGAATTTTAATGACATGATCATTTACACAAATCGTAAAGTTAAAAATTTCCAAAACTTTGCGGAATACCGCCAAATGCCTGTGAATTTTATAACAATTAACTATCTACACTGCTAAAGTAAGTGATGACTTTAGGAGGAGCCGTCAGAATTGTAGCTATGATATGCTTCCGAAACTAGTGTAAAGGCGCTAAATTACACATTTAGTGTTTATACACTAAATTTAGCGCCTTTAGGATTGTGTAGAGTAACCTAGTGTGACTTTGTTAAAAGCCAATATACTTTCATCAGTCGCACAAATGCTCTTTCCAGCTGCCTTTGTAAAATCCCACAATGGGATGTGTCTCCGCCGCAAGGAGTTTTTATGAATTCCGACCTGATGCCGTTGCCTGAATCCTCCAATTCTTCTGCCTCTAACCAGGGCCCAACTAACGTAGAGGCAGCCGCTAATGTTCATATAGCAGCCCAGTCCTCTAAACCTGAAAATTTGCCTGTCAAACCCAGCGAGACTGACTCCAATGATGGGTTCGCCAACCGACAGCAACCGATTCCGCCTCCCAGCGAACCGATGCAGTACCGAGCGATCGGGTTAGTCCGGGGTCGATATCATGCTAGCAGCGAACAATTTACTCAAGGTACGCTGCTGACCACAGATGGTGTAGAACTCAATGCCGTCCTCCTAGGGCGGATTATGAGCTTAGTCAAGAATCACCTAGACTTAGAAAAAGAACACTTGTGGGTAGTATATCCACGTACAAGACAAGAAAATGATACCTTGCACATCCAAATCGTCGGAGTTTGGGAGCCAGAAAATCTGGCTAAAAACTCAACAGATGAGGACGAGTCAGATTTTGAGTTGCAAGAGTTACAGAAACCCGATGATGGCTTATCCGAAAACTCTGAATTAAGTACAATTGCTCTGAAACCCTCATCAGAAGTTGTAGATGGTGGTTTTTCTGTTCGTGGTGAAGTGGTATACCAATCTTTTGATGCTAAAAGCTTGGTAGTCAAAATTAGGCAGGCTCCACGCAAATCAACTGATAAACCCAAATATTTTAAGTTGAAATTGAGGGGTGTGCTGACCACCAAAGCAGTAGGAAAATTCTGGGACTTCCAAGCCAAGCGGGAAGCTGACGTTTTGGTAGTAGAAAAAGCTGAGGCGATCGCTGACTTGCCCAAAAAACGCAGACCACCATTCAAAGGTGGGCCTCGCGCTGGCGGTGGTGGTGGTGCTGGTGGTAGAAAACCATTCCCCCCCAGACGCAGTGGCGAAACCCCTCGTCCTATCAAAAAAACAGGCGCAGGCGGCGACACCTCTGTGGTTTCAAAACCTATCCCAAGAACGCCCGCTCCTAAACCCATCAAGCGACCAAAACCGACTCAAGAGTAGGGTATGGGGCAATTCAATTTTGGATTTTGGATTTTAGATTTTGGATTAAATTCCAATCTAAAATCTAAAATCTAAAATTCTTACTCCCCACTCTTAAAAATCCGTCCGACGGTCTTGGGGTAGAAAAGATCGCTCCATCGGAATTGGGGAAACTGGTTCTGTGAGGGTAAACGTACCTGCTTCGATCCACTTTTTCAACTCTAGAGCGACTTGCCTAGAAAAAAACAAACTCGCTAAGGGGGCAGAGCGTACTGCTTTGCCCTCAATGGTGATCCGCCCGGATTTGAGTTGGGCGTAACTCACCAAGCCAAAGGTGGGACGAACGCGCCGGGGAATGGAAAAATCTACTATTGGGGCTACTAAGTCTTGATCTTGGACGGCACAGTGTTCAACGACTTGTTCATTTAATACAGGGAGTGGGACACCAACGCCTAACATCAATGAGGGTCCATAACTTTTGAAATAACACCCCCGCACCCAATGAGCATCCATTTGCTTGGCATCACCAATTAAAGCTAAAGTGGCGGAAGGCCCAATCGGTGTACGATTAGCTAAACGCTTTTGTAAGGGGAAGTGCTGAGTGCCTTCCCAAGCGACATATCCAATACCGCCACCTAAAAAAATTCGAGTACCGATACCAACGAGTTGCAAATCGGGATCGTTGAGTAAGGGGGAAATAGCACCGGGATTAGAGTAAACGGCATTCCCCAGACGCGGTTGTAAAGGGCCGAGATAGGTGAAGAGGGGGCGATCGCCACCATTTACACCAACAATAAAATTTTGATAAAGATTGCGCGGATTGAATAAATAAAACTGATTAATTGTGTCACTGGTAATGGTAGTTTCAAAATTTGCTCTGGGGTAACAATCTGTTACTTGCCCTTGCGCTTTTACGTGTATGGATTTACCAGCAATCAAATCTTCGATTACATGACCGCCGCCGCGTTCTCGGACTTCTTCCCCGTCCGTCGTCTCCACAGCAGAACTCGCACCCAAATATAAATCTACTGCCCCAAAACCAGAGTATGCTGGTACACCATCTAACCAGCAGCGGCGAATTTTTATCGGGGGGTCAGTGTGTCCCAGATTGATAATTGCACCACTTGATTCCATTGGCTCAAAAGTGCCAGTGGTAATTACATCAACTTCTTTCGCAGCTTTAGTAACACCGATTTCTACAACTCGTGCTTTTAATTCTTCAGTTGTCAACACTACTGCACGTTGGCGGCTGATTTTCTCGTTAATTTCTGCAATTGTTCGCATCTTATCAGTGCTAGGGCTTCCTGGTGAATGGTGAATAGGGAAAAGAAATTTTCATTGCTCCTTGTGAGCGCAGATTATGGTGACTTTTGCATAATTTCATCTCGAAATAGTCGTCGCCAATCTCTGCGCGACAGCTTAACACCCTGGATAGGGTTCAAATTCCCAAAAAACAATTTAAGTATTGCAAAGTTCAAATCATATATTTATTTTTTGGGGCAAGCTAGATATGTCCGAAATATTTTTTCTGCCTACGTAAATTTACTATAAAGGAAGCCTTGCATTATCAATCAAATGTATATATGGTTAGGATTGATTAAACTTACTGGACTTAAATGATTTTACGTCAGCCGAAAGAAATATTTCTGGCTGTGGTAAAGCATTTTAAACCAAATAGTCAATCGCAAAGTGGGAGCTAAAAGCAGATGCTATGGTGAAGCTGCTCTCTAGCGAACTTATCCTAACTTATACCCTCTCAAAGCAATTCTACTTTTTGCTATTGATTTTATTCCTACATTTCACCCAATAACGAATTGAGTAAGAGGCAATGACTACTTCTGAATTAACTAATTTTGAGCAAAAAAACCGAAGTAAGGTTTCTAATAGGATTGAAAATTTATCCTCACCATCAGATGAAAAAAAGTTGTTTAACTTGAAGGTGATTGAGTATTTATTACTCGCAGCTTTTGTCTCTGCTGGACTCTTTATTATTTTTCTTTCAGATGATAAAACAGTTGTAATTTCTGGAGCGGTATCTCTAACTTTTTTATTTTTTTTGTTGCTCATCAATAGACAAGTATTTCAGAACTATAAGAAGGCTGCTTATCAGTCTGAACTGACTAAAAAAGCTGAACTATATAGTTATCTATTGACCAATCCTAATTCCTGGGATAAAGATACGCTGACTTTGACAAGAGGAAAGGCTTTACAATACAGCCAAGATTTGATTGACGATTATAAAAGAATTCGGGGTGTATCAAGAAACCTTTACTATAGTTTGCAAATTGCGACAGTGATTTTGTCAGGAGTCACACCAATTTTAGTTCTGGTAGATAAATTAGAAGCAGGACAAGCTTGGCTCAAGTGGCTACCCGTGCTTTGCCCTGCGATTGCTTCTATAGTCGCTAGTATAGTTACCTCTTTTCCTTTTCAGAAGAATTCGCTTGCTGCTAATACAGCCGTTGAATTATTAGAAGCTGAACAAGAGAAATTTATATTGGGCGTGACTCCGCCTTATCGTTGCTATGATGTGTCCGATGAAAGCCAACAGCAACAAAAGGCAAGTCAGGCATTAGAATACTTTATTGTTCAAGTGAATAATATTCATCTCAACCAATTGCAACAGACTAGTGAGACGCAATCAGAGAAGACAGAATCAGCTTCATCTAATGAGTCAAACAAACCAGGAACAGAGGTAACGAAGCAGAAGGATAGTTGATGAACTGATTACCGTCACGAATCAGTCAATTAATTTTGAATTTTGCATTTTAGATTGAGCCGTGTTGCAAAATCCCCGACCTCTTAAAAAAGTCGGGGATTTTGTTGTTCACGGATAATTTTAAATGGCTAGATAATCGAGTGACTAATCTTCTTGTTTCAAGATATCATCATCAATCGACGGCTTCTGATTAATATCTGGATTTTCTGATGTCCAATTATCATCTTTTCCAGGAGATTCAGAAACTATGACAAACTCAGTTTCCTTTCTATGATTATTCCCCCATTCATCTAAAACATCTTTAATCAACACTTCTTGCAACCAAATCTTAGCGACAACAGTTAGAGGTAGCGCCAGAAATAATCCTAAAAATCCAAAGAAAGTCACGAAAAATAGTTGGGCAATTAAGGTTACAGCTGGCAGTAAAGAAACTTGCTGTGCCATCACAATTGGGGTGATAAAACTGCTCTCAACCTGTTGAATAACAACGTACAGAATCAAGACAGCAACAACTTTCCAGGGGTCATCTAATAGTGCGATCGCCATTGCTGGCACTACACTCATCGTTGGTCCAAGGTTGGGAATTAAATTCAAAAATCCTGCCAAAATTGCTAAAGCTAGTGCTGCCTTTATACCCAAAACTGATAAGCCAACTAGACTCATCAGCGCCACTACAAACATGGCGATGAAAGCGCCTGTAATCCATCCACCCAAAGAGACTTCGCATTTATTTAAAATCCCTTCTACCCGCCGCCGATAAAATGAGGGGAAAAGCCGTATAAAGACTTTGCGGTAAGCTAGTGGATCGACTAAGATCATTCCTGTTAAAACCAACACTAGCAAAATCTTGAGGACTACTTCCAAAGAGCCGGATACAAAGGCGAAGGAGTTTCCCAGTACCCGATTGACGAAAGGCTGTGCTTGTTGGATGAGGCTATTGATATCTGGGATATAAGGAACTAATTCGTTAGGAATACGAGTTCTCAGGGCATCAAGCCAAACATTAAAGCGCTCAAACCCTTTAGGAACCTGATTGGTTAGTTCTTGAAACTGCTGTGCAAATGGCGGCACAATTAGCCAGAAAAAACCCACGACGCCGGCCAAAAAGATAGCTACTGCTAGGAGGACGGCGAATCCACGTTTCATCCCAAAGCTTTGGAAGCGTTTCGCTAGCCGATTTAAGGTGGTGGCTAAGACAACTGCGGCAAACATTAGCAAAAGCACTTCCCGAATTTGCCACAGGATGTATAAAGAAAGAACTATGGCGATTAAGCCGATCCATTGACCGAGGTTCACAGGCTGACTCCCAACGGTTGGCGAGATGCAATTTTCTTGTAATTCAGCTAGGTTAGCTGATTTTAGTAACTTGTGTGTAGATGATTTGAGTTAATTTTGTTTCTGGGCTTGGAATCGCCACAGTAGTGCGATCGCGATTATCACAATCGGCAACAATACTATAATTAGCGCGTTGCTTGCTGTCGCCGGAATTGATAGACTTGGCCCTGCATACTTAATCAACACCGATAACAAAGCCGAGAGTAAAAGCAGTTTTAGAACCAATCCTAGTTGATTTTCCATAAAATTACGGCATACAAATTTTTATGGTACACACGAATTTGCATTGTACCGTCCAGTTTCTACAATAAACCTACAGATACAATCCTTTCTAACTTTCTCTAGGCAACCTTGCGGAACACTTTTTTACGTCAAACTCAGCCAGCCAAAAACCTGTTCTACAGTTAGTTCTAATTCGATACCCTCAAGGATGGGTAATTTATCAGCATTTTCGTATAATTCCACTCGCTGTCCAGGAAAAATCCCCAGCACACTTTCGTCTTCAGGGTTGATTAACCAGCCGAGTTCAGTACCATTGCGCGAACAATGCAATAATTTACTCAACACTTTTTTTAACTTTTGGTCTGGGGAAAGAATTTCAATTGCCCAGTTTGGATGAATTTCAAAGCGGTTAGCAATTCTGCCAGATGGAGTTTTAGGAATTCTATCCCAGCGAAACACAGAGACATCAGGAACGATAGAAGCGCCGCCAAAGCTACAGCGCAGTTCTGGGAAAGCCAAAGCAATTTTTTGACTTCTAGCTATGCCGTTAATTGTTTCGCAAAGAGTAGCTTGGAGCAAGCTATGTTCACCTTGAGGCATAGGTTTTTGAATAATTTCTCCGTTAATAAAGTCTGATGCTGGTTCAGTTTCCGGCAGTTTGAGGAACTCGTCTAAAGTTAGTTGGGGTTGAATTGCGATCGCCATAAGCAAATAGCATAGAGGGGATAGTTTTATTATGGGCGTGCGATCGCCCAATACAGTTTGATTAAGGCAAGAGACGCGATAAATTGCCGTCTTTACAATAATCAGTTCTTTGTAGAGACGGCGATTTATCGCGTCTTTGTGATATGTAATTTTCGTCAAAAAACAGATCGGTTAAGAATATTCGTAGGTTGGGTTGAGCGTAAACAAAACCCAACAAACCCTTTAACTTAAATCCTCAGTTTCCCACAATTACGAATTACGTTATACCAATTTAATGTGAAGTTGCACATATCTTGATCCCCCTAAATCCCCCTTAAAAAGGGGGACTTTGAATTCCCCCCTTTATAAGGGGGGCTAGGGGGGATCGAATTCTATGCAGCTTCATAAAGAATTGGTATTAGCGACGTAAGAGCGTCATTACGAATTACGAATTAGTTTAACTGCGTTGCCAAATTTTAATTGTCTTATCCAAACTCCCGCTAACCAACATCTCACCGGAAGCTGTGAAAGCTAATGCTGTAACTATGTTTCCATGACCTGTAAATGTACCAAGCAATTCCCCGGTTTGTAGATGCCATAATTTGATGGTTTTATCAGCACTACCACTGGCAATAATTTGTCCATCGGGACTTAATGCGATCGCATATACTCTATCTCTATGTCCTTTAAGAGTATGCAGTAATTCCCCAGTCTCCAATTGCCAAATTTTAATCGTTTGATCCCAGCTACCACTCACCAGCAGTTTACCATCTGCACTGATTGCTAAGGAACGAACGATGTGAGAATGACCCATGAGGGTGTGCAGTGGTTGTATGTCCTTTAAACTTTTGACCCCCGTCAAAAGTGATGTGCGCCAAACTTTGATTTTGCGATAGCTACCTGTAACCAGAGTTTCCCCATCTCGACTCAAAACTAGGGAATGAGCAGCTGTATCATCTAAAGAAAGTGCGATCGCAACCTGACGATGCATCAAATCCCAAAATAGAATTTTTCTATCATCTCCACCTGTAGCTAACATTCTGCCGTCTGGGGTGAAGGCAGCACACCGCACTACCCCATTATGTTTGTGTAAAATATCTATTAAGTCTAAAGCGCCTACGTGCCAAAGCTTAATTGTGGAGTCTGCACCGCAACTCACTAAAGTCTGTCCATCTGAACTAAAAGCTAGGGAATTCACTTCATCCACCAGCCCAGATATTACCCAAGGATACTCGGATAATGTCTCTATTAATTCACCCTTGCTTAAATCCCAGAGTTTCGTCTCTCCACGGCTACCACTTGCCAATATGGGTAAGGCCTGGCCATTGTTACACCCAGAACTGAAAGCTAGGCAATTGATGCCTCTGTTGTGTCCTTGCAAAGTTTGCCAGCATTCCCAGTCGCCGACTATACCCTTAAGGCAATGCTCTGATGGTAGAGTCTGTATTGTCGCTGCGATCGCTCTCTCATTAATTACTGGCGACGTGTCTTTTTTACCAATAAGTGATTCTAAATACCAACTCAATCCCCCTGCATACAACAAATTACTCGGATTAATGTAGAGTTTTGGTTCAGTAAGTTCAATTAGATTTGCAGGTAAAAAGCCTGTAATTATGCTCTGTTTTTCGTCTCCTAACTTACCTGTAGATGGATAAAACAAACACAGAAAAATTAATACTTGGTGATTTTTCAAATCTTCTTGAGTAACTGACCATCTAATTTTGTCTTTCTTAATACCATTAAAACTTTCTCCATCAGCAACGTAAACTTGAACACTTAGCTGAGGATTATCTTTTAGTACATAAGAGAATTTGCTTTCGCCACACAAATTTCCCTCATCATCTAAAATCATGTTTTGCAAAGTATCTTGTGACACTTTTTTTACCAATTTGCCCAAGCGTTCAGTTATTACCCGGTCAACAATATGCTCCCGTAAAAGATAATCTTCCGCTTGTCCTTGGAAGTATTTGGGAAAAGGTATTGTCCAGTCGGGAGGCTCAGGATATTCAGGCGGCGTCGGCGGCGGATTTTTGGCGAGAACTTCTGCTTGTTGGCGAGAAAGTTCTTGGAGTCTAGCCAAAGGCTCACCCCAAAAGGCCATAATCTCAGTGTGACAACCTTTGACTTGACTTTCTAGCAAAGATAAGTCATAAGTTTTAGGTTTTTTCACACGTTGAAGGAAGTCAGTTTGTTGAGCTTTGAGCAAGCTAATCCAATCCATCTGCATTCCTGCGGCAAACTATTGCATACCTACGGTAAGCTATACCAATGCAATTACTCAAGTTTATAACCTTAGTTAATTAAAAATTCAGTAATGTTAGCAGTCTAATAAAACACAGCCATTGGCAGATGTTTCCGGGAAAGAGATCGATGGATAGCACTTAGACATTTCATGAACTGATGTAACTGAGATATATAAAATTAGATGATGTCTGTTAATTCTAACGGAGATGGAGAAAGAGATACTGTTTCTAGGGAAACACTTCTAGCTGCAAAGGAAAGTTTGATGTGAGAGGGATTTCAAGGGGTACGGTAACGTTAAGTCAACAAATACCCACACAAAAATAACCGAGTACAGCTTGGCAGAAGTAAAACACCCATTCCAAATCGATGAAACCCTTGCGGTACAGGAATTACGAATTACCGTAGCGCAGCGTTAGTAAGGAATGAGTGTGATTACAAATTATTTTAACCTTTACGTTTTGGTTGTCTGGGTGTAGTACTTACATTAGAGGAGTCACCGAAAGTATCCCTTGCTTCGATCTGTTTAATTTTCATTTGCAGGTTCAAGTCATCACTGCTAACAATTGTTTCTAAATTCGCTAATCTCCGCTCTAACAGTTCTATTTGCTGTTGTTGCAAATAGTTAGTTTTTGATTTTTCCTCATCAGAACGCCAAACTGCAACTGTACCAACAGCTGCGCCACCAATAGCAACTAAAGGAAGAATAGCACCACTTCTAGTAACTGCTGACAGGGGGACGCAAACTCCGAGAATAGCTACTGTAATGACCCAAATTCTTGTAGTAGCAGATAATCTGACATCTTGGTATTGTTCGAGATTGGGTTGAGATTTTTTAGCCATAAGTAAATCTGTTGAAAAGTTATTTGCTACATTGGCAAAAATGTTTACTAAAATACTTCCTACAATTTATCTGTAATAGGCTGAGATAATTGCACTTTTGTCAAGAAGGTGCAGGAAAAAGTAACTCTCTCCAGTTTGGAGACTTCTCCCTCATTTTTCCATATCCCTTACAAGAGCTTGTTCCCAAATCGGTAGATCCTCCGGTCGGTCAACATCAGCTAAAGGCAACAAGTTTACATGTGATAAATTAAGTTTCTGGGCAATGTCCACAGTTTTCTGGAAAACTTGAGCAGTTCCCCACTCGATGTTAACGAATAATTCTGGGATAGGTTGACACAAACCAATTAGGTAATATCCACCATCGATCGCAGGGCCAAGTACAAGATCAAAGGCGTGTAACTTCTCAAAGGCTGTTGCTAGAATCTGGGGATTCACTCCAGGACAATCTGTACCAATGATAATTACTTGTTCTGCACCAGATTGAAAGGCATCAAAAAGCGATCGCGCCATCCGCAAACCTAGATCCCCTTCACCTTGACACTGGTAAACTAAATCCAACCCCAGCCAGTCTTGCATAAGTTGCGAATCGCCACCGACAAACCGCACTTCCACAGATATGTCAATGGCTTTTTGCAATTCTTGAACCTGAAATATTGTATGTTCTGTCATCTTGCGTTGAAGATTGGCAGCACCAACAGTTCCCAAAGCAGGTATCAGTCGGGTTTTTGTCTTACCTGGTTCTGGATAGCGAGTAAAAATAATCAGGTGTTGTTTTGCGTTTGCTGGTAAGTTCAGCACACAATACCTTGTTTGAATGAACTAATAATATTTTAATAGCAATACTTATTGTCTTTAGCTATCGCATTATCTTTGCCCATTCGCATTGCTCCTAAAATCGTAGAAACAATCACACAACGCTTAGTTTTACCACCAGACTTAATCGATAGCGCGATCCGTCCTAAATCTTTAGCGTTACCTCTGTAGTCAAATCTAACTTCTTGTACAGTACTGAGTGATGATTGAAAGTTTGTCTCAGAATCTAAGCGAACATTGGTATCTAAGTTATTCCAGTTAGCATTAGATGGGTTTACGGTAGCAGGATGAACCGCCCATTGAACGATGCCGTTTTGTTCGCGAAAGCTGGCTTGCCAAGTCAATTTATCCTTGGTGGCTTGCCTTTGAGCTTGACGCATAGCATAATAGACTTCGTTCTGGGCACTGTTGAGACGGCGAGTCTCCACAAAAGCTAGCCAGTTGGGTATTGCGATCGTAGCTAATATACCAATTAATAGAACAACTACTAACATCTCTGGTAAGGTAAAACCACTGTTAGAGTGCTTATTGCAGAGATTTTTTGCATTAACTAGAGATCGTAAATGCACCTGGATATCCATTTTTGCTTTCTGGTCGATTTTCAGCTACCCAGATATTGAGCAATGTTTCAGCTTCTTCGTTTCTGACTTCGCGCCGATTAAGAATACTGTAGAGCAAGGTGGGCGAAGTAAAAATTATGGCAATTTTCAGTAACAATTTTAGGGTGAAATTTATATTCTGAATTCTTGAGGGGTCGTTAAGAAAATACTTCCACAGAAATTTAGCAGCTGCTAGACCTTTTTGGCGATTAAACGGTTCTTGTAGGGCTTTGCAGGTCAGGTATTTATATAAATTTGCTAGGCTTATATTCCAACTCTGTTTAAGTGTCGTTCGCGTTGCGTCTGGTAGAGAAGGTCTTTCCTTATACGCTTTCTCAAGCACTTGTAAACAGGTTTTTTCCTGTCTGACAAGGTTGGAGGAAACTGAATTGGCACTTATGCGATATAAGATTTGTATAGATGGTACACATATAAAATCAAACTTAGAGGCTAATCGCAGCCACATATCCCAATCCTGGGCGGCATTGAGAGATTCGTCAAAGCCACCTAACGTAATTAAAGCTTTTCTAGAAATTAAGGGATTTGAACCATTTTCTAGAAAGTTATTTAATAACAACTGATCATAAGCATTTCCATTTACATTAATCCGCTTACCTGAAAGTAAAAATTTACCATTTGTGTCAATATAATCAGTCCAACTGTAAGCAACTTTTGCAGTAACGTTTTCTTGCAGAGCCTTGAACTGAGACTGAAGTTTATCAGGTGTCCAAAGATCATCTGCATCTAAGAAACTAACAAATTCTCCAACTGCAAGTTGTAGTCCTCGGTTACGGCTGACGTTTCCGCCAGCATTGGAATAAGAAAATACTTTTATTCGTGAGTCTTGGATTTGTGTAACAACTTCTAAAGTTGAGTCTTGTGAACCATCATTAATGACAATTAATTCTAGGTTGGTAAAAGTTTGATTTAAAACAGATTGAATTGTCTGCTTAATAGTCTTTTCACTATTATAAGCAGGGATAATTACAGATATTCTTGGCAATTTCTTGCTAGTTTTCATAATTTTATAGGGCTAATTTATTTTTTAGTAGTCTGCCAAAATGACATTTTAAGTAGTAAAGAGGACTCATCATGCTAGCTAAGTAAAACTCCATCTCAAAAAGAGCAATTAGATTACTTTTAAATTGCCCTCTATAGTGAATCAAGTGCTGTAATGCTCGACGTAAATTTCCTAAAATAGTTTTTATAAACACTATTGGTTTTTGCCAATTTTTAGTATTTATCAAGCGTAACTGGAAAATACACAAGCCACAGCCGCGTGCCAGAGTTAGGAGGTAATCTTTCTCAAGTCGCCAATGTGGTATTTGATGATAAGTATGCATCGTAGGGTTATACCAAATTTGCCAGCCTGCATAATGTATGTAAAGCAATGGTTCATAGTCATCACCCTGCACTAAAATACCAGGCAGCTTCCCACTTAAATTAGGTCGTTGTGGTACATTTTCGCGCCATACTTCTTTCCGAACAACAAGCGCCGCACCAGGAGGAAGTCTTAAATTATCCGCATCAAACAAATGTGGATTTGAACCATGTTCCCTGATAGCTAAAAAAGCTTGAATTTTTTCAAAATTTTCTGGGGGTTTTACTTCAAAATCACCATGAATTTGTCCACTCCAAGCACCTGCTTGAGGATGCTCTAATCCAAATTTATATGCTTCTGCTAACCAATCAGGTGCAGGTAAGTTATCATCATCTAAAAATGCGATTAGCTGCCCTTTAGCTTCACGTACAGCCCTCAGTCGTGCAAAAGCTGCTCCCTGTTCTGGTTCTAAAAAATATCTTAAATGACAGTTTCCATCATATATTTTTTGGTAGTTCTGGATTATTTCAGATGTGTTATCAGAACTATTGTTATCAACAATAATAATTTCCCAGTTAATATTTTCTACTCCTGTCTGGGTTAAGAGTTTATCCAAAATTTTAGGTAATCGAGTTGCTCCATTATATGCGGGTATGGCTATGCTAACATCTAAATTTTCAACTGTTAATTCAGTCATAATACCTAATTTTTTGATAATTTATTTCTTGAAATATCCATTTTTCCAAAGATAAAAAGGACTAATTAAACTACTTACAAAAAGTTCCATTTCACAAGCAACTACCAAATCCTGTTTTAACTTAGTTCGATATTTTAATAAATGAAAAGTAATTTTACGAAGGTCGTTTATCATATAAGACAAAAGAGCTACTGGTCTATATATCTGTTTGATATTGACCATTCTAGTTACATAACGGCTAAGTCCAATACCTCGAAAAAATGGAATTAAATAATCTTTTTGTAAACGAGATTCTGGAATTTTATGAGAAATTTCCATTTCTGGATTATACCAAATCTCCCATCCTGATTTTTGGATGTAAGACAACATTTCTAAGTCTTCACTGGTAAGCATATTGCCTTTAACTCTTCCAGTTAAAATAGACTTATCTGGCACACTTTCTAACCACGCTTGTTTACGAACAACAAGTCCGGCAGAGGGTGGCAGTAATTTTTTAGATGCTTCATATAATAGCGGTAGATTGCCCCGCTCTGTAATTGCTAAAAATGGAGCAATTCGCTTAAAATTTTCCGGTGGTTCTACTTCCCAATCCGGATGAATTTGGCTACCATAAGCTCCCGCTTTGGGGTATTTTTCACCAAAAGTATAAGCGGCAACTACCCAATTTGATACTGGGTAGTTGTCATCATCTAGAAAACCTATAAATTTACCTTTAGCTTCTGCAACTGCCTTTTTTCGGGCATAAGCAGCGCCTTGCTTTGCTTCAAAGCAATACTTTAAAGGGTAAGTACACTGCCAACTATTTTGATAGTTTTGAACAACTTTAGCTGTGTTATCAGTACTATTATTGTCTACAACTATAATTTCCCAAGATAAATTTTCGGTGTGAAGTTGGTTTTGTAGTCGTTCTAGTAGTTCAGGCAAACGACTTTCACCGTTATAAGTTGGGATAGCTACAGTAATATCAAGGTTTTCAGTCATTTGAAAAAAGTTACATTTTGATATTTTAATTAGGGCGCTTTTTATATGTTCAGCCAATGGCTAATTTATCAGTGGCTTTTAAATAGATGTATCAAACATTAAAAATGCACGTGATGTTTCAATTTTGCTATCAACGTGCAGTTTTATGTACAGTCTTATTACGTATTTTTTAATAAAAGTTGCTACACTAAGTTACTTAATCGCATTTTTCGTCTTTTGCTGTGAGCATTGATCCTAAGAGAGTTTTCACAATGACGCATCGCTTGACGCTACTAGCCAATGTAGAATTTGCAGAGCTTGGTACAGCTACTACTATTTTTAACCCAGGTGGCTCTGTCGATGGGGCAATAATTGTTCCAAAGTTTGCATTTGGTAAAGTCCCCATGTAGTCAAAGGTAATTTTTGCTGATGCATTTAAAGGGTAAGATACAGAAGAATTAGTAGTAGTATTCGCAATACTACTATTAAGATTTCCGCCCAGCAGTAATTTCTTAGAATCGGCTCCCACATCTGTCCCTAAAGGTTTCCATGTGCTGATTCCAATATCGGTACGATAAACAGCAACCTCTACATTTTGAGTTGTGCTATTTTTTTGAAAACTAACACTGTAGCTAAGTTTTTTGTTTTTAGCTTCGCGCTGTGCTTCTTGTAGTGCAGCAAAAACAGCATCATTAGCCTTATTTACTTGTTGTCGATTTACAAAGGCAAGCCAACTAGGAGCTGCGATCGCTGCTAAAACTCCGATTATTAGCACCACTACAATCACTTCTATTAAAGTAAAACCAGCATCGTCTTGAGAATGAAATCGCTCTTTGGTGTTTTTATCACACATCCTAGTGTGGAATAACTTTAAAGTTCGGTTGCCCATAATGCCCCACTATTAGTTGTGTTGTCTATTTTGAAGTTTACTTAGTATATAAATATCCACGTCCCTGCACGCGGACACTTGCTGTCGGAAAGTAAGTTTGGTTATTTGAAGAGTAATCAAAATTGCTATTTTGCAACCTAGCTAGTGCATTGCCTCGTAAAAACACTTGTGCTGTTGTATTGGCAGTATCAACACAAGCATAAAAGCCCATAAAATTACCCTTGCTAAGTGTTCCAGTAGCACAAGTAGGATTTGTTGTAATAGAGGTTTGATCGATAAAATCAATTAGTACTAAAGGTTGTTGAGTGTAAGCTGACGAGACTTTTTTCCATGAATTCATTTGCTGTTTTATACCTGCGGCACCTGGCAGATTCAGGTTAAAACGCTGAAAACCTGGATTGGGGCAGTTGTTGGCGTCAAGATATTTATCATTGGGATAGTCAGTACCACAACTGACACCGCCAGAAGCCAGAACTCCATCACTAATTTCAAATCTGGCAATACGAGCCGCTTTTGACCAAGTAGTACTATTGTCTTTTATTAAATAGTAGGCAACTAGTGAGTAAACAAAAGTATCATCTGTGCTTGTTGTGGCGCGTTGGATAAATTTGCGTTTCCAAAACACTAAAATAGGTTTACAAGTAACAGTATTATTAGAAGAATCACAAATACCAGCGTTTTTCACAGGCGGGATTTGGTCTTGAATTCCTGAGCTTGCTGGGACAGCGTTTGAATTGGTAGTCAGTGCAGCTCCATCATATATGTAGACAGCTTGTTGTAAATCATTGGCAATGTAATTAACTGCCGTCTGGATTTCTTGTTCAGAATTTGCCTTTGCTTGTTCCTTCTGATCTGTACTGAGAATATTAACCATGAATCCTAGCAGTGGTGTAATCACAAGGAATGCCAGCAATAAGGCTACCAAAAGTTCTATCAGGGTAAAACCATTAACTTGCTGAACAAACTTAGAGTGTTTCAGCTGAATGCTGAGAAGAAATCTGAGTAAATTCTTCATAACTACGGTCTGCCCCTTAGTGATAGAAATACATCTAGCGAATCGTGGTATACAGTTATACCAATTATTCGCAATACTAACCATTGTGGTTATTGAATAACCAGTGTCTTAAAAGTTATAAGCTGTTCTATATTTAAATTGCATATACTGGGCGGGCAAGATGCCCACCCCACAAGAGCTATATTCAATTCGATTATGCAAATTAGATGTTTTTTAGCTTATCTTTCAACATGACTTTTTACGGGATCTGGAAAACTTATCTTCTAAGAGAGAGGCTTTGAATTTTCCCCCTTCCCTAGAAAGGAAGCTTGCTTGGAGGTTAGGTTTTACGTTGATTTTTCCACATAATGTGAAAAGTCAGCTTTCAACTTCACTACACAGGAATTAATTACAAGTGTTGTTACTAGGTGTGCTGCTGCTAGGATTAGTAATAGCAAGACGCTGACACAGAGCATTGAAGGAAGTATTTCTAGAACCAATTTCAGTGGTCATTTCCACTAGTGGAGATTGGCGATCGCCCAAAGTCCCAGTGAAAGTGTTTTGTGTTGTTTTGGACTGGTCTGTAATACTAGCGTCGCTGGCTTTGACTGTTTTAGTAAAGTCAATATCTGATCGATAAACCCGAATTCCTAAACGATAACCGTCCTTTGGTAGACCTGTGCCATCAATTGGGGTGCTTCCTGTTACTATAATTTTCACAGCCTGAATGTAAAATATCTTGACATCTGTGTTGCTTACACATTCTGTTGGGTTAATAATCTTGACGTTGTTGTTTGCGTCTTTTGTCACGCAATATAACGATGTTGATGCTGTAGGAAGTGGCATATTTGTGGTGTTGAGTAAATTGTCACCTAAACTCCTGGGTGTTGCAGCGGCTGATTGAAGCAATACAATAGTGGCATTAGTGGTAGTAGTGAAATTTGTGGGTTCAGGGGTTGCCACTGCTCCCGTTTTCACACCATCAATGAAAGTTCTGGCAGCTTGTGTGGCTTGTTCTACGCGTTTTGATTGGACGCGAGTTGCTGTTGCAATGACGATTGTAGGTGCGATCGCTGCTAGTAAAATACTCACTACTAGCATTGCTACCAACGACTCAATGATCGTGAAACCAGATTCACCAAAAGGGTGGATTTGTTGTTGTTTTTGCTTAATCATTGCTAATCACCAGCTTCTGAAATTTGAAATTTTATGATGGGCAGTTAGTAGGACGTTGAGCTTGATCGATAGCATCAGTATCATCACCTACATCAACAGTTCCTTTTGTATTTTTTGCACACAATAAAGTTTGCACCCATACGTCATCTCGACCAACTTCCCGGAAGTATTCATTGGGTTTGTCATCTGGTGTTATCGCTAACTTTTGCGAAAATGCATCTGGTGATTGCGACAGCAAGGCGACATCATAACCCCACTGCCGTTTAGGAGCCATATAAAAAGGTACTTGACCACCAGCATTAGCGATCGGATATACTGCGCTAGATGAGGTATTTAAGAATGCTACAAATGGTGCAGTAGCATAGACACTACGAGTTCTTTGGATAAAAGAGCCGTTAACTATAGCTGCGACAGCTGCGTTTAAGTCGCTAGTTGGGTTCCAATTTTCCAGGAAGCGGACAAAGTTGTGTAAACCACCATTATCTTCTGTAGGACGAGCTGGGGTGTCTCCGCTTGCTGCGGCTAGGTTAAAGGTGGTAGGTGTTGCCCATTGTATCCAGTTGCTATCTTGTGTATTGTTAGGGCCTATTAGGTTAGTAGATCCTGATGGTGGTACATTTTCATCAGTAGTGCTGAAAGCTACTTGAATTTGTAAAACTGGCGATAAAATTGGTTGATTACTTGTACCTGAGACTAGAGTAAACTTTGGCGGTGTATTATTGTCATCAGCAGTAGTTGTTCGGAACCATAGAGCATTATTTTTGGAATCTGGCCTATTGGTAGAATTAAAACTACTCAGTGGAAATTGATTTATTGTCCCGCCCTTGATACCTATAATGGTTGGTTTACTATTAACATCAACCGTGAGTACTCCAGCGTTACGGAGAAAGGCAACACGTCGGGGATAGCCTAGATATTTAGAATCAGTCGGTAATTGTGCTGTTGTACCTGCTTTATGGGTAGCAAGAGAAAAAGTTCCAGTAGCATCAGAGGCTTTTAGACCTGGATCTGGAGTTGCAGCAGTAGGATCTGGTATTCTCACCCACCAATCAGTAGCCGGATCGCAAGCTGAAGCAGGTAGTCTCGGACATACCTCCATTAAATACTCTGGGGCATTTTTCCTTCGCTGAATTGGTGTAACAAAGTTATTGAGGTAAGAACTACCTTGAGTACCACTTTTAGTAGCATCGAGGTCTTTGGGTAAGCCGTCAGTACGATACCAGTCAGCATTGATGACATTGGCGTTGTTGGTAGCAAACCCATTGTTCTGAAATGCGGTAATAGAATTAGCATCCCCCAGGTTATTATTTAGGTCATAGTCTCCATCGTTGCGGTAGCCCAACTCAAAGTTATTAGAAAGAAGTGTGATCGCATCTGACAAAACGCTAGCAGGTCGCCATGCGTCCCCAGGGTCACAGTTTGGTAGTCTAGCGTCACCTTTACGACAAGCAAAGTTTTTATTACGGGTTGCTGCCGTGCGAGAGTAGAAATTGCTCAAATCACTAGCTAGAGCTGTAGTAAACTCTTCTTGAGTATGTTTATTAAAGTCGCCTTTAATATATACAGGCAAGTTAGAGGCTAAAATCAAGCCTTTTTCTGCATCTCTGTAAGTCTCAACACGCCAGATTGGATTACCATTGATTAACATGATGGCGTTGGGACGGCGAGTTGGGTCAAGTATAAAGTCTACCGGGCTACTTGATTTTTGAGTATCTTTTTTGTTCTGTTTTTGTGTAACCGTGTCTGCTGCTGTAATGAGAGAAGCAGCACTCATATCTAAAAGTGCATCATCTCGAGTAGCGTAAATAATACCGCTATTGGGGATTAAGTATTCTTGTGTTGTTGCAGTGCCATAAGTTGTTGTTCGTAACTTACTAATGTCTAATACAGTGGTGCGAATTTCCAGAGGTTGGCGGGTTTCTTTGGCGAGTTCGTATTGTGTATTCGGGCTTGCTACTGTCGCAGTATTTACACCAGGAACAATAGTACAGATATATTCAAAGTAACAAAGCGTTGGTGGTGTCCCAGTTACATTTCCATTTCCATTTACACCATTGGCGTTGGTGAATGTATTTACACCGGCTGTTGTCCCGTCTTTATGAATTGCCTTAATCTGCCTTGCATCTAAAAAAGCAGTTTCGTAAATTGCGCCGTGAGGGATAACGCTATTACTTGGATCGCCAATAGTACCGTCTAATATTTGGATGGCACAGATAGTAGCATCAATAGCAGACTGCTCTGAGAGTGTCCGAGAGGCAGCTGCTTTTAACAGAGCGTTGCTCAGTACTTCATTTACCAACCGCCCATTGGGATACATTAAACTAGCTTGGTAGTTTAGTAAATCTGAATAGTCAGAAACAGTCTTTGTTGGAGCTGCGTAGACAATACCATTATGGGATCTACCACCTGCGGCTTTGTCATATATAAAACCTGTCGCAGACGGAAGACTATTGAGGTTCTTAGCTGTAGTGCTATTAGTGGGGTCGTAGAAGCTACTTATACAAGCAATAGGTGTAGGGGTTAGCGCATTGTAGCCACTCGCTTGGTAGTGATAAACTGCTGTAGCCCGCATCTGTAAATACGGCGTATTAGTACTGTCGGGTAATTGGACAGTTTCACTGACATTATCATTTCTGTTATCTTTGATTGATTTATCAGCATTGATGCTAATAGTATTAGGCACAGGCATCATATCTGACCAGATTCTATTTGTAGCAGCAAAAGCCGTATCTAGAGAACTTTTGGGACTACTAACAGTGAGACTTTTAGGCAAATAAATTCCTGCACCAGTCACTATCCGTAAGCCACCTACAGGATCTTGTGGAGTAGTTGGTACTTTAGAAGCTGCTGATTCCCAATCTCCATCTCGCTCAACAGTTCCTAAATCGGCTAGTTGCTGTACACGACTGCGACGATTGCGATTTACAGTTGACGGATCGTCCCAGTTAATACCTGTAATATTTTGGGTATCTGTGCTGTTTGAACCGATAAATGTTGTCCCATTCCACCACAATGCAGGTAGATTGTTACCAAGCAAAATGCGATCGCCAACGTATTGTTCTTTACCTACTTGTTGCTGCTTAGTTGGCTCTGTAGCGCTAGGTAACAACTTAGTATTATCAGAAGTATTAGGTTTGAGTGTTAAATTGGCATAATTAGTCCTAGTTTTACCATCAGTGGGATCAAAGGGATAAACCCAGGTATCCGGTGGACGTAGTGACTCACCACTTCCTTGTAGTACTGTAGCAGTAGTATAAATTCCTACTGCATCTATACCAAAGGAAATTTCATTATAAGGTACACGGCGGGTACGTTTTTTAAAGTAAAGTCCTAGCTGGTTATTACGAATAGTAGCTTGTTGCTCTGTGGAGGCAGTGGCAGCAGTTAGATTTAAGACTTTTAGTTGCTGTGTAATGCCATCTTTGACTTCCTGTGGATCAGTAGATGCATTGTTAGCCGACTGCGCTTGCACTAAGAGATTGATACGCTGTACATAAGCTAGACTATTATAGGCAATATTTTTCGGTATTCCATTAACTGATTTGTTATCTTTAACACCAGAAGCGGTATTGGGATTAACTCCTTTGCCTTGGAATAAATGCACTCCAGTACTGTTATTTAAATCGTCATCACCAGTGAAAAGGCCTGCTGCTAAATTGCCACCTACAATAATTTTGGCATTTTCATCATCATAAAAACAGGAATCTCTACTACTAACCTGATAAAGCGTAACAAATTGAAAACCGCTACCAGTCAGGAAGTTACTATTAGTCAAGATCCGTCCATTTAGGTTAAATGTTGGCCCAGGTGTAAGTTCTATATCATCTTCATAAACCACCGCATTGTTAACTAGCGGTAGTTGTATACGGTCTTGTTGATACTCTAAACCGGAAAAACCTTTATTCCCTGTGAAAACTTCGTATTTATCTTGATCAGCCGTTGGTAGGTTAGTAATGGGAACATTAGCAGTGTAGACAAAAAAGCTTTTTTTGAGCTTACCAGCAATATTAAACCAGCCAGTACTCCCAACTAAAGTAGCACTTGTTCCTAGAGTATCTTCACAACCATTGCTTATACTACCAGAGGTCATGGGGGGAGTTCTGGCTTCTAGAGGATTTCTAGCGCGACTGTATGTACCACCACTTATAGGCGGATTTCGGAAATAAATTCCATAAAGAGTATAGCTGTCAAATTTCCCATTGTTATTTGTATCAATGGGGAACATCCATGCAGTTGGTAGTGCTGTTTGACCGGTATAGTTAAGATTTAGCTGAGTTTCATCCCCAAAAGTATATTCGTTCAAATAATTTTTTAAGGCACTCTCCAAAGCTGTATCTGACGGTGTAGCTCGTGGTAATCTACGGTCTTCAAATAGCTTGTCTAATTTTGCTCTAGCTCTGTCAATAGCTGGTGTTGCAGCGTTAAGTACAGCCTCGTTCACCCGAACATTACTGGCATTTTTGGAGCGTTCAAAAGACCGAAACAAAATGGCAGTGGTCAATAATACGACTACTATCAAAACCATTGCCACTGTCGGTAACAAAAATCCAGCATTTTCTGACCCACGTCTTTTTTTAGTGCCAAAGCAAGCCCGCAAAAGCCAAATGATTTGTTTGTTAATTGTAGATAAAAACTGCTTGCTAATTTGTGCGAAGTTTTTTTTAATTGCCTTGAATAGCTGACGTTTTCGAGACATAGCTGCTTCCCTGTCAAGTGGATTTTCTAGTTTTTTTGGCATCTTCATTCATACCTATAAAAAAATACAGCATGAATGAGATTTTATTTATTTAACTACTGCATCTGGTTTTAATAAACTCCAAATAATGTAGCTACAACAAAAGAAAAAGACAATTTATTTAAAGTTATATCATTGATGAATTGTTGATTTTATCCGGTAAACACTGATTTTTGCATAATTATTTAATTCAAGTCTTATAAAGAACAGGAGCATGACTTCACAGTAAAATTGCGGAAATGTATTTTATTTGAAGGCGAATTTATGAAGATGTTGTTAGCAGAGTAAGCTTATAATACCCATCGGCTAAAGGAAAAATATCAGGTGGGTACAAAATAATCAGATGTTCAGCCAAAATTCCCAACTTCTTAGAGAAGTTGGGAATCTTTTTGTTTACATTGCCTTTATTAAGAGGTCATTTATAAAGTTATAAAGTGTAGTTATAAACCAATACAGTTCAGATAAGACCAAAACACTTGTAGAGACGGCGATTTATCGCGTCTTAAAAACCCACATTTTTGTGCAATTAGCCCTTAACCCAAGCGTATTGAGTTATAATCCAATACGCTTGGATTAAGGATTATTGGTGTAGGTAATTGGTCTTTTAAGACGCGATAAATCGCCGTCTCTACATGAGCGATAAATCGCGTCTCTACATGAGGGTTTTGTGGCTCTATCTGAACTGTATTGGGTTATAAACTGCATTCCTACAGGCAAAACCCACGGATGTGGGTTTCAATCAATTCATCTGGTGCTATGTAGCAATCTGTGGTATAGAAACTTTCACCAGCATTTTTTTGCTAAAAGACAGACCGTTTTCATTTTTGTCAATGATAATCGTGTCTCCAGAAATAAAAGTATTTTCCAATAACTTTGTGGCGAGGGGGTTTTCTATTTCTCGCTGAATTGCCCGTTTGAGTGGGCGGGCACCGTAAACTGGGTCATAGCCTGATTCGACAAGGTGATCGCAGGCTGATTGGGATATCTCAAAGAAGATTTTTTGCTCGCGGAGAAGATTTTCTACCCGCTTAAGTTGAATGCGGATGATATGCCGCATTTCCGTGCGGCTGAGGGTATGGAAGAGAATAATATCATCGACGCGGTTGAGAAATTCGGGGCGGAAATGCGATCGCAATCCATCCATTACCCGCTTCCGCATCGTTTCATAGTTGGAGTCATCACCAGATACATCCAAGATATGTTCGCTGCCAATGTTACTAGTCATCACAATGACGCTGTTGCGAAAATCTACTGTCCTTCCCTGAGAGTCAGTAATTCTCCCATCATCTAACACCTGCAATAAAATATTGAACACATCGGGGTGCGCTTTTTCGACTTCATCCAACAGCACCACTGAGTAAGGACGGCGGCGAACTGCCTCGGAAAGTTGACCGCCTTCTTCATAGCCTACATATCCTGGAGGCGCTCCCACTAACCGAGAAACTGAGTGTTTTTCCATATACTCAGACATATCTAAGCGCACCAATGCATCATCAGAATCAAAGAGAAACTGAGCTAAAGCACGGGCGAGTTCGGTTTTGCCCACACCTGTGGGGCCCATGAACAAAAATGAACCTATGGGGCGAGAGGGGTCTTTCATCCCCGCACGGGCGCGGCGAATTGCCGCTGATACCGCTTCTACAGCCTCTTCTTGCCCAATAACTCGTTGATGTAAATGACTTTCTAATTGCAGCAATTTTTGCCGTTCCGATTCCAACAGGCGGTTGACGGGGATTCCTGTCCACTTGGCGACGATTTCGGCAATATCGGCTTCGGTGACTTGTTCTCGAAGTAAAGTGGAACCTTGGTTTTGAATTTCTAAAAGGCTGGCTTCTTTGGCTTCGCGATCGTGCTGTACTCCTTCTAATTTGCCATACTTCAGTTGGGCAGCTTTATTTAGGTCATAAGCACGTTCCGCCTGTTCAATTTGCACTCGCAGGGCATCTTCTTCTTTCTTTAAGGCGCTTATAGCCTCCAATAGCTGCTTTTCACCTTGCCATTGCTCATTAAATATTTGCTGTTTTTCCGTTAAATTGGCGATTTCTTGTTCAATGCGCTCTAAACGTTCTTTCGTTTGAGGAGTACCCTTTTCTTCGCCAGCTAATGACAGCTTTTCCATTTCTAACTGCATGAGGCGGCGATCAATGGTTTCCAATTCGGCTGGTTTGGAGGTAATCTCCATTTTCAATTGTGCTGCTGCTTCATCCACCAAATCAATAGCTTTATCTGGTAGGAAGCGATCGCTAATATAACGTGCTGATAAAGTGGCTGCTGCTACCAAAGCCGAATCAGAAATTTTGACGTTGTGATGGACTTCATAGCGTTCTTTCAATCCCCGCAGAATGGAAATAGTATTTTCCACACTTGGCTGATCCACAAATACTTGCTGGAAGCGGCGTTCTAGGGCAGCGTCTTTCTCAATATGTTTGCGGAACTCGTCTAGGGTAGTAGCGCCAATGCAACGCAGTTCTCCCCGCGCCAACATTGGTTTGAGTAAATTTCCTGCATCCATTGCCCCTTGTTGAGTAGAACCTGCGCCGACTACGGTGTGCAGTTCGTCAATAAACAGAACAATATCACCGTTAGATTCAGTAACTTCCTTGAGAACTGCTTTTAGGCGTTCTTCAAATTCACCTCGTAATTTTGCTCCAGCAATTAAACTGCCGATATCTAACGAAATCAATTTGCGGTTTTTCAGAGATTCAGGAACATCACCGTTTACCATCCGTTGTGCTAAAGCTTCGGCGATCGCAGTCTTACCTACCCCCGGTTCACCAATCAAGACGGGGTTATTTTTGCTACGACGAGACAAGACTTGAATTACCCGCCGAATTTCATCATCCCGCCCAATCACCGGGTCGAGTTTTCCAGCTTTTGCCTGTTCTGTCAAATCTCTACCAAATTTTTGTAAGGCTTCGTAGCGGGATTCTGGGGTTTGATCTGTTACCTTTTGACTACCGCGAACCGTTTTGATAGTAGCTTCGAGTTTAGGTGCATCCGCACTAAAGCCTTTGAGGATCTTTCGTCCAATGCGATCGTCTTCAGCAAAGGCTAAGAGTATGTGTTCCACGGAAATGTAGGAATCTTTCATCCTGACTCTAGCTTCCTCGGCTCGGTCTAGTAAAATATCTAAATTGCGACTAAGGTAAAGCTGATCGCTTTTACCAACTTTGGGCTGGCGTTGGGTAAAAGCTTCTAGCTGTTGCTGCAAGCGGATTGGATCTACCTCAGATCGAGCCAGGATACGTATAGCTAGACTAGTTGGTTCTTCTAACAGAGCAATAATTAAATGTTCAACATCTAGTTGCTGTTGTTGATAAGCACGGACTATATCCTGAGATTTAACAATCGCTTCCCAGGCTTTATCAGTAAATTTATTTGGATCTGTAGGTTGCATCTTTAGAATTTTGGAATTTTGATTTTTAGTTGTTTATGGAGTGGAATTGGGTATTAAGTAGTCGGACACAATTAAATTCATTGGTGGAGATAGGGAACAGGTTACAGGTTACAGGAAAAAACTTGTGTAATTAATTCTGTCTGATTACTTAAGGATTGGTAAGAAAATTAAGTCTCCAGTCCCTAGTCCCTAATTATCCAAACATTGTCAGCGGATATCCGCGTGTATCTCCGGTGGCAATTTTGCATTGCTAATTGGTGATAGCTTAATTCATTACCTATTTCCTAATTTAAAACGAAAACACTGTTCTGAACGGACTTTGCCAGATGGTGTTATTGGAGCGATCGCTACGACGGGCTATTCGGCGTCGCTATTAGTGTTGCTCATCAACAACAGTATGGAGGTAATACTAATAAGATTTACGCAGAGGAGATCACTTAACCCGCCGAAAAAGGGGAGGCAAAAATCGAAAAGTCTCGCGCGTTCGGGTTTACCGGCATGAAATGTCAATGTGTGGCAAAAGTCAATCTCCCGCGTCTAGTTCAACTTTTCAAGATATATCTTAAGCAAAACTTGCTGCCCATATCCCCGATTTATTCAAGAAGTCGGGGATTTAAATCCGAATTACTGACTCACTAGTTGCTCTTGCGATTCCTGTTTGACTGCTGACCCTTGAGTTCCTAGTTGAATCAGTTCTAGTTTATACCCGTCAGGATCTTCTACAAATGCAATTACTGTCGAACCATGTTTCATTGGCCCTGGTTCGCGTACAACCTTACCACCTTGATTGCGAATTTCTTCACACGTAGTGTAAATATCATCAACACCAAGGGCAATGTGACCGTAAGCATTACCCAATTCGTACTTTTCCACGCCCCAGTTATAGGTTAGTTCGATCACCGAGTTGTCGCTTTCGTCGCCGTAGCCAACAAAAGCCAGGGTAAATTCTCCTCCCGGATAATCTTTTCGGCGCAGTAATTTCATTCCTAGAATTTCACAGTAGAACTTTAAGGACTCTTCAAGGTTGCCCACCCGCAGCATTGTGTGTAGTAATCGCATATTGACCTTTTCTCTGTAATTGATTTAGTGTTATTCTCTGCCAACATTTTACCTAGCTCAAAGTCTTAAGGTAAAAATGCCATCAGAGAAAGAATTCAAAGGACAGGATAAACATTCCTTAGATATTTTTGGTATTTTGGCATTGATCCCTGTTCCATTAATGGAAATCTTCTTTAATCTCAGCCAATAAAGTCTCTTAAACGCCTATGCTAGCGATTGGGTTAGGCAACTGGACTGGATGCGTAACACACTCGAATAAAGGATAAAGTACAGATGAGTAAATTTCTAGATACTGCCATTGAGGCGATCGCAGCCCGTGAAATTCTTGATTCACGCGGTAGACCGACAATTGAAGCCGAAGTGCATTTAGCCAATGGTGTTGTCGGACTAGCACAAGTTCCCAGTGGTGCTTCGACTGGCACTTTTGAAGCCCACGAACTGCGTGATGGCGATAAAAGCCGTTATGGAGGAAAAGGCGTACTCAAGGCAGTACAAAACGTCAAAGAAGCACTTGCACCAAAATTACTAGGCTTGGATGTCCTCAACCAAGAACTCCTAGACCGCACGATGATCGCCATAGATGGTTCTCCTAACAAATCCAATTTGGGCGCGAATGCGATTTTGGGGGTTTCCTTAGCAGCAGCCAAAGCTGGTGCTGAATCTCTAGATATTCCTCTATATCGCTATTTGGGTGGCCCTTTAGCGAATTTGCTCCCAGTGCCGTTGATGAACGTAATTAACGGTGGCGCACACGCTTCAAATAACGTGGATTTTCAAGAGTTTATGATTGTCCCAATTGGCGCAACTTCCTTCCGGGAAGCGTTGCGCTGGGGTGCAGAGGTGTTTGCTACCCTCAGTCAGGTGTTAGATGAGAAGGGTTTGCTTACTGGTGTGGGTGATGAAGGTGGCTTTGCTCCTAACCTAGAATCTAATCAGGTGGCTTTAGAATTGCTAGTTGCTGCCATTAAGAAAGCTGGTTATAAACCAGGGGAACAAGTAGCTTTGGCGTTGGATGTGGCGGCTAGCGAGTTTTACAAAAATGGTCAGTATGTTTACGATGGTAAACCTCACGCTCCGGCTGAGTTTATTGATTATTTAGGACAACTGGTTGACCAATACCCAATTGTCTCAATTGAGGATGGCTTGCACGAAGAAGATTGGCAAAGTTGGCAATTACTTACCCAGAAGTTAGGTTCGCGGGTGCAATTGGTAGGGGATGATTTGTTTGTTACCAACGCTACTCGCTTGCAAAGAGGCATCCAGGAAAAAGCTGCTAATGCCATTTTGATTAAACTCAATCAAATTGGTTCTCTTACCGAAACTTTGGAAACGATTGATTTGGCAACTCGCAATAGTATCCGTTCAGTAATTAGCCATCGTTCTGGTGAAACAGAAGATACAACGATCGCTGATTTAGCTGTAGCAACCCGTGCCGGTCAAATCAAAACAGGTTCACTCTGTCGCAGCGAACGTGTAGCAAAATATAATCGCTTGCTGCGAATTGAAGATGAACTAGGCGATCGCGCCGTTTATGCTGGTGCTGTGGGGTTAGGGCCTAAGTAGGGAATAGGGAATAGGGAATAGGTTACAGGTTACAGGTATTTTCTGTCCCCTGTCCCCTGTCCCCTGTCCCCTGTCCCCTGTACCCTGTACCCTGTCCCCTAATTAAGGATAAAACCCCAACTTGGGCAACCCCAATGTTTCATCCCAGCCCATCATTAGGTTTAGACACTGAATCGCTTGTCCCGCCTGTCCTTTAATTAGATTGTCAATTGCTGACATGACAATCACGCGACCTGTGCGCGGGTCAACTTCTACACCGATGTAACAAAGATTGCTGCCGTTAGCCCATTTGGTTTGGGGATAAACGCCACTACCGCAGACTTTCACCCAAGGAGAGTTGCGGTAGAAGGCTGAGAAAATTGTGATTAAGTCATCTCGCACTAAACCGGGATCGCTCATCGTGGCATATACCGTTGCCAAAATACCGCGTACCATTGGGATAAGGTGCGGTGTAAATTGGATCATGAGTTCGTGACCAGCTAAGTCACTACAAATTTGCTCAATTTCTGGGGTATGACGGTGACGACCAACATTGAAAGCTGTTATAGAGTTGTCTGCTTCAGCTAGTAATAAGTTAGTTTGAGCTTGCCGTCCACTACTAGATGTGCCAGACTTGGCATCAATAATGGCTGTTTCTGGTCTGATTAAGCCTTGCTTTAAGAGTGGCGAAAGCGCAAGGAGACTAGCGGTGGGATAGGAACCAGGACAGCCAATAAGTTCAGCTTCGGCAATGCGATCGCGATAAAGTTCTGGCAATCCATAAACTGCTGTAGCTGCAATTGTGCGATCGCTTCTCTCGATACCATACCAATTTGTATAAGTTGTCAAATCACTAAACCGATAGTCTGCACTCAAATCTAATACTTTACATCCTTTTTCCAACAGTTTGGGCGCGATTTGGCAAGCCAGACCATTTGGTAAAGACAGGAAAACTATTTCACAGCGATGAGCAATTATTTCTGGTTCTACCGCCTCTATTAGCAGGTTAGTTGCATGAGCCAGATGCGGGTAAAGATCCCCAAAGGATTTTCCGATACTGCTCTCACCGCCTAAATAAACCAGTTCGACTTCTGGATGATCCATCAGTAGTCGTACTAACTGTACTCCGCCATAGCCCGACGCGCCAACAATCCCAACGGGTACGCGTCTAAATTTGCCCATGATCTGAAATCCTTATCCCATGAATAGTTAATTCGTTCTCAGCTATCAACAATATCAGCCACTAGACGCACAGCGTACAAAACGCCCCAAAGCTGGAGATGGGGGAGATGGGGGAGCAAAAAAAGTAAATTCTTCTTTCTCCTCATCCTCTTCATTCGCTGCACTATATCCCTACATTCTTTAATGGCAAAATTTGTTGCTAGGTTATCAAATCATTGCTAGTCTACTTCTCTGCCTTATAAAGGAGCTACAATCTAAAAGAAGAAATTGTTAAAAAAATTTACGTTGGTAGCTGGAAATCTTTCTGTGTCACAGCCTAATACTACACAAGTTTTTAAATTTGATTCGATTGATGCCGCTTTAGCAGACCTAAAAGCTGGTCGTGTGATTGTAGTGGTAGATGATGAAAATAGAGAAAATGAAGGCGATTTGATTTGTGCTGCCCAATTTGCTACACCCGACACGATTAATTTCATGGCGGTGGAAGCGAGAGGACTGATTTGTTTGGCAATGACAGGCGATCGCCTAGACGAGTTAGACTTACCTTTGATGGTAAGCAACATTACAGATACTAACCAAACTGCCTTCACTGTCAGTATTGATGCGGGGCCAGAATTGGGTGTTACCACAGGCATTTCAGCAGAAGACCGTGCCCGCACTATCCAGGTTACTCTCAATCCAGCCACAAAACCTACTGATTTACGTCGCCCTGGACATATTTTTCCCATTCGAGCTAAGGCTGGAGGCGTACTCAAACGCGCAGGACATACAGAAGCGGCTGTGGACTTATCTCGATTAGCAGGGCTGTACCCAGCAGGGGTAATTTGTGAAATTCAAAACCCCGATGGTTCAATGGCCCGGTTGCAGCAGTTAGTTGAATATGCTAAACGTCACAATTTAAAAATTATTAGTATTGCGGATTTAATCAGTTATCGCCTACAGCACGATCGCTTGGTATATCGTGAGGTGATTACTAAACTGCCTAGTCAATTCGGTCAGTTTGAAATTTACGCCTACCGCCACACCCTGGATAACACAGAACACGTTGCAATTGTCAAGGGCGACCCGGCTAACTTCAAAGATGAGCCTGTGATGGTGCGGATGCACTCAGAATGCTTAACAGGTGATGCTTTGGGTTCTTTGCGTTGTGACTGTCGGATGCAGTTACAAGCTGCATTGAAAATGATTGAGACTGCTGGTCAAGGTGTAGTTGTATACCTGCGCCAAGAAGGACGGGGAATCGGCTTGATTAACAAGTTGAAAGCCTACTCGTTGCAAGATATGGGGCTGGATACAGTAGAAGCAAATGAGCGCTTAGGATTTCCTGCGGACTTGCGAGACTATGGGATGGGGGCACAAATGCTCATGGACTTGGGCATCAAAAAGATTCGCCTGATTACCAATAATCCCCGCAAAATTGCCGGAGTCAAGGGCTATGGGTTGGAAGTAGTTGACCGTTTGCCGTTGTTGATTGAGGCGAACGACTACAATTCCTATTATCTGGCGACAAAGGCGAAAAAGCTGGGTCACATGCTGTTACAAACTTATCTGGTGACAGTAGCAATTCACTGGCAAGATGACCCGGAAGCTGTGACAGAACGTTATGAACGCTTAGAGAAACTGCGACATTTAGCGAAAAGTAATGATTTATTGTTGCAGGAAGAAGCGCGTCCCTTAGCGATCGCTATATTTGACGAGCCATCTCTAACAGTACACTTGGGTTTTGATCAGGCAAAAGTTGCTAGCTCTGATTGGTATAGCCAAAGTGGTCATCCTTATATACAGGCAATCTTCCAAATTTTGGACGAACTCGCAACTTTGCCATACATCCAGAAACTAGAATTTCTAATTTCTTCTGGTTGCGATCCTTTGAGTAATTTACAAGTCCAACTTGATCGACAGATATTCGCAGATGGTACGCTGCCTTCATCGATTAGCGATCGCTTGGAGACGCAGCAAATTTACAGCTTTAGCAAATAGCCGCCTTCCGAATAGTCAACTTCTTAAGGGGGTTGCAGGGTTTATTGTGTGTAAGTCCTACCTTCCCCCCGAACTTTTTAGCCATTCTTTTATATGACAATGAGAGCAATCAAAATTATTGTTGAAAAACATAACGATGGTTACATAGCTTATCCCTTGGGTATCAAGGGGGTTGTAGTTGGCGAAGGTGACAGCTATGAGGAAGCACTAGCTGATGTTAAATCTGCTATCCACTGCCATATAGAGACATTTGGTCAAGAGGTTTTAGAAGAGGAATCAACAGTGCTAGAAGCTTTTGTGGCGGAAGCTGAGGTTCCTATTTAATGGTTAAATTTCCAGTAGATGCATCTAAAACTAAAGTAATTAAGACATTAGAATTTCTGGGATTTACTATTATTAGAGAGCGGGAACATATTGTTATGGAGCGAAAAAACGAAGATGGAACAAAAACTCCACTGACTATGCCTAACCATTCTCAAATTAAAGGTTCGACGTTGAGATCCATCTGTACTCAAGCAGGTATCTCAAGAGAGGATTTTTTGTCTACTTATGAGCAAATCTGAAAGGCTGTATTCTGTTTTCACTCACAACACTTTAAAAGATACAGTCACAAATAAATTCTTGAGCTAGGCGGTCGCATCTCTCAAAATAAGCTAATTATTAGACGATTAGTGAAAACAAGAAGATACTCGATTGATCTCCAATGTTCTACTTTTTACCTCAGAACTCGGAACTTGAGCTTCAGAACACGAAACTCCGAGTTCAGAACACTAAGTTTTAAGCTCAAAACTCAAAACGTTGAGATGAAAACACCAGACTTTAGTTCTCTAAAAAAGAGTGAAGGAGATGAGGAAGCAAGGGAAGAATCTTATTAATACCCAATGCCCAATGCCCAATGCCCCATTCCCCAATTCCCAATTAATAGTGAGTTGCCGACTTGCGATGATGGACAGCTGTAACGCCATCATTATCTAGCAATTTGCCACTCTCAACAGTCGCATAAACCAGCCAGTGGTCGCCAGATTCCATCCGGTTTTGTACAGAACATTCGAGATATGCTAAAGCATCCGTAAGTATGGGAGAACCACTTTCAGTTTCTTGAGCGGCTACATCAGCAAATCGGTCTTGTCCTGGGCCAAAAGGTTTGAGGAAGTGCTTCATCAATCCCAAGTGATTCCCTTCTTTAAGGATGTTGAGGACAAATTTATTTCCTGTATGCATCAGTGTTTCTACTGCCCGGTCTTTGGCCACAGCGATGGTTAAACCAGGTGGGCTAAAGCTGGCTTGAGATACCCAAGAGGCTAACATGGCACTGGAGCGATCGCCCTCTTTTGCTGTGAGAACGCAAAGAGAACCTACAATCCGACCAACGGCCTGTTCTACAGTTGTTGCAGGTTGACTTGGCGATCGCACTTTTCTAGCTTTCTTCAATGCTTGGGCAAAGTCGGTTCCAGCTTCTTCACACAATTGTAAGGTGGCATCGTCGGGTTTGAATTTGACGCGGATTGTATCAAAACCAAATCGATAGCCAGCATCTTTTAATTTACCCTCAATTAAATCAACTGCTTCCCCACTCCAGCCAAAGGAACCAAAAGCACCAGCGAGTTTATTATTAGTAGCGGTAGATAACACAATTCCTAAAGCTGTTTGCACGGGTGTGGGTGCATGACCACCAAGGGTAGGAGAACCAATGATGAAACCACCTGCTTTTTCCACAGCCGCCCGGATTTCTTCTGGTTCAGTAAATTCGCAGTTAATGGATTCTACAGCGACGCCAGCTTTTGTAATCCCACGAGCGATCGCTTGGGCTAAGGTTGCCGTATTCCCATAAGCTGATGCATAAATTAACGCTACTGTCAAGTCAGCAGAAGTTTGTTGTTGACTCCACTCCCGATAAGCTTTGGTCAGTTCGATTAAGCCATAGCGCACCAAAGGGCCGTGTCCATTGGCATACATTCGCACAGGAAAATCGACCAGTTTATCCAGTGCTGTTTCAACTTGACGGGCGTGAGGAGCCATGAGGCAATCAAAATAATAGCGCCGATCCTCGTTATATACTTCCCAGCCTTCATCAAATACCTGATCTCCGCAAACGTGCGCCCCAAATAACTTATCTGTGTACAGAATTTCTGTTTGTGGATCGTAGGTGCTGAGTTGATCTGCATAGCGGGGATTGGGGATGGGAATAAATTGTAAATTATGCCCATTACCCAAATCTAGAGTTTCTTCGCCCCGCATCACGAGAATTTGCAAGTCTGGATTTTCCAGCGCCGCACGTAAATTTATCGCCCCTGGATTAGAACACACAAAGGTGATTTGCGGGGCAATTTCTAACAAAGCTTTTAAAGTTGCAGCGCGGTTAGGATTTACGTGTCCCAAAATTACATAATCTAGGTCTTCGAGATGGAAACGTTGCTGCAAGGCTTCTAAATAAATTTGCGTAAACGTTTCCCCTGGAGGATCGATAATTGCGTTTTTATCGCTTTCGATTAAATAAGAATTAGCAGTAGTACCCTTAGCAAGAGCATATTCAATTTCAAATCTCAGCCTTGACCAACTGCGCGATCGCAGTATTTTTGTATCTGTAGCTATTGGATAAACTTGAACATCACGGGGTTTATTTTTTGACATGGCTGGAACAATTTTAGATTTTAGATTTTAGATTTTGGATTGTTAATTAAACATCCAAATTTTGGAGATTAAGTAATAAGGTCTATACTGCACAAATGCTTTATTGAGTGTGAGTGTTTTTGGATTTTGGATTATTAATCTAAAATCCAAAATCCAAAATCCAAAATTAATAGTGATTACCGACTTTACGGTGATGCACAGCAGTCAAAGCTTCTGGTTTAGAAACTCGTCCGGCGTAGACTGTGCTGTATACTGCCCAGTGGTCGCCACAATCCATTCTACTGATGACTTCACACTCCATGTAGGCGAGGGCATCGTTGAGAATAGGCGCACCATTTTCAGCTGGCTGGGTTCTTACACCTTCAAAGCGATCTGCACCAGGGGCGAACCGTTTTAAAAAGTGCTTCATGAGTGGTTGGAAATTGCCTTCTTCTAAAACGTTGAGAACAAAGCGATCGCCTACTTGCATCAGTGATTCAATTGCCCGATCTTTAGCGACTGCAATGGAAAATCCCAAGGGTTTAAAGCTAGCTTGACTCACCCAAGAGGCTAGCATCGCACTGGAAACATCGCCTTTTTTGGCCGTAATAATATATAGTCCGCCGCTGATTCTACCTAGTGCTTTATCTAAGTCAGCACTCAGGGATTTCATGGCTTTGATACTGCGATCGCGTGTTACCCATTGAGCTAAGTCTGTACCCGCTTCTTCACAAAGCTTGTAGGTGTTTTCTGTGGGTGTTTGTTTAATCCGAATCGCTGGAAAAACTGTCGTCAACCCCAAATTGCGGAATTTACTCAGCAAAGGATCTATTGGCTCATCATCGCCACCGCCGGCTTCAAAAATACCGATGGCTTGCTTTTCTTTAGCTGATCCTAAAACTGTGCTGAGTGCAGATTGAATGTTCGCAGCGCCAGAAGCCGGAGGTAGACCAACGATTAGTCCAGCACAACGGCTAACTAATTCCCGCAGTTCTTGTAAATCGACTTCAGATCCCAAATCGACAATTTCCACGGCGACACCGGTTTTACCGATACCGTTGGCAATTGCTTGGGCGAGGCGATCGCTATATCCGTATTCGGAAACGTAAAATATTCCAACTGCTGTTTCTGGCTTGCTTTGGCTTTGGCTCCAAGTGCGGTAACGTCCAATTAGTTCCTCAACGTTGTGAGATAATAATGGCCCATGTCCTGTAGCAACCATATCGATGGTTTTCAATTCCGCCATCCGCTTCAAGGCAGAGAGAACTGAACGTGCATTTGGCCCCATCAAGCAATCGTAGTAGTAATGAAAGTCTTCTTCGATAGCTGCCAAGTCTTCATCAAAGGTGCTATCTGAGCAATAGTGCAAACCAAAAGCATCGCAGGTGTAGAGAACTTTGGTTTTGTGGTCGAAGCTGAAAATTGTATCTGGCCAATGTAAATTTGGGGCAATCACGAATTCAAATTCATGACCATTACCCAAATCTAAGCGATCGCCATTTTTCACAATCCGCCGCTTGAATGGCTGATGTACTAAATCTTCTAGAAACTGAATCGCCACCTTAGAACCGACAACGGTAATTTCTGGAGCAATTTGCAACAAATCTTTAACTAAACCGCTATGGTCTGGCTCAGTGTGGCTGATAATTAAATAATCAATCTCTGTTGGCTTGATTAATCCGGTGAGCGTATCAAAATATAGTTGGCGAAACTTTTCGTGGGAGGTATCAACTAAGGCCGTCTGCTCCCCGCGAATCAGAAACGAGTTATAAGTAGTACCGTTTTGCAGACCAAACTCAATATCGAAGCGATCGCGATCCCAGTCCAAAGAGCGAATAGCCGTCGTCTCTTGAGCAATCTCCACAGTCTGTATGGTGAGCCGTTTTTCAGTTTTTTCGGTGAGCGCTACCATAACTCCCTCCTTGACACAATGAGTATTTCTTCCTCTTCTTTTATTGTGACACGGCTTGAATGTTAATTTTTATTAAAAAATTTATGGTTGACTTAAAAAAGTTAAAAGTGTGAAACCGCAGAAGCACGGAGAACACAGAGAGGAAATTTGCCTAGCCTTGGAAATTGGTAATTCCCGACTGCATTGGGCATTGTTTATTGGCGAAACACTTTATTCCGCCTGGGATACTGACTATCTTCCTGAGTCTGTTATACAACAACTGGCTGAATGTCAAACTCTAGATTATTTTCTAGAGAAAATTTTTCTACCTAGTCAGCAAGGTGATTTTCTCACAAACACATCTCCCCCCTACCCTCTTCTCCTCGCATCCGTAGTTCCTAGCCAAACTGCTATTTGGCAAACTTACCCAAATACTCACGTTATTACTTTAAACCAAGTACCGCTCAAAGGTATCTATCCCACATTAGGAATTGACCGCGCTTTAGCTTTATGGGGTGCGGGAAAAACTTGGGGTTTTCCAATGTTGGTGATTGATGCAGGAACAGCGCTGACTTTTACGGCTGCGGATGATAAGGAGTGTCTAGTTGGAGGTGCAATTTTGCCGGGATTGGGTTTGCAGTTTGCGACTCTCGGTCAACAAACAGGACAATTACCATTAGTAGAAAATCAAAGTTTTCCGTATCTTCCACCGCGTTTTGCTCTTAATACTATAGAGGCTATTCAAAGTGGAGTTATTTATACAATATTAGCTGGAATTAAAGATTTTATTGAAGCATGGTGGCAATTGTTTCCTAATGGGAAAATTGCAATTAAAGGTGGCGATCGCACTTTATTACTAAACTATCTACGAGTCTTATATCCTGAGATTGCAGATAGTTTGATTGTGGAATCAAATTTAATTTTTTGGGGAATGCGAGAAATAGTAATGAAGAATAAGGAATAGGAATCCGAGTTTTCACGGGCAAGAAACAATTCAAATGTATTGGCAACAAACTCTGAATGAGCTAGTTTAATTCGTTTAAATTATCGCTTTTTAAAATACCTTCAATAAACTCGCGAATCTCAATCGCCACAACCCCAGCCGAAGATTCTGGTAAGTCATTTCCGGCATGGGCAATCATTTTCAACTCGACTTTTGGCATCAGTTGAGCATAAACCCGGCTCTTGGCTAAAGCATCTGGTGTATCTTGACCACCTTGTAAAATAAAAACTGGGGCATCTATCATGTAAAGCTGCTTTTGCAGGAATTCCGCCTCAATTTCTACTTGTCGTCGTTTAAAAAGTAACTGACAAGCTATGGGGTAACGCAGCAATTCCTGACGTAATTGCAAATCCTGGGCAATTTTGTCATGCCAACCCAGGATTTTAGTTAAGGGAATTAGCGATCGCAATAATTTAACTAGTAGTGGTGGATAATTCAATAATCGCCGCATCTTCCGGCAATACTGTTCTTGTCCTGCTATCTCTACACCCTCTGGTGCTAGCAATACTACACCATCAACTTTTTCTGGATACTTTAAAGCATAGCTAGCAGCAATCCACCCCCCAAGAGAATGCCCCACTAAATACACTTTTTCTAGCTTTACAGCTTGCAAAAACTCAGCTAGACATTCAACTTGTAAATCTATCGAATGGTGGATATTCGGATTTTCTGATTCACCAAACCCTAACAAATCAGGTGCAAAACAATGAAAATCTTGTGCAAGGGACTCCATCACAGATAACCATTGACTGCTCTCATTCCAAGCACCATGTAAAAAAATTATAGGAGTTTTTTCACCGACTTCACGCCAGAATAATAGCCCTTGAGAGAGCTTTCTCCGCGAGTTACGGAATAGTGTATCCATTTTAATTTAGTAGTTAACTTTTAGCATCATAATAAATAGTCATTTGTCATTGGTCATTTGTCATTGGTCATTGGTTATTAACAATTAGTTTTGGACAATTACAAATAGAGAAGTGTCAACCGTTCGCGTGGACTCTCTTTGGGGAAACCTCTAGTAGAGAAGATTTCCTTAGATCATACTTTGGCAGCAAATGACATAGATGCGCCAGCAGTTTATCACAGGGTAGGACTAATGACTAAATATATTGTTATGCCAGTGTTGTCAAGCCATTCAAGTAGTCTTGCAACTGCCGAGTATGGTCGTGAGACATCTGTCCTGAAGGGAGGAAATTGGGAGAGAAAGCTTGGATTTCCATGACTTCTAAAGTATCCTGAATTTCCATTGTCCCATGTACCTCGGCTTCAACCACAATACAAATTGAATGGATTCTGGGATCGCGGTCTGGTGCAGAGTAAACTCCTACCAAACGGTTAATTTTCACCAATTCTAGTCCGGTTTCCTCGATCAATTCCCGGCGGACTGTGTTGGGAATATCTTCTCCCCAATCCACCATTCCTCCAGGCAATGCCCAAAGACCATCATCACGCCGCCGGATCAGTACTATCCGACCATCGGGTAAAATTGGGATGATACTAGTGCCAGTAATGGGATGACGAAATATTATACCCAATACTGTTTGTCCAATACGCCATAAGCTACGTGTGGACTGGACAGCTGCCGGAAAAAAAGCAATAACGTTCAATCTTCAAAATTTATGTATTGTATTCTATAGTTCTCTACCACTTACATAAACTCAACTAATAAAATTTTGGTTGAGTTTTGTTTTATACAAAATGTTTGTGATTCGAGATTTTATTCTCACGATTTACGTAGAATATTACTAATTCTAACATCAAGTTTCAATAGAAGCACTGTATTTATGTATACATAACATTTATTGAATCAGTAAAATTGTCAGTTTATAGCTAGTATTAGCCCTCTCAAAACTAGCTATCATTAATATTTTTTCAAGACACTTTCAAAAAATTAATCTGAATAAGTATGTCTAAATTCTGAATTCTGAAGAGGCAATTAAGTGGTATTGGAGATTGCCACCAAATTCTTGCTAATTAAGTTTAATATACGAAAATCCTTTACAAAAACCGCGATCGCCTTTGGTGTGCTAAAAGCGATCGCATAAACAACCTCTATGAAAAATCTAGCTCTACTATCTGCCATAGCCCTCACCACCACATCTGGATTGGTTTTCGGTACAATGCAAGCCGCCTCTGCTTTAGCTTGGAATTGGAATTATTCTGGTACTGGTATAGAGGCGATTGGTATTTTTACAACTGATAACACCCCTGACGATTTAGGTTTTTATCAGATTTTGGGAATTACTGGTACACGAAATGGTGAAACAATTACTGGTCTGCAACCTGTAGGCACTCCAATACCAGGAAATGAACCTTTTAATGTTGACAATTTAATTAGTCTTAATACTCAGCAGTTAACAGGTGATGGTTTTGGTTATTCTACATCGGGGGGAAACTATTCTAGTCCATTTTTCGCTAGTTTCTTGCCAACACCAAGTTATTTAGAAGTTTTTTCTGTTCCACCACTGACACCAGGTTTTGAAAATTTGGGGACGGAAGATAGTGAGTTACCCATCAGTTTTTCTGCAAGCATAATCACCGTACCTGAACCCACCTCTATCCTTAGCTTATTTGCCCTCGCTACTGTTGTTGTCCCTTCAGCACTCAAACGTAATAAGCCATCTAAATTAACTGATAAGAAGCTTAAAAAAGTTTCCTAAAACCATCAATTCTTTGATTTATTTGAATCTCAGAAAAGGTACTTTTCATCTAGCCAGTAGGGATAATTCAGAATTATTATTGACATAACAAGGTTGAATGCGGTAGACTAGTACACTGTTTAAAGCGTATTTATTGCTGCACTAGGCTACAAGTATATCAATAACATTGGTAACTGATATTGCCTACGTGATGCCTAGTTGCTACTTTTTTGTTGTTTATTAATGAGGTGAACATGGCCAAGCGCCGTAACCCGAAAAAAGAAAAGGCGCTACGTAACCAGGCGTATGCCAGAAAGTTTCGTAAACGAACTACGACAGGAAGAATGCAGAGAAGGTTCCAACAAAGACCACCCAAGAGTGAAGAAGAAGAAGGCGCAGCAACAGCAGCTGACACTGATTAAGCTCTCTGCTTAAAGCCTTTTTATTTAGATTATTTATATTTTAGGGCGTACAAATGTACGCCTTTATTTATTATTGGGCATTGGGCATTGGTTATTTCTCCTTTGCTCCCCTGCCCCTTTGCTTCTTCCTCTGCTCCCCATTCCCCTATCGATCGATTTGAGCGCGGGCAGCTATGAGTGCTTTGCCAACCTGCACAAAGCCAGTACCACCGTGACTATTTCGGGCTGCAACAACTTGACGAGGGGATATTGCCTCATAAATATCTGCTGCAAATGCCGGATGTAGTTGTTGCCACTCTTCCAATTTCAAATCTTTCAGGAGTTTACCTGCGGCAATACTAGTCTTTACTACCTTACCCACAAGGTTGTAGGCTTCCCGGAAAGGAACGCCCCGTGCTGCAAGATAATCTGCTACATCGGTAGCGTTAGAAAAATCTTCCGCCACAGCTTCGGCTAACCGCTGGGTACGAAATTCCAAGCCTTCCCTGAGTAAAATCGTCATCGCTTCTAGGGAGGCTTTGACTGTGTTAACGCTATCAAATAGACCTTCTTTATCTTCTTGTAAGTCTTTGTTATATGCCAGGGGTAGCCCCTTCATAATCACTAGCATTGCCTGGAGATGACCAAATACACGTCCTGTTTTCCCCCGCACGAGTTCTGGTACATCGGGGTTTTTCTTTTGGGGCATGATACTGGAACCAGTAGCACAGCTATCTTTGAGGGTGACAAAGCGAAATTCTTCAGATGACCAAATAATAACTTCTTCTGCAAGGCGGCTGAGGTGAACCATAATCAAGCTAGCAGCACACAAGAATTCGATCGCAAAATCGCGATCGCTCACTCCATCGAGGCTGTTGGCATAAATATCGTCAAAATTCAATAGTTTGGCTGTGTAGTGGCGATCGATGGGGAAAGTCGTTCCCGCTAAAGCACCGCACCCCAAAGGTGAGATATTCACACGGCGAGAAACATCTCCTAAGCGTTCCCAGTCACGTTGCGCCATTTGAAAGTATGCCAAGAGGTGGTGAGCTAAACTCACGGGTTGGGCGCGTTGTAGGTGGGTGTAGCCAGGAATCAAGGTTTCAACGTGCTTTTCAGCTATATCCAGTAAAACACCTTGGAATTCTCGCAATTCGCTTTTGATTTGCTGAATTTGGTCGCGCAGGTAAAGTCTAGTATCAGTACCAACTTGGTCATTGCGCGATCGCGCCGTATGCACTTTTTTACCCACATCGCCGACAATTTCTGTCAATCGGTGTTCAACCGCAAAATGTACATCTTCAGCATCGACACCGGGCTGAAATTTACCCTGGCGGTATTCTTGGCGAATTTGTTCTAAACCGGCAACCAGTTGCTCTCCTTCTTCTGGGGAGATAATGCCCGTATGAGCGAGCATTTTGGCATGAGCTTGAGAACCAGTCAGGTCATATTCTATTAATTCAATATCAAAACCTATACTGGCATTAAAACGAGCGATCGCTGGATGTAACGCTGATTCAAACCGCTGGCTCCAAGTTTGTTTTTCGGTCATAAATTATGAAGGAAGGGGCATCAATTTTAGATTTTAGATTTTGGATTTTGGATTAATCTAAAATCTAAAATCCAAAATCTAAAATTTATTTAGCCGTAGCTAGTTAGATTCCGAATCATATAGCCAATGACTAAACCAATCAACAATGCCCACACTTGACCTGTTTGTATAAAGTGGTTCCAAGATTTTTGAATCTGACCCATCAGGTCTGGATCTGTAATTGTTTGTGCTAGGGCTGTCCAATTTACAGGCAAATGCCAAAGTAGCTGAGATGTCAAATCGCTGTAGTGGCTCATATTTGGTGCTTAAGAAGTTAAGGGTGACAAATTCCAATATCAGTTTATTTTTTACATTAAATACTGATATTTACTGAAATATTGGATATAACTTCAATGTCTTAACTCAAGATACAGCCGATGCCAACCGCAATTTCTCGGCAGTCCGCAAAATTTGCCCCGCCAACACTGCTGCACCAAAACCATTATCAATATTTACTACGCCTACTCCCGCAGCACAAGAGTTGAGCATTGTCAATAAAGGTGCTAAACCACCAAAACTTGCACCATAACCGATGCTGGTGGGTACAGCAATTACTGGACAACTCGCTAAACCAGCAACAACGCTAGGTAAAGCGCCTTCCATCCCCGCCACGACAATCAACACCGATGCTGACTCAATCAGGTGGCGATTACTTAATAAACGGTGAATTCCAGCAACGCCAACATCCCAGAGGCGCTGTACCTGAAAACCAGAAAGTTCAGCGGTGACAGCGGCTTCTTCAGCAACGGGTAAATCGGCAGTACCAGCAGAAAGAATGCCAATTTCCCCCTGGAATTGTGGTTCGATGGTAAGGGGAGCGATCGCACAAATTCGCGCCGATTGGTAATATCGCAAATCGCTAACTTTTGATTGCAGTACTTCATAAACTGCTGGTTCAATGCGGGTTGCCATCACCACCGGGTTACGGAGGCGCATCACCTCCATAATTTGAGCAATTTGATCGGGAGTTTTACCAGGCCCCCAAATCACCTCTGGGAAACCAGTTCTTAGCTGGCGATGGTGGTCAATTTTGGCAAATTCACCCACAGATTCATAAGTTAAGTTTTTGAGTGAGTCTAAAGCCGTATCTGGGGTAACTTTACCATTGGCAACCGCAACGAGTAGCGATCGCAAGGTTTTTTCATTTGTCATTTGTCATTTGTCCTTTGTCCTTTATCATTTGTCCTTTATCATTTGTCCTTTATCATTTGTCCTTTGTCATTTGTCATTTTTCCTTTGTCCTTTGTCGTTTATCTTTTGTTTTTATCTACAAGTAATGACTAATGACTAATGACTAATGACCAATGACCAATGACTAATTTGTTATTTTGATTTCATGAATGTTCCAGAATGCGCCACCCAATGCAGAGTATTGGATACCTTCAAAGCGATTACGCACTGCTGACATTGATAAAGGATTAACTAGATAAATAAACGGTAAATTTTCTTGGGTAATCCTTTGGGTTTCGGCATAAATTTCTTTCCGCTTTGCTGGATCTAATTCCCTTGCTCCTTGAATGTATAACTTAGCGATTTCTGCTTCCCAAGGAGACACTTCCCAACCTTCAATTGGCTTTTGTCCAGCTTGAGGTTTCTGATTAAACATGTGTAATCCACCTTCAGGCGACCAGACATTAGCCCCATCATTTGGTTCTAAACCACCAGTCAGACCCAGCATAGAAACTTCCCAGTCTAATGAATTTGACAGCTTATCTGTGTAAGTATTCCATGCCAGAGGAGTGAAATCAACTTGAATACCAATTTTACTCAGGTCTTGTTTAATCTGCGATCCAATTGCTTCGCGGATTTTGTTACCAGCATTGGTGAGCAACGAGAAGCGGACGCGGTTTCCTTGAGCATCAATTAGTTGGTTGTTGTTATATTTGAATCCTGCTTTTAGTAGCAGTTCTTTCGCCTTTTCTATATTGTATTCATAAACTTTTAGTCCTTCTTTAGGCGACAGATAATAAGGGCTTTGTACAGAAATGGGTGAATTTTGTGGTTGACCTAAACCACGAAAAGTATTATTAATCATCGTTTGTCGGTCAATTGCGTATGCTACTGCCTGCCGAAACTCTACAGTATTGAACCAACGCGATTTAACTGGATCAACCAGCGGTTTTCCATTCCTTTTACCTTTATTTAAATTGAATAAAACAAACGTCGTACCCGTTGCTGGCCCACCATTAAAAATTTTGAAATTCCCTTGTTCTTCCTGCACCTTTAGCAAAGAAAAATAATCTGGTGAAACTCCCACAGTATCCAATCCGCCAGAACGAAATTGTAGTAAAGATGTATCTGTTGATTCTACAATTTGCCAGACAACCCGTTCAATATAAGGCTGGGGTTCTCCTTTCGGGCCTTTGCGCCAATAGTATGGGTTGCGCCTAAACACTACACGTTGACTCGTGTCGTAGCGTTCTAGCTTGTAAGGGCCGTTAACGATAATTTGCTCTGGAGGCGTATCAACGCCCCACTTTGACAAAAATATGGGCTTACCCTCTTGGTCTTTTGTCTTGATAAATGGTTCGAGGGTATGGGCAGGTAAAATTGGCAGTCCTAAAGTTCCTAAAAATGGTGCAAAGGGTTCTGGAGTTGTGAATTCAATCCGTTGAGCATCGATTTTTCGTACCTTTGGTAATGCTCGACTTTCACCAATCCGTAGCACATCTCTAGCATCTGCGGGAATCGCTTCGTTCAGGTAAATTTGGTTGAAGGTAAATACTACATCATCTGCTGTTAAGGGTTCCCCATCAGACCATTTCAATCCCTGACGTAGGGTAAAAACAAACCGCAATTTGTCATCAGCAATTTCCCAAGATTCTGCTAAAGAAGGCTCGATGTTCCCAGTTATGGGATTTTCAGTAGTTAACCCTTCATAAATTAGAGGAAAAACATTGGGAGATTCCTGGCTCAAAGGGTAGTTAAAGGTTTTAGGGTCACTGAGAATAGCACTTACTAATTGCGGCACTTGAGCGGCTGAACTTTTGAAATTAGTCGGGTTGCAGGCGGTAAGTGTAAGTGCTGTTGCTGAAGTCAAAATTATTGGCAACCAAAAATGTTTAATTACCAGAAATATTTTGCTAAAAAATTTCATAATTTCAAATTTATTTCCATCCTATTCAGTCTTGAATATTTTTAATCAGGGGCTAAAACAAAAGTTACTCTGAAGCAACTAGTAAGACGACAGCATAAGCACATATACCTTCTTCGCGTCCAACGGGGCCTAATTTTTCATTGGTGGTAGCTTTGATACCAATTTGATTTGGTTGTAATTCTAAAACCGCCGCTAGTTTGTCGCGCATCTTGTGAATATGAGGCTTTAATTTTGGACGTTCTGCTACTACCACCGAGTCAATATTTCCGATCTGCCAGCCTTGATCCCGAATTAGTTTATGCACTTGAGTTAATAGTACTAAACTATCTGCTCCCGCCCATTGGGGATCGCTAGGGGGAAAATAATGACCAATATCGCCCAAAGATAATGCCCCAAGCATGGCATCCATAATCGCGTGAGTCAGCACATCAGCGTCACTGTGCCCCAACAAACCCAGTTCATGAGAAATTTGAATTCCACCTAAAATCAAAGCGCGATCGCTCACTAATCGATGGATATCGTAGCCGTTACCAATACGAATTTTAGTCATTTGTCATTTAGTCATTTGTCATTTGTCAGGAGTTAGGAATTATTATTCTCCCCCTGCTTCCCCTGCTTCCCCTGCCCCTCTGCTCCCCTGCTCCAATTTCTCCAAGAGATCGGGGCGGCGATCGCGGGTTTTTTGAATTTGTTGTTCGTAACGCCACTTTGCGATCGCTGCGTGATTCCCACTGAGCAAGACATCAGGCACTTTCAAACCGCGAAAATTGGCAGGACGAGTATATTGAGGATAGTCCAATAACCCTTCCTCAAAACTTTCTGCTGTGAGGGACTCTGTTTTAGCCACGGTTCCTGGTATTAGCCGCACCACGCCATTAATCAAAGCCATTGCTGGAATTTCCCCGCCAGTGAGAATAAAATCGCCTAAAGATACTTCACGAGTTACCAAATGCAGCACCCTCTCATCCACTCCTTCGTAATGCCCGCAAATAACTACTAACTGGTCATAATTTGTCACCAATTCTTTCAAAAGAGGCTGATTGATTGTTTGACCCTGTGGACTCATCAAAATTACTTCTCTTCGGGCTAGAATTGGCAGCGACTCCACAGCGGTAAAAATAGGTTCTGGCTTCATTAGCATCCCAACGCCGCCACCATAAGGTTCATCATCTACCTTTCGGTGCTTGTCAGTGGTAAAGTCTCGTGGGTTAATCAGATGCACTTCGGCAATCTGTTTGGCTAAAGCTTTACCTAGCAGCCCAGAATTGAGAACAGAGTTAAAACAGTCAGGAAAAAGCGTAACTATATCAAAGCGCACAGTTATTCGTATTCGAGGACACTAATCTTAAATTTGAATGTCTAGCAAACATCAGCAAGCCAAGGTCGGGGCAAACTCCAGTTAAACTTTATCAATAGTATCTAAAACTACCAGACCTCTTGGATTTTAGATGGGATCAAAAGTTTTTCTAATTACTTAATTTATGTTTAAATGTTGTCACAACTACATTTAAATTAATAATCATATCAAGTTAACAACTTCCAGGATGCATCGAGCCAGCCTCAGAAAAAAGCGTAGTCTTAACTGCTCGTCCCCAACCCTAGAGTGGGAATCTAGCCCCATAAAGACTATTTTGCCCTGCTGCAAGTGGACAGGTGAAAAACAAGGCGCTGGCTTTGAGAAAAGGGAACGAACACGTTTAGACTGAGGCAACGCGAGCGTTAAGCGAGAATTTGGAGAGTGGCTGACCCAGTTCCAAACTTCCAAAAAGTGTCCTCTCAAAAAAGCAAAGCGCAAAGATCATCAGGCAACTGAGCCTTGTTAAATTCACCTGAGAGTTGTTGACAGGAGAAACACAATGCCGCAATTACAAGCTAAATCGCTAGAAATGAGGACACCCCAAGCAACTAAAACCGCCGTTCTGGTTATCGGAGGTGCTGAAGATAAAGTTCATGGGCGCGAAATCCTACGAACTTTTTTTGGACGTGCCGGTGCTAGTAAGGCTTATATTACAATTATTCCATCTGCCTCTCGCGAACCCGCTATCATCGGTGGTCGGTATATTCGCATTTTTGAAGAAATGGGTGCTCAGAAGGTAGAGATTTTAGACATCCGCGAACGGGAACAGTGTGAAGCCTCCCAGATCAAAGCATCCTTAGAAGCCTGTAGTGGGGTATTTTTGACAGGAGGAGACCAACTGCGTCTTTGTGGCGTATTGGCAGATACGCCAGCAATGGAAATTATTCGTCAGCGGGTGAGGGCGGGGCAACTTACGTTAGCAGGCACCAGTGCAGGAGCGGCAGTAATGGGGCATCACATGATTGCTGGCGGCGGTAGTGGAGAGTCGCCCAATCGTTCCCTAGTTGATATGGCAACGGGTTTGGGATTTATTCCTGAAGTCATCGTTGACCAACACTTTCACAACCGTAATCGGATGGGACGACTGATTAGTGCGATCTCAGCTCATCCCGATCGCTTAGGTATTGGCATTGACGAAGATACTTGTGCTGTGTTTGAACGTGATGGTTGGCTACAAGTTATGGGTAAAGGCAGTGTCACCATTGTCGATCCCACTGAGCTGACCCACACCAACGAACCCCATGTCGGTGCTAATGAACCGTTAACCGTGCATAATTTACGTCTCCATATCCTCAGCTACGGCGATCGCTTCCACTTGTACCAGCGGACTGTATTGCCTGCTGTACACCGAATCTCCAGCTGACGGGATAGAGTATCTGAGGTTACACTGAGTTGACCGCACATTTATTTCTTACCGTAGAAAAATGATAAGAATACCATGTAAAGAGAAAAAACTGTTTGTGATGAACAGTTTAGCGGTCAATTCCAGTAAGAAACTAGAATTTTGGTTCCGAATCTCCATCTACCTATTCCCATGAGAATCCTCAAGATCCAGACCTTACGCGGCCCAAACTATTGGAGCATTCGACGCCACAAACTGATCGTCATGCGCCTCGATTTAGAAACCCTTGGCGAGACGCCCTCGAATGAAATCCCTGGCTTTTATGAAGGATTAGTTGAGGCGCTGCCGAGTCTGGAAGGCCATTATTGTTCACCTGGCTGTCGTGGTGGTTTCCTGATGCGAGTGAAAGAAGGCACTATGATCGGTCACATAGTGGAACACGTAGCCCTAGAACTCCAGGAATTAGCTGGTATGCATGTCGGCTTTGGCCGCACCCGCGAAACTGCCACACCCGGAATTTACCAAGTAGTGATCGAGTACCTGAATGAGGAAGCGGGACGTTACGCTGGACGAGCCGCAGTCCGGCTGTGCCAGAGTATCGTTGATCGAGGCCGTTATCCCAAGGCAGAACTAGAGCAAGATATCCAAGACCTGAAAGACTTCACCCGTGATGCTTCCTTAGGCCCTTCTACCGAAGCGATCGTTAAAGAAGCAGAAAAAAGAGGTATTCCCTGGATGTCTCTGGAAGCCCGCTTTTTGATTCAGCTAGGCTATGGCGTGAATCAGAAGCGAATGCAGGCCACAATGACCGACAACACCAGCATTCTGGGCGTAGAACTAGCTTGCGATAAAGAAGCCACTAAACGCATTCTCGCTGCCGCTGGTGCGCCAGTTCCCAGAGGTACGGTGATCAACTTCTTAGACGATTTGGAACAAGCCATTGAATACGTTGGCGGCTATCCCATCGTTATCAAGCCTCTGGACGGTAATCACGGACGCGGGATCACCATTGATATCAGAACTTGGGAAGAAGCTGAAGCCGGATACGAAGCTGCTAGACAGGTTTCCCGGTCAATTATTGTCGAAAGATATTACGTTGGGCGTGACCATAGAGTATTGGTGGTAAATGGCAAAGTAGTCGCAGTAGCCGAACGCGTACCGGCTCACGTTATTGGCAATGGCAGATCCACCATCTCCGAACTGATTGAGGAAACAAACCTCGATCCAAATCGCGGTGAAGGACATGATAACGTCCTCACCAAGATTGAACTAGACCGCACCAGCTACCAGTTGCTAGAAAGGCAAGGCTACACCCTAAATAGCGTGCCACCCAAGGGTACTATTTGTTATCTCAGGGCAACGGCAAACTTGAGTACAGGTGGTAGTGCCGTAGACCGTACTGATGAAATTCACCCAGAAAATCTTTGGTTGGCACAACGGGTAGTTAAGATTATCGGCTTAGATATCGCCGGACTCGATATCGTCACTACGGATATTAGCCGTCCGTTGCGGGAAGTCGATGGCGTAATTGTTGAAGTTAACGCCGCTCCCGGTTTTCGGATGCACGTTGCTCCAAGTGTGGGTATTCCTCGTAACGTCGCTGGCGCAGTGATGGATATGCTGTTTCCTAACGAGCAATCTAGCCAAATTCCGATTCTCAGCATCACAGGTACTAATGGCAAAACCACTACTACCCGACTACTAGCACATATTTATAAACAGACTGGGAAAGTAGTTGGATATACTACTACTGATGGAACATATATCGGTGATTACTTAGTAGAATCTGGTGATAACACAGGCCCTCAAAGTGCCCACGTCATCCTCCAAGATCCCACAGTGGAAGTAGCGGTACTGGAAACGGCTCGCGGTGGCATTCTCCGCTCTGGATTGGGCTTTGAAGCAGCAAATGTGGGCGTGGTTTTAAATGTAGCCTCCGACCACTTAGGAATTGGCGATATAGATACCATTGAACAGTTAGCTAACCTCAAAAGTGTAGTAGCAGAAGCCGTATTCCCGGATGGTTACGCGGTACTAAATGCCGACGATCGCCGCGTCGCCGCCATGTCAGAAAAAACTAAGGCTAATATTGCTTACTTCACCATGAATCCCGACTCGGAATTAGTGCGGAAGCACATCCAAAAGGGTGGAGTCGCAGCAGTATATGAAAATGGCTATTTGTCAATTGTTAAAGGTGATTGGACACACCGCATAGAAAGAGCCGAAAATATACCTTTAACAATGGGCGGACGTGCGCCGTTTATGATTGCCAACGCTTTAGCTGCAAGTTTGGCAGCATTCGTGCAAAACGTCACAATTGAACAGATTCGTGCTGGTTTGAAGACCTTCCGGGCTTCAGTTAGCCAAACGCCGGGACGGATGAATTTATTTAATCTAGGAAACTACCATGCTTTGGTAGACTATGCCCACAACGCAGCCAGTTATGAAGCTGTCGGTTCCTTTGTGCGGAACTGGACTACAGGGCAACGGATTGGCGTAATTGGTGGCCCAGGCGATCGCCGTGACGAAGACTTTGTTACTTTGGGTAAATTAGCAGCACAAATTTTTGATTACATCATCATCAAAGAAGACGATGACACACGGGGACGGGCACGGGGATCAGCCGCCCAATTGATTATTCAAGGCATCACCGAAGTTAAGTCTGATAGCCGCTATGAATCAATTTTGGATGAAACCCAAGCGATAAATAAAGGCTTAGACATGGCTCCTGATAACAGTCTGGTGGTGATTTTACCAGAAAGCGTCACTAGGGCTATTAAGTTAATTAAGCTGCGTGGTTTAGCGAAAGAAGAGACACATCAACAAAGTCCTGGCACAACTGTTATCGATTCCCAAAATGGAATCACACCTTCTTCTGTTGTGAATACCTTGCTGTAGTCAGGAATCAGGAGGAAGCAGTGTGCTGACTCCTGTCTTCTGACTTTTTTAATTACTGTTTTTCTTCTTCCTGATTGTTTTCCTCGCTGGGGGTTTTCATCTCCTCCTTAAAACCTCGTAGGCTTTTGCCCAGTGCAGTTCCCAGTTCGGGAATTTTTTTTGGGCCGAAAATTAGAATAGCGACTATGCTAATTACAGCTATTTCTGGCCATCCTAGTCCAAACATATAAATTTCCTCTAAGGCATCTGTAATTAAATATAGACATTGATGGCTCAAATCCGATGAGTGCAACTAACTTCTAATTGGATTGGTAATTGGCAAATCTAACCAATCGCTTAATTCCTGAGCTAGCCATTCCAGTTCCGCTTCAGATTTAATCGCACCACCAATACTACCAAGTTGATATTTTTTTACTCCTACCCAAATATCCAATTGTGCTGGAACGGCAATTCTAGTGCCTTCTGAGTCTTTAGTAAAATGTTTTGGAATATAAACCAACTTAGTAATACTTTGTCTTGGTGATGCACGGGGACGATAAAATTTCCAAGCAAACAACTCCCAGGTTAAGGCAATTTGTTCGGGATTTAAGCGTAAACAGATGCGTCCAAACAAATTAAAGAAAAGTTTATACACCATCATAAAGCCAGCACCCCAAAAAGGAAGTGAGAACAAGGCAAAGGGGATGTTGACAGGAAAAGGCGCTGAGAGTGCGCCAATTGTCCAAAAGAGGATAAATGAATTCCAGACGATCGCAAATAAACCTGTGAATATTATTGATGGATCAAAACCAGCTGGTGGAACGATAATTTCTAGAGAGTCTGCATTTTTCGTTAGTTGAATCTTACTCCCATCTGGTTTGCCAACAACTAAAGTAGGCAAGTTTGTCGGTTGTGGTTTCTCCAAAGCTGCCAGTGCAGCACTCGCAGAACTCAAACGCCGTTCTAAACTGGGTTCAATCATCCACTTTAACCAACTAGTCAGGCTGGGACTCAAATTAGCCAGTTGTTCAAACTGAATGCGAAAATCCTTTTGAGGTAAATCTGCTGGGTGATTGCCCGTAACTAAATAAATTAAGGTTGCACCTAAACTATAAAGGTCTGATGCTGCAACAGTGCGTCCGCCAAATTGCTCTGGTGGCATATAGCCGTAGGTTCCTACCACAGTTCTTGTCCCGGTTTCGGTAGCCAGGACTGTTTGCACTGAGCCAAAATCTACCAAATAAACTTGACCGATACTATTACCAGAGCGCTCCCCCAATAAAATATTGCTAGGCTTAATATCACGGTGAATCACAGGCGGATAAAGCCCATGTAGGTAAACGAGAATCTCTAAAAGTGCTTTGGCTATATATTTGACTTCAACTTCTGTAAAAGTCCGCCCAGTTTGTAAGCATTGCTCTAAGGTTTGTGCAGGGATATAAGTTTGTACTAGAGCAAATCCTTTGATGGTTGGTAAATTTACCTCAAAATAGTTTAAATAGCCAGGAATTGAGGGATGTGCTAGGTTTTTTAAAGTTTCGGCTTCTCGCTCAAACAGCTTGAGTGAATCCCATTCAAAGTCACTACCAAAAGAGAGTAACTTGATTACAACTAATTCCTGAGTTTGCAAATCACGGGCTAATAGCGTCCGCCGCCCTGCTTTTTTTCCTAATAGCTGCTGAACTTCATAGCGATCGCTTAATATTTCGCCAATCATTATGTTTTCTTCTAATGCTACGGTTGAAAAGTTTTTATAGCTTATTGCTTTTCAATTTGGCAAATCGATATCTTTAGTATAATTGCGTAGTTCTATGCCTTCCCAACTTTGGCCCTATATTACCCCTGGTATTCCTGATGAATTGTTTGAACATTTGCCAGGAATTCCCCTGAGTCAGCGAGAAGTCCGACTGTTATTAATTTCCCAACTGCGACTAAAATCAGATTCCGTGTTGTGGGATATTGGCGCAGGGACGGGTACAATTCCGGTAGAGGTGGGGCTATTGTGTCCAGGTGGAAAGATTATCGCTATAGAAAGGGATGAAGAAGTCGCTAATCTAATCAAGCGTAACTGCGATCGCTTTGATGTGAAAAATGTCGAAGTTGTTGAAGGCAGTGCCCCAGAGTGTTTACATGATCTCAAAATTACCCCTCACCGTGTTTGTATCGAGGGAGGCCGACCCATTCAGGAAATACTGCAAGCAGCTTGGCATTATTTGCCGCCATCCGGTCGGGTTGTAGCCACAGCTGCTAATCTAGAAAGTCTGTATGCTATTTCCCAAAGCTTTTCTCTGTTGAGGGCTAGAAATATCGAAGTCGTCCAGTCTGCGGTTAACCGTCTAGAGACACGTGGCTTTTCTCAAACCTTTACCGCCGTTGATCCCATTTTTATCCTCAGTGGTGAGAAACTGGACTAGGGATTAGGGACTGGGGACTAGGGACTGGGAAAAGTTTTCCAAATACCCAATACCCAATCCCCAATACCCAATCCCCAGTACCCAGTACCCAATCCCAAATACTTTTATGCCTTGGTCTCGGATTATAAGTGGAATTGTTGCGATCGCTCTTGCTCTTTCAGCAACCCTTTTGGGGGGTTGGTACTTTACCATCATCTTTGCGGTCATCATCTTTTTGGGTCAACAGGAATATTTTAATTTAGTGCGAGCCAGAGGCATCGCTCCTGCCGCAAAAACCACTATGGCTGTCAGCCAAATATTGCTGGTGATTTGTACCCTGGATGGCAGTTTAGCTGACGCTGTAATGCCAATAGCTGGAACACTTATTTGTTTTTACCTGCTGTTTCAGCCAAAGTTTGCCACGATCGCTGATGTTTCCGCTTCTATTATGGGGCTATTTTATGTAGGTTATTTGCCGAGTTACTGGGTGCGGTTACGAGCAATTGATAGTGCTGCTTTTAGCAATCTCCCTTTCGGAGGATACTGGCCCGCAACCTGGACAGATTTCTGGGAAAAGGCAAATTCCGCTTCTTTATCACAAGGTTTTACAGCAACACTGCTGACTTTTTTGTGTATTTGGGCAGCCGATATTGGTGCCTACACCATTGGTAAATTCTTTGGGAAAACTCGTCTGTCTGATATTAGCCCGAAAAAAACTGTAGAAGGTGCTGTCTTTGGCATTACTTCAAGTGTTGCCGTAGCTATAGCAGGAGCCTATTATCTCCACTTGCCCAGATCCCCCTTTACTGGTCTAGCATTGGGTTTGCTGATTGGCATTGCTAGTCTTTTAGGGGATCTAACTGAATCTCTACTCAAGCGGGATGCTGGAGTCAAAGATTCTGGACAGTTAATCCCTGGTCACGGTGGTATTTTAGACCGTACCGACAGCTATATTTTCACTGCTCCTTTGGTTTATTATTTTGTGACATTACTTTTGCCACTACTTAGTAAATAGTTAGTTGGGTACTGGGGATTGGGTACTGGGGACTGGGGATTGGGTATTAGGTATTAGGGATTGGGTATTAGGTATTGGGAAAACTTTTTCTCAGTTCTTAGGTATTAGGTATTGGGAAAACTTTTTCCCAGTTCCTAGTCCCCAGTCCCCAGTCCCCAGTCCCCAGTTCCTAGT